>CACXMM010000035.1 GCA_902768785.1 uncultured Prevotellaceae bacterium
TGATAAATGTTTTAAAAGGGTTAGCAAAAATTAAGCCTCATCCTTGTGGTTGTCTGCGTAGGTCTGGGCGATGGTGTAGTTAACCTCGTCGAGAGCGTATGTAAGCTTGTCAATCTTATTTGTGTAATAGTTGTAGGCGATCACAGCACCCCAAGATGTCAAAATACCAGAAGCCGTGTTAACGAGGGCCTCAGAAATACCTTGTGACAGGGCGAGAGAGTCACCACCACCACCAGCGGCCAGAGCGGCGAATGAACGGATCATACCAACCACAGTACCGAACAGAGCGGTCAGGGTACCCAGAGTAACGATAGTAGCGAGGATCGGCATGTTCATCTGCAGAGTCGGCATCTCGAGCTGAGTAGCCTCATCGTAAGCAGCCTGGATCTTAGCGATCTTCTCTTCCTTGTTCATGCCTGTTGTCTCTTCCATCTTCTTGTAGGTAGCGAGGGTAGCACCGATCACGTTTGCTACAGAACCTTTCTGGTCGTCGCAGAGCTTCTGAGCCTTTGCGAAATCGTTAGCCTTCAGCGCAGCCTTGATGTTTGCTACGAACTTAGGGAGCTTGCCTTTACCAAAAGCGGTACGGAGGGCGAGCCAGCGCTCGATACTCAGGGCGATCACAGTGAACAGCAAGGTGATGATCACAGGCACCACGATACCGCCTTTGTAAACGAGACCCATGAGGCTTCCGTCTTTCACGGCGTTCTCAGGATTGCCGTCAACGAAGTTTGCCGGATTACCGAGCACGAATTTGTAGAAACATACAGCTGCGATGAAACAGAATACGATGATCCAAATCGCTGCTTGAACTCCCTGGAATCCTGAAGATTTCTTCGGATTCGCTGCCTTAGCTTGTGTAGTTGCCATAATTTTGAATTTAAATTTTAGTTATTAATAAATTAAGTTTAAAAATTATTTCCTTTTCTTCGTTGTAATGCAATGATGCCCCCAAAGGTTTACATAGACTTGGCAAAGATAGCAATTAATAGGGAATTACTCGAATAATTAAGGAGTTTTAACAACAGATTTTTTCATTTTTCTGTTGTAAAGCCTCTTAATCTCTTGATGCCCCCGCTTCCTCTTATGCCAGTTTGGAGAGACAATCCTTGATTCTACGCATGGCCTCACGGATGTTGTCATCACTGGTGGCATAGCTCATACGGAAACAGTCGGGATCGCCGAAGGCGTCACCTCCCACCGTGGCCACATGACCTACTTCCAACAGGTACATAGCCAGGTCGCTGGAATTGTTAATCACGCGTTGGCCATCGCTTTTCCCATAGAAACTGCTGCATTTGGGGAAGAGATAGAAGGCTCCCTGGGGAACGTTCACTTCCAATCCCGGAATCTCTCGGGCCAGTTCTACAATCAGGTCGCGCCGACGCTCAAAGGCCAGTCGCATGTCCTCCACGCATTGCTGGGATGCCACGTAGGCCTCCTCCGCAGCTTTCTGACTGACGCTGCAGGGACCACTGGTGTATTGTCCTTGAAGTTTATTCACGCCTTTGATGATCCATTCAGGGGCGGCGGCAAATCCGATACGCCAGCCTGTCATGGCATATGCCTTGCTCACTCCATTGATGATGATGGCCCGTTCCTTCATGCCCGGAACGGTAGCAATACTGGCATGCTTGCCCGTGTAGTTGATATGTTCGTAGATCTCGTCGGCCAGCACAAAGAGGTCTTCATGCTTAAGGATCACGGTGGCCAACGCCTCCAGTTCCTCGGCCGTATAGACACTGCCGGTAGGGTTACTGGGAGAACAAAGGATGAGCATGCGGGTCTTGGGGGTGATGGCGGCCTCCAACTGTTCGGGTGTCATTTTGAAATCCTGTTCAAATCCTGCTGGCACGATGACGGGGATGCCTCCAGCCAGTTTCACCATCTGGGGATAGCTTACCCAATAGGGTGCGGGGATGATCACCTCCTCCCCGTCGTCAACCAGGGCCAAGATAGCATTGCACACGCACTGCTTGGCTCCATTGCTGACGGATATCTCCGCAGGAGTATAGTCGAGATTGTTCTCGTTCTTCAACTTGGCTACAATAGCTTTGCGTAACTCGGGGTATCCGGGAACCGGTGAGTACCGGGAGTAATTGTTGTCAACAGCTTGCTTGGCAGCCTCTTTGATATGATCGGGCGTATTAAAGTCGGGTTCCCCCACACTCATATTAATCACGTCAATGCCCTGCGCTTTCATTTCGCTGCTTTTCTGTGACATTGCCAGCGTGGCCGACGGGGCCAGTCTGTTCAAGCGATTTGATAATTTAGCCATAATGCGGATTTAAAAAATGCATGCAAAAGTAATCATTTTATTCATTATAAACGAAAAAATGCGTCAATATTTTCAATTATAGGTGGAGAATGTGGCCCATTCGATCTTTTTTCGTCTTCAGATAGCGCAGATTGTATTTGTTGGGAGTCACCTCTATCGGCACATTTTCCACAATCTCCAATCCATAGGCTTCCAGTCCTACGCGTTTCACGGGGTTGTTGGTGAGCAGTCGCATCTTGCTCACTCCGAGTTTGGCAAGGATCTGTGCTCCACAGCCGTAGTCGCGCTCATCAGGCTTGAAGCCCAGATGAACATTGGCCTCCACTGTGTCTAAACCCTCCTCTTGGAGCTTGTAGGCAGCAATTTTGTTCATGAGGCCGATACCGCGCCCCTCCTGTTGCATATAGACCACAACCCCCTTTCCTTCTTGGTCGATCATCTGCATGGCCTTGTGCAGCTGTTCGCCACAGTCGCAGCGCATGCTGCCGAGGATGTCGCCGGTGGCACATGAGGAGTGTACACGCACCATAATCGGCTCGCCCACCTTCCATTCCCCCTTGATCAGGGCGAAGTGCTCCAGTCCGTTGCTCACCTGCCGGAATGGGATCATGCGGAAATGTCCATATACCGTGGGCATATCCACCTCTTCTCCCATCTCCACCAAGGAGTCTCTTCTCAGGCGGTAGGCGATCATATCTTTGATGGTAATGATCTTCATGTTATGCTCCTTGGCGAATTCTATTAGCTGGGGCATGCGGGCCATGGTGCCGTCTTCGTTCATGATTTCCATCAGGGTTCCAGCCGGTTGTAGTCCTGCTAATTTGCACAGGTCGATGGCAGCTTCGGTGTGTCCGCTTCTTTTCAGTACACCGTTCTCCTGGGCATAGAGCGGGTTTACGTGTCCAGGGCGTCCGAAGGTCTGTGGCGTCGAAGTGGGGTCGGCAAGTGCCCGGATGGTGGCGGCTCTGTCATGAGCAGACACACCAGTAGTGCATCCTTCCAGTTTGTCAACGGTCACGGTGAAGGGAGTTCCAAGCATGGAGGTGTTCTCTATCACCTGGTGGGGCAGTTCCAGTTCCTCACATCTGGAGATAGTGATGGGGACACAGAGCACGCCCCGTGCATATTTCAGCATGAAGTTCACCATCTCGGGTGTAATCTTTTCAGCCGCACAGATCAGGTCGCCTTCGTTCTCGCGGTCCTCATCATCGACGACAATGACGAATTTTCCTTCCTTGATATCTTTTACAGCCTCGTCGATGCTGTTCAGTTTGAACTCTTCCATTGTGTTTACACCTTATTATATAATATATATGTTATGATTGATTGGTTTCCGGGAACATCTGCTGAATGCGGTTCACGATGTTCGTATCTGTCTGTTTGATAGTACGCAGGTCACGATAGAGTCTGAGACGGAACATCCACATTCTTAAGTAGAGGAAGATACCCACAGGTACGATGATGGCTGCTGCAATATTCATCCAGCGATGCTCGAAAGGCCGCGTATGAGCTTTGGTTGACACCACGGGATAGTTGTTCAGCTCGTTCATGATCACTTTATCGCGGGTGTTGGCCAAGTCGTCGATGGTTGCTTCCATCACCTCATTGATCCGTTCGATTTCATGATCAGGCTCATAGATAAAGAACACTTTGACAGGGTTGGGCAGACGGTATAACTTATGTCCGTGGGCATAGTTTGTCACCTCCTCGTTGATCTGCTTCAGGGTCTCTGCATTCTTGAGGTAGTCTGGGTCATTGATAATAACCTCCTTGGCATAGACATGTCGCTTCAGACGCAGTCCTAACAGTTTCATGAAGAAAGTGCGATAGAGGTCGAGGTTGAACACCACAGAGTCGTTGTTGGCCTTATAGGTGAAGAACACGGCCATGGGCGTGAGCACGACGGTGGCGATACTTTTCCCGAACCATACTGCCCAGATGCCTCTTCGTGCCATCTGGTATCCGGTATTGTCGAGAATGTAGTAGATAATGAATACCAGAACGGAGATGATGACCGGGATGCCCAGTCCTCCTTTGCGGATGATAGCTCCCAAGGGTGCACCGATGAAGAAGAACAGAAGACAGGATAGCGACAGTGTGAACTTGTCGATGGCCCAGATGTGATGCTGGCGGATGACACGGTCGCCTTCTGAAGTGATGAGTGCCTTGAACTCGATGTTGTTTTTCTCTGTCTGGATCTTTGACAGTGCCCCCGATACGGCCTGTTGCCGTTTCTCTGCAGACATCCTATTATAGATCGTATCGATGTTGAAGGTCTTCGTTCCTGACATTTTCACGGCTCGCAGTGAGTCACGCTTGCTGAGTCCCCCAGAACTGTAGAAAGCCCTCTTGGCATCTTCGTAGAACATCCGCCCGATGCTGTCATAGTTATGATTTAGCGAATCGACATCGTTTCGGATCTGTGCCAGACTCTTTCCCTTGGCATTATTGGTCAGGGATGCCGCATCGGTGAGGTTGAAGTCAGCGTCGAAGTCCAGAACGATGCGTTTCTGAGAGAAAGTCTCCCGTCGGTAAGGTACGGTGAGTCCCGTAGCCTGCATGTTCTCGAACCATTCTCCGCTATAGAGTGTCAGCAGCAGATGCTTTTTCTCCGCGGTGCTCTGCATCATTCCTGAATCAGCGAGGATGATGGCGGCTTCCTCGAAGCTGTCAGACATCCTGTAGATCATCATTCCATAGAGCATACCGGTCTTGGTGTCTTTCTTCTGTACGTAGAGGTTTGTCTTGGGGATTCCGTCGTAGAAGATTCCTTCGGGAATCTCCAGTTCCGGACTCTTCTGCTTCATGGAGATCAGTAGCTGGGCGAACGACATGTTGGCCTTCGGACCGATAACGTTCTGGAAATAAAACGATCCTAGCATGATGCAGATTGTTAGGAATATCAGACTACGGAACGATTGCATGAGGGAGATACCCGCAGCCTTGATGGCGGTGAGCTCACTGCTCTCGCCTAAGTTTCCGAAAGTGATGAGTGAGGAGAGGAGAATGGCCAGTGGCAATGCCTGGGGAATCAGCATCAGACTCATATACCAGAAGAACTGCGCCAACACCTCCATGGATAGCCCCTTGCCGATCAACTCGTCAATGTAACGCCACAAGAACTGCATCATCAGCACAAACTGACAGACGAAAAACGTTCCCACGAACAGCAAGCTAAACTGCTTGGCGATGAATATGTCGAGTTTCTTGATTCTGAACATAATATGTTTTGCACTCTAAATGCAGGGTGCAAAGTTACGAAAAATCGAGCGCAGAACAAAACAAATTCATTTGTTTTTTGTGCCGAGATGGAGTAACTTATCCAAAGTTACGAAAAATCGAGCGCAGAACAAAACAAATTCATTTGTTTTATTTATGCCGGAAGGGAGTAGTTATGCAAGAGGCAATGAAGAGCGTTTCATTAACTTATAGGCCTGTGGTATGGTGCAGCTGTTCCAGGTTACTCTCCCAAATATCCTCCAGACTATCTACATCTTCGGGCAGTGCATGGTCTGTAATAATCAGGATATAGTCGTTCGTGATGTCACTTTTCTCGATGCGCAGTTCCCAGTATGCCTCGGACTCATCGTTCTCCCAGGCATAACGGATATAGTCACCTTTCGCCTCTTCAATGACTGTGGCGTTTCGGATCTCGTGATGCCGCCACACCTCCCCCCACGTGAAAGTGAAGGTGTCGCCATCGCGTTTCACCTCGTCGGCAATCCATTTAGCCAGACCTTCCGGTGTGCTTAACAAGGGCCAGATGATGTTCGCGCTTTTGCATCTAAGCTCCCTTTCGATGTTGATCTTTTGCTTATCCATATGCCTGTAAATAGGTGGTTAGGTAGTTTTATGCGACAAATTTACGAAAAAACTTGGGATAATTGAAAATTATTTCGAAATATTTTTGGGTATTTAAATAATTTATGTACCTTTGCACCCGCAAATCGAGATTGTTCGAGTGTTGGCGGGGTAGCTCAGCTGGTTAGAGCGTCGGATTCATAATCCGGAGGTCGTGGGATCGTGACCCACCCCCGCTACAGAAAGAGGTGAGTAATTACCTCTTTTTTTTGTGCTGTTAAGTCTCTTTTTCACTCTCCTGTCATGAAGAAAAGTGAAAGACGCATGGTGGTGGAAAAAACAGGTTGGAAATTTGGGTAGGGACGATCGGGTTCGAACCGATGACCTCTTCAATGTGACTGAAGCGCTCTAAACCAGCTGAGCTACGCCCCTATGCTTTTTGCGGGTGCAAAGTTAGTACAATTCGTGGAGACCGCCAAACTTTTTCGAAAAAAATTCGCTATAATTTGATTTGTGATAAATAAATGCCGTCTTCGAAAATTTTTATTGTAAAATCTTCGGGACATTCGCTTTATTTTTGTAATTTTGCATCCCTAATATAATAATGTAAGAATAGATATGGCTGGAACAAAGAAAATCAAGACCGCTTTGGTGTCGGTATTCCACAAGGATGGATTAGACGAACTGCTCGCTAAGTTGAATGCTGAGGGAGTGAAGTTCTTATCAACAGGAGGTACACAAAAATTTATCGAGGCGTTGGGCTATGAGTGTCAGACCGTGGAGAGTGTGACGACCTATCCCTCGATTCTGGGAGGTCGTGTGAAAACCTTGCATCCGAAAGTGTTCGGTGGTATTTTGGCTCGTCGTGATAATGAAGGTGACCAGGCTCAGATGAAGGAGTATGACATCCCCGAGATCGATCTCGTGATTGTAGATCTCTATCCTTTTGAGCAGACGGTAGCCAGTGGCGCAGATGAGGCAGACATCATTGAGAAGATCGATATCGGTGGCATCTCTTTGATTCGTGCCGGAGCGAAGAACTTCAACGATGTGGTGATTGTGCCGAGCAAGGCTGAATACGGTGTTTTGCTGGATATCCTGAAGAAGAACGGCGCCCAGACTACTCTGGAGGAGCGCAAGATGTTCGCTGCACGTGCATTCGGTGTGAGCAGCCATTATGATACTGCCATTCACAGCTGGTTTGAGAAAGCCTAAGCTACTGTTTCTTACGAATTCAATAGTAACATTTAAGTAATACAATAAAACATGGGATTTTTTTCTTTTATCCAGGAGATTGCAATGGACCTCGGTACGGCCAACACCATCATTATCAGTGATGACAAGATCGTGGTGGACGAACCGTCCGTGGTAGCCCTTGACCGTCGCACCGACAAGATGATTGCCGTGGGTGACAAGGCCAAGATGATGTACGAGAAAGAGCACCCGGGCATCCGTACCATCCGTCCTTTGCGCGATGGCGTAATCGCCGACTTTACCGCCTGTGAGCAGATGATGCGCGGCCTGATAAAGATGGTACACTCCGGTTCCCGTCTTTTCAGCACTTCACTGCGTATGGTGATCGGTGTGCCTTCGGGTTCCACAGAGGTGGAGCTGCGTGCCGTCCGTGACAGTGCTGAACATGCTGGCGGACGTGATGTCTATCTGATCTTTGAGCCGATGGCTGCCGCCATTGGTATCGGTTTGGATGTGGAAGCGCCTGAAGGAAACATGATCGTCGATATCGGTGGCGGTACCACGGAGATTGCCGTAATTTCTCTGGGTGGCATCGTTGCCAACAACTCCATCAAGGTGGCTGGTGATGACCTGACTGCCGACATCCAGGAATATATGAGCCGTCAACACAATGTGAAGGTGAGCGAACGTATGGCTGAGCGCATCAAGATCAATGTGGGCTCTGCATTAACAGATCTGGGTGAGGAAGGACCGGAAGACTATGTCGTTCATGGTCCGAACCGCATCACGGCTCTTCCGATGGAGGTGCCTGTATGCTATCAGGAGATTGCCCATTGTTTGGACAAGACGGTGGCACGCATAGAGACAGCTGTGCTCAATGCTTTGGAGAACACTCCGCCAGAGTTGTATGCCGACATCGTAAAGAACGGTATCTACCTGACAGGTGGTGGCGCCTTGCTGAGAGGTCTGGATAAACGTCTCACTGATAAGATCAACATCCCGTTCATTGTGGCCGAAGATCCTCTTCACTGCGTGGCTAAGGGTGCTGGCATCGCCTTGAACAATGTCGATCGCTTCTCGTTCCTGATGAGATAATAACGGCTGGACACGGGGGACAGGCATGCGGAATCTTTTGGCATTCATCGCGAAGTACCACCATTGGTTCCTCTTCGTCATTCTGGAAGTGGTCTGCGCAGTGCTGTTGTTCCATTACAACAGCTATCAGGGAAGTGTGTTTTTCTCTACGGCCAATGTGGCTGCGGGAAAAGTATATGAGCTTGATGCACAGGCCAAATCTTTTTTCAGTTTGACGAAAGTCAACGAGCAGCTCACGGAGCGCAATCTCTATCTTGAGCACCAGGTAAAGGAGCTCACAGAGAAGATGATTGATGTTACCCGTGATACGGGCTTCACCAAACGTAACCAGTTGCAGATGCTCGACAGCTACAAGTTGATTCCTGCCAAGGTGGTTACCAATTCGGTCAATAAACGCGATAACCTCATCACACTCGATAAGGGCAGTGATGATGGCGTTCGTGTGGATATGGGTGTGGCCTGCGGTAATGGTGTCGTAGGCATCGTCTATATGGTATCGAAGAACTACTGCGTGGTGATTCCTGTCCTGAACAGTCATTCCAATATCAGTGTGGTTGTTGACAAACGTGGGTACTTCGGCTATCTGCATTGGCTGGGGCATCGTTCCGACCGCGCCTATGTGAATGATATTCCGCTGCATGCCAAGGTACGGCAAGGTGATCATATCATTACCAGCGGTTACTCCAGCATTTTCCCTCCAGGTGTGGAGGTGGGCAAGGTATTGTATGTGTTCAAGTCGCTTGATGGTTTGTCATTACAGCTCCAGGTGAAACTGAGCACCGATTTCAGTACGCTGCGTGATGTGTGCATCATCGATGACTCCAAGATGAAAGAGCGCATAGACTTGCTGAGAGCTGCGCAGGACTCCATCAAGCCAAGAAACTAAGGGTATGAATACAGAGATACTGAAACGATTCGTAGCGTTCATCGTGCTTTGTCTGGTACAGGCACTGATCCTGAACCGGATCCATCTGTTTGGGTTCGCTACACCGTTACTGTATGTCTATTTCGCCATTACTTTCCATCGGGGCTATCCCAAATGGGCTATCCTGACATGGTGCTTCCTGATGGGGCTGTGCCTTGATATCTTTTCTAACACACCGGGCGTGGCAGCAGGATCCATGACACTCATCGGACTGTTGCAGCCTTATCTGTTAGAGCCCTTCGTCCCTCGTGACAGTGCCGATGACATGGAAGTGTCAATCAAAACACTGGGGTGGGGAAAGTTCACTACGTTTGCCTTGCTCATTGTCATTATCTATATCTTGGTGTTCTTCTCATTGGAGGCGTTTAATTTCTTCAACTGGCAGCAATGGCTGATGTGCATTGGCGGCAGTTCAGCCTTGACGTTCGTGTTCATTTTGGCGATAGAGAATCTGAGCGGTAAACGATGAAAGGAGATTACGAACTTGATAAACGACAGTATGTGATAGGGGGAGTGGCTATATTGATTATAGTCATTTATCTTATCCGTTTGTTCACGCTTCAGATTGTCAGCGACGACTACAAAAAGAATGCCGACAGCAACGCTTTCCTGAAGAAAATTGAGTTTCCGGCTCGTGGTGTGATGCGCGACAGAAACGGTGACCTCCTGGTATATAATCAGAATGCCTATGACCTGATGGTGGTGATGAACGAACAGAAAGGACGGATCGACACCCTGGAGTTCTGTTCTACACTGGGCATTACCAAGGAAGAATATATCAAGCGTATGGAGGAGATTAAGGATCGTTCGAAGAATCCCGGTTACTCCCGTTTCACCCAACAGCTCTTTATGTCACAGCTCTCCGAGGAGGATTTCCGCATCTTCCAGGAGAAAATGTTCCGTTTCCCCGGCTTTTACGTTCAGCATCGTACCCTCCGACAGTATGTTTATCCTTATGCAGCACACCTGTTAGGTGACGTGGCGGAGGTGTCGCCTGGGGATATTGAGAAAGATGATTATTACCAGTCAGGTGATTATATCGGTAAGCAGGGCATAGAGCGTTCCTATGAAAAGGAACTACGAGGGGAGAAAGGTGTGCAGATTCTGTTGCGTGATGCTCATGGGCGTATCAAAGGACGCTACCAGAACGGTGCTTTGGATGCTAAGCCAAAATCGGGAAAATCACTCGATCTGACCATCGATATCAAGTTGCAGGCGTTGGGTGAACGGCTAATGGAAGGGAAGATGGGCAGTATCGTGGCCATCGAGCCAGAGACTGGTGAGGTGCTTTGCATGGTATCGGCGCCGTCGTTCGATCCAAGGATGATGGTGGGAAAGCAGCGTGGAAAGAACCATCACGAATTGATGAAGGATCCTTGGAAACCGTTGCTGAACCGTTCGATCATGGGTGCTTATCCGCCGGGATCGACGTTCAAGACATCCCAGGGCCTCACCTTCCTAAGCGAGGGGATTATCCATCCAAAGAATACGGCCTATTCCTGTCATCGGGGATTCTATTACAAGGGTCTGCATGTGGGCTGTCATGGTCATGCCTCACCAATCTCGTTGGTGCCTGCGATCAGTACATCGTGCAACGGTTATTTCTGCTGGGGACTATATTACATGCTGAGTAACCGTCAGAAATACAAATCCGTGCAGGTTGCGATGAACACTTGGCGCGACTATATGAAGAGCATGGGGTTCGGCTATCCCTTGGGCATTGACCTGCCAGGTGAGAAAAGGGGAATGATCCCGAATGCTGAATACTACGATAAGTACCTGTCGAAGGGGTGGAGTGGTCTGAGTGTTATCAGTATCTCCATCGGACAGGGTGAGGTGACACTTACACCCTTACAGATAGCCAATCTCGGTGCAACCATCGCTAACAGAGGGTACTATATCACCCCTCATGTCGTAAAGAAGGTGGAGGATGAGCCCCTGCGGAAGGAGTTAACCGAGAAGCATTATACCATGGCCAACCGTACAGCCTACGACTATATTGTTCAAGGCATGCGTGCCTCGGTGCTGGGAGGAACCTGTAAACACCTGAACCGTGGTGACATTCCTATCTGTGGGAAAACGGGTACGGCACAGAACAGAGGCCGTGACCATTCTGTATTCATGGGTTTTGCTCCAATGGATAACCCGAAGATCGCCATTGCTGTCTATGTGGAAAACGGTGGCTTTGGTGCCGAGTTCGGCGTACCGATCGGTGGTCTGATGATAGAACAGTATTTACACGGGAAGCTGTCGGCAGCCTCTGAGGCACGTGCCACCGCCTTCCAACACAGACGAATCGCTTATGGCACCACAAGTAGATAAACAACCTAGCGTACTGCGTTCACTCGACTGGTGGACGATTCTGATCTATCTGGCACTTCTTGTGTTCGGATGGCTCAGTGTGTGTGGTGCCAGTTATACTTATGGTGATACCGATATCTTCAGTCTGGACTCCCGTTCGGGCATGCAGATTGTATGGATAGGCTCTTCCATCGTTTTGGGTTTCATCTTGCTGATGCTCGATGACCGATTGTATGAATATGTGGCCTATATTCTCTACGGTTTTATGATTCTGGCACTCATCGCTACAATCTTCAACCCCCATGAGATCAAAGGTTCGCGTTCCTGGCTTGTATTGGGCCCCGTCCATATCCAGCCTGCTGAGTTCTCGAAGTTCGTTACCGCTCTGGCATTGGCTAAGCTGATGAGTACCTATGGCTTCACGCTGAGCAAGATGAAACATTTTGCCCTGGCTGTGGGAATGCTACTGTTGCCAATGGCATGTATTGTCTTGCAGAAAGAGACGGGTTCAGCCTTGGTTTATCTCGCCTTCTCCCTGATGCTCTACCGTGAGGGAATGCCCGGTAGTATCTTGTTTACCGCTGTGGCGATGGTCATCTATTTCGTAGTGGGCATCCGTTTCGAAGAGGTGTTCCTGTGGGATACCCCTACCTCTGTGGGTAAGTTTTCTGTGCTTATCATGGTACAGCTCTTCACCGCTGCGATGTTGTATGTCTATCTCCGTGATGCCAGGCAGTTCTGGCGGATCCTTGCCTATACCATCGGTATCACGATTCTCGCCCTTCTCTTTTCCAAGTTCGTCATACCTTTCGACATCGTGTGGATGCAGATGGCCCTCACGGCGGGAATGATCGGTTATCTGGTGTATCTGGGACTGGGCACCCGTATCCGCACCTACTATTTCATCGCTTTGTTCGCCATCAGCTCCGTGGCTTTGTTTAATTTGTCCGACCATATCCTGAACAATACACTGGAGGCACATCAGCGCACCCGTATCAACGTGTTGCTCGGCATCGACAAGGATATTAAGAAAACTGGATATAACGTCCATCAGAGCCAGATAGCCATCGGCTCGGGAGGTATCACGGGAAAGGGATTCCTGAACGGCACACAGACTAAGCTCAAGTTCGTACCTGAACAGGACACCGACTTTATTTTCTGTACGGTGGGCGAAGAAGAAGGATTTGTTGGGAGTGCCTTTGTGCTCTTGCTTTTCTTAGCGTTGGTACTTAGGTTAATCAAGCTGTCGGAACGACAACCTTTTAAGTTCGGAAGGGTGTATGGTTATTGTGTGCTTAGCATCTTCCTTTTCCATGTCTTTATCAATGTGGGCATGGTGTTAGGACTCACGCCTGTGATAGGCATCCCTTTGCCGTTCTTCAGTTATGGCGGCTCTTCCTTATGGGGCTTCACTTTCCTCCTGTTCATCTTCCTGCGCATTGATGCAGGAAGGAATCTGGTACGGACTTGATTAATAGCTTCCTTTTTTCATCATAAAACCTATGTCAGAGATGCCCGGCAGTATCTCTCGCTTCATGGCGTGTCGGATGGTGACGTGGATAGAGTCGCCGCGTCGCAGGTCTGTCTCTCGCAGGGGGAAGTTAAACTGATAATAGCTCACCCCTCTGCTGCGCAGGTTGTCGTCATCACCATAGAACAGGCATCGAAGAGTGTCTGTCCGAAAACGGAAACCTGGGAAGATCCGCTGTTCCACCACCAAAGACAAACTGGTGAACGGGAACTCTTGGTTGATACGTAGACCCACACTCTGGGTGAAATGACCGGAGTCGCGCAGAGGACCTATCTCGAAGTGCAGCGTATCGTTCTTCTCCCATCCGGAGATCGGTGTGTGGTTGTAGCTGTCGTAAACAGTGTTGGTGTCACATGATGAAATGGTGGCTGTGGCAAAGGCCACAGCCACAATAATAAATAAGGTGTATGTCAATGATTTCATCACGACTGCTTTTGTTCGTTGCTCTTTCCTTCTTTGCTCTTGGGCGGACGCTGACGTCGCGGTGCATTCCCTTTGTTCCCGTTCTCTTGGCCTTTGGGCTTGGCGGCGGCACTTTGTGGTGCCTTCGCTTGCGGTTGACGGTTCGTCTTGCTCTTTTTCTTCTTTTTGTTCTTGTCAAAGCGCGCGATGTTCTCTCCGGCGAGCAGGTCAACAGTATGCGATGCCGGCTTCTGCTGATCATCGTCGGTCAGCGACACGGGTTTCTCCCCGCGTTTGTTCATCTCGATAATCTGTAGGGCACGCTCCGAGGAGATGGTCTCCAAGTTTGCAGCCAGACGCTTGTCGGTAGAGTAAGTGATCATACCGGCCAGGATATCTGTCTTGAAGATATAGTAGTCACTGTCTTGTGTCTGCAGCACGATTTCCTTACTGGGCATTTTCTTGCTGGCCTCAATATAGTCGTCCACCTCGTAGTTCAGACAACATTTCAGTTTGGCGCACATTCCGGCGAGTTTCTGAGGGTTCAGGGAGATGTCTTGGAAACGGGCAGCATTGGTACTCACGCTCACGAAGTTCTTCATCCAGGTGGCACAGCACAGCTCACGTCCACAAGGGCCTGTTCCACCGATGCGCCCTGCTTCTTGTCGGGCACCGATTTGTTTCATCTCGATGCGTACATGGAAAGTGGCGGCCAAGTCTTTGATCAGCTGTCGGAAATCAACGCGCTCATCGGCGATGTAGTAGAAGATGGCCTTGTTGCCGTCACCCTGATATTCCACGTCACCGATCTTCATCTGGAGTCCGAGGTCTTTGGCAATCTGTCTGCTTTGGATCATCGTAGCATGTTCGCGGCTCTTGGCTTCGCGGTATTTCTCCATATCCACCGGCTTGGCATGGCGATACACCCGCTTGATGTCATCCGTTGATTTCAGGTTCGCTTTCTTGATTTGGAGTTTCACCAGACGTCCCGTGAGCGTCACCACCCCGATGTCATGGCCTGGATTAGCCTCCACGGCAACGATGTCCCCTTTCTTCAGCTCCAGGTTGTTCACATTATGGTAGTAGCCCTTACGGGTGTTCTTGAACTGCACCTCCACCAGATCCGTGCTCTCCTGATTGCCCGGTACATCGGCTAGCCAGTCATAGGTATTCAGCTGTCGGTCTTGTCGTCCACAAGCCTTTCTACAGAGTCCGCGGTCGCAACCCGTGCTGATTTTGTATTTCAAATTTTTATAATCCATTTATTATTATCGTTATATCGTTATACCGTAATTTCAATTAATCACTTCCTGATCAGCAACACAATCACCTTTAGAGCCATGTCGAAAAATACAATCTTTGGATTGGCGTTCTGTCCGATGTCGCGTATGATTCTTGTGAACAGTTCCGAGATCTCCATCACATTCGCCTCGTTGATGAAGCGGGCGAAGTTCTTGGCAAAGTTCTCTTCTTCTTGTGTCATGTACACCAGTTCCGGATTCTGGAAGTTGTACATGAAGTTCTCACGGACCAGACGAAGGAAATAGACCATTATCCGTTTTTGCTTCTCCCGTCCGTAGCCGGCCATGGTCTCACTCCAGCGCTTCAGTTCCTTCACGTTACGCTGGTAGGCTAAGCGCATCAGCATGATGAACATGTCCAGGAACAGACGGTTCTCATTACCGGCATCCAGTTCTTCCATCGCTTTCAGCCAGTTGCCGTTGGCTACCCGGGCTATACGATGAGCCACAGCATCGTCGAGTGCTCTTCGTTCCACCAGTGCTCTCTCCACAGCTGCCGTTTCTATTTTCTTGATATCAAGGCGCTGCGTACGGCTCAATATGGTCTCCAACAGCTTCTCCGGCTCTTCACAGACAAGGAGGAACACCGTTTGCAGCGGGGGCTCCTCGATGATCTTCAGCAGTTTATTGGCACATTCACCGTTCATGCGCTCCGGCAGCCAGATGATACATACCTTATAACCGCCCTGACTGGATTTCAGGGATAGTTTGCGGATGATGTCATCACTCTCACTGGCATAGATGATAGCCTGTTGGTTGGCTGCGTGCATCTGGTCTAACCATTGGTCCATAGAAAAATAAGGACCTTGTGCCAGCATCTCATGCCATTCCTTGGAGAAGTCGTCACTCACCATCTTGTGGTCAGAACTGGTGCCTGTTGGCCTGATCACGGGAAAGGTAAAATGAAGGTCGGGATGTTGCCATTTGGCGAGCATAGCCTCGGCGTTATGCCTGGCCATCTCGTTGCTGGTCGTTTCCGTCAGTAGATAGGAGGCGAAGGCTAAGGCCAAAGCCATCTTCCCCGATCCGGCAGGACCGCAGAACAGCAAGGCATGTGGCAGACGACCTTCACCAACCATTTGCTTCAGGCGCGTCTTCACCTCCTCTTGTCCTATCACTTCATCCCAATGCACAATTAATTGTCAATTATCAATTATCAATTTGCAATTATCAAAGCTTGGTCAAAGCTTTGAAACGATCTCCTTCACTGATTCCACTGCTGACACAGTATAGAAATGGATACTGTTCACTCCATGGCTCGCCAGATCGCGGCATTGCTGTAATCCCCATTCAACACCTAACTGTCGGGCATCCTCATCGGTTTTGCATTTCACTACTTCTTGTGCCAGATCCTCGGGAATGTCACAATGGAAGGTCTTGGGCACTACGGTGAGCTGTGACAGCTTTGCGAAGGGTTTCAGCCCGGGAATGATCGGTATGGTGATACCCATTGCACGGGCTTTCTCCACGAACTCGTAGTATTTCCGGTTGTCGTAGAACAGCTGAGTGACAGCATATTGAGCCCCCAGATCCTGTTTCTCTTTCAGATACTGCAGGTCCATCTCGATGTTGGGTGCCTCCTCGTGTTTCTCTGGATAACAGGCCACACCGAAGCTGAACGGTTCACCGGGATGCTTGATGGGTGTCCCGTCAAGGAAGTAACCCTCGTTGAACTGTTTCACCTGTCGGATCAGTTCTGTGGTATGGGCATAGCCTCCCTTGGTGGGTGTGAACATCTTGTCATCCTTCGCCTTGTCCCCACGCAGCAGTAACAGGTTGGAGATACCGAGGAACTGCAAGTCTATCAGCTCGTATTCGATATCCTCTGCCGTGATGCCACTACAGATGATATGAGGTATCACGGGAATACCATACCGGTTCTGTATAGAAGCGGCCATGGCGATAGTACCAGGACGTCTGCGGATACGTTGCCGTTCAAACTGCCCGTTCTCCAATTCTTTATACACATATTCGGAGTGATGTGTGGTGATGTTGATAAACAGCGGGTTGTATTCTTTCAGCTTGTCGATGGTGTTGAACAAGGCTCCTGTGCCGTTCCCCTTCAGGGGCGGCAGTACCTCAAACGAAAAGCGTTGCCCCCCGCTGGTATTCTCTCTCAGTATCTCTGTCACGTTCATATCTGCTGCAAAGTTACGAAAAGTCGAGCGAAGAACAAAACAAACGTGTTTGTTTTTTCTTCCGAGACGGAGTAACTTATCAAAAGTTACGAAAAAACGAGCGAAGAACAAAACAAACGTGTTTGTTTTTCTTCCGAGACAGAATAACTTCACGATTTCATCGTAAAGTTACAAAAAAATAATTGTTTCATTGTACCTTTCACAATAATTTACGGGGAAAAGGGTTTATTAAACGTAATTTAATGTAAGAACGAGAATCAAAATCAATTGAATATGCAACAAAATCAGTCTGGTAGCAAAGCCTACCTTATTTCTATCGTCATGGTGGCCGTCTTGGGCGGTCTGCTCTTCGGCTACGACACAGCCGTCATCTCAGGTGCAGAGAAAGGTCTGCAAGCGTTTTTCATGGAAGCCGGTGATTTCACCTATAACAATGTGTGGCATGGCTTCACCTCTTCCTCCGCCCTCATCGGCTGTATCATCGGTTCCGCTCTCTCTGGTCTGTTAGCCACGCGCTTAGGCCGTAAGAAGTCGTTGATCATCGCGGGTTTGCTGTTTTTCATCTCTGCTCTTGGCAGTATGGAACCCGAGTTCCTGTTCTTCGAGCATGGTACTCCCACCTACTCACTGCTTATCATGTTCAATATCTATCGTGTCATCGGTGGTATTGGCGTAGGACTGGCATCTGCTATCTGTCCGATGTATATCGGTGAGGTGGCACCTTCGAATATCCGTGGTATGCTGGTGTCTTGGAACCAGTTTGCCATCATCTTCGGTCAGCTGGTGGTTTATTTCGTTAACTTCTTCATCTTGGGCGATCATATCCAGCCGCTCGTGGAAGAGATGGGTAAGGGCATCGCATCCATCAACCCCGCCGCACAATGGACTGTCACCACAGGCTGGCGTTATATGTTCGGTTCCGAGGCCGTTCCTGCAGGACTCTTCGCCCTATTGATCTGCTTCGTTCCCGAGACGCCGCGTTATCTGGTGAGTGTGGGTCAGGATCAGAAGGCATTGGGTATTCTGTCTAAGATCAACGGATCGGCCAAGGCTTCACAGATTCTTCAGGATATCAAGGATACGATGATGGTGAAGACTGAGAAACTGATGACCTACGGTTTCATGTGTATCTTCATCGGTATCATGCTCAGCGTGTTCCAGCAGGCTGTCGGCATCAATGCCGTGCTCTACTATGCACCGCGTATCTTTGGTGATATGGGTATGGAGAACCCGATGGTGGTGACGGTGTTCATGGGTGTCATCAATATCCTGTTCACGCTTGTGGCCATCTTCACCGTGGAGAAGTTAGGACGTAAGCCCTTGCTCATCTGGGGCTCTCTGGGTATGGCCTTAGGTGCTTTCGGTGTGGCCCTCACCTTTGGACATGCGGGTATGGAGATGGTAACGGCCGCCAGTATCATGGTGTATGCTGCCTCGTTCATGTTCTCTTGGGGACCGATTACCTGGGTGCTTATCGCAGAGATCTTCCCCAACACCATCCGTGGTGCTGCCGTAGCCATTGCCGTAGCTTTCCAGTGGATCTTCAACTTCATCGTTAGCTCCACCTTCGTACCGATGTTCAATATGCATCTCACAGAAGGTGATGACTTCGGTCACTGGTTCACCTATGGCCTCTATGGTCTAATCTGCGTCATCGCTGCCATCTTCGTTTGGAAGTTGGTGCCTGAGACTAAGGGCAAGACCTTGGAAGATATGACCAAGCTTTGGAAGAAATCATAATAATATGTATAACAAAAAGAAAACTGTCGCAAACCTAAGCTTGCGACAGTTTTTTATTGAGCGGAGTGCTTCAGAACCACTGCATCAGTGTACGCAGATATGCGGTGAGCTCACCCGCCATTTTCTGGTGTTGCCAGATACTGGGATGCCAGCTGGCACCATAGAAGAGGTCGCCGTTCTGTGGGGTGAAGTCGAAACGGTACAGTTCCTTGTCACCTTGTTTATTGAAATCTGCCACCACCTCATCAAGCATATTATGAGCGATCTCCACCTCTTTTCCATTGAGCATGCAGCCTAAAAGCATCACGATCTTCGCCTTCGGGTAATGACCGCGCACGGTTTTGATGAAGTTGACGTATGCCTGGCGCAGCAGTTTTAAGTCGTAGTTAGGTGTGGAAAGGTCGTTGGTACCGAGGTTGATGCACACCACATCAGGTGTGAAGCGACTGAAGTCCCATCTCTCACTCTTATTATTAAATAAGGTGTATTCATATTGTGCCGGCATGCAGTCGGCATTGCCCGTCCTCGGACCATTGTAGTTACGATATACGCCGATACCGCTGCGTGCCACCACCCAGTGCTGAGCATTCAGGTTCCGTGCCGTCTCGGCGGCATAGCTAAAGTAATGGTTCTCCGTCTCATACTCGAAGGGATCACTCTTCTCGATGCTCTCATTGCCATAGCCGCAGGTGATGGAATTCCCGATGAACTCAATCTTTCGCTGGGGGAGAACAGGGGGTGTTACCAGCTGCCGTCCTTCATCGAGGATGAAGCCTTTGAAAACCGGTTTGTATTCGAGTCCTTCCACGGCATACATCAGTCTGACGGTATGTATGCCGTCAGTGAGTGCAGTGGCAAGCGTCACCACTGAGTCTCTTGGTGCGTTGAATCCTACCTTGAAGGGCTCAGCCTGATCGATTTGTGCCATGAAATAGCCGCTCATCGGTTTGGCGATCATCTTCAGGGAAGTACCCTCAAAGCGTGCGATGATCTGTGTCCCTGGATAGGAGAACGTTGGCGCATCAAGGTTTGCAAAACTGATCCTGCCGGTATAGACGATGTTGGGATCGGAAGGCTTCACCACGCTGCCCTTCAGGGGTAGGGTGGTGGAGGCGTTGACGGTTCCTGATATCATCAGGAAGCCTATGGCTGATAAAAGCACCTTCTTACAATTCATATTCTTTCAATTATCAATTGTCAATTATCAATTGGCAGTTTTCAACTGTCTTTATTCACTCTTTTCTTTGGCGCAAAGAAAAGAGGCAAAAGAAACATCCACCCTCTTAACCGCATTCCCGAGCTCGCTCGCCTACCCGTAGCCTTTCCTCTCGTCGCTCTTTCATTAAGGTAAGCACGCCCCATCAAAGGGGCGGCTTGGATTATTTGTCGGCTGGCGCAGTGTTCTTTGATCTTTGAACTTTATGATTGCTCCTGTGTGACAGCATCTTATTCACTGTCCAGTTTTCATTCTTCCTTCTCCCTCCCTTTGGGAGGGTTGGGGTGGGCTTCCTTTTTGGGAGGGTTGGGGTGGGCTCCCTTTAATAATTCTCCTTCAGGTGCTCCTTCATATAGTCCCTGGGCGACATACCGTAGAATTTCTTGAAGATGGTGGAGAACGAGGCTGCATTACTGAAGCCGCAGGCATACATCACCTCCGTCACGTTCTGATGCTGGTTAGCCAGCAGGTTGGCAGCCTGTTTCAGTCGGAGGTTACGGATGAAGTCATGGGGCGTCTGGTTGGTGAGCTCCTTCATCTTACGGTGCAGGTGTACACGACTGATACCCACCTCGTCGGCAATCATATCCACGCTGAGATCAGAGTTGCTGATATTGCGGTTGATGACATTCATCACACGCTCCAGCAGTTTCTCGTCGGGTGACTTCATCGTCACCTGCTCCACCTTGTCCTCCTGACTCTCGTTACCGGTGAACTTATACCGCATCACCTTCCGCGTCTCAGTAAGGTTGATGATGGTGCGGCGCAGGATATCCATATTGAACGGCTTCACCAGATAGGCATCGGCACCAGTCTCCAGTCCTACCAGCCGGTCTTCGTCACGGTTCTTTGCGGTGAGCAGCACCACGGGAATATGGTTGGTGTTCACATTTGTCTTGATGCGTGAGCACAGGGCGTTTCCATCCATCTCAGGCATCATGATGTCGCTGATCACCACGTCGGGAATCTGTGTCAGGATCACGGGCAGTGCCTCCTTTCCGTTGGGGAAAGTCTTCACGGTATAGTCACGCTCCAGTTCAGTGCGCAGATAATCGGCAATCTCCTGATCGTCTTCCACCACCACCACATAGAGGTCTTTGCGGTTCTGCACGCCCTCGTCGGGTGTCAGATTCTCTGGGACATCCGCCAGCATGTCCAGTTCGTGGAGGTTCGTCTCGGCTGTTTCCTCCAGGATCATCTCCTCGGGCTTTAGGTGGGCGTTGCCTAACGGGATGGTCACGGTGAACTCACAGCCCTTCCCATCGGTATTGTTTTGCACGCTGATCGTACCATGGTGCAGCTCCACCAGTGAGCGTGTCAGATCGAGTCCGATGCCGGTACCCACATTGCGCTCATCGGGAGAAGTGGTGGCCTGGTAGAAGCGTTCGAACACCTTCTGAATCTTGTCGGCGGGGATGCCCTCACCAGTATCTTTGATACGGAGGCGTGCCTCATGGTCATCATGTTCCACAGAGATCTTCACCTTTCCGCCGGCAGGTGTGAACTTAAAGGCGTTCGACAGCAGGTTCACCACCACCTTATCGAAGTTCTGGCGGTCGATCCATACGGGCAGGTGGTCGCAGTCGTGGACATAGCTCAGTTCGATATTCTTGCTGCGTGCCTGTACCTCGAACAGGGAATAGACGTCTTGAACGAACGATACAAAGTCGTTTTCGCTCATGCGCATCATCATCTGTCCCTTCTCAATCTTCCTGAGGTCCATCATCTGGTTGATCAGGTGGAGGATACGTTCAGAGTTGCGCTGGATAGTCTTGTAGATGCCATGCCGGTGGGGATCGGTGTCTTCCTTGATGAGCGACATGATCGGTGTGAGGATCAGCGTCATAGGAGTGCGGATCTCATGACTGATATTCATGAAGAAGCGCAGCTTGGCCTCACTCATCTCCTCGGCGTGGATATGCTCCTGCAGGCGCAGGTGATCCTGTTCCTGACGACGTCTGTAGGCGAAGTAGGCATAGAGGGCCAGGGCAAGCAGCAGGAAATAGAACAGCTTGGCCCAGAGGGAGAGGTACCACACGGGATGGATCACTACGGTGAACTCCTTGATGTCCGACTCTGTGTCGCTGATGATCGCCTTCACTCGGAAATGATAGGTGCCTGAGGGCAGGTGACTGAATGTCAGCTCATGGGTTCCTGCCGGCATGCTGATCCAGGGTTCCCCGTTGATGCTGTATTCATAGGTGATATGCTCAGGATGGTCGAAGGTCAGCGTCGAGAGGTTCACGGAGAACGAGTTGTCCTGATGGGCCAGCTCGAAATGACTGGCATTGATCACCGTACTGTCGGTCACGACATAACTGCCCGACTTATGTCCTGCTCTCACATCCTCACCGTTGATGCGCATTCCCGTGATGTTCACCGAGAACTGGCGCTGCAGGGGGCGCAGCTCCATGGGATTGAACCAGGTGATACCCTGCATACCGCCGAAGATGAGATGCCCCTCTTCGTCACGGCACGATACACCCTCAGAGAACTCGTTGTCCTGCAAGCCGTCGTCGGCGAAGTAGTTGTTGGTTTTGATCGTTTCAGGATGCAGACAGCTCAGTCCGTGACCGGTGCTCACCCATACATTACCCTTGTTATCGATCTCAATACCTGCAATATATTCGTCGGCCAGACCGTCAGCCTTACTGAAGCGTGTGAGTTTGCCGCTCTTCAGATCATAACTGTAGAGGCCCTCGCTGGTACCAGCCCACACGCGCCCTCTCTTGTCTTCCTGGATGGTGTTGATCTGGATGTCGCGGATGATGCCGTTGTTATGGAATGTATTGGTCCAGCTTCCCGTCTTAATGTCCAGACAGGCCAGGCCGATGCAGGTACCCACATAGAGACGTTTGCCGTCGGGTGACAGCTGAAGCTGGGCGATATAGTCGTTGATCAGACAGTTGCTCACGCTGTCGCTGTTCGATGGCAGCTGAGAACGGTAGGTGCGCACCTCGTTCGTGTTGAGGTTCACGCGTTTCAAGCCGTTGCCCATGCTGCCGATCCACAGGTTGTTGTTGTCGTCGATGGCGATGTCGAACACACTCTCCGACTCTGTCAGCGTGGCGGGATGACGATGATAGGCTCCCGTCTGCTTGTCCACCCATCCGCAGCCGTTGCGGAAAGTACCTACCCAGAGCCGTCCTGATTTGTCCTCAGCCATACCCAGTACGGTGACGGGAGGCTCTCCTGGCTGTTCCAGACGGAAATGACGTACGCTGACACGGTCGCTGGCAATGGCATACAGACCGTCGTTGTCTCCTGCCACCCACAAACTACCATCGCGAGTCTTCTTCACGGCCATCACACAGGCATCGCCGATGGTGTTCTTGGTTCCCATCTTCCTGCCTAAGTATCCGAAGCTGTTGGGGCGCTGCGGCTGCATAAACACTCCTTTCTGCAGCAATCCGATCCACAGGTTACCGATCTTGTCCTCCATCACACTCACGGCCTTGCTCTTGTTCAGGTCGATCTCTGTGCTCACATACGAGATAGGGGTCACCGTACCAGTCTTTGTATTGTATTCCATCACACCCTGACCGTCGCAGCCTAACAACAGGTCACCGTTTTTCCTCAAGGTCAGTGTGGCAATATGCAGTCCGGTGGTAGAAGGAATCTGCTGGAAACCCTCGCTGTTGACGGGCGTGTAGCGGTACAGTCCGCTGTGGTTACTGCCTAAGAACACCGCACCGTTCTCACCGATGCAGATGGCACTGAAATGATGGCGTAGCTCCCCTTTGTTCAGGAACTGACTGCGACTGGAGCCGTTGATCATGAACACACCGTTGTCTTCTGTCAGCACCCAGATACGATTACTCCTGTCCTGAGCCAGACGGTAGGAGTATTTGATATCGGCATACGGACCTTCCAGCTGATGCGCGTTCAGGTGGTCATCATCCATCTTGTAGATGCCGTAGCCGGAGGTGGAGATCAGAATGTCGCCGTTGCTGCACTCGATGATACTGTTCACGAAGGCAGCCACCTTCTTTCCCGTACGGTCGATCATGGGCACATCTTCGAAGTCGCTGTGCACATAGCGCTGCAGCGCGTTCGACATACCTATATATATAGTGCCCCTGCGGGTCTGCATGATGCAGTTTACACTGTTGTTGGCCAGTCCATGTGATTTCTTGAATGTACGGAACGTATAGCCGTCATAGACATTCAAACCGTTCAGTGTGGTGATCCAGATACGACCCTTCTGGTCTTGGAACACTTGACTGACGATACTGCTCGACAGCTTGTCATTGGTCGTGTAAAGCCTACCCGTTTGTGCACTCACACTCACGGAGAAAAACATCATGACTGATAAAAAAAGATGCTTCATTGGGTTGTAGTAAAAATTGTTTCTTGTTGCAAAGTTACAAATTATTTTCTTATAAAGTACCTTTTTTGTTCTATTTTTTACACTTTCCTCTTTTGGTGTAACTCAAAACAAAGTTTGTGATACAAGTTACCAAATGCAAAGAGCCTGTAACTCAACAAGAAAAGCGTTTGCGAAATGTTTTATATCTTTGCATCATGTTCATGCTGGCTGTAGAAGAGGTATGAACTGTAGTAAAATTGTTATAGATTCAGCGGGGGAGTGGCGTCGTGATGATACTGCTCCCTTTTTCTGTGCAATTTCTTCCCACAGATTTTTTTGTCACACTGAGATATGGTTTCTAATCTCACACAGATAGCACAGATACCACAGATTTTTATCAGCCTGTACGGCTGGGTAATGTCACACAGAAAGCACAGAAAGCACAGAAAACAGCCTGTACGGCTGTGAAACTGCATGAAGCTTATTGAACACGGATGACACGAATCGCACGGATAATCATTGGCCTGCCAATGATTTAAATTTCTGCTTTTTCCGCCATCTCTGCGGGACGTTAATAATCTAAGGATTTTGGATTTTTGGAACTTGCTGGGTAATGTCACACAGATAGCACAGAAAGCACAGAAAACAGCCTGTACGGCTGTGAAACTGCATGAAGTTTATTGAACACGGATGACACGAATCTCACGGATAATCATTGGCAGGCCAATGAAGAGAATCTGCTGAATCTGCTTAATCTGCATGCCCAATTGCAAACTGGATTCACAGAATTAGTGGTCATGCAGATCTTGCAGATCTTGAAGTACCCCTCCTTATGGAGGGGTTAGGGGTGGCCTAAGTTATCTGCCCTTCCCCCCAGCCGTACAGGCTATATTCGTGTGATTCGTGCAATTCGTGTTCCTTTAACCCTTAGCCGTACAGGCTTTTTTTCTGTGTTTTCTGTGTTTTCTGTGTGCCCTTACCCCAGCCGTTCAGGCTAATTATATCCGTGAGATTCGTGCAATCCGTGTTCAATAACCTTCATGCGGATCATACAGGATATGTATGATTCTTATAACCTCTTCAGCCACATACCAAAGAAACGGTCATATACAATGTATTCCCCCTGTGGCGTTTGATAGATGAACTCCTTTTCCTGTAATGACTTTAATGCAAGTTTGATACTACTAGGAGCCGGCAGATGATATCGGAGAATAAAGTCAAGCGAGGTCGGAGCGTTAACTGCGCCTTGACGGGCTATGGCAGTAAGTAGTAGAGCCTGATTCTCTGTCAACAGATTGTAGTTACTTTGATAGTTGATTTCCTGCTCAGCAATGATGCTGCCGACGATCCTGTCAACTCCCTCCTTGCAAAAGGTTTCCTGGGGTATGCGATAGAGACGATTGAGTATTTTCTGAACATACCACGTCTGACCATCTACCATATTGTATAAGTAACTAAAGACTTCCTGAGGCATCTCACGCCCCTGCTTCTTGAAGAAACTGTTGGCAAAATCTCTGTATTTTTCGGCATCAATTTCCTTGATTGTCATAATCTGTGAGCTATTGAAGAACGGATGCTTGGGCGACATGAACATATCGGATAACAGATGCTGCTGACTACCAGAAAAAATGAGGTGTACATTTGGAACAAACTGTATGATGGAACGAATGAAAGCATCTGCTCCGATCTCGCTATAACGGCTTACTTGCTGGAACTCATCAATGGCAAGATAGCACGCCTGTTCCGACTCCTTCATGTATTCGAATACCTGAGTGAGGGTTTCTCGCGCTTGATCAGGCATGACCGTAAAGCTGAATGAAGGCATACCGCTGATTGGATCAAGCGACATGGTTGGTCGTAAAGCGGCCATAAGGTTGTTCAATTTCCTTTTGATTGCTTTTGACGGGGAATCAAGTTTGCCCAAGATGGCATTGGCCACAAATTGAGTCATCTGACTGAATGTCTTGGTTGGGAAGATGTCAACATAGAAACACTGCACTCGTCTGTCTTCTGCTTTCATCCGCTCAAAAACATGATGAATCAGTCCAGTCTTCCCAATTCGTCGAGGAGCCATCAAAGTCACATTGCTACCATTTCTCAAAGCATCCATGAGCATTTGAGTCTCTTGCTCTCGGTCACAGAAGTATTCCGCACCGAAATATCCGTATTCAAAAAAAGGATTCTCAATTTTCATATTTTATGTTTCATGTTTTATGAAATACAAAGGTATGGTATTATTTCGAAACTTCCAAATATTTTGCTTTTTTTTTTCGTTCTTGCAGTGAGTCCGTATAATGAAATCATGCGGATCACGCAGATTCAGCGGATGTGTCTCACAGAGATATGGTTTCTAATCTCACACAGATAGCACAGATAGCACAGATTTTTATCGGCCTGTACGGCTGAGGGGTAAGGGAACACGAATTACACAAATTGCACGAATGAGCCTATACGGCTATGAAACCTTGCATGAAGTTTATTGAACACGGATGACACGAATCCCACGGATAATCATTGGCCTGCCAATGATTTAAATTTCTGCTTTTTCCGCCATCTCTGCGGGACATTAATAATCTCACAGATAGCACAGAAAGCACAGAAAACAGCCTGTGCGGCTGTGAAACTGCATGAAGTTTATTGAACACGGATGACACGAATCACACGGATAATCATTGGCAGGCCAATGATGAATTGTCTGTGATTTGGCTATATTCGTGTGATTCGTGCAATTCGTGTTCCTTTAACCCTTAGCCGTACAGGCTTATTTTCTGTGTTTTCTGTGTTTTCTGTGTGCCCTTACCCCAGCCGTTCAGGCTAATTATATCCGTGAGATTCGTGCAATCCGTGTTCAATAAACCCCATGCGGATCACACAGATCCTGCAGATGTGTCTCACAGAATTATTTTTTCGTCCCGCAGAAATGGCGGAAATGGCAGAAATTATTCTTTTTGGATAATATGATTACTGTCCGCATGGCATGGGGCGCAGCCCAAATTTCTGCAATTTGGCTTTCCCCGTAGGCGCCGATTTTCAATTCCGCCATTTCTGCGGGACGATTAAAAAACAGCCGTACAGGCTATATTCGTGTGATTCGCGCAATTCGTGTTCAAAAACTCCCCAGCTGAATTTCTGATATCTGTGATTTGGCATCATTTCTGTGTATCCTCCTTCACTCTGTTTACTTGTCTTAACAAATAGATAAATACATCTTGAATTCAAGCCATTCGTGGGGATAATACCCTGTTTCGACTATATGCCGTGAGCGGCATCAGACAAAAATAATCGCGAAAACCCTTTGTGGTTTGGAAGAATCTTACTACCTTTGCACTTGAAATGCAAACGGTGGAGTGTGAACAAGTTTATCGCGGAAATACCAAAACTCTCATAAACTTTGTGAGATGTAACATCATTTTGAGAGGGACACTATGCGAATTCCGTGTTACTTGTAGCAAATACACTTATTAATATATGCGATACCTTTGCACCCGAATTTGATTTGGCCGAAGAAATACGGCCATCAGGCATTGAAAAGATTATAAAATATAACATCAAGAAAATGAAAAGATTATTTACTCTTGTAACCCCCAAATATCGACATTTAGAGGGTTATTCACAACTCAAGCAAAACTCGCTTGTAAGAATGATGGTCATGGCAATCGTCATGATGATAGTCGCGCCTTCTGCCCTGAAGGCTAATGACGGACGACTTGCAGGAAACTGCTTTGATGAAATTCATTACAATTTCACAAATGCAGCAAACAACAATGTTATTCCAACTTTTGGTGCAAATTATACCGGTGTCAGCTATTCATCTGGTGTTAAACAAGGCCAATCGTTAGGAGACCAAGACTTAAGCAATTTGGCTTTTCGATTCGAAGGATCTGAAAACACACAAGGACACCGTTGGTGGTATGCTAACGGCGGTCTTTATCACAAATGTACGAAAGACCCTTCTAACCGAGGAGCCTTTATGGCTATTTTAGGCCTACGTGCAGGCGATAAAGTGCGCGTTTTTTTCAGTGGCACTCTTAGATACGCTTCTCCTGGAGATAATCAACCAAATGTTCACATGGTAAAGGAATGGAATTATAGTGATGGAGATTTTTATACAAAGGGAAACAATCCAACAGTAGATAACAATACAGGTTATATTATTACTTCTGATGGTGATTTAGTCCTTCGAGCTGATGGCGAAGCAACCATTAATGAAATTGTTATTTACAAAGCCAAGACAGCGGGAGTTGATGTAATAAAAGGAACCTCTCAAGCTGGCAATCCCACCTATACCTGCACGATCACTTCAAAAGGAAGGTTGCCGCTCAATGATTTTGCTGTTCCATATGTACAATGTTCTTTCGGTTACCCCAAAACCGATTTTGCTTTGATAGACGAAGCCTCTTATGCGGAAGGGGCAAACCTCGCCTTTGTGTATAATTATACTATGGATCAAGCTTTAAAGCTTAATGAATTGGTTCCAACTGCAGGAACTTTCTATGCTTTCAAGCCTACGGCTTCAGGTAAAATCACAGTAAATGGTGGTATAGAGACAACTCCTTGGGATGGTCATACGCCTGGTCGTTTTTGTGTTTTCAAGTATAAATTAAATAATACTCCAGAAATCTATGGAGTTTACAAGGAAAGTTTAAGTGTACCTTTTACTTTTGATGTAGATGCCAATTATATTTATTATGTATGTGAGAATGTAGATGATAATGTCAAGGGGCGTCTTCATTTGAATAGTTTCACATTTGAGAACACTTCGATGGACGTAGAGAATCTGGGCGTAGTGGTTAATTTGGGCGAAGGTCAAACTGGTGCATACATTACAAAGGTAAGCGGTATCACTAGTAATAATGACTTTACGGCTACAGTTAAAAGGGTCTCAAGCAGCATTAATCCATCAGGTTTACAATTGTCAATAGTAGAGAAAGATAACGAAAATTGGTTCTATCTTTCTGGTATCGCTTTCAACGAAGGAAAAGACAAAGCAGGAACCATTATTTACGATGTTACGGCCAAAAACGGTAAAGGAGAGGCTGCAATCGTTATTACTCTTCCCTATCATGCAGATTTTGATGATGTTTCTACGGATAAAAAAGACCCTTCTCGCACATATGGTCACACATGGAACTTCATTGACCCCAGAAACTCAGACAGTAGTATAGGGAACAGCCTAACAGGAACTGGCGCAGTCGCTGGTACAACCTCTGGTATCCTTTCCATTGGTCAGTATAAAGATGAATCTTCTCAGTTCCATGAGGAGGTTGACAAACGTGAATGGGCGTATGCCCAACGGCAGACAGGTTCAGCAGGCGGCTATCACGACCCGATGTACAAGAATGTGTTCGACATGGAAGGTGACAATGCTGACATGATATGGGAGACCGAAGGTCTTTGGTTTGACACGGGTACCAACCTCTCATGTATATATAATGAGAAGAACGCTCTTGCATGGAATACAGATCCTTTAGAACAAAAGGGAAATCCTGTTAATTTTAAAACCTTGCAATTGGTAGATGACAGTGGAAATCCTAAAACAACGACAGATAATAATGGTAAGACTGTTGAGGTCAATGAAGACCCCGACCGCTACGTGGGACTGTTGCCCGACCCCAACGGCAAATCCTCGTTCACCATTCCTTGCCTGAAGGACGGCGACCGCGTGCTCATCTTCATGAAGTCGGGCGAGGCTACGGGCACCAATGGCATCTTCCTCAAAGTGCATGGCGCATTGGATGCAGAAGGTACGCCTATCGATGAAAACGATTTGTATAAGGCTGGTGGAACCAACTGGATTCATAGCAGATATGAAGGATGCTACCATTTCATCAAGAAAGGTGATGGTGATATGAAATTTGACATGGTTGGAGGCTCTATGTGTAAACTTATGTACATCCGCATCTATCAGGGTAAGCGAATCGATACCAACGACATTGTGTCAACAAAATATATTGCCAATGCAGATGGCACAACTACTAAGGATGCAGGCCATCTCCTTTTCATTAACGACAAGGATGCCACCGAGGGTGATTACAGCCAATTTAGTGAGCACTATAGTGGCAAGGGACAGAATGCGGGCTTCCAGGTTCTCACCTATTCGGGAAACCTAAATGCTAGTTCGTTTACAGGTGATAAGTTCAAGATTGGAGGAACATACAATAACCTGTTAGATTTCAAGTCAACGGTTGGCGAAATGGGCGTGTTCAGACTGCGCGTGAAAGATCTGACTTATACGAATGAAGCTAATAAGAACAAGAACTACGTGGCCGACCTCTGCGACCGTAACTTCACCGTGGGCTATCGCGACAAGGTGGACTATCCCTACACTTGGGACTTCACGGACGTGAACGTGTTCAGCAATTCTGACAACAACAAGAAAATCAAAAATGAAGCTACAAGGTATGTAGAAACACCCAATAAGTACGAGAATACCGGCTGGGACATCTCCCTGTTCGATGAGAACGGCAATATGAAGGTGAACAGCGGCGTGGATCCCTCGGCAGAGAACCAGATCTTCAGCGCCGACAAGGCTGGATTTGGTAATCAGCTCTGGGCCGATGGCGGGGTGATAGCCGAGATGCGCGGCCTGTGGTTCTACACCGACGACAACGACCCGCGCTACAACGACTGTCTGCAGATTACCGATGGTGGTCTCCGTCTGGCCAACACTCCTGATTCTGACGATGATCCTGCCAACAACACGCAGCGCAAGGCCTGGTGGAACTACAAGATGGTGGTGCCCTCCGTACCCGCAGATGCAGCTGTCTATCTCCGCATGAAGAGAGACGAAACAGTGCCCGCCGATGCTAAGTCGCATTCGAATATAGACAATGCCGATGTGTATTTCCTGGCATCTCGCTTCAACTTCGGCGTAGCAAGCGCTGCCGAGAAGACCAACCTGCCCATTACGGCAGACCGCAAGAACCAGGCCGACTACTCTTGCTTCAAGGTTCCCGGAACTACAGACGAGTGGATCGTGGCCATCAAGAACACCACCGGCAAGGAGGACCACCTAACGTTTACCCTCAACGGCTGGATACTGGAGAAGGTTGCGGTATCTAAGGATCCCAAGGCTATTGGCAAGACTGGCTATGCCACAGAGAGTCGTGCACGCAGGATTGACCATTCTTTAACATCCTACTTCACAGGTAAGGACATCAAGGGCTATACAGCCAGTTATGGTACAACAACGAGTTCGACGGGTTCGACAACTCCCGACTATTCACGAGTTGTGCTGACAGAGTTCACAAATACGTCAAAAACGAACTTGGCTGCTTCTACAAATGGTCAAG
>CACXMM010000036.1 GCA_902768785.1 uncultured Prevotellaceae bacterium
AACAGAGAAGTTAAGCCCGGCCGCGCCGATGGTACTGCAATGCAATGTGGGAGAGTAGGTAGCCGCCTTTTTTGACCGTCCCTCTGGAGAGCGTTCTCCAGAGGGACTTTTTTGTGCCAGTTCCTTATGCCGTTTTTTTGTCATTTGTGTATGATAATTATCCTTGTATTTTCTCTCTTATGATGGAGAATGCAGTGTTACTTGAAAGATTTAGATGGAAATACTTTGTAGATTGCAAAAAAAAGTGTTACTTTGCAGTCAGATTAGTTTCATTAAATTATTTTTTTATTATGAAGAAGTTTTTAGTCTCAATGTTGGTACTGCTGACCTCTGTGTCTAGTTTTGCACAATTCAGTAGTGGTGGTTTTAATCTTGATGAGGAAAGCATTTATTGGGGTGTTCGTTTCGGTATTACGGGTGCAAGTCTGTCAGGTGACGTTGATATGGGCATGAAAACAGGTATGACCCTTTCTGGTGTTGTCGGCTTGCGTGCATCCGATAGCACACCGGTATTCTTGGAGAGTGGCCTTTATTATACCGAGCGTGGTGGTAAGGATGGTAAACGTCGTGTTGGTTATAACAACCTGGAGATTCCTATCATAGTTAAATATGGTATCAAGGCTACAGATGACATTGCTTTGTTGCCTTTTATCGGTCCATATTTCTCTTATGCCTTCAGTGGTAAGACAAAGATTGAAAAAAAAGATGGAACGATAGGCTCTGTTGGTACATTTGACGAAGAAGAATGGACGGGTCTGAAACGTGCGAACATGGGTTTCAAGTTAGGTTGTGGTGCTGAGTATAACAAGCTTTATTTGGAAGTAGGTTATCAGCTTGGTATTACAAATTTGAGCAAGAAAGATGCTCTCTCAGCACGTAGCAATGCCCTGTTCGTGAATTTCGGTTTGAATTTCTAAAAGACGAATCTTTTTTAGACCGTATCAGAAACAGTCTTTCTATTCTGAATGAGGGATATGATGAGATTGTATCTGATACGGTCTATATTTTCCTTTCAGACAATATCTGGACAGAAGACGCGTTTATATAATATGCATTGGACTGACCAGATTCGCAGGGTGAAGATATTACTTGTGGTGGCTGCCGTGTTGATCGCGGTGGCCAGTTTGGTTGTATCGCATTTTCTGGTACGTGACTTGGCCGTTGAAGAGCGGAATAAGATGGAAGTATGGGCAGAGGCCATGCGTACTTTGAGTCAGCCGAACGAAGACGTTGATCTTAGTCTGGTACTGAAAGTAATTGAAGGCAACAACACCATTCCCGTCATAGTACTTGATGGCGAAGATAACGTTCAGACATTCCGCAATATCAAGTTAAAGGGAGAGAACAATGCCGACAGTATTAATATAGCACTTGGCATGGCTCATCGGATGCGCGATGCCGGTCGTTCCATCCGTATTGCATTGGATGAGAGTGATGAATACATCGATGTCTGTTATGATGATTCCGTGATGATTAAACGACTGAACCTCTATCCCTATGTGCAGCTGGGTGTTGTGATGATCTTTGTCGTTGTGGCCATCTTTGCCTTGCTCACTTCGAAGAAGGCGGAACAGAACAAAGTATGGGTGGGCCTTTCGAAGGAAACCGCTCACCAGTTGGGTACTCCGATCAGTAGTCTAATGGCTTGGACAGAGATTCTCAAAGAGAATTATCCCGATGATGATCTTTTGCCAGAAATGGATAAGGATGTGAAACGCCTGCAGCTGATAGCTGAACGTTTCTCCAAGATTGGCTCCTTGCCAGAGCCTGTTCCTTCGAGTTTGAATGAGGTGATGGCCCATGTCATTGATTACATGGATCGTCGTACATCTCGGCAAGTACAGATGGAAAAGGTCTTCCCTCCCCAAGATATCATTGTCAAGATCAATGCTTCCCTTTTCGAATGGGTCATCGAGAACCTTTGTAAAAATGCCGTTGATGCCATGGAGGGATCGGGGCGTATCACCCTTTTTATGCATGATGAGGGAGAACGTGTGGCCATTGAGGTGAGTGATACAGGTAAAGGTATTCGCAAGAAAGACATTGGTAATGTTTTCAAGCCTGGTTTCACTACAAAGAAACGAGGTTGGGGATTAGGCCTCTCTTTAGCCAAACGCATCGTGGAGGAATATCACAAGGGAAAAATCTATGTAAAGTTTTCTGAGGTTGGCAAGGGTACCACGTTCCGTATTGAACTGAAGAAATAAATGCAGAATGAGCCTTTTCATCCTGATTCTATGCACATGCGAAGATAGAATGTGCAATATCATGTGGGAATCGAGATGGATTTACGAGTAAAAGCATAAAAAAAGTAAATCTTTCTATTCTAAATCGAAAAAGTTTTGTACCTTTGCATCCCAAATAAGCTTTTAAATGTGTAGTTTAGAGTCTTTTAAGATCGATCTGAAAGCATTGAAAGAGGGCGAGAAAGCACTGGATTACATGCTTGACGACAGTTATTTTAAGGCGATAGACGGTACGGAAGTGAACGGCGGAGCCGTGCATGTATCGGTGTCTATACGCAAGGCATCCGGTTTTTTTGAGCTTCACCTTCATTGTCGTGGCACAGTAACTGTTCCTTGTGATCTTTGTCTGGATGACATGGACCAGCCCGTTGAGACGGACAAACGCCTCGTGGTGAAGTATGGAACAGAAGACTCAGAGGAGGATGAGGTATTGATGGTGAACGAGGAAGAAGGAATACTCGATCTGTCATGGCTCATCTACGAGTTCATAGCATTGGCTATCCCCATCAGGCATGTGCATGCACCTGGCAAGTGCAACGCTGCCATGATTACCGCTCTGGAAGAGCACTCTACTGACCGAAGCAGTGATGAGGAGTCCACCAAGCCTATTGATCCCCGCTGGGAGAAGCTGAAAGATTTGTTCACTGAATAGAATAAAGTTTAAAATTAATAATTAAGAATTATGGCACATCCTAAAAGAAGACAGTCTAAGACTCGTACAGCGAAAAGAAGAACTCATGACAAGGCAGTAGCACCTACACTGGCTATCTGTCCTAACTGCGGTGCATACCATATCTATCACACCGTTTGTCCGACTTGCGGTTACTATCGCGGCAAGATCGCCATTGTCATGGACGAAGCTGCAGAGTAAGGTAAAACGTAAAAGCGAAAAGTGGAAAATAAAATCAATGCAATCATCACTGGCGTGGGTGGCTACGTTCCTGACTATGTCCTCAACAACGAGGAATTGTCGAGGATGGTTGACACCAACGATGAGTGGATAATGTCGCGTGTAGGCATCAAAGAGCGCCGTATACTCAATGAAGAGGGCTTGGGTACCAGCTACATGGCGCGTAAGGCAGCCAAGCAGCTCTTGCAAAAGACAGGCGTGGATCCCGATACCATTGATGCGTTGATCGTCGCCACCTCCTCGGCAGATTACAAGTTCCCTTCCACAGCGAGCATCGTGCTAGGCAAAATTGGCCTGAAGAACGCGTTCGCCTTTGATTTCTGGGGTGCTTGCTGCGGATTTCTGTATTCCCTTGATATGGCCGCTTCCATGATACAGAGTGGTCGTTACAAGCGGATCATTGTGATTGGTGCTGACAAGATGTCGGCCATGGTTGATTATCAAGACCGTCAGACCTGTGCGCTTTTTGGCGACGGTGCTGCTGCTGTGCTATTAGAAGCAACTGACGAGCAGAGTATCGGTGTCATTGACAGCTATTTCCGTGCTGATGGGAAAGGACTTCCCTTCCTGCATATGAAGGCTGGCGGCAGCGTATGTCCTCCCAATCATTTCACTGTGGATCATCGTTTGCACTATCTCTATCAAGAGGGACGTACTGTGTTCCGTTACGCCGTGACAAACATGAGCGATGACTGCGCGTTGATAGCTGAACGCAATGGGCTCAACAAAGACAACATCCGTTTCGTGGTTCCCCATCAGGCCAATATCCGCATCATTGAAGCGGTGGCTAAACGGTTGGAGCTACCCATGGAGAAGGTGATGGTGAACATCGAACATTTTGGAAATACCAGTGCTGCAACGATTCCTCTTGCCCTTTGGGAGTATGAGAATCAATTGAAGAAAGGCGATAACCTGATACTCACCGCCTTCGGTGCTGGATTCGTTCACGGTGCCAGCTACTTGAAGTGGGCATACGATGGGAAGAATTGATAATTGACAATGGACAATTGATAATTATGCATAAGGCAGGGTTCGTAAATATCGTTGGCAACCCCAATGTAGGTAAAAGTACGCTCATGAACCAATTGGTTGGTGAGCGTATTTCAATTGCCACCTTCAAGGCACAGACCACCCGTCACCGTATCATGGGTATCGTGAATACCGATGACATGCAAATTGTTTTCAGCGACACTCCGGGTGTGTTGAAGCCCAATTACAAACTGCAGGAGTCGATGCTAGCCTTCTCAGAAAGTGCCCTGGCTGATGCCGATGTACTGCTCTATGTGACCGATGTGGTGGAAAATCCTGAGAAGAACATGGATTTCCTGGAGAAGGTGCAGAAGATGACGATACCCGTCATCTTGCTGATCAATAAGATAGATATGACCCCTCCTAATCTCCCTAAAGGAGTAGAATCGGCGGGGAACAAGCAAACCGATAAGCCTTTGAAGGGGCAGGGGGAGGTTCTTGCTGCGATAGTTGAGAAATGGCACTCTCTGCTTCCCAATGCGGAGATACTTCCTATTTCGGCAAAGAATAAGTTTGGCATGGACATGCTCTTGAAGCGCATTCAGGAACTGCTACCCGAGAGTCCGGCCTACTTTGATAAAGAACAGCTGACTGACAAACCGGCCCGTTTCTTTGTTTCGGAAATTATCCGCGAGAAGATTCTGCTCTACTATGACAAGGAAATCCCTTATTCCGTGGAAGTGGTGGTGGAGAGTTTTAAGGAGACACCCAAGAATATCCGTATCAGTGCCGTTATCTTTGTGGAACGTGAATCCCAGAAGGGGATCATCATCGGTCATCAGGGTGTGGCCCTGAAGAAGGTGGGCATGGAGAGTCGTAAGGCATTGGAACGCTTTTTTGGTAAGAGCATCTTCCTGGAGACATATGTGAAGGTTGACAAGGACTGGCGCTCGTCGCAAAAGGAACTCGATAACTTTGGTTATAATCCCGAATAAGGAGAAGAAGGTTAGATATTTCATTTTGAACTGATGGAGGAATAATTATGGCATTAGTAGCAATTGTAGGACGCCCTAATGTAGGTAAGTCAACCTTGTTTAACAGACTTACCAAGACTCGTCGTGCCATTGTGAGTGACGAGGCCGGAACCACCCGCGACCGCCAGTATGGTAAGTGCGACTGGAACGGTAAGGAGTTCTCAGTGGTGGATACCGGTGGCTGGGTGGTGAACAGCGATGACATCTTCGAAGATGCCATCCGCAAGCAAGTGATTGTGGCCACTGAGGAAGCTGATCTGGTGCTGTTCCTGGTAGATGTAACCAGTGGTCTCACCGACTGGGACGAGGATGTGGCAGCGATCCTGCGCCGTTCAAAGCTCCCTGTGATCCTTGTGGCAAACAAGGTGGATAACAATGACCAGTATTACGATTCCTATGAGTTCTATAAGCTGGGATTAGGCGAACCTCAGCCCATCAGTAGTGCTACAGGTAGCGGAACAGGTGATCTGCTTGATTTGTTGATGGAGAAGCTTCAAGGTGTGAAGGATGAGCAGGACATTGAGGAAGGTATTCCTCGTTTTGCCGTGGTAGGTCGTCCGAACGCTGGTAAGAGCAGTCTCATCAATGCCTTCATCGGAGAGGAACGTCATATCGTGACTGATATTGCCGGAACGACCCGTGACAGTATCTACACCCGATATGATAAGTTCGGTTTCGATTTCTATCTGGTGGATACTGCTGGTATCCGTCGTAAGAACAAGGTGACCGAGGATCTGGAGTTCTACAGTGTGATGCGTAGTATCCGTTCCATCGAGAGCAGTGATGTGTGTATTCTGATGATCGATGCCACCCGCGGCATTGAGGCGCAGGACATGAATATCTTCCAGCTGATACAGAAGAACCAGAAATCATTAGTGGTTGTGGTAAACAAATGGGATCTTGTGGAGGACAAGAGTCAGAAAGCCATCAAGTTCTTTGAGGACGCCATCCGTAATCGTATGGCGCCTTTCACCGACTTTCCCATTATCTTTGCTTCCGCCCTCACCAAGCAGCGTATCTTCAAGGTGCTGGAGACGGCCAAGGAGGTTTATCTGAATCGTAAGGTGAAGATCGGAACAACAAAGCTCAACGAAGTGATGTTGCCGCTCATCGAGGCTACACCGCCGCCGTCCATCAAGGGCAAGTATATTAAGATTAAGTATTGTTCTCAGCTTCCGAACACACAGATTCCTTCGTTTGTGTTCTATGCCAATCTGCCACAGTATGTGAAAGAGCCCTACAAGCGGTTCCTGGAGAATAAGATTCGTGAGAACTGGCAATTGACAGGTTCTCCCATCAATATCTTCATCAGGCAGAAGTAATTTGTATTTCATAGTTTATTGTTTATATTTCGTAGTGCGTAAAACGTCTTTCGAAATTCAAACTCAATAATGGGATGTTGCGCAAAGTGGTGATACTAACGGTGTGTTTTGTCGTGTCAGCTATTGTTTATAGCTGTCGCGGTGACAAGGCTGTTGATTTTGCCGCTGCCAACCAGGCCAAGGCTTATTATGACCTGCTGCTGAAGGAGAGATATGCTGCTTTCGTGGAAGGTATGGATTTCCCCGAGCCGATTCCCGACAGCTACCGTCAGCAGTTAGTGGACAATGCCCGGATGTTTGTGGGTGCTCAACAACAAGAACACCACGGCATCCGAGAGGTGCGCGTGGTGAATTGTGTGAACGATAGTGTGAAGCCCACGGCCAATGCATTTCTGATGCTTTGCTATGGCGACAGCACCATCGAGGAGGTGGTGGTGCCGATGGTGAAACGCGATGGCCGCTGGCTGATGAAGTAATCTCCTCTTAATATTCCACGATCAGTGTCTGACGTGAACGGAGCGTAATGGGCTTCGTCAGGTCGATGGTTCGTCCCGTGATGATGTCACGAGCTGTAGTATTCGTGCCGATCACCTCGGCATAGCGTGTCACATCGAGTGCATTGTTCTCTTTCTTCCCGTTGAGGATGGTGAGCACGGTGCGACCTTGGTACTGTCGGGCAATGACATACACACCCTTGTAGGGGATGAATTGTGTCATGCTACCCTTGGTGATTACCTCATTCCCCTGTCGCCAGTGTAAAAGCTTCGATAGCCAGTTGAACATCGCATTCTCTGCCTGGGTGCGTCCTTCAGCGGTGAAGGCATTGTGCTTGTCACCAGGGAAGCCGCCAGGGAAATCCTTGCGCACGTTACCGTCGGTTACCTCCTTGGTGCCGTTCATCAGGATCTCCGTACCATAGTATAGCTGTGGGATGCGTTTCACGGTGAGCAAAAGGGAGAGGGCCTGCTTCAAAGCCACGGAGTCTTTCCCGTTTCCTAAGAAGCGGTCGGTGTCGTGGTTGTCAATGAAAGCCATCACATGGTTGGGATCTTCGTATAGGTAATCATAACAGAAGGAATTGTAGAGTCGGTTCAGACCGTTCCACCAGTCGTCTGTCTCTTCGTTCTTCGCTTGAGAGAGTCGGTCGAAGAAAGCAAAGTCCATCACCGTCTTCAGGTAGCTGTTCTCCTTACTGAGGCGTGAGTCTTTCTGCCATGATGCGGTGTACGCCGGTTCGGTAACCCATGTCTCTCCCACGGTGTTGAAGTTAGGATATTCCTCGTTCAGTCGTTTCATCCAGCTTGCCATGCCCTTGGCATCGGCATAGGGGTAGGTGTCCATGCGGATGCCGTCGATTCCCACTGTTTCAATCCACCAGATGGAGTTCTGGATGAGGTATGTCATCACGTGTTCGTTACGTTGGTTCAGGTCGGGCATCGATGGTACGAACCAGCCGTCTACGGTTTCATGGAGGTCAATCTTAGAGGCATACGGGTCTTTTACTGGTGTCAGCTTGTAGGAAGTCTGAAGGTAGGCACTCTTCATGGGCTCACTCCCGTCGGCATTGGCGGTGAAACCTGTCATGGGATCACGTCCACTCTGTTTTTCATTCAGCCATTCAGGTGTATTGAACCAGTCCTTTGTTGGCATGTCGCTAACCCATGGATGTTCAAAGCCGCTATGGTTGAAGATCATGTCCATCACCACTTTCAGTCCCTTTGCGTGAGCCTCATCACATAGTTTACGGTAGTCGTCATTACTTCCGAAGCGTGGATCTACACGGTAGTAGTTGGTGGTAGCATAGCCGTGATAAGTGGAAAAACCGTTGTCAGAGTCGGGAGAGTTGTTCTCCAGAACAGGAGTAAACCAAAGGGCAGTCACACCCAGTTCCTTGAAATAGTCCAGATGCTGACGGATACCTTCGAGGTCGCCACCATGTCGCAGACTGGGTTTCGAGCGGTCTTCCCGGTAGGTGTTCATGCCTTTGATTTGTCCGTTGTGGTTAGGACCTTGTGCAAAACGGTCGGGCATGAGCATATAGAGGACATCGGCATTGGTGAACCCCATGCGCTTGTCACCGCTCATCTCACGCTGACGGAGTTCATAGTTCACTTTTGTCTTGTCGAAATGGAGAGTCATGTTGCCGGGCTGGGCTCCTGACAGATTGAGATAAAGCAGCAGGTAGTTGGGTGAATCGAGACGTATCACTCGATCGATGCGTACACCGGGATAGTCGGTGGTGACATTCTTCACACTTTTGATGTCTTTGCCATAGACCATCAGTTGGAGCTGTGGGTTCTTCATTCCCACATACCAGTTGGTAGGCTCTATCCGGTCAATCACTGTTTTCTTTGCTGCATTCATTGTCAAAACGTTTGCCATGAGGATGGCGGTAATCAATAATATCCGTCGCATAGTTGTTTTTAGTTATGATTCTGAGTGCAAAGATAACAAATTCCACTCATATTCGTTGCATGCAGATGTTGATAAATTTGAAATCGATGGAAAAACGTTTGCACAAGAAAAAAGAGGATGTGCCGAAACACATCCTCTGATAGTAGAGCAAGCAGAGCTTGCGAAATTGAATTCCCTTTTTATGCGAACGGATTCTCCGTGGGATAGAAATTGCCCTTCGGGAAGTTGTAGTCGATCTCATCCACGGGGATGCCCATGTATTTGAGAACCTCCCAGAGATACTTACCCTGATGGCCGAACATCACGGCGCAGTGGTGTGGGTAGTGCTTCTCGATGAGGACGTGACGATAGAAACGGCTCATGTTCTTGATACCGAAGATACCGATGCTGCCGAATGAGCGGGTAGCTACTGGGATCACCTCACCCTGAGCGATGTAAGCGCGAAGCTTGGTGTCGGCAGTACTCTGCAGACGATATACGGTAGCCAGACCAGGCTGGATGTCACCCTCGAGTGTACCGTTCGTCACCTCTACAGGCAGGGCGCGGGCCATGATGCGCTGGAAGCACATCTGACAGTTGCAAACCTTTGAAGAAGCGGTGTTACCACAGTGGAAGCCCATGAAGATCTCCTTTTCTGTATAGGTGTCGCATGCGAACTTCTTGCCCTTGATGCTCTCCTCGTACATATCCTGAGGAACGGTGTTGTTGATGTCGAGCAGGGTGACGGCATCCTCACTGATGCAGGTTCCGATATACTCTGACAGAGCACCGTAGATATCAACCTCGCAAGCCACGGGGATGCCACAACCTGTCAGACGGCTGTTCACATAGCAAGGCACGAAGCCGAACATGGTCTGGAAGGCAGGCCAGCACTTGTTAGCCATGGCCACGAACTGGCGTGAGCCCTTATGAGCCTCGATCCAGTCGGTCAGTGTCAGCTCATACTGAGCGAGCTTCGGCAGCACCTGAGGAATACGGTTACCAGTACCCAGCTCAGCAGCCATGTCCTTCACCACATCATTGATACGTGGGTCGTCCTGGTGCTTCTGGAAAGCCTCAAGCAGGTCGAGCTCAGAGTTCTCTTCAATCTCTACATCGAGATCATAGAGGGCACGGATAGGAGCGTTACATGCCAGGAAGTTGTTAGGACGGGGACCGAAGCTGATGATCTTCAGGTTCTGCAGACCTACGATAGCGCGTGCGATGGGCAGGAACTCATGGATCATCTCAGCGCACTGGGCAGCATCGCCAACGGGCTCCTCGGGGATGTAAGCACGGGTCTTGCGGAGGCTCAGCGCCTGACTGGCGTTCAGCATACCACAATAAGCATCACCACGACCGTCGATCAAGTCGTTCTGTGACTCCTCAGCTGCAGCGCAGAACATGGTGGGACCCTGGAACCAGTCAGCAATCATGGTCTCAGAAATCTCAGGACCGAAGTTGCCGAGATAGACGCAGAGGGCGTTACATCCAGCCTTCTTCACATCCTCGAGAGCCTGCTGAGCATGGATCTCACTCTCAACGATGGTGATAGGACACTCGTAGATACCGTCCTTACCAAATTTTTCTTCATACTTAGCGATAACAGCCTTACGACGGTTAACTGCCAATGACTCGGGGAAACAGTCGCGAGATACGGCGACGATTCCAATCTTAATTTTAGGTACGTTGTTCATAATTGAATTATAATGTTCTTGTATCTTTATTTATTTGCGGAAACAAAGGTAAGGCTTTTTTTTCAAACGAAGATACTTTGAATAAAGAAAAAGTGTTAATCGTGCAAAATCATTGCCGACTGAGCACTGATAGTCACACTACTCCCTTCAGTTTCTCCTAATCCCTGCTCATCGATGGCACCGTCGCAACATACCTGGGTATAGTGCCCTTCAGGGATGCTGACTTCAACGGAAGACCTGCTACTGTTGAGGATAACGATAATGTTTTGCCAGGTGTCATTCCCGGCATGATCCTTCAGACGGAAGGCAACGACCTTTTCCGGAGCATCCATGAATTCCAGGTGCTTGCGTACTAAATCGGCCTTACCTAAGCGGAAAGCGGGATGGTTCTTCCTCAGGGCAATCAGGTTCTTATAATAGTTGAAAACCTGCGGATATTTCTCCTTATTACTCCAGTCGAGGTGGTTGATGCTGTCGGGAGATTCAAAGCTGTTGTGTACGCCTTGTTTGGTGCGTAGCAGCTCCTCACCGCTGAGCATGAAAGGCACGCCCTGAGAGGTGAAGACGGCAGTCTGTGCCAACAGATCGAGACGAATCAACTCATCTTTGGAAACACCTGGCAAACTTGTCTTCAAACGGTCAAAGAGACACATGTCGTCATGACAGCTCACATAGCTGATCATCTGTGTAGGCTCTGTGGCCCATGGCTCTTTCGAATAGTTCACCTTTGTCATGTCCACCTGTGGGTGAGCAATGGCTCCCGCGATGCCGAACTTCATACTTTCCTTGAAACCTGCGAGGTCAGACGATTTGAAGATCCTGATGCCCGAACCTAACCATGCGGCCTTCGCATCATCATCAAACGGACCGCGAAGGGCATCGCGGATCTCATCGGAGAAGGCGGCGATGCGTGGCATCTGTGGGATGTTCGCCTTCACACCCAACTTCTCCAGCGGATAGGCGCACTGACCGGCACTCCAGCCCTCTCCATAGATAAAGATTGTGGGGTCGATCTCGTCCACCGCCTTGCGGATGGCATTCATCGTCTCAATGTCGTGTACGCCCATCAGGTCGAAGCGGAAGCCATCGATATGATACTCGTTAATCCAGTACTTCACACTCTCTATCATGAACTTCCGCATCATCGGCTTCTCCGATGCTGTCTCGTTACCGCAGCCAGAACCGTTGGAGTAGCCTTCCTCTGTTTTCCTATAGTAATAATCAGGATACGTCTTCTGGAAGTTCGAGTGCTCGATGTCGTAGGTATGGTTATACACTACATCGAGGATCACGGCGATGCCTGCCTTATGCAGTGCCTGTACCATCTGTTTGAACTCACGGATGCGCACTTCAGGCGTATAGGGATCAGTGCTGTAGCCACCCTCAGGCACGTTGTAGTTCACCGGGTCGTAGCCCCAGTTATACTGCGGCTCGTTCAGTCGTGTCTCATCCACTGAACCATAGTCGTACGAGGGCAGGATATGAATAGCGTTCACGCCCAGCTCCTTCAGATGGTCGATAGCCCACGGCTCCGTCAGTGCCATGAACTTACCAGGTCGTTTCGCATCTGCACGGGCAATGGAGAAATCGCGGTGGTGCATCTCATATACTATCAAGTCGTTATAGGGGCGGAAAACATGGCCGTCGGCTTCCCATCCCTCAGGATTGGTATCCTTGAGATCTACTACCACCCCTTTTTGTCCATTCACGGTTACCGCCTTGGCGAACACGCCCGGAGAGGCTTGACCGTTCACCACGAATTCGTACGACTGCCCTTTTCGGTCGCCCTTTACCGTGGCCGTCCAGATACTGTCTTTGCCGAGCATCATCTTTACTGAGTCGTTGCCCACCACGACGAAACACGCAGCATCCGCAGGAGCAAAGAGTTTAAATACGGTCTCACGAGGTGAGTAGGTCATCTCATCAAAGTGAAATGCTTGGTTTTCACTCTTACAAGCCATCATCAGTACAGCCATTCCTGCAATCATCAGTTTCTTCATATCCTGTTAGTTTTATATTGCGGTTTCAAAGATAATGTAAATTACTTCGCCATGAGACTGATGGCAAAACCGCCACCGGGTGCTTCCTTGAGTTTGAGCACATCACCTTTCTTCACCATTTTCTTGGAGATGGTGTAAGCCTGCGGATTTTTCTCGTAGTGAGCATTCTTTGCATCGGCATAGATGGTACATTCGTAAGTGCGATTGTCATCGAGGAAGTCGAGCTTGATGGTACTCTTATGCCCGTTCTCGTCGCACTTACCGCCAATGAACCAGTTGTTCGTCCCCTTGGCCTTGCGTGCTACAGTGATATAGTCGGCAGGCTCTGCCTCGAGGTAGATGCTCTCATCCCAGTCGCAGGCCACATCGCGGATGAACTGGAAGGCATCATCGAACTTCTCGTAGTTCTCAGGGAGATCGGCTGCCATCTGAAGGGGTGAGTACATGGTGAGGTAGAGGGCCAGTGAGCCTGCAAGGGTGATGCGTGCCCATGATGTGTTATCGCTCCACTCAGAGAGCTTGGTGACGAAGATACCTGGGGTGTAGTCCATCGGTCCGCCCTGCAGACGGGTGAACGGCAGGATGCAGGTATGGTCGGGACGTGATCCTCCGAAGGCTTCGTATTCTGTACCGCGAGCACTTTCGTTACCCACGAGGTTTGGCCATGTACGACAGAGTCCTGTGGGTCGTGTGGCCTCATGGGCGTTCACCATGATATGGTGCTTGGCAGCCTCCTTCACCACATAGAGGTAGTGGTTGTTCATCGACTGCGAGTAGTGGTGGTCGCCACGGGGGATGATATCTCCCACATAACCTGTCTTCACGGCATCATAGCCATATTGGTTCATCAGCTGGAAGGCCTTCTCCATATGGCGTTCGTAGTTCTGTGTGGAAGAAGAGGTCTCGTGGTGCATCAGCAGCTTCACACCCTTGGAGTGAGCGTAGTCATTGAGAGCCTTGATGTCGAAGTCGGGGTAGGGTGTCACGAAGTCAAATACGTCGCGCTTCCACATGTTCGCCCAGTCCTCCCAGCCCACGTTCCAGCCTTCCACGAGAACCTCGTCGAGTCCGTTCTTGGCGGCGAAGTCGATATACCGCTTCACATTCTCGTTGTTGGCTTTGTGTGTGCTGTTGGGCTTAACCTTCGTCCAATCAATCTGATCCAAGTGAATGGAAGGGAAGTCGTTCGTGTAGTGCCAGGAGCCACGTCCTACAATCATCTCCCACCACACGCCACAATATTTCGTAGGATGGATCCATGAGGTGTCCTCGATTTGACATGGCTCGTTGAGGTTGAGAATGAGGTTACTGGATAGCATGTCGCGGGCATCGTCGGATACCATCACGGTGCGCCACGGTGTTGCGCAAGGTGTCTGCATGGCACCTTTCAGTCCTGTGGCATCAGGAGTCAGATGACTGACGAAGGTGTAGGGCTTTGGCAGGGGATAGGAAGAGCCCTTGGGATTAGGTGTATAGGCATTACTGCCACCACTTAACTGTGTGGTGAGGGCCTTGGTCTTTTTATCTACGAGCTCCAGGTGCATCGTGGCATAGTCGGCACAGGCAGCCTCATGGATATTGATATACAGGCCATCGGCACTCTTCATCTGTAGGGAAGTCTGCACACCCGTCTCAGAGAACACGGCCACGGAGCTGTTACCCCAGTTCACGGCCTCTTTCATCCTTTCGCGAATTTCGGAAAGCTTGGTCTGCTGTGTCTCCTGCTCTTGTGTGTCATAGTCACCAGGTAGCCACCATGCCGTATGATTGCCTGTCATGGCAAACTCCGTCATCTCCTCCTGGATCAGGAAGTAGTTCAGATCCTTCTGCTGTGGGAACTCATAACGGAAACCGATGCCGTCATCATAGACGCGGAAACGAATCATGATCTGTCGCTGGGAGGATTGCTGTTGAAGCACAGCAACGTACTCGTTGTAGTTGTTGCGGATGGTGGCAGTCTCGCCCCAAACGGGTTTCCACGTCTCGTCGAACGTGGAGGTTTCTTCCTTGATGATGGTGAAGTCATCCATCAGGTCGGTTTCTTCCATGCCCTTCGAGGCGTGCTTGTCCTTGGCGAGGATCAGTCCGAGATGGGAGGGCAGCACCACTGCCTTTCCCTTGTACGACATCTCATACGTAGGCCGTCCATTGTCGGTGAGTGCGAAGGTCAGCTCGATATTCCCGTTGGGCGACTTCACGCTCTTACCACTTAACTGGTTAGGTGAATTGTCAGACGATGAGCAAGAAGCTGCTGCCATGAGCGGCAGGAGCAACAATGTGTAAATGAGTTTCTTTATTTTCATAAGAGGTCAGTTTTGAATGATAACGCAAAGATACATATTATTTTTCAAACGTAAAGCAAAGTTTACAAATAATTTACGTAACAGTTAGGTAATCGATTGCATCTTCCACTAACAACTCCTCTTTTCTTGTATTAATGATTTTTATGTATTATTTCTTTCTGATTCAAACAATTCGTCGTATCTTTGCAGCCATTAATTGTCATTTACTGTTTTTAGTCTTTTTCGTAAGCTGGTTCTTCTGCCACTGAAGAAGTGAAAGTGAAAACTTGTATAACTCAAATATTACTATAAATCTTATATTAACTTAAAGTTAGCATTATGAAGAAAAAAATGTACAGGAAACCATTCATGCGGATGGTAGTGGTGAAACAGTCGATTGCGCTGCTCGCAGGCAGTCCATCAAGTAAGGAGTTACCCGATTTCTCCGACGGAGGTGACCCCCTTGGCATGTAATGAACCTTTCAAAAACACATCAGACAATGAAAGTATTGAGACAATTCACCTGCATGGCAGCCATCGCAGTGATGACAGCCTTCCTGGGAGCATGCTCCTCCGATAATGATGTAGCAGGAATCAACGACAACATCCTTTCCAACGTACGTACCATCACCTTCACCGCCGGACCGCTTGGTGGCGATGCAGAGACACGTGCAACACTGACAGACACTGGTACCAAGATTACATCATCTTGGGCAGAGAACGATGTGGTCGGTGTTATGTACAAAAGTGGTGGTGTTAAAAAATACACCACTGGTAAAGTGACTGCCGTAACCGACGGCAAAGCCACTATATCTGCATCGATCGAGGGAACCCTTGATGATGGGGACTTCACTATTAACTTCCCAGCCATCGGTTACGATGAGTACGATAGTTATGTCAATGGTTTGCTGAACAATCAGAAAGGTACCCTTGCTGATATCCAAACGAATTGGGTACGTTTCATCGGTTCTGCTACGGTATCTGGCGGCGCATTTCCTACAGATATAGAGATGAAGCCATTTTCCACTATCTGGAAACTGAATTTTGTGTGCAATGGCACCGACATCACGAGTAGTATCACAGAAGTGTTGATAAACTGGAAAGATGGCTCATACTCATTTGCATTTACTGTGAAACCATCATCACAGTCAGCCATTTATGTATGTCTTTCTGATACTTATACCCCTCGAAAAGAGGCTGGTAAAATCACTATCACTGCCAAAACTGCAACCAATACCTACGTATTGACCAAAACCATCGCGAAGGATTTTATGTGGGGAAAAGTCTACCGGTCAACCCTTACCTTCACCGACCTCTCTGCTCTCACTGATGAATACACGGCAAAGGACGGTGAGACACTGACGGGTACGCTCGGAGAGAAAGTGAAGCTCAATGTAGAAGCTGGTGCGAAGGTGACACTTTCTGATGTTACCATCAATGGTACTAAGGATAGTCATTGTATCTGGTCAGGTATCAATTGCCAGGGTGATGCTACCATCGTCCTCGTGGGTAATAACACGGTGATGGGATCTCATAACGGTGCTGGCATCCACGTTCCCACAGGTAGTACGCTTACCATCGAGGGTGATGGATCGCTCACCGCTGGTACCCGTGACTGGGGTGCAGGTATCGGTGCAGGCTACTCAACACATCCTTGCGGTAACATCGTGATTAAAGGTGGCACCATCACCGCTACAGGAGGTGAACGTTTTGCAGGTATCGGCGGCGGCGATCAGTCTGACACCTGTGGCGATATTACCATCAACGGCGGAACAGTTATTGCTACGGGCGGTGAATATGCTGCGGGTATCGGTACTGGCTGGGGCTCCAAATCCTCGCATTCGAAATGTGGTAATATCACCATTGGCAGTGGTGTGACCAAGGTGGTTGCCAACAAGGGTGCTGGCGCTCCCTTCAGCATTGGCAAGGGCTATAGTTTTGAAAATGCCAGCAATGAGTATAGCGAATGTGGCACGATTACCATCGGTGGTGTGGTAAGAGACCAGAATGACTTCACTGGTGCATCCTTCACCTATGAACCATAAGTGATGAATTCATAAATAAGAAAAAGCCGGAAGACCCACTTCCGGCTTTTCTTTTGTTGTTTGCAAGGCTTTCAACTTCAATCCAGAAAGTTCCAGATATGGGAAAAATACCCTTCGGAAATCAGAACTACCGCAATAGGATAATCCTTTAGAAATGTGCAGTGCCGTTGCACAAGTTGTGCAGACGTCTTGCACACTTTGTGCAGATGCTTTGCACACTTTGTGCAACTGCCTTGCACAAATTCTGCACTCCATCACTTTGAAGCCATGCCCTGTAGTTTAATGTCAATTGCGTTCGCAAAAATAACAAATGGATCACATACTCACCAGTTTGAACTTCACCTTCGATGCGATCTGATCGGCAGCAGTGCCTATCCATGCCTCGAAGTCACCGGGTTCTGCCACCCACTCACCAACCCTGTCATCGTAGAAGCTCAGGGCCGACTTGTCGAGGGTGATGCTTACCTGCTTGGTCTCACCTGGCAGCAGACGGATTTTCCGGAAGCCCTTCAGCTCCTTGACAGGACGTGGCAGTGATGACTTGAGGTCGCGTACATAGAGCTGTACAGTCTCGGCACCTGCCATGCTACCTGTATTGGTGACATCCACGGTGAAGGTGATGGTTTCACCGGCTGAAAGCTGCTTCTTGTCGGCTGTGGCGTTACCGACCTTGAAGGTGGTGTAGCTGAGGCCATGTCCAAAGGCGAACAACGGACGGGCCTTCTGCTTATCCGTCCAGCGGTAGCCTACGTAGATATCCTCCTTGTACTCCTCGTCGATGATGTCGTGTTTCTCACGCCACGTACCGGGATAGGTATTCAGAGCATGGGCACCACACTGATTCAGACTGGCATACCATGTGTAGGGCAGTTTTCCGGAAGGATTGGTCTCACCGAAAAGGACAGAGGCGATGGCTTTTCCTGCCTCAGAGCCCAAGAACCAGCCCTGTACCACCGCAGGCACCTTATTGATCCACGGCATAGCCACGGCATTACCGCTGATGTTCACATACACAAGACGGGGATTGACAGTCACGAGGGCTTCGATGAGCTCGTTCTGACCGTAAGGCAGCTCATACTGCTGACGGTCGTGCCCCTCGCTATCCTGATAACTGCTCTTGTTCAGTCCCCCGATGAAGATGACAACATCGGCCTGCTTGGCCTTCTCCAAGGCCTCTGCCTTCAGGTCGGCTGCCGAACGTGTTTCTCGGAGGGAACGGCCAACGGTCACGCCGTCGAAGCTCTGGATGGTGTCACCCACATAGCCACGGGCATAATCAATGGACAATTGAGAATTGACAATTGACAATTGGGAAATCAAGCCATCGAGGGGAAGGATCTCATGCTGTACCTTCAGAGAGGAGGAACCACCACCCACGGTCATCATCTTGATGGCATTCTCACCTACAACAAGAATACGCTTTAGCTTGGAAGCATCCAGGGGCAGCAGGGGCATCAACTCCTGACTCCTTCCTCCTTTCTCCTTCCTCCTTCCTCCTGACTCCTTCCTCCTGACTCCCTCATTCTTCAACAACACAATACCCTCCTGCGCAATCTTCAGGGCAGCCTCATAATGACTCTCGCTGCAGAGGAAGCCGTAGGGCTTGTTGCGCTGCATGGTAGTACGGAAGAACAGGCGCAGCACACGGCGCACCTTCTCGTCGAGTTCCTTCGTGGTGTATTTCCCTGACAGGATAGCCTGTTTGTAGGCCTCCGCCAGATAGTAGCTGTCGTAGGCATTGGTCTTGCCCATCGTCAGACCATCGGTCCAGGTGCCGAACTCGAGGTCGAGTCCGTTCTTCACTGCCTCATCGGTATCATGACAGCCACCCCAGTCGGAGATGACGACACCGTCGAAGCCCCAGTCGTGCTTCAGGATCTTGTTCAGAAGAGTGGCATTATGACAGTTGTGCTGGTTCTGGTAGAGGTTGTAGGCACCCATGATAGCCCATGCGCCTCCTTCCTGCACGGCAGCCTTGAAGGCAGGGAGGTAGATCTCGTGGAGGGCACGGTCGGATACCTTCACATTCACCTGATGACGGTATTCCTCGTCGTTGTTCAGGGCATAGTGCTTCACGCAGGAAGCTACGCCCAGCGACTGCAGTCCCTGGACATAGGGCACCACCATACGGGAGGCGAGATAGGGATCTTCGCCCATGTACTCGAAGTTACGGCCACCGAAGGGGGTGCGGTTGATGTTCACGCCAGGACCCAGAATCACGCTCTTCTTCCTGTAGAGTGCTTCCTCACCCAGTGAGACACCATAGAGGGAGGCCATATCGGGATTCCAGGTGGCTGCCAGACAGGTAAGGGCAGGGAATGCCACACAGGAGTCGTTGGTCTGTCCTGCCTGTACCCACTCATCCCACAGCACATCGGGGCGCACTCCGTGGGGACCATCGTCTGTCCACAGATCGGGGAATCCGAGGCGTTTCACACCAGGACTGGAGAACTTACTCTGCGCATGGATCACGGCGATCTTCTCGTCGAGGGTCATACGCTGCAACGCATCCTCCACGCGCTGCTCGATGGGTTTGGTTTCATCAAGATAGACGGGTGTCTGTGCCACGATGTGACTCAATGATGAATGACCAATGATCAGTGATAAAGCTATTAGAATCCTTTTCATCTTGTTTTGTTGTTTAATCTTTTGGGGTAGTCACAATCCCTCTCCTCATGGAGGGGTTAGGGACGGCTCATCCCCATACTTTGTATATACTCCGTCTGTGGCTGACAGCGTTCGAAACGGCAGTTCTCGGCAAACTGCTGGAGTAACTGACGGAACAGTGCCTGATTGGGACGTGCCTCACGCCACTCCTGATAGGTGTTACGGGAGGTCTCGGCGTATTTCACCACAATGCTGTCCCATCCTTCCGGGCGCCGGATTCCCATCATACACGATTCGTCAACTTTTTTGTAGGGCCAGAAGGTGTAACCGATATTGTTCTCCTTCAGTACCTTGACGAAATCACGCTGCCATTCCATGGTGTTATGACCGAACTCGCCCATGTACATCGGACGGTTGATGGAGTCGCGGAAATGGATGTAGTGGGTGATGGCCTCCTTGATGGCAGGACCGCCATAGCGGTGACAGGTGTACATCAGCTTGTCGTCGTAGGAGGCATCATCGAGCATCCAGAAGAAGCTGTTCCAATGGGCACCCCCCAGGAGGATGATGTGGTTCTTGTCCACCTCGCGGATGGTATGCACACAACGCTTGTAAAGGGGCTGGAGTAACTGGTAGAGGGAGTCCTTGTTTTCGAAATAATGGGCGATGGGCTCGTTCATCAGCTCGTAGCCGAGGATGGTGGTCTCACCCTTGTAGCGGTCGGCGATCTCACGCCAGATGTTACAGAAGAGCTGCTGGCTCTCCTCGCTCTCGAACAGCCAGGGGTATCCATGACCATCATCGATGTTATCGCCCGTCTGACCGCCAGGGCAGTCGTGCATGTCGAGGATGAGATAAAGGTTGTTGGTCTTGCACCAGCTCACCACGGAGTCGATGCGCTCGTAGCCGTCTTTCTTCCCCGTCAGTCCCATATAGTCCTCGTCGGTGAAGAGCTTGTAGTTAAACGGCAGACGGATGGTATTGGCTCCCTGTTGTGCGATGAAGTCGATATCAGCCTTGGTGATGTAGTTGTCCTTGAACTGTTGCCAGAACTTAGCCGTTTCATCGGGACCTACAGCCTCTTTGAAGAGGAGGTCGATCATCCAGGCGGAGTTGGTACGACTGAAACCGAACATATAACCTTCGGGATTTAGCCAGTTGCCGAGGTTCGTACCCTGTATGAAGAGTTTCTCTCCATTAGGCTGGATGAGGTCATGTCCTTGTATCGTCACAAAACCCGTCGCGCCCTTCTGCCCGCCACCTGTTGTACAGGCAGCGAGTAAAAGCACGATCAGGTATAAGAGACTTTTTTTCATCTTTCTCATTTCTTCTGGAACACGCGGACGTAATCAACTTCCATCGTGACGGGAAGGGCAGATTCGTCAACACCCTGCATACCACCCCAGTCACCACCCCAAGCGAGATTCAGAATGGGATAGAAAGCATAGTGGAAGGGCCACTGGTTGTGACCGCTACCCAATGCTGCCTTTGTCACATGGAGCTGTTCCTTACCATCTACATAGGTGGTGATCTCATCAGCCGTCCAAAGGAGGGCATAGGTATGGAAAGCGCCTTCGGCATCGGCAATCTTCATGGCATGAGTCTTCTGGGTGTTCTTGGTGTGGTTATAGTCCTGCGTATGGACACTTGATGACACTTCATTGGGGACGACACCCACCTCTTCCATGATATCGATCTCTCCACACATCGGCCAGGGATTGGTGTTCCAGTCGTTACCTACAGGCATCATCCAGAAGGCAGGCCATGTGCCCTTGCCCTTTGGCAGTTTGATGCTGGCTTCGAAGTAGCCATATTCCCATCCCTGATTCACATGCGCATAGACACGACCCGAATAGATCTTACCATTCTCCTTGAAGCAGTTGATGCGGAGTTTACCGTTCTTGATCTCCGTCACCAGATTACCCTCAGGCGTGATATGGTTGACGTAGTTCTGTAACTCGTTGTTCACCCAGTGATCCTTTTGTACCTCATGTGTCCAGTCCTGACTGTTAAGCTCAGAGCCGTTGTCGAACTCATCGTTCCACACCAGCGTATAGCCGGCGGGAGCGTTGTAAGCAGCTTTCTCTGCGGCAGCCTGCGAGATGCTGACGGTTTTACGTGCTGCACCCGACATGAGGGTGATGGAGCCTGAACGGGTTCCTGTATAGGGATTCTCAGGGATCGTCACCGTGATGGAACCCGTCTGACTGGTCGTGTTCTGTGTGGAGAAACTGAAGAAGTCACCTTCTGCATAGGCTCCCCACTCCTTACCCGTCGTATTGACATTGATGGTATAGGTGCCACCTGCTGCAGGTGCATTGATGCTCTCGGGAGATGCCGTGAGCGTGACCGTTGCAGGGGGTGTGGGCTCGTCGTCGCTGCTCCCACCGCAGCCCCAGAGGGCTACAGTGAGAGTGAGCAGAAAAGTATGAAGCATGAATCTTTTCATTATTACAATTTTACAATCCTTCAATTCTTCAATTCTTCAATTTTACAATTCTTCAATTTTTAATTTGCTTCCTTGAAGATGATCTTGCTGATTTTCACCTTTGTGCCAGCGGGCGAGCCTCCGAAGTCGAAGAACAGACGGATGGCACTGGCGTCCTTGCCTTCTTTCAGGGTAGCACCCTTCAAGGTGTAGACATAGGGTTCGTCGGCTTTGATGTCGTGACGACCCTCACAGAAGAAGTTCGTGTCGCCACTGTCTGTCAGTTTGATGGTCACGCCAGGACAGTCGTTGTCTGCCTCGAGCACCACCTGGAAGTTGTAGCTCTTCGCAGCCGAGGCTGTCAGCTTGGTATCGATGTGGAACTGACCCTGCCACTGGCTACCGCCCATGCCCTCGGGGAGTTTCAGTTCGTAGCTGTTGCCACTGTGTACACAATCGTCGTTGGGAATCTGCGACCAGCTGTCGTTGGCGAACCAATAGCCGAAGGTATCGAAAAGACTGCCGTCGTCAACGGCTTTCCACAGGTTGTCGGCATCGTCGTAGTTCATCGACACGACCTCCTCGAAATAGATCTTGCTGATCTTCACGTGGGTACCTGCTGGTGAACCTCCGAAGTCGAAGAACAGACGGATAGCTGTGGCATCCTTACCTTCCTTCAGGGTGACGCCCTCGCGCTTCAGGATGAACGGCACGTCGGCCTTCACGTCGTTGCGCTCCTCAATGAAGAAGTTGGAGTCGCCGGCATCGGTGAGCTTGAAGGTAACCTGCGGACAGTCGTTGTCGGCCTCCATCACCAGGTAGAAGTTATAGGTCTTTGCTGCACTGGCCGTAAGCTTCGTGTCAATATGGAACTGTCCCTGCCACTGACTGCCACCGATTCCATTAGGAATGGTGATCTCATAGGTGTCACCACTGTGTTTGGCTTCATCGTTAGGAATCTGACTCCAACCGTCATCAGCGAACCAGTATCCGAAGGCGTCAAACAGGGTGCCGTCGTCAACGGCCTTCCACAGGTTACTGCCTGCCTCGTAGTTCCAGTCCATCTGGGCAGCAGGAGTATCACCAGGACCGTCACCTGGCAGAACGGTGCCGTCATCATTGGCATGGTCTTTCAGGACGATGTTCCGTACATTCACCACTGTGGCACCCTTGGCACGACCGAAGTCGAACACGAGTTTCACCTGTGAGAGATCCTTTCCTTCGAGATCGCTCTTCCAGAAGATGAATTCCTCACCACCCTTCAGACTGATGTTATCCACATCGATGATGGCATCGTTGTCGGCCTCGTTGGTCAGCTTCACGGTCACACCATCGATATCCACGTCGCTGTAGAAGATGGCGGAGAAGTCGTAGTGGTTGGCAGCAGAGATGTTCAGATCGGTATGGAAATGAACCTGAGCCTGCCAGCGGTCGTAACATGCATCGGGTATCGTGATGGTATAGTCGTTGTTTCCACCCTGGAAGAGTGCCTCGAAGGCAGCTGTCTGATCGTTGCCCCATCCTGGATCAGGATTATAGTAGAACGACATGTTCGGAGTGATGCCCTTCCACATGTTGAAGTCGCTGTTGGCATCGAAGCCTTCGAAAGCCTTCTCTTCAGCTGCACTGGTGAAAATAAAGCGCCAGGCGATGGAACGCTCGGGCGTCTCATAGATCAGCACGAGCTTGGAGGCTGTCAGCTGCTCCACACGGAACTTGGGGTTCTCATACTGCGCATCCGAGCTGATATAGGGGAAGGCAGTGTTGGGAGCCAGCTGGATATAGGTCTGCTTGGTGACGTTACCATCCTTGTCGGCCCAGTCATATACCTCGAAGCTCCAGGTACTGGTCTGGTTACCAATGGTGGCGTCGAAGTCGGCATCAGAGGGTCCCCACTTCGTAGTTCCTGTATTCACGTAGGTCAGACCATCAGCACCTGCATTGTAGGTGAAGGTACCGCCCTTGCGGGTGTCGGCAGAGAAGATGATGCGGTCGTCGTACATACCGAAATCCTTCTTCTCATCGGCAGCGGCAGACCACCAGTTGGTACCATCGGTACCTGCCTCACCACAAGCGAGGTGTGCCACTTCCTTATTGGCGAAGCGCCACTCCTTGTCACAGATACGACGGAAATCGGCAGAATAGTCAATCTTGGTCTCGTTGAAAGTGAACTCCTTTCTCAAGCCAGCCTGTGAGATACCGTTGCGGTTGCCGAGTTTCAGCTCTACAGAATAGGTACCTGCCTCAGGGTTGTTGTAACCAATCTCCTGTAAGGTGGAGTACTGGGTGCCGTTGAGGATCCAGATAGGATAGGTGCCGGGAGCCGGTGTGTAGTTGACGACCATCTGGTTCGTCTCCTGATCCACGTTCACCTGATAGTCAACACCACTGACGGTGGGGAGCCCGTTGGGATCTGCACCCTCGAAGCTGTCTGGCGAGCAGGCGGTCATCATCACACCTGCGAACAGAGCTCCCATTGAATATTTAATCAGATTCTTCATAATCTTCAATTTTTCAATTTTTGAATTTTCAATTTTTGAATTCTTCAATTCTTCAATTTTTGAATTCTTCAATTCTTAATAGTTGTTCTGTACCAGTGTGGGATCAGCATCGAGCTCTGACTGTGACAGAGGGATGTGCTTCTTACTGGGTGTCCAAGAGTTGGTGCGATAGCCGTAGGTATCGGGCACGAGCTTCACGGTGGCTTTCTCTGTCATGACACCGCTGATGCCCTCGGCACGTACAAGGTCGAAATAGCGCTTGCCTTCACCACAGAACTCCAGATGACGCTCATTGAGGATATCGTCGATGGTGACACTGGTGAGAGCATCCAGTCCTGCACGGGCACGAACTTCGTTCACATAACCGGCAGCCTCTGATGCACTGCCTCCCGTCTCAAGCAGCAGCTCGGCAGCGTTGAGCAAGGTCTCGGCATAGCGGTAGATACGCTTATTGTTGTTGTAGTTCAGGTTCTTCGAGGTAGGACAGTCTTTGTTGTTCTCTGACTGCGGACGATACTTGCCATGCCAGAGGTGAGTGTCCTGATAACGCTCGGTATAGGTGTAGCCATGTACATCCCAGATGGTGACGTCACGGCGCTTGTCGTTCTCTGCATACATATTGTATGTCTCAACTTTCACGGGAAGGAAGCCCCAGCCGTCGTTACCACCGTCCCAGCCTTCGCCGCCACCCCATCCGTTGGGAGAGCAGAGGGTGGGGAACACAGTACCACCGGCATTGAGAGCCGCTGCACCCCAGTCGCGCTGTGCCTGATCGTCGTTGTAGTTGATCTCGAAGATACTCTCCGAACACCACTCGCCATTCTCAGACCAAAGGTCGGCAAAGTCGGGATTGAGGGAATAGCTGCTGTCACCGATGATCTGCTTCATGTAGGTGAGAGCCTGTGGCAGACGGGCTGTATCGTTCTGATACATCACCATCTCGGCATAGAGCATATAGGCAAAGGCCTGGGATACGCGACCGCTTTCAGCAGCCTCCCAGCGCATGGGCAGCACATTCGAAGCGATGATTTCTTCCAGTTCAGGGAGCAACTGGTTATAAATCTCGTTGGCTGTAAGCTGTGGTGCTGTGTAAGGCAGAGCGAGGTTCTCCAGATAGAAGGGCACGTTGCCGTAGTAGTGCCACAGGATATTATAATAGTACACGCGGAGCAATAGTACACGCGGAGCAGACGGGCCTGCATCTCCATGGAACGGCGGAAGCTTTCGCTGGCCTTGCCTGGCCATCCTGCATACTTGATGGCATCGTTACAGCGCTTGATACCGCTATAGAAATCACCCCAAAGGGTGGCTAAGGTCTGATTACCGTTACCCTCGAAGTTGAAGAGCTTGTGCCAGTGCTCATTGTCGGTGGCATTGGCGCCGCCTACCCAGAAGTCATCGCCCATGATCTCACCGTCGATGGTAAGGTCGTTGTAGGCAGCATTGTCCCAGTCGGGCCAGTGCAGAGGAGCGTAGGCAGACGTGAGTGCCTCGTTGAGTGTCTCCTCAGTGGTGTAGTATTCTTCCAGAGGCTCACCTGTCGGATTCTTTACCTCCAGGAATTCGTCGCTGCAGGATGCCAGCATGAATACTGCTGCACAGAAACCTGCTATGATGATCATATGCTTTTTCATATTGAATATTCTTTTATATGTTAGAGTGAGATATTGAAACCGATCGTGTAGGTACGTGCCTGCGGATAGACACCATAGTCAACACCGAGAGAGGTAGAACCGGAACCGATTTCAGGATCGAAGCCCCAGTACTTGGTCCATGTGAAGAGGTTCTCAGCACGGGCGTAGATGCGCAGACGACTGATATTGATCTTATTCGTGATGCTGCGAGGCAGGGTGTAGCCCAGCGTGATGTTCTTCAGACGCAGGTAGCTGCCGTCCTGAATGTACATGTCGCTGCATACCCAGTTTTCCGACTTACCCAGTGTAGGCACAGTGTTCGAGGTGCCTTCACCTGTCCAACGCTGGAGCACCCAAGTGGGATAGTTACCGGAGGCGATGTCCTGACGGTAGGTGGCATCGAACACGTCAGCACCGCTCACGCCCTGGAAGAAGACACTCAGATCGAAGCCCTTCCACTCTGCATCGAAGTTCAGACCGAAGGTCCAGTCGGGCACACCGTTACCGATATTGGTACGGTCGTCGCTGTTAATCTTACCGTCGCCGTTTGTATCCACGAAGCGGAAGTCACCTGGCTGTTTGCTGGTACCATATTTATTATTGTATTCTGCAGCCTCGGCAGCATTCTGGATGATGCCGGCTGTCTTATATCCATAGAAGAAGGGGAATGGCTGTCCGTTCTCTGCGCGGGTACCGCCGTCACTGAACTGCGAGATGCCGTAGTTGAGGAAACCGGTATCGTTACCGAGGTTCTTCAACTCATTCTTCAGATACGAGGCATTACCCTTGATGGCGAAGTGGGCATCGGCAACGTTGAACTTGTATCCAAGTTCGAACTCCCAACCGCTGTTCTTCATGTCACCGACATTGGCCAAAGGACGAGCCTCACCAACATAGCTGGGAATAGGCATCTCGATGATCATGCCGTTGGTC
>CACXMM010000037.1 GCA_902768785.1 uncultured Prevotellaceae bacterium
GTTCTCTTCGGAACTGGACGAGAGCATCTGCGCTGTCGGTATGGGAACAGCAGGAACAGCCAACAGCGAAGGTTTCTACGAACTTGTTGAGTATGTCGCTAAGGTCGGCACATTGAAGTTCGAGACCCTGAAGGAGGCATTCGAGGCAGCAACGGATGGAGCATCCATCACCTTGCTCAAGGACGAAACGCTCTCAGAGCGGATTGCCTGCACGCTAACTTCAGGCTCCTTTACCATCGCATTCGGTGATTACACCCTGTCGAAGGGCGTATATAGCGTTACCATTTTGCCAGGAGTGACCATTTACACCGACAAAGAGACTGATATCTTCACCACGTCCGAAGGCGCAATTCAGAAAGTTGCAAATGGAGACAGTGGTTTTATCTACTCTGTAGATCCGAATGGTATCGTGACCTCCATCAATGGCCGTATCCTTGACGAGCAGGTAGAAGGCATCTATTCTACCAACGGTATGAAACAGGATCGACTCATGCCTGGAATGAATATCATCAGATATGCCAATGGTAAAACCAAGACTGTGCTTGTCAAGTAAGCATTCGTCACACTGACATCCCATGATGTCATCTCAACAGCAGTTATATTCCCGCTATGGAGAGTATAACTGCTGTTTTATTATATGGAATAATCTTACCTTGAATAAAGCAACAAAAGAAAGACAGGATCCTTTGCCTATTGATATAAAAAGCGTTTGATACTCATCTTCGGAGTCTTTTCGAAAGGAAGGTCCATCAGCTCCACCTTACTGATTTTGCTATAGACAGGAAGGGCTTTGTTGGCTGTTGTACGAATCAGTTCGGGTATGCCGTTCCTTGTCTCAGCATCCATATCCTCGGGGATATCCGAATAAACCAACGCCACGAGCTTCCCCTTGCGATCCACAACAATCGATTCAACCACATACGGACAGCCTGACAGCACCGACTCCACCTCCTCTGGATAGATATTCTGTCCGGAAGAGTTCAGGATCATGGATTTGATACGTCCACGGATGAAGATGTTACCCTCATCGTCTATCGTACCCAAGTCACCCGTTCTGAACCACCCGTCATCGGTGAACGCCACGGCATTGGCTTCAGGGTTCTTGTAATAGCCCACGGTGATATTGCGTCCCCGTGCCTGAATCTCACCGGCGGTGTTCTTCGGATCCTTTGAATCAATCCTGATATCATGAACAGGTTTTCCACAGGAACCGGGAACGAAATCCGTCCACCACTCCCAGCCCAACAACGGACAGGCTTCCGTCATTCCATAGCCCACGGTAAATGGCAGGCGCATCTTCTTGAAGCATTGTTCCACCTCCGGCTTCAGCGCAGCACCTCCCATGATAAAGCATTTCACCTGACCGCCGAATGCGGCTAACACCTTCTTACGAATGGTACTGTATATCAGTTTGTTGACATGCGGGATGTTCAGCAGTACCCTCATCTTCTCCAGTGCCGGCTTGATGGAACTGGCATAGACCTTCTCCATCACCAACGGCACCGTTACCACCATGTAAGGCTTCACCTCCTGCATCGCTTTCAGAAGTGTTGTGGGCGAAGGTGTCTTACCTAAGAAATACACCGTCACACCGTCAACATTGGGATGGATGAACTCAATAGCCAATCCGTACATATGTGCCATGGGAAGCATCGAGACGATTGTCTCACCAGGATGGTTCGGGAAATGACTGTTGGCGAAATCATCAGTATCGGAAATGGCACCATAGGTGAGCATTACCCCCTTGGGGTTACCTGTGGTTCCCGACGTATAATTGATGATAGCCAGTTTGTCCCAGTTCTTTGTAGAATAGGATACCTGCTCTGCCGTCAAACCTAAGGGATGATGCTGCGCAAAAACAGTCTCACGATTCCTCCAGGCTTGAGCCACCTTCTCATCACGATGCCATAGCAAACTGTCATCCTTCACATTGATAGCAGCCTTCAGGGCAGGCATCTGTGCAGGATTCAGCTTCCGCCAGATATCCTCGTCGGTAAAGAGAATCACACTGTCTGAATGGTTCGTAAGGGCAGAAACACTGTTGGGGTGGAAGTCGGCAAGAAGGGGAACAGCCACACAACCGTTCACGTTGATATTCCAGAAGGCGATGGCCCACCGGGCGGAATTACGGGCACAGATAGCAATCTTGTTGCGTTTGGTGATGCCGGCATCGTTCATGAACAAACGGAACATTTCAACGTGTTTCGCTAAGTCCCCGTAAGTAAACGACTCACCTTGGTAGTCACAGAGGGCCTTCTGATCCCAATGCTTGCGGATAGTCTCTTCCAGTTGTTTCAGATAGTGCTTCATGGGTTATCGATTTAGTTTTCTATATGATTTTTCTGCAAAGATAAAACTTTTTTACTTACCGACAAAGCATTTTGATTTTTTTACGAAACAAATCATATAACCAAACTTCGCAAGCTTCGTTTCCTCCTTTTTTCAGAGGCAAGAAACAAGAGGCAAGAAGCATGCCTCTTACTTCATGCTTCTTGCTTCTAAAAGTATAGCTTATGAAACTTAAGAAAGTTCAATCTCTTTAGAAGAAGTTGAAAAAGAAGAATACGGCGGCGTACCGTATAGGTACCCCTTTCGCATACCCCATCACACGATGATTACTGTCGCGAACGGTTCCGTCATTTTCCACCTTTCCTAAATAGGAATTATTACGGTTCCGTACCGTACCATTGCTCTCCACCTTCCCCAAATACGAATGGTTATGGTCACGGATATCCCCATCACTCTCTATCTTCCCCAAGTAATGCTGGTTACTGTCACGGATAACGCCGTCGCTACTGATATGGGCAATCACAGAATGATTACTGTTCCGAACAGTCCCATCCTGATCGATCTTTGCCACAACAGAATAATTCGTATTCCGTATCGTCTGCGCATCACTCACTGGAGCCATGCACAACAGCAGTAAGAGCAAGCCAATAACCTTTTTCATCTTATTCTCTTTGTATGCAATCAATGGTAGGCCGTTGGTTAAATAAATCATTCAAGAATCATTCGCACCACCCTACCAGGCATTTCGCCCATAACGTTCTGTCTTTGCAAACATACACAATTATTCTGAGATTTCCAAATATCTTATCTAATTTTAACTTCCATAACGATTAGACAAGTAATCCATCCCCTCTCTCTTATTGCTCTCCACCATACACGATATTGAATGTTTATTGTCTCGGACCTCCCCATCACTCTCTATCGATAGTCACTTCAAAAAGTGCAGTACGGTTGCAAAGTTGTGCAAAGCATCTGCACAAATATGGTGTTCTACGGTATGATAATCTTACCACCACATGGGCCGAACACAAAGTCACCTATCAGATTTACTGATCGGGGGATGATGAGTGTGACGAACTGACTACATGCGCCAAAAGCCATTGAGCAGATGGTTACCACACCATCAGGTACATGATACTCTTCATCTTTAAAGGTTGGTTTCGCAAAGAGTAGTCGGTGTCCATCCAGACTATATGCCACATGGTGTTCATCCTCTTTGAATTCTCCCATATCTTCAAAGACATCTGTCATTTCATCACGGCAAGCATAGCTTTTCTGCCAGAAATATACAGCAGGTTTCAGTTCCTCATTCTCCTCGTCATCCTCGCTGAATACCAACTGATCATGTTCATGCACATGAGCTGTCCAAGGAACGTGAAGTGTACTTATTTTGCACCCTAAAAATGCTCCAGGTTCTATTTCCTCCACTCCTTCAGGAATCCAGTAGGATCCGTCCACACTGGCTCCTTTCAGCAAACGCTTACAATCTGCCGAATAGATAAAGCCATAACGATCCATCCATAATCTGTCAGTTATGTCTTTTGAGTCCATATCTTTTGTACACATCATTTGTGGTTTAGGTTAAGCCTTGCATAACAAAACTATCAGTTATCGCTTCTAGTAGACGCAACTTGACCGTATATTGAGAACATATGGAGTATTATAGTTCCTCAAACTATAGAAGCACATAACAATTAACAGCCATATCACCAAACTATTTCATATTTACAACAAACTGTTTCAAACCAAATCCATATTCGGTAAATAATTCATCCACTTTTTCAAAATCAATATTTTCACGAAGCACCCCAGCAATGTAGTTAATAACGACATAGGTCTGCATTATCTCACGAGGGAATAAGTCTTTCACATGCCGCATATCATCCTTACTTGTATAAGGATGGGCAGGTGAACATGCCAATTCGAAGTCCAAAAGTTCCAATGCCCATGTGTAGTTTTGTTCGCTGATAGCATTATGTAGAATATCATGGTCGTGTAGCACACGTAGATTACGAATTAATACATTAGCAACAATCATGTGAGTCATATCATAGCCACGTTCATTCATATTCTCCCATTTCGCAACTTCAGACCATATCTGCTCTTGAGTCATAAAGGCTGCATCACAAATTCTATATGGGCACTCTACATCATATTGCAACAGACATGGTTTTATCCGATGACCATTTGGCAAAGCAATTTCCATGTCTAATTCCAATACATATTCCATGTGATTGGTCTTGATGCCAAGGGCCTCAATCTCTTGTCCCATGATAAAATCACGCTCAGCATCCTGACGAAGCAATAAGCCCAAAGTGTCGTCTCCAAATTCCCCAGTATGGAGAAATTGATATTGAGAGTAACTCAATCCGTTCCCCTTACTCACCACAAACCGGCCATCGCCAGTTTTCCCTACTAAATAGCTACGTCCATGATAAGAACTCACGCAAAGTAACTCATTATCTCCGTAATCTGAACGGAGAAAAGGAAATACTTCATATTCTTCATCTTTCAGTAAGATGACTTTATATGGTATTTCGTTAGCACTTACTCTGTACATATGACAACTAATGGTTTCTCATATAATACAAGAAGAAACTATGCAATAACTCATAGCGTATATAAATGTCATTTATTACATCATCTTCTATTTCTTTATTGACTTCTCTGAGTGCGTTCTCAAAGATAGACAGCTCTATCTTATTATCTATCGAATCAATAACTATTTCATAGAATAAATTATCATCTAAGGGATGGTGATTATAATTTCTGAACCATCTTGATATTCTTTCTCCCATGATCATCTGCTTTATAGTTTAACAAATAAAGAATCGGAGAGGTGCAATCACTAACACCTCTCCACCATAAAAATGGATTTAAGAACTTCTGTAATTGATACCACAGAAATCCTGATTTGATTTAGGACAATATGACATTGTCACCACTTTGGAAGCTGCGCTAACATTCAAATCTACTTTCATAGTTGTAAATGTTCATAGGTTATAGTGATGTTTCTTGGGGAACCACATTTACCCACCTACCTTCAATTTTGTATCGCTATAGTCGTTCAGCGACATTTCTCGCTTTATCTCAATTTGAGTATAATCAGGTAACTCGGCCAACCGTTCTCGAAGTGATTTTCCGTTCAATGGGTCGTACCCATTCATCATCTTTTGAGCCAACTCATATCGAATCTTAGCAACATAGCAATTCACTTCTGCTGCCTTCAACGGTGTACCGTGCTCTATAAAATTGTTACCAGGACAAAGGTTGCAATAGGCGCAGTACTCATAGCGCCCACATTCTTCATAGTCATTAAGAGTTAATCCTCTCCAATAGGTCAATTCCTTACTCTTACTGATTATGTCCGAGACACTCTGCATTTTTAAATTGCCAAACAACGTGTGAAAAGCACAACAAGGAATGAGATTTCCTTCCGGAGTTATGCAGAAAGAATTGTCACCTGCACCACAAGGATTCTCGTCCATTGGCTTTTGCTGTCCGCCATAGTTTGGTGCTTCTTTGCCAACATACAATGTGATATTATCATCACGCAGAACGATTTCAAGTTGTTCTGAGGTCATGCGCAGATACTTGCTTACGCATTTGTCGCCTTCAATAGAGTCTGTTAAGTTTATCTCAAACTGAGGAACAGCACCAAATTCTTTTGCAATGTCTGCCACCAAATAATAAGACTTCACATTAGGCCGCATCACACAACATTTTAGATTCATTGGAACGGCTAATGCAGAAAGCTGACGAACAACAGACATCGACTTATCCCACGAACCCTTGATTCGAGTGATGTAATCATGCACTTCTGGAATGCCGCTATAAATGGAAACACCAACCAGACGTGGATAGTAATTTGCCAAACGCTCCACCTTATTGACTATTGCTTGTCCATTGGTGAACACGTCAAAAGCTATACCTTTTTTATATATGTAGTCTATAAGTTCCCATGCAAAAGACTTTGAGAATGGATCTCCTCCAGTCAAACAGACTTTGACCAAGCCTAAATCATAAAGTTCGTCTATAATACGTTTATAATCATCAAGCGTCAGTTCTTCCCTGTCACCACGTGTACTGATTTCATTATCATTGCGAGTTGCGCCTTCATTATAGCAATGGATACACTTCTCACTACAACGATAGGTTAGTTCAAACATCACACTCGTTATGCCACCCACTTTCTCTGTATATAGCCGTTCTGCATTGGATATAGCGTAAGGTAACTTCTCTTGCGTAGTGCGTTCTACTGTTTGTTCCTGCTGGCAGTTAAATTCACTTGCACGTTTGCGGTAATTTGCTATCATTTCTTCTGTCGGCAACACAGATGATACAATACCCATCTGTTCCAACTGTTCAAAGAACGGCACAAGGCTTTCCATCGCAATATTCAGTTTTGTAGCAATGGCATCAAGTTCCATCTTTCCATTATGAGGGAGAGCAAGTATCTCGCCTATAACCATTGCGGAATAGCTCTCGAAAAAATAGCTCATGCCAGCAATCAGGTTGTAAAAGATTGCAGCCTGTGCCTTTTCATTATATCTTCCACAAGTCCATACCGGACGGTAATATACATTTGTATGCATCATAGGTTATGAGTTAATAGATAAAACACAACGGAAGGTGTGAGCCTTTCAGTCACCCTACCGAAGGCTCTGGTAAAACCTGTACAAAGATAAAAGAAACAGCCCACACCCTTGGAGGATATATAGGATGTGAGCCAATGATGGCTACACAAGGAATATTCCAACCAAGGAGGGAACGAGTTCACATTCATCTGTTGTACGTTGAAGTTTACCAGACTTTTCGGTACAGATGAAAGCTAAACGCTTCCTACCATGTTGTCGCTATTTACTAACGACACCGCAAATATAAGAAATATTTAGCAAACAACGTTCATGTGAGCTGTATTTTTTTTCAAAAATCTTTCTTTATTTCAAATTTACCCACTTCGTATCGTATTATTCTTCATAATTTGTCCGTATTTACATGTTTTACACTTATTTGAGTGCGAAGATATGTATTTTCTACGAAAAACGGAAGGAACGGTACAACCATTTCTTCCATTTCGTTTTTTTTCACGACATACTTATTATCACCGCAGATGAACTGTGTAAGCATGAATATTTGTCTGATTCTGATTCGATTTTGCTCGATGTCTCGCCGCAGGCGATCATAAAAAAGTTAGGATTGTCTTGCCCGAAAGAATCATTCAACTTCTGCCAGGGATAGGGATTAAGGTATCAAACAGGCATTCAACCTATGGCAGGGGTAAGGTAAAAATCATTCAACTTTTTTTAGGGAAGTACATCGATTTTGTTCCGAAATTCATAAAACGGTCACGGTTACAGCTGTAACCATGTGACCAATTTGCTCTTACATAAACCGCGAACTAATTATAAGTAATTAATAATCAATACATTACTATTATTTCTATCTATATGCTAACCCAGCGGTTACATGGTTACAGCTGTAACCGTGTAACCATTTGCTGTCAAATTCTGTATAAGACATATGTTTTAGAGGGTCTTTTCATAGGACTTAAGGGGCGAAACCATAAGGATTAAGGGAGGGAACTGCCGTTTTTCCATCGATTGCCTATAAACAAACGATTGTTCGCCTATACCCAAACGATTATTCGGCTATACCCAATTTGAAACGCACTCAAAAATTTGATTATTTAATTATTTAACAGAACTTTCGGATGTTTATGTTCATAATTAGACTTAAAGTCTTTAATTGCGTGCAAAGATAAGAATTAATTTGCAAACGACGTTCATGTTAGCCGTGTTTTTGCATTAACGATTATATTTCAGAGTTTTCACTTTACGGCAGCTTATTTCCATTGATAAATGCCTTGTGTGCTATCGCTTCATTGTACTTTCGAGTATATGAGCTGATAGGATTCATCGGACTGTTAAATAGCGGATAGAACCAATCGTCAGTCTTCATCTTTTCCCTTGCCTTAGAAATTAGGTTTTGGTATTCTCTCCTATAGCTGACGAGAGAGGGGAACCGTTTCAAATTAGCACTATCATTAAGGAAAGCGTTCACCTCTGAATAATAAAAATCCAACTTATTCTGGTATAGGTTGAACTCGTCATCGGTAGCTATTTTCAGATGAGGCTGACTTAGGAAAGCTTTTTCTTCTTCTGACAATTCTCCTTTAATAGGAGCTGGGTGCTCACTTGTTTCAACAACAAGATTGTTCTGAGATGTCATTGTATCCTTCCCAACGAAAGCTATATTATCCCTATTTGACACAACGGACTGTATTCTCTGAATAGTATCAGCTATCTTCCCTTGTGTCGCAACAGGCTGTTCCTTATCAGTCTGAACAATTACAGGCTCCTCATTCTTACTATCTATTTGCTGTTCCGTTATTTCTACTGGATGTTGAAGATGATTTGTCAGAAAAAGATAGCCAAATATGAGGATTACACAAAAGGTAAGCAAAAGTACCCAAAACCGATTGTCTTTCTTTAGAAAGAGAGCATCATGTAATTCACTGATGGTATTATACCGGTCATCTGGTGTTTGGGCTTTACATTTGGCAATCACCTTATTATATTTACGGTGAATGGGCATGTTTTCCAATATCATGCCAATAGTATAGATGTCGGTACGTTCATCCACCGCCCCACCCGACAATTGTTCAGGGGCAGCATAGCGAGGAGTATGTCCTGTGGTGTCAGGGAATGTGTCGGTATAGCAGCCACCAAGATCAATGAGTTTAACATCATTTCCAATATGCGTGAGCATGATGTTGTCGGGTTTTAGGTCGAGATGGAGAACCTGATGATTGTGAAGATAGCCTATTACATCCAACAACTGGCGGATAAACTTTTCGGTATGCTCACGATTCTTGAAATAGTCTGGATTCGTTCCAAGCCACTGAGTAAGAGTATCACCGTCAACATATTCCATCAGGATTTCATCATCTGATAGTGAAATATAACGCGCAAGATTGGGGTGTTCCAGTCGATAGCCCGTTTCGAACTCCTTACGTAATGCTTCCTGATAGCGAATGTCTCCAGCATACTGCGGCTTTAGCCGTTTCAAGAAGTGCAGTTTCCCATATAACTTCACACGATACGTGTCACAAGTCGCGCCTTGAGAATCAACCTGTTCAATAGTCTCAAAACGAGGCTGGCTGTCGGAAAACTGAGAAGACTCCATTCTTATAATTAAAAAATTGAAGAATTGAAAAATTGAAGAATTGAAAGATTGGAAAAGGAAAAGACTACAATATCTTAATCGATGAGAGACCTGAGACACGACCTGCAGTGAACTGTCCTAAAGACTCACCGTTGCGCCACACCTGCATGACCAACAACGGATGATGAAGCACGAAGTTCAAGATTTCCACTTCATCGCCTACCTGCAACTTACTGTTCTCACTCACCTGCACCGTGTAATGGTTTTCTCCTTCATAAACCAACGCCACACGACGGTCAGGAAGGTAAGTCACTTCCACAACATTGCCGATCTGCAAGTCTGCAGAGCGTACCTCTTCATCAGAACAGCTGAAATCGGAATTGCCTTTGTCTTCAATCTTCGACAGCTCTTCCCAATGAGCAAAGCCCAAGTAGCGTGCTATGGCATCAAGTGTGCTGGTATGAGGCTCTCGTTCGTCGTTGGCAAAACCGATGAGTCGTTTCAAGGTGGTTACCCCGATGCGTATACCCGTTTTACTGGCAATATCAAGCGACAGAAAAACACAATCAGATGGTAAGCGCAAGCCGTTTCCCGACTTGCGCTTCAGCATTTCAATGATATGGAATGGAAGTTTCATGTTACTCCCACTCGATGGTACCTGTGGGTTTCGGAGTGAGATCGTAGAGTACACGGTTCACGCCAGGAACCTCAGTGATGATACGCTGGGTGATATGGTGCAGCAGCGGATAGGGAATCTCCTCGATGGTAGCGGTCATGGCATCACGAGTGTTCACGGCACGGATGATAACGGGCCAGTCCCAGCTGCGTTTGTTCTCCTTCACACCTGTTGACTTATAGTCGGGTACGATGGTGAAGTACTGCCACACCTTGCCTTCCAAACCATTCTTGGCAAACTCTTCACGCAGAATGGCATCAGATTCACGCAGAGCCTCTAAGCGATCGCGGGTGATGGCACCCGTACAACGAACACCCAAACCAGGTCCTGGGAAGGGCTGACGGAACACCATGTTATCAGGAAGTCCGAGTTCCTTACCTACCACACGCACCTCATCCTTGAAGAGTAATTTGATAGGCTCTACCAATTCGAACTGCAAGTCTTCTGGCAGACCACCCACGTTGTGGTGAGACTTGACAGGACCTGATTCGACGATATCAGGATAGATGGTACCCTGTGCCAGGAAGCTGATGCCTTCCTGTTTGCGAGCTTCTTCCTCAAAGACACGGATAAACTCTGCGCCGATGATCTTACGCTTCTGCTCAGGATCGGAGATACCTGCCAGTTTGTCGAGGAAGCGGTCTGTGGCATCCACATATACCAAATTGGCATCCAACTCATCACGGAATACGCGGACCACCTGCTCGGGCTCTCCTTTGCGCAGCAGACCGTGATTCACATGAACAGACACCAGTTGCTTACCCACTGCCTTGATGAGGAGGGCAGCCACCACGGATGAGTCAACACCACCCGAAAGAGCCAGCAGCACCTTCTTGTCACCAATCTGAGCACGCAGCTCCTGAATCTGTTCTTCAATAAATTTCTGGGCCAGAGCTGGAGTGGTGATGCGCTCCATCGAGGCCGGACGTACGTTACCTGTTGTCATAAAACTTTGTATTTATTATTCACTTAACTATCGGATCTATATATTCTTTTCAAGCCTTACAGGCAGAACAAATGCTCGACATGACGGGAAGTTTGTTGGACGAGCGGAGTGCAGATGCGTTGCACAAAGTGTGCAGATGTGTTGCACAAAGTGTGCAGATATGTTGCACAAAGTGTGCAGATACGTTGCACAAGTTGTGCAACTCCATTACACGATGTGTGCCAAAACTAAGCTACTCCCACTCGATGGTCGAGGGAGGTTTAGAGGAGATGTCATAGCAGACGCGGTTGACACCACGTACCTTATTAATAATCTCATTGGAGACCTTAGCCATGAAGTCGTAGGGCAGATGAGCCCAGTCGGCAGTCATGGCATCCGTGCTGGTCACAGCACGCAAGGCAACGGGATGCTCATAGGTACGCTCATCCCCCATCACACCGACAGAACGCACAGCACTCAAGAGGATGACGCCAGCCTGCCAAATCTGGTCGTAGAGGGATACCTCTATTTCCCCATCAGTCATGGCAGCAGGGACTCCCGCGGCAAGCACCTTACGGGCTTCTTCTCCAGAGAGCCGCACCTTGTAGTCACGAAGGCCACGGATATAGATATCGTCGGCATCTTGGAGAATACGGACTTTCTCAGGGGTGATATCGCCCAGAATGCGGACAGCAAGTCCTGGTCCTGGGAACGGATGACGGGTGATGAGATGCTCAGGCATTCCCATCTGACGGCCCACGCGGCGCACCTCGTCCTTGAACAGCCACTTGAGGGGTTCACACAGTTGCAGATTCATCTCCTTGGGCAGTCCTCCCACATTATGGTGACTCTTGATGACCTTTCCCGTGATGTTCAGTGACTCAATGCGATCAGGATAGATGGTTCCCTGCGCCAGCCACTTCGCATCAGTAATCTTCTTTGCCTCGGCATTGAACACCTCGATAAAGTCACGACCAATGATCTTACGCTTCTGTTCAGGATCGGTGACACCAGCGAGATCGGCAAAGAACTTCTGTGAGGCATCCACACCGATTACGTTCAGTCCCAGCACCTTGTAATCCTCCATCACCTGCTGGAACTCGTTCTTACGCAGCATACCATGATCCACGAAGATACAAGTGAGGTTCTTACCGATAGCTTTATTGAGCAATACGGCAGCTACGCTGGAATCCACGCCACCAGAAAGACCGAGAACGACACGGTCGTTACCAATCTGCCGCTTAAGTTCTGCAACCGTTGTATCTACGAACGAAGCAGCACTCCAGTCTTGCTTCGAACCACAGATATCCACCACGAAGTTCTTCAGCAACAGGGACCCCTGTACTGTATGGAACACCTCCGGATGGAACTGGACGGCCCAGACGCCTTTTGAACTTTGAACTTTGAACTTTGAACTTTGAACTTTTCCTGGAGCGCACCAGAATGCGGCATTCTTGACGTCTTTGGTGCTTCCGATTACTTGGAAGCCTTCGGGGATGGCCGTGATGGTATCCCCATGACTCATCCATACCTGAGAGTGCTGTTCAAAGCCCTTGAACAGAGGATTCGCAGTATCAACCGTCTCGAGATGGGCACGTCCATACTCACGGGAGTCGGCCTTCTCCACCTTTCCTCCCAAGGTATGTGAAAGGAACTGAGCACCATAGCAGATACCCAAGACGGGGATCTTTCCTAAGAACTGACTCAGATCTACCTTGAATGCCTCTGGGTCATGCACAGAATAAGGTGAGCCACTGAGGATCACACCTATCACAGAGTCATCGCCCACAGGGAACTTATTGTATGGAAGGATCTCACAGAACGTATCCAGTTCACGCACCCGTCGTCCGATAAGCTGCGTGGTCTGAGAACCGAAGTCCAGAATAATAATTTTCTGTTGCATATATTTTTATTGATAATAGACAATTGATAATTGAGTATCGAGAATTACGTCTTGTTTATGAAATTCTCAGCTTCGGAGAGAGTGTCAAGCTTCCCGACATCCACTAGACGAAGGTTCTCCATCTTCATTCCTTTCAATGGATAGGTAGAGCACCATTTCAAATAGAAATCGATGATGCCGAACCGCTCTGGCATCTCTTCGAAACAAGGAAACAAGGAGGGAGAGATGACATGGATGCCGCTGAATGCCAGAGGAGTAAGGCATGCCGTATCCAAGTCTGGATAAGGACTCCTCACCTCCCCCGTCTCCACATTCGTCCAACCGTTCAGTCGCATCTGTTCATCGAAGAGCAGATACCGTTTGGTCTGGCGCTCGCTGACCAAAAGAGTAGCGGCATTCCCACGAGCCTGCTCGTAAAACGAACAGACGTCCACATTGCTAAGGATATCCACATTATGGATGAGGATCGGGCTATTCGCATCAAAGAGAGGCAGTGCTTTCTTGATACCGCCACCCGTTTCCAACAAGCCCTCGCGTTCATCAGAGATACGGATATCCACTCCGAAGTATTGATTCTCTTCGAGGTAATCGATAATCTGCTGTGCAAAATGGTGGACGTTGACGATGATCCGTTCAAACCCCGCTGTCTTCAGATTGAGCACAACACGCTTAAGCAATGGCTCACCCCCTACCCTCACCAATGCTTTCGGCATGGTGTCGGTAAGTGGTTTTAAGCGCGTGCCCAGTCCGGCAGCAAAGACCATCGCCTGCTTGACACCCTTATGATCTATCATCTCTGCATTCTTTTACGACTGCAAAGATACTATCTTATTTCCATTCCCACAAATTTTACAACGTTTATTAAGACGACTGCTCCCTCATGGTTAATGAGAGAAGTCGATCTTCATGCACTTCCCCTCGTAGTTCACGGTTTGCCGATTACCGTTCACCAACTGAATATCGAAACGGCGTGACAGTGGCATACCGGCAAACTCGCCGGAGCGGTCGGCTATCATCAGCTGCTGACTACTGTCATCCCAACGGAAAGTGATACGTGTACAAGCTCCCTGCTCATAATCGTTGCTCCATCCATCGTCCTCATAGAGAGTGAACGTGGCATCGGCACCCGGATAGATGCGGATCTCCAAGGGAGTATGGAGCGTTTTGGAAGCAGTGAGGGGATCCATGGCAAGAGGCAGGATACTGCCGCCGCGAACGAAGACAGGGATTCCGTCTAACCCCACCTGGGAAATGGCAGACTTCCCTCCTTGGTAATGTTTGCCGGAACGGTAGTCATACCATCCAGCTGCATGACGGGGCAGGTAGGTGCTCCATTGTGTGGCCTTAGCCTCCACGACAGGACTCACGAGCAGTGATTGGCCGAACATATATTCATAGTTCTGCTCCAAGGCGACATCATCCTGGGGGAAGTCGAATACCAAAGGTCGCATCAGTGTTGATCCAAGGAAAGAAACATTCGCTGCATGACTGTAGATATACGGCTGCAGGCGATAGCGCTCATTCAGACACTGGGTAATGATGGTCTTTGCCTCCTCGCCATAGTTCCACGGTTCTGTATTGCTCATATACCCATGAACACGCATCAGTGGAAGATAGACGGACGTCTCGATCCATCGTAACATCCGTTCGATATAATCAGCGTTCGTATATTGGTCACCAGGACGGAAGAAGCCGCCTGCATCGTATGTCCACCAGGGGATACCCGCCGCCTGCATACCCAATCCGGCAATAAGCTGTCGGCGGAACGTCTCCCAGTCGTTCCCTACATCACCCGACCACATAGCAGAACCATAGCGTTGGATTCCAGGGAAGCCGCAACGTGTCAGGATCATCGGCCGTTTACGCGGCTGATCTTTCCGCAGTCCTTCATACACCGTTTTATTGACCAGCAGCGGATAGACATTCCTCACCAGTTCACCCGACCATTGTCCTTTGTTCACCCGTCGTCCCACCAAGTCGTCGTTCTCTGGTTCCGTGGCATCCTGCCACCAGGCATCGATACCCAATGGTAACAGACGCTTACTGAAGTTCTGCCAATAAGCCTCAGCAGCATCAGGTGAGAAAAAATCAATCCAGTCGGTACCTGGAATATAATGGCCATTCTGTTCCATTGACTTCCCCACCTCCGAGTTCTTATCGATCTTTGACCACACACTGAGCATCAGTCTGATACCCTGCTGATGCAGCTCGTGTGTCAACTGTTTGGGATCAGGATAATGATCCTCGTCGAATCTCATTGAATTCCAGCCATACTTACCCCAATACTGCCAGTCCTGCACCAGCACATCCAGAGGCATCTGCTCTTTCTGGAAGCGTTCTGCGGTCTGCAGGATCTCCTCCTGTGAATGGAAACGTTCCCGACAATGAATATATCCCGTAGCCCAACGGGGCATCAGCGGAGCCTCACCCGTCAGGTCACGATAGGTGGCAATCACTTCATCCGCCGTTCCCACCATTACGGTATAGTCAACAGCCTGGGCGACAGGAGAACGAAAGACCGTCTCGTTAGTCACCTTCTTGTAATACAACACGGGCTGATCTCCTCTCGACAGTTCCGCCTGTAATGTATGTGTTCCCTTCTTCAGATGCACCATGGCCGATGCCGTGGGGGGCAACCAGACGTTCTGCATGTCGATGACAGTTCTTCCGTCGATGGTCAGATGATGACGGCGTGCCATCTTCTGTCCGACATCCAGCAGCAAGGCATAGTCACCTTCCTCTGTCACAGACACCTTAGCCTGATAAATATTCCTTTCACGTACTTCCCTCTTTCCGCCTTCCGTCGAGGTAACATTCACCACCTCTGTATTTCCTGTACCTTTCACCTTCGTGAGTGTTACCTGCTGGTCTGCCGGATTAAAGTCCGTGAGACCATAGTTGTTCCACAGCAATCCGTAGCCCTTACTGGAGAGGAGCATCGGTATGGAAATTTGCGTATTTACCTGTGTCAGGCGTCGGGATAGTCCTCTCACGTTATGGTAACCGTCCTGGAACTGTCCCAATCCATAGAGATGCTCATCCGATGGAGAAGCCACGGCAAGCGTTGCCACTCCGCCATCAATCTGATGACGGGTAGCGGTAAACACCGTCCTGCCCTGACGGTCTATGACGGAGACTGTCTGTCGCACATTATCTACCACAGCATCCACTTCTCCATCCACCTCCTCATCCTTCACATAGAGCCATTCTGGCAGGTCATGATGGATGGACTGTTCCGAATATTGAATACGAATGGCATTCTTTGCCACTTTCTTGATAGTCAGTTGTCCCTTTCCAAAGGGAATGGTCTTTGCCTGAATGGTCATACAGGCAAAGAGGGTCACAAAAAATAGTATCCGTTTCATCTGATTGTCACTGTTGTTTCGTTTCCGTTATAGTCTATCACCTGTTGCGAGCCGTCGGGCATGACGACCACGAATTGTCGGCTCGTCAGCATACCGGGATAGCTTCCCTGACGCTCACCGATGGTGAATTGTCTCGTACGCTCGTTCCAGCGGAAGGTGATGGTGGCATAGATGCCTTTCTCGTAGTTATAGTTATCCCCCTCGTCTTCATAAAGGGTGAACGATGCATCGGTACCCGGGTAGAGTCGCAGTTCCAGGCAATCCCATGCCTTCTCTCCCACGTACTGCATCTCTGGTCCCAGTGGCAGGATACTACCAGCACGAACGAACATCGGTACTTGATCGAGGGTTGTCTGCAAGGTGACCGTCTGTCCGCCCTTGAAACGTCTGCCTGTCCAGAAGTCATACCAGTCGCATCCCTTTGGTAGGTATTTCGTTGCAAGCTTCGTCTCGTTCCAGTCTATGGTCGTTTGTGTATTCTGTGTGGTCGATACCTTTCTATCCCACCCCGTCATAGCATCCTCTTTGACAATCTTCTCCTCCGTATATTGGGCTTCCACGATGGGAGCTGCCAGGATGCTTCTGCCGAACATCAGCTCATCTGTGGTGTTCCATACCCGTTTGTCTTGGGGGAAGTCACTGAACAGCGGACGGAGGTAACTCTCGTTATGACTCGTTACCTGCCAAGCGGTACTATATAAATAAGGTATAAGGCGGTAGCGCAGACGTATCATCTTCTCGATGGCATCATACACAGGCTCACCCTTTTTTCCAAACTGATAGATCTCCCGAGGAGCATCGGCACCATGACTGCGGAACACAGGACAGAACAGGCCATACTGCATCCAGCGCACATACAACTCCTGATACTGAGGGTTACGAGGAGCGGAACCCGGACCTTGTGTGTTGTAACTATTACAAAAGAAGCCACCGATATCGGTATTGAAATTGGGGTTTCCCGTCAGTGAGAAGTTCAGTCCGGCGGGAACCTGCTTACGAAGCATATCCCATGAGGAGGCCACGTCACCGCTCCACATGTTAGAGCCGTAGTGCTGCTGTCCGGCAAAGGCACTGCGTGTCATGATGAAGACACGCTTTACCTTACCTGCTCCCTCTGAAGGAGGAGGAAGAGCGCGCTGTTTCTCATACACCCCTCTCACCGTCTCCAGCGGGAATGCATTGCGGAAGCCTCGCCAAGTGCCTTTCCCATCTCCTACCTTGTGATCGTAGTCTGCTTCTGTTGGATTGAAGAAATCGGGATCGGTAGAATCCATCCACCATGCATCGATATCATCATCAAAGAGCGTCTTGAGGTTCTTCCAGTAGATATCCCGAGCCTCTGCACTGAAGGCATCATACACCCGCACGCCGGAAGGATAATCTAATCGCGGGGGCCAGATATGTGACAACCCGCTTTGCGGCCACGTCTGGAAATCATAGAGCAGTCCTTTCTCGTTCAGTTCACGGTAAGCTTTAGTCTGTGGACCGAAGCTTGCCCAGATCGAGATCATCAGGTGAGTGTTCTTCTCATGTGCCTTCTTCACCATCTGTTTCCCGTCGGCAAACTCCTCCGACAGGAAGTCCATGGCATTCCACAGATAGTTAGAGCCCCAGTACTGCCAGTCTTGGATGATACCATCCAAAGGCACTCGAAGCTCACGATACCGATCGACCACGTCTAACAGTTCCTTACTGCTTTTATATCTCTCCTTCGACTGCCAATAGCCGTAAGTCCATAACGGGAACATCGGCACCTGTCCTGACAGGTGGCGCATCTGGGCAATCACCCCATCCGCCGATCCTCCGTACATCAGGTAATAGTCGGCAGTAAACCCAACCTCCGATGACAGTCGCATGCCCTGTGCATCATCATCAAACTGGGTACGGGAGTAGTTATCCCAATAGAGTCCCCATCCCTTGATGCTCTGCACCACATTCTGAAAATCCTCGAGGTTCGACTGTTCCATCAACTTATGACAACCCCGGCGGTTTAGTCGTCCGTCTTGTATGGTTCCTAATCCATAAATCGGTTCATCCTTATCCAGTATAAAAGTTTCCGTCACCCGATAGGCACCGGCATCAGGTCCTTCCATGCGAGGTTCAAAGGTCACACCCTTCTCCCTAAGCAAGGTCTTCCCCTGACGGGTAGAGAAAGAAAGTGCACCCGTACGGGCATCCACCTTCACCTGAAGAGCATCGCTCATCAATGTATTCCCTTTCTGCTCCACCTTCACGGATTCCGGCTTAGCTATCACCACCAGACTTTTTTGAGTGGGCAAGATCCCTACTGGATATCTTTGTACATGAACGATAGATGGAGTGAAAAACTCCACACGGGTGCAAACCTGTCCTATTTGCCAGGTCACAGGTTCCTGTGCCACAACGGCAGAAGCCATCATGCACAACCCTAATAATAGCAATGTCTTGATTTGTGCCATCTTCAATACTTAAATCATTTGTAGTTTCTTTGCGCAAAGGTACGAGTTTCCCATGAGATAAACAACACGGATTGTATCAAAAAAAGTCACCTATTGTTACATCTATTGAAAAAAAAAGTCATCAAACAACGAATCTATAACTTTTTTCCCTATCTTTGCGGCATACTATTCATTATAACTAAAAACAATTGTAGCATGAAGAAATTATTCGTATTAGCCTTTTTGCTTCCCTTACTATGGAGCTGCAACAAGGAAGCAGAATGTCCTGTGCTGACCATTGAGGGCGGTCAGATACAAGGTGTCTTAGCAGAGAATCCCGGCGTATATGTATTCCGTGGCATCCCCTATGCCGCCCCTCCCATCGGTGACTTGCGTTGGAAGGCTCCACAGCCGGTAGAACCCTGGGAAGGTGTTCGTCTGTGTGACAAATTCGGGCATCCCGGCTATCAGGCCGTTCATTATCCTGGTTTCTATGCCTCCGAATGGGGCTATGGCGATGAGGCGCCCTATAGTGAGGATTGTCTGTACCTCAATGTATGGACAAAGGCACCAGGTAACGTCAACAAGAAGCTGCCCGTGGCATTGTGGATTCACGGTGGCGGCTATCGGGAGGGCTGGGGCTCCGAGCCTGAGTTCGACGGACAGGAATGGGCATCGAAGGACGTAGTGCTCGTCAGCATCAACTACCGTCTGGGCGTATTTGGCTTCTTCACTTATCCTGAGTTGTCGAAAGAGAGCAATAACCATGTTTCCGGAAACTACGGCATCCTCGATCAGATCGAGTCGCTGAAATGGATTAAGAAGAACATTGCACAGTTCGGCGGTGATCCCGACAATGTGACCATCTTCGGACAGAGTGCCGGCGCTGGCAGTGTCAAGACCATCTGCGAATCCCCGTTAGCCCGTGGTTTATTCCATAAGGCCATTATCATGAGCGGTGGCGGCATCAATGTTCCTGCCAAGGAAGGCGAAGAGGCAAAGCCTGCCACCCCAGTAAACCGTTTCTTCACCTACAATCCCTCACTGGAGGAGTCGGAAGCCAACACCAAGAAGGTCATGGACTGGGCAGGGCTTACCGACCTCACCAAACTTCGTCAGGCATCTACCGAGACCATGTACACCGTGGCAGATCTCTACAATGCCGTTACGAAGAATGATGTTTATCTCATCAACCGTCCTATCGTGGATGGCTATGTGAGTCTGAAGAGCTTTGACGAAGCAGCCCGCGACGGTTCTCTGGCCGATGTACCATATATGATTGGCTATACGCTGAACGACATGGGTGATATGGCTCCCGGCATCGCCGAATTCTGTAAGGTACGTCAGAGTCAGGGCGGTAAGGCATGGGCTTACGAGTTCGCCCGTCCGCTACCTGATGATGGTAAGCATCCTGAGATTACCGACCGACTAAAAGGTGCCTTCCATTCAAGCGACCTCTGGTTTGTGTTTAAGTCACTCAAGCACTGCTGGCGTCCATGGACACAAGGTGACTGGGATCTGGCAGAGAAGATGCTCACAGCATGGACCAATTTCGCCAAGTACGGCAACCCCAACGGTGAGGGTGAGGGTGACTGGTTACCTTGCACAGCAGAGCAGCCTAACTTCATGCTCTTCAAGCTCGATGAGAAAGATGCAGAGAATTCGGAGATGGGTGTACCCATCATCCCATAAGTACTATTTGTAGATAAATACTCACAAAGAATCTGAGGTTCAAAAGTCCGGTAACAGTTCTCCGGGTTTTGAACCTCAGTATTATTTCTGGTATTATGGAAGAATTCAGAACCTGTATTCCACAAAAGCCTCCATGGCCTCATAGCAAGCCAGTCCAAGACGGTCGTAGGCCTGTGCTGTTTCACGGTTGCGGTCCTCGGCACGCTGCCAGAAAAGTCGTTCGTCATTACCGAGGAACGGTGCACTCTCCATCTGACTCTGATGCTTCAGGATAGCGTTCCGTTTCTCACGCAGTTCCTCGGGACTCATCGGCACGCACATCTCAATATCCGCCACATCCCATTCTGCCCAAGCACCGCGGTACATCCACACACGACAGTCATCAACCCATTTGGCACCAGCTTTCTTCTCCTCATCTACCGCTGCCAAGACAGCATCCGTGCATTTACGGTGCGTACCATGTGGGTCTGCCAAATCAGCGGCCACATAAATCTGATGCGGCTTGATATCAGCAAGAAGACAACAAATGGGATAGACATCATGCTCTGTCATGGGCAGCTTCTCTATCCTTCCACTTTCATAGAAAGGCAGTTGGAGGAAATGGATACGATCAGCGGGGATGCCATTATATGCACATGCCAACTGGGCCTCTCCTCGACGAATCAGTGCTTTCACGGCAAGCACCTCACCAGCCTCGGCCTCATCATCGTTCCTTTCGCGAACCTCTGACAATACAGTATTGCAGCGCTCAACGATGAGATCATCATTCTGTGCGAAAATCTGCTTGAATCCCTTGACGAAATTCAGATAACGATGCACCTCCTCATTGTCCACAGCGATATTACCACTGGTCTCGTAGGCGATATGCACCTCATTGCCCTGCTGGATAAGTCTTCGGATAGTCCCTCCCATCGAGATAACATCATCATCGGGATGAGGAGAGAACACAATCACCCGTTTGGGAAAAGGGAAAGCCCGCTCTGGTCGCAAGGTATCATCGGCATTCGGTTTTCCTCCCGGCCATCCTGTAATGGTGTGCTGCAGTTCATTGAACACTTCGATATTTACCAGCGCTGCAGAGCCGAAATGCTCCACCCAGTGCATCAGTCCGTGCTCCGCGTAATCTCTCGTTGAAAGTTTCAGCAGCGGTTTGCCTGCCGCATGGCACAGATTGACGATATCCCGCCGAAGCGGATACCTGTCGGTTCTGATTGTTGAGGTGAGGTTTAGGTTCATGGAAATAACTTTAATAGAGTGATTCCGAGAAATAGAACTCGCGCAATGGTTTGCTGACAGGTTTGCCCTTGAGGGTTATCTCCTGCTGCAGTTTGATATCCGTGGACGATGCACCGATCTTGACAATGAAGGTACCCGGCTGTATGTTCCACTGACGCTGCTGATAGAACCCGAACTGCTCGGTATAGAGCTTCACCTTGACGGTCTTGGTCTCACCTGGCTGAAGTGACACACGGGCAAAGCCCTGCAGCTGAATCGGACGGATCTGCTGCTCAGCAGAAGTAGGTGACAGATATACCTGTGCAATCTCATCAGCTGCCATCTCACCCGTATTTTTCAGTTCGAAGGAAAGACTGACACTTGGATTCTCAGTACCCGGCTGTCCATCCACTTTCAGATTACTGTATTCAAATGTCGTATAGCTCAAGCCATAGCCAAAGGGCCACTGCACACGAGGATCCTTCTCCGCAGAGAAGTTATAACAAATCGGTTCGTTAATCTCTGTATTCGGGTAGCTGACAGAAAGCTTTGCCGAGGGAGACACCTTACCATAGAGGATATCCGCCACGGCGTTACCACCTTCCTCACCAGGATACCACGCCTGGATGACGGCGGCACATTTCTCGGCAATGCCGGAGATCACCTGGGCACGTCCTCCAAAGACGACAAGCACCACGGGCTTGCCAGTAGCCAACAATTCCTTGACATACTGTTCCTGCTTACCCGGTAAGCGGAGACCCATACGGTCGCGGTTCTCACCACATAGCATCACGTTCTCACCCACCGCAGCTATAATCACATCAGCCTGCTGAGCCATGCTGAGAGCCTCCGTCTTATCAGCCTTTTCCCCAGCGTCCACCTTACGGTGGAGAAGAGCATATTCCCATGCTCGCTCATCGCCGGCCTGAGTAAACTTCGTCTCTATCTCCTCTGTCCAGTCGCAGCCACGGGAGTACAGGATATCCACTCCCTCAGGCTTATGTCCTTTCATGCCTTCCAACAACCCTACCACATGCGGATGATCCAAGTCGGTCATCATCATCTTCCAGAAATAGGTCATGGCAGGGAAAGAGTAGTCACCGCACATAGCCCACATCGAGTTGGCATTGGGACCTGTCAGGAAGATCTTCTTGGCATCCTTCAGTGGCAGGATCCCGTTGTTCTCCAGAAGCACCACCGACTGTGTTGCAATGTCGTAGGCTGTCTGTCTCTCCTCCTCACTGTCCAGTTTGATCTCCTCCTTACTATATAAATAAGGTGTCTTGTCAAACAAGCCTGCACGGAACTTATACCTCAGCACGTCTTTCACGGCACGTTCCAGCACCTCCGGTTTCACCAGTCCTTGGTCAATAGCCTCCTGCAAATGAATATAATTGGCACCGTGGGGGAAGTCCACATCGTTACCGGCGTTGATGGCAGCGGCAGCCTTGTGAACTGGGTCTTCAAGGTCGGGCAACTGGTCGATGGCGGTATAGTCACTGACAACCATACCATCAAAGCCCACATAGTCACGCAGCACATCCTTCAGGATCCAGCTGTTGGCCACACAGTTGACGTTCTTTGCATCCTGAGAGGGAGAGGATTTCATGGCATGGTAGCCGGGCATGACGGCCTTACTGCCCGTCAGACGGATCATTGTCTCATGGGGTAACAGGATTTCCTCCATCAGCACCTTCTCCTCGGCATCACCACCGCCACCATATCCAAGGTAATGTTTTGAGCAGGCTCCCACACCTTTCTTCAAGTCACCCTGCTGAAGACCACGTACGAAGGCGGTGCCCATCACGGCAGACAGATAGCCATCCTCCCCGTACGACTCTTCCAAACGGTTGAAACTGGGATTACGACAAACGTCAACCATTGGTGACAGCGACAGGATGCCACCCATCTTCCGAAGAGCGATACCTGTCTGGAGCGTTTTCTTTTCTGCCAATACCGGATTGAACGAGCAAGCCTGTCCTATTTGCTGCGGGTAGATGGTAGAGCCTTTGCTGTTCACACCCGACAGCACTTCCTCATGACAGAGAGCAGGGATGCCATTGGGAGTATTGTTCATCAGCCACTCCTGTACAGCAGCCACACGGTCACGCAGCTCGTTGGGGTCGCGTGGTTTCTGCATGGCAAACTGCGAGAAATGACCGATGCCGTTGGGGATCAGCTGACGGCATTTAGCCGTATCCAACTGTCCTTTCTCATTGAAGAGCTCATCCATATACATACTCCTCAATTGGGCAATACGTTCTTCCTGCGACATCTTGCCGTAGAGTTCATCCACCTGTTGCTCCACGTCTGTGGTAGCGGTGCATCCTGCCAAGAGAACAGCGATGCAGATCAGTTTAAATACTTTCATCATAGGTTGCTTTGATAATTCTTCTGCAAATATAATCATTATTTGACAGAATCGGACGAATTCGGACAAAAAGTCGCTTGTATGATGTGATTATTTTAGATTTGGGCGTAAAAAACAATAGGTACGAGACAAGAAGCATGAGGCAGGAAAAGTGCAAGACCCTTGCACAAAGTGTGCGAGCCCTTTGCACAAAGTGTGCAGAACCTTTGCACAACTTGTGCGAACCCTTTGCACAACTTGTACAGATTGCTGCTCGCGTTTTTACGAAACCTTCCTTATTGGCTACCTCTGCGTCCTTTTTTTACTCAAACATGGGGCGCATCGCTGCGGCCCATGTCATAAATATAATATTAACCTATAATAAAGTCGTAGTATTTCAGTTAGGGACATCATTGTTATAACTTCGACATCTCGTTCAGATACTTCTCTATCTGGCTAGTGATGTACTTCTGCAACTTCTGTGCGCCCTTGTTGTAATGAATGCTACACGCTTCGTTGAGTTTCTTGTTCTGGTCACGGTACATGTCTAATATGAACTTATACATCTCTACCTGCTCATTTGGCGACAAACAGTTGTCTTTCGCCACCTTCACCAGTCCTTGGAAGTGAGTATCGATTGACTTGCTCAGAGTGAGAATTTTATTGTATAGCTCCTCCAGTCGGGCTCCGTTAGCAGGATACGGTGTATTTTTAATCGCATCGAAGGTATCATCAATCATTTGCGCATCGGCTTGAATGGCTTTGACTCTGGCCTCCGCTTTTGCAGCCTCCTCTGGTGGTAATTTTCGCCCTAAATATGACTCAACGGTTTCCACATCTGAGGTATCTGCCACATTGTCGTCTTCCGAATCCACGAATTTGAAGTCGCCTGTTATCGTGACGCTTTTATTCTGAGGTGCAATCAGGCTCTTTCCAGAGAATCGGCCCACGCGTTGCTCATAGTCGCGATCTTCTTCGTAGTAGCCATTGTGAGTGGTGATGTGATAGGTTTCACCTGGCACAAAGTCGAGGTTGGTCCACAGGTGACAGAGGGAGCCATCAGGCATGACCGTACGAATACGCCCCACCTTAGGCTTATCGATTTCCACGCTGAAACTAAAGTGTCTGTTCACTACAGGCATATACTCTATAAAAGCATCGTCGGGCAGTTTGTCCAGTTCCTCTAAGGTATTGGCCATATAGACCACATAGAGGGAGTCTGTCAGGTCGTTACCCACGCGTCCGTCAATCCTGAAGGTATTCTTCTTCTTGGTATAGAGGTCGGGGCGCAGCGAGGAAATGCCATAGATGGTGCCTTCGGCTTTCGTGTCGAAAGCGTCAGTCTCCCACACGATGGCGTAAACATCGCGCAACTGGGGGTTCTCTATGTTCTTCGTAGCCAGAAACCACATCTCCTGCATCGGCTTCGTCCGGATAGGCAACGTCTTGCTGCGCTGCCCGTCGGCGGTAACGACCTTGATATCGAACTGCTGACTGTTACCAGGCAGCAGGTGCAGAATCTGGTAACTGAACGGCTCGTCGGCCATGAAGTCCTCGTCGATGGTCTTCAGTTCCTTGATGTTGCAAATGAAGTGCGTGATGCGCTCGGCCGACTCGATGAGGCCAGTGTTCGGATTCTTCAGCACGGAATAGGTCTGGCCCTCCTTCATGCCAAACTTGTCTCGGATGGACTTGAGCAGACGGAACACGCGGAGCGGATACTTTTGCTCCTTGTCCGTCATGATGGTAAGGTCGTACTTCTTCTGTGCTTTAGACTTCGACTGTGCCAGCGTTGGCACGGCTG
>CACXMM010000038.1 GCA_902768785.1 uncultured Prevotellaceae bacterium
ATTTGTCAAACACAAATGCGCTTATTTTTGTATTAGAAAAGGATACTGATTATTATCAAAAATATACAATTCATCTATATGGCTCAAATAAATATAGTCTTACAAACAATAATACGGTCACTTGTTTCTCAGTAGATATCATACCTTATCATGACTGGATATCTATTGGATCAGACCAAAATGAGGAGGTCTTTGAAAAGGTGTTTTCTGATATTCTTTGGAAATATATCTTTCATAATGGAGCTTCTGAATATAGAGATCTATTTAAAGGGAAAATGCTTTGCGTAGGCTTCCGTAATAATATTCATGCACTTCTATCTTGAACTTAGGATATGTATTTTTGCAATAAAAATGATAGTTAAAAACTAACAGGTTGAGACCACATTGTTGTTAAACTTAATGATATGTACGACCTGTCATTATAAATATCTAAAATAATCATTCATCTAACAGTCTGTAATATGATACCATTTAAAAGACAAATGGAGAAAGCCATAAAAGGCTATCTTTCTCCTTTAGGATTTAAGTATTTCCCCAAGGAATATATCTATATAAGGTATTATTCCGATGATATCGTTCAAAGCATATGCTATGCAGATGAGACTCATAGCAAGCCGCGATACTATTTTCTGAGAACGGCCATAGGAGTCGGTTCCTTATCTTTGGCACAGATTCTTGGTGAAGTAACGAATGGATTGAGAGGTAACGATATCCATCCTACTGGTCCGGCATATTTCCTCAATAACAAAGATATAGATAATCCATTCGACGATACTTTGTATATCCATTCTGAATTTATAGGGGATCGTCCCATGGAAGAGAATATAGCAGATTTTGATAGGATGTTTAAAGAGGATGCTCAATTGATATTTGATAAATACATCACCCAGAAGGCTATATTCCTTTGTCCAATAACAGATCCTTTCTTTAATCAGATTCATTCTCTGGACAATTGGTTTTACGTGCCTCTCGCCTATTTCTTCAATAGCGAATTTATCAAAGCGTTTGAGTTTATCAAAGAACGTTTGGAAATCGTTGAATATTTAATTAATGAGTTTGGACTGAATGAAACAAATATAGAAACACTTGAAATCTATCGCAACTATAGTCAAAACCTAACTAAATGGATAAATGACAGACGTATTTTCAAGGTTGATGATGAATATCTTCCCATATATGAGTCCAGTAGTAACACCACTATTGATAATTACAACATTGAAATACAAAACTATATCAAGAAACTATTATCAGGAAACAGATAATAGTATAATATGTCTGTGATTTCTGTCATTTCTGTGTGAAAGACTCCGTTGACTCCATTCACTCTGTGTGTGAGATATTGTCAGGATAATTCGCAATTATTTAAGGGTTGTAAAAGAATGCTAATTGGATGGAAGGGAGTACCCGGAGCGTACGGAAGTGCTCACAAGTGCCTTTATGTGCAAGTAAAGTCTGCTTGGGATCCAAGTAGAGTCTCATTGAGATGCAAGTAAAGTCTGTTTTGAACCCAAGTAGAGCCTACGTAATGTTTACGTAGAGTCTGTTTAGGGTTGTTCCAGATTTTACTTACACCTGTTCCGCCGTCATCTACACCTCGTTCCGCCGTCACCATCCACCTGTAGATGCCGTCGGAACGGGCGAAAACACCGATCGGAACGACCCTTAGATGACGTTTCTTCGAATAATCATGGTTTCAACTTGTGGGTTTGATGGATCGCCTCGAAAGATAATATAGTCCTTTTGCTTCACAAAAACAGTGTTTTCACCACCTAAAAACGGTGTTTTTGACCCCTAAAACCTATGTTTTTGGAGTCTAAAAACGCCGTTTTCGCAAGTCAAAAATGCCGAATTTCCTCAATCTACTCATTATCAACCACTTACTAAACTCCGTCAGAATCGCTCAAATTCGATGGAGAGGGCGCTTGGTTCTCTCCGTGCCCGTATTTCGCGTTAAACGAAGTTAATTCGTCAAGATTGTTCTATTTTTTTAACAATTGGCGTGGGAAGGAAGAAGATGACTGACCCCACCCCTGCCCCTCCCCTACGATGGGAGGGGAGTGCCATGCGGATTGGTGAAAGCCCACCCCTTACCCTCCCAAAGGGGAGGGAGTGCCATGCGGACTGGGGAAAGCCCACCTCTATCCTCCCAAAGGGGAGGGAGATGGCATGAGGATAGGTTTCGTTAGGGTTCTGCGGGCACGATGACCGTTTCCTGTCCTCCATGTGTGGCGGGTTTCTCCTCTTTCTGTGCAGGTTTCGGCTCGGCAGCAGGTTTGGGTGCCTCTTCTGTGGGTTGAACGATATCACCCACCTCTGGTAAATCCTCTGCGGGTAGTGTCTCCTTCTGGACAGGAGCGGCGACACGTCGTGTGGAGTCTTTTTTCACCGCAACGGGCTTGGTGGGAGGCGGTGTAAAGGGCAGAAGGTTCATGCTCTCGGTGTTCAGCTTGTATGTGGCAGTCTGCACCGTCTCTTCATCACTTTGCTTCCTGTCGGTGACGGCGGTGATGACGATGAACTGCTCATCATCAGTGAGCTTAGCACTGAGGATGCCCTGCACATCCTCGCGTTCATTATAATAAACACGGGCATCACTGTTCATTTGCGAGGGGACGATTTCATCGAGCATCTTCGTCTTCGCGTTGAAGCGCATCAGGCGTCCGCTATTCAGATAGAACAGGGAGTGGCGTTTGTCGGTAAAGCGGGCCACGATCTGTGAACCTTCGGGCATGACCAGGGCAAAGCTGTCCAAGGCCTCGCTGACACCCAGTTCCGGACCGTCGTCACCTCCATGACGTCCTGAGCAGCTGCATCCCGTGACAAAGCCTAATAAGAAGATCACAACGGCGGCAGCCGCGGCGATGAGATGTTTCTTGTTGACCTGCTTCAGCAATTCCTGAAGTTTCTCGATATATTTATTCATCTTTCTTGAATGATGTAGTTTTCTCCCCAGATCATAGAAATGGTTGATGGTGCAAAGGTAATAAAAAATAGGATAGGAAGAAAGAAATCAACAAAAAAAATGGTGTGACATCCCCCTCAGCTCCTCCAACAACCTCCATTTGGTCGAAAGCAACACGGCGTTTGGTCGAAAAATCATTGGACGCCATGTGGATTCACCTTATCTTTGCAGCGTGATTCGGAAATCTCGCTCCCACGGCACCTTCGTGCCCCTGAGCCCCCGAAAGTAGATTTAAAATATAAAAGAATATAAAAATGGAAAGACTGAAATTATTCGTTTTGACGATGATGATGATGGTGGCGCAGGCCGTGCTTGCACAGTCCACCATCGTGAAGGGAATCTTAGTAGATGACGCCAGTAATGAGGGTGAGCCTTATGCTACGGTACGAGTCTATCGTGCTGGAGCCAAGGAGAAGCCTGTTGCCATGTTCCTCACCGATGCTGAGGGTGCTTTCTCTCAGGAAGTGAAGGGCAAGGGCAGCTTCGAGATCTCGTTCGGCAGTGTTGGTAAGGAGGAGCTGAAGCAGGCGCTGACCTTGTCTGGAGAAGCCACAAAGGACTTAGGTACGCTCCGCATCAAAGAAAATGCCACGATGTTGGGCAGTGTGGAGGTGGTGGCCCAGAAGCCTCTGGTGAAGATGGAAGTCGATAAGATGAGTTACAACGTGGCCGAGGATGAAGACTCGAAGTCGAACACCGTACTCGACATGCTGCGGAAGGTGCCGATGGTGACGGTAGATGGTCAGGACAACATCAGTGTGAACGGCTCTTCGTCGTTCAAGATCTATGTCGATGGCAAACCCAATGTGATGATGAACAGCAACCCCTCGGTGATCCTGAAGAGTATGCCTGCCACAGCGGTAAAGAGCATCGAGGTGGTGACCAACCCCGGAGCACGTTTCGATGCCGAGGGCGCCTCGGGTGTGCTCAATATCGTGATGAACAAGATCGAGGGGATGCCTGGCGGCGGTGCACCCGACCTTGACGGATACACAGGATCGCTGACAGCCCGTGCAGGTGACAAGACCTTAGGTGCCAGTGCTTTTGTAAGCGGACAGAAGGGTAAGCTGTCGTATAGTGCCAATGTGATGTACAACCAGATGAAACCGGGCTCCACCACCGTGGAGATGATGCAGGAACAGAACGGTGGAAACAGCGGGGCAGGAACGATGCTCACCACCTCGGAGACCACCCCGAAAATCCCGTTCACCATGGGAAACATCTCGTTAGGCTATGATCTGGATGCCAAGAGCTCCCTCAGTGCCACCCTGTCGTTCTCTACCATGGAGATGAAGAACAAAGCCTACTCCCTGACACAGATGACAGGGGGGATGTATGGCACAGGCTTCAGCTATGGGAACAACAACGAGATGAAGACCAGCAGGAACTCTTTCAGCGGGAACCTCGACTACCAGCGGTTCTTCAATCAGAATCGCACCAGCTATATGACCCTTACCTACCAGCTCACCCATAGTCCTTCGGAAAATGAGCAGCGTAGTGATTTCGAGAATACCAATCAGACGATGCTTGACCTCACTGACCGCTATTCACTGAGTAAGGAGAATACCACAGAACATACGTTCCAGGCTGATTTCACCACCCCGTTGTCTGCTACGCAGACCTTGAATACGGGAGCGAAACTGATGCTGCGTCATGCCTCTTCCGACTCCAAATACTATCTGAATGATGTCTATAACCAGCTGATGAGCATGGACTATTCACACAACAACAGTATTCTGGCAGGTTATGCTGAATATAGTTCAAAACTTGGCAACTGGGGATTGAAAGGCGGACTGCGCTATGAGCATACCTGGCAGAGCGTGGAGTACAAGCTGGACAACGGACAGGACTTCGACACCAGCTATGGGAGTCTGGTGCCTACCGCTAACATCTCCTATTCTCTCGCACCCACCAGTAACTTGGGCCTTACCTATAACATGCGCATCTCACGTCCGGGTATCTCCTACCTGAACCCCTACGTGGACCGCTCCAATCCGACGGCACTGACCTATGGTAACGATGACCTCGATGTGGAGAAGTCGCACAACTTAGGACTGGTCTATAACCTCTACACGCCGAAGCTGATGCTGAATGCCACCTTGAACTACTCGTTCACCAATAACGGTATCGAGCAGTACAGCTTCTACGACAACGACAATCTGCTAAATACCACCTACGGCAATATCGTGAAGCGACAGACAACTGGTCTGAACCTCTATGCCAACTGGTTGCTGGCACCGAACACCCGTCTGTTCGCCAACGGAGGCGTGAGCTATTCCAACATGAGCAGTGATGCCCTGGGATATGACAACAGCGGGTGGCATGCCAACGTGATGGCGGGATTGCAGCAGACACTGCCTTGGAACTTGAAGTTAGGGGCTTTCCTGATCAGTTCATCCAAGACCTATACCCTGCAGGGATGGAGTAGCGGACAGAATATCCTCACCGCCAATCTGTCGAAGTCGTTCTTCAACGACAAACTGAACATCAGTGTGATGGGCATCACAGGACTGTCGAAAGGAGGCAGTCTGAACATGGAGACCTACAGCAAGGGTAAAGGCTTCTCAACCAGCTCGAATATCAAGGTTCCTCTGAACGGCATCACCTTCAGTGTCAGCTATACCTTCGGTAATACGAAGCGTCAGGCAAGGATGCACCAGAACAAGGTTTCTAGCGATTTCATCGAGCAGCAGTCACAGGGTGAGATCATCAACAGTGTTGGATCTGGTATGGGGAACAACGGTATGCCCATGCAGCAACAGTAATCTCATTGGCTTTCCCCATGAGTGACGAACTACATTTCCTCATTCCGCAAATCATTCATCTCTCCCGCAACATAGATAATGCGGGAGAGGTTTTGCTGTTTCAGAAATAATGTTTATCTTTGCAACAATTATGAAAAGAATAGAGAAGAAAGACCTATGGCTTTTCCTGGCACAGGCAGGAGTATGGGCACTGATTATACTGGTGTTCCCATTGGCCACGTTGATCAGTACCCGTAACTGGGAGACCACCTCCACGTCGTTACTGATGGTATGGCAGCTGCTGCGTGCACCGCTGGCAGTCTATTTCATCAACTTCTACCTGTTTGGGCCTTACCTCTTTTTCCGTAACCGATACTGGTGGTTTGCCCTGTGTAACCTGCTCTTGATAACGGGATTGAACTACGGTTTCTTCTTCGGCTATTTCGCCATCAAGGAGCATGTGCCTATGATGACGGGCAATGCATGGATCGGCTTCTTCTCTGGCGCCTTCATGTTCTTCCTGCTGAACATGGTGATGGCGGCTATTGCCATCGGCATCCGTCATTTCATCCGTATAGGACAGCTCAAGCAACAGCTGCAGAACGAGAAAGCAAAGAACACCGAGGCGGAGCTGGCCTGGCTGAAGAACCAGATAAACCCCCACTTTCTCTTCAACACCCTGAACAACATCAGTAGTCTGACACAGATCGATCCTGATGCAGCGCAGGATGCCATCGCCCAATTGAGCGACTTGTTGCGCTATGCGATGTACGAGACGAACAAGAAAACGGTTCCCTTGGAGGGGGAGGTGGAGTTCATGAGGAACTATATCGAACTGATGAAGCTACGCTGCAATGAGAAGACCACGGTGGATGCGCGGTTCTCCGTTCTTAACGCGAAGCTGGAGGTAGCACCGCTGCTCTTTATCTCCTTGGTGGAAAACGCATTCAAACATGGGGTGAGCAGTAATCAGCCTTCGAGCATCGTCATCAACCTGCGGGAGTGCGACGGTGAGGTGATCTTCTTGTGCGACAATACCAATTTCCCCAAGGATGACAAGGACCGCAGCGGGTCGGGAATCGGACTGGAGAATACGCGGCGACGACTGGATCTGCTCTACCATGACCGTTACCAATGGGAACAGTCACTCGAGAACAACATCTATCATATTCAAATCAAACTGGAGCCAAAGAAATGAAACTATCGTGTATCATCATCGATGATGAGCCGCTGGCCGTGAGACTCCTCGAGGGATTCGTGCAACGCACACCGTTCCTGGAGTTGCGGGCATCGTATACCGACAGCATCAGCGGCTTGTCCGAGCTGCGTGAGCATCCGGTGAATTTGGTGTTCCTGGATATTCAGATGCCTGATCTCAATGGCATGGAGCTGGCCTCCATGGTTCCTGCGGAGTCACGGGTGATTTTCACTACAGCTTTCAAGGAATATGCTTTCGAGAGCTATGAGGTGAATGCCCTCGATTTCCTGCTGAAGCCCATCCGGTATAACAAGTTCCTGACCGCTGCAGAGAAAGCTCGCGACTGGTTCGAAATGAAAAGTCAGGTGGCGGTTTCCAATGAGGAGAATGCCGCGGGTAGGGCAGGGGTGCCGGTGACGGAGAACCGTGAGCGCGACTCGGTGTTCCTGCGCATCGATGGCGAACTCCGCCAAATTGCCATCGAGGATATTCTCTATGTCAGTGGCATGAAAGACTATGTGGTGTTCTATCTGGAAGGGAACAGGAAGCTGGTCACCCATCTCACCATGAAGGCTGTGGAGGATATGCTGCCCGCTACCCAGTTCCTGCGCGTTCACCGCTCGTACATCGTAGCCCTGCGTAAGATCCGTAGTATCGACCGAAACAGCTGTATCTACATTGGCAACGAGGTGATCCGTGTCACCGATGCCTACAAGGATGCGTTCAAGCAGTTCCTCGATGAGAATTCTTTATAATTTATTGATATAATATCTATGAGAAAAGTATTGATCCTATTCGTGTATATGATGACAGCCCAGAGTATGACGGCACAGAAAATTACCTATCCGCAGACCATGCGCGATGATACCGTTGACGACTACTTCGGTGTGAAGGTGGCCGACCCCTATCGTTGGCTTGAGAATGATACCAGCGCACAGACCGCCGCCTGGGTGGAGGCAGAGAACCGGGTGACACAGGCTTTCTTGCAAAGGATACCGCAGCGTGCGAAACTGGCGAAACGACTGAAGGAGGTGGCTGACTATGAGAAGATCGGTATCCCTGGGGAACATCATGGGAAATGGTATTTCTATAAGAACAATGGACTTCAGAACCAGAGTGTGCTCTATGTGATGGACAAGCTGGGAGGGACACCGAGGGTGTTTCTCGATCCGAACACGTTGAGTACCGATGGTACCGTGGCCCTGAAAGGGGTGTATTTCTCTCATAACGGGAAATATGCCGCCTATGCCATCTCTCGCAGCGGAAGCGACTGGCAGGAGTTCTATGTCATTGACGTGGCGACGGGAAAGCTGCTTCCTGACCATATCGAGTGGGCAAAGTTCTCGGGTGCCGCATGGCAGGGAGACGGCTTCTACTACAGTGCTTATGATGCTCCTGTGCAAGGCAAGGAGTTCTCGAATGTGAATGAGGTGCAGAAGATATACTACCACCAGATGGGTACACCACAGAGCGAGGATGTGCTGTTCTATCAAAATCCTGCCTACCCCAAGCGGTTCTATTCCGTGGGTGTGAACGAGGAGGAGACGATGATGTATATGTATGAGAGTGGTGCTGGTGCGGGAAACAATTTGTTCATCCGTGACCTGCGTGTGCCGAATGCGCAGTTCATCCAGATGACCAGCAACATGGACTATCAGTATTCTCCAATCGAATTCGTTGGTGATCGGATCTTCCTCCTGACGAACTTTGGAGCACCGAAATGCCGCGTCATGGTGGCTGATATCAGGAAACCTGGTCTCACCGACTGGCAGGAGCTGATACCTGAACAGCAGGATGTTCTGGAGGATGTGACCATGATTGATGACAAACTGGTGCTTACCTACAGCAAAGATGCTTCAAACCACCTCTTCGTTTATACTCTTGACGGACAGCGACAGCATGAGATCCAACTGCCTTCGGTGGGAAACGCGGGTGTCAGCGGGAAGAAAGGACACAAGGAATGCTTCTATTCCTTCACCTCTTTCACCGTGCCAGGCACCATCTATCAGTATGATCTCAATAGCAATGTGAGTACGTTGTATGCAGCCCCGAAAGTGAGATTCAACTTGAACGACTACGAGAGTAAGCAGCTCTTCTTTGAAAGCAAGGACGGTACGCGCATCCCGATGTTCATCACTTATAAGAAAGGAATGAAGCTGAACGGAAAGAATCCCGTCTATCTCTACGGCTATGGCGGGTTTAATATCTCCCTGCCACCCAGCTTCTCTGCCATGCGCATTCCTTTCTTGGAGAACGGGGGGATCTATGCACAGGTGAACCTGCGTGGTGGCAGCGAGTATGGTGAAGAGTGGCACCTTGCCGGTACGAAGATGCAGAAACAGAATGTTTTTGACGATTTCATCGGAGCTGCTGAGTACCTCATAGCCCAGCATTATACCTCGAAAGAGAAGATTGCCATCGTGGGCGGTTCGAACGGCGGACTGCTGGTGGGAGCCTGTATGACACAACGGCCGGATCTCTTCCGTGTGGCCATCCCTGAGGTGGGTGTCATGGACATGCTGCGTTATCACAAGTTCACCATCGGGTGGAACTGGGCCAGTGACTATGGTACATCGGAGGACTCCCCCGAGATGTTCGAATATCTGCGCGGCTACTCTCCGTTGCATAACTTGAAACCTGGTACGGCTTATCCTGCAACACTCGTCACCACCGCTGATCACGATGATCGTGTGGTGCCAGCTCACTCGTTTAAGTTCGCTGCCACCCTTCAGGCTTGTCATACGGGTGATAATCCCGTACTGATCCGCATTGACAGTAAGGCAGGACATGGCGGTGGTAAGCCGATGAGTAAGGTGATCGAAGAGCAGTCAGACATCTACGGTTTCATCATGTATCATCTGGGGATGAAATGTAAATAAAGGCTTCTCCCCCGATGAATACTCGCGATTTCATCCAACAATACAGGGAGGGCGATGTGCGCCAGCTGGCTTTACAAGGTGCACGTTTCCCTGAGGTTGACATGCCGTTTGCCCTCGATCAGATTGCCGGGTGGCAGACAGCACGAAAGAAATTGCCTACATGGGCGGCAACAGAGGGCATCATCTATCCGCCTCATCTTTCCATGGAACAATGCTCCAGTGAGCAGACCGCCCGATATAAGGCACAACTGGCAAAACGACTGTTGTCGGCAGTAACCCAAGTAGGGGAACGACAGACACCGACACGGCTCCTCGATCTCACTGGCGGCTTCGGTGTGGATTTTTCTTGGATGTCACGGATGTTCAACGACGCTGTCTATGTGGAACGGCAGTCATTATTGTGTAGTGTGGCACGACAGAACTTCCAACTGTTAGGGTTGGAGCATGTAGAAGTGGTATGTGACGATGCTGAGCATTACTTGTCGGAAACAGAACGAGTGGATATGATCTTCCTCGATCCAGCACGTCGTGACACACACGGTACGCGCACTTATGCCATAGCTGACTGCACCCCTGATGTTATGGCACTAAGCGAACTACTGGTGCAGAAAGCGCGGTGGGTGGTGGTGAAACTGTCACCGATGCTCGACTGGCACAAGGCTGTGGAGGACCTGGTAGCAGTATGTGAGGTCCATATCATTGCTACAGGTAACGAATGTAAGGAGTTGCTGCTGGTACTCAAGGGAGAGCCGTCGGAGAAGGGGGAGCAGCAGAACCTTACTGTCCATTGTGTCAACGATGATCAGTCTTTCTCCTTTGTTCCTTCATGTCACGTTAGCCGATGTGATATTGCGACAGACATCCCAGGAGGTTATTACCTTTACGAACCCAACGCTTCCGTGATGAAAGCAGGATGCTATGATACTTTGGCTGATCGTTACAAGCTGACAGCCCTCAGCATGAATAGCCATCTGTTCATCTCTTCTCATCTTTTGGAGGATTTCCCAGGCAGAAGATTTCGGGTGATTGCCGTCTCTTCGATGAACAAGCAGGCTGTGAAGGAATTGTTGAAAAATGTGGGTAGAGCCAATATCGCCGTTAGGAACTTTCCTTTGACCGTGGCGGAGTTGCGCAAACGACTGAAACTTGCCGATGGGGGTGACCGTTATCTCTTTGGCACCACATCAGACGATGGCAAGCATCTCCTTATCCTGACGGAGAAAGTATGATGTAATCTGGATAAAACAGCGCAACAAAAAAGGAGATGCCTAAAAGCATCTCCTTTGTAAAAATCTTTACAATTTCATTAGTTGATAGCGTCAGCTAACTCAGCACCAGCCTTGAACTTTGCAACCTTCTTGGCGGCAATCTGGATCTTCTCCTTGGTTGAAGGGTTGATACCCTCACGAGCGGGGCGCTCGTTTACGCTGAATGTACCAAAACCAACAAGGGCAACCTTGTCACCTGCTACGAGGGCTTCCTTGATTGCACCAACAGTAGCGTCAAGCGCTTTCTTTGCATCTGCTTTTGTCAGGCCAGCACCTGCTGCGATCTTCTCAATTAACTCAGTCTTATTCATAATTTTAAATATTAAATGATTAATAATTAATACGTTATTCGGAATTTTTCGGCAAATATAAGCGAAACTATTCAGAAATCAAACAAAAAAGTAAAAAAAGTGAAGAAATTCATGAAAAAAAAACGTATTACCCCCTTTTTTCTGCTCAATAACAGATATTTTTCGTACTTTTGCCCCAGTTTTACATAAGCAACTAAAATCATCGTTATGCGAAGGATACCTACCGTAACAAAAAACTTGTTGATCATAAATGTGCTGATGTACCTGGCTATGCTGGTCTTTCTTACCAGGGACATCAACCTGAACGATTTGTTGGGACTGCACTTCTTCATGGGGTCGGATTTCCGTCTCTATCAGCTGGTCACGTACATGTTCATGCATGCTAATTTAGAGCATATATTCTTTAACATGTTCGCCTTGTGGATGTTCGGCTGTGTGGTGGAGAATGTATGGGGTCCGAAAAAATTCCTTTTTTATTACATTTCTTGTGGTGTAGGCGCCGGTCTTATCCAAGAGATTGCCCAGCTCGGCTCGTTCTATCTGATGGCCACATCGCAGATTCCCGGTGCGGGTTTCGGTGACCTTTGGCAGATTGCGCAGAACTCCTCAGCGGTGTTGAATAGTTGGACTACTGTGGGTGCCTCGGGAGCTATATACGCCATCCTTCTTGCCTTTGGAATGATCTTTCCCGAGGAGCGCATCTTCATCTTCCCCTTGCCAGTGCCCATCAAAGCCAAATGGTTTGTCTGCGGTTATGTTGCCATCGAACTGTTTTCGGCCCTGGCAACCTCCAATGACAGTGTGGCGCATTTCGCCCATCTGGGTGGTATGCTCTTCGGTTACCTGATGATTCGTTATTGGAGGAATCATCCAGGCAGTGATCTTTATGGACGCAATAACGGTCAGCAGTTCTTTGACAGGTTGAGGAAAAACTGGGAGAACCGAAGTCATAAACGTACCGATGATGGTCATTCCTCACAGACTCAGAATAATAAGGACTGGCAGTATAATGCTGACAAAAAAGCCAAGCAAGACGAAATTGACCGTATCCTTGATAAGATCCGTCGTAGTGGCTATGATAGTCTGACGGCAGAAGAGAAGAAGAAGCTTTTTGAGAATGGTGGAAACTGATCTGTTCTCAGGAACTGTAATCTAACAGATAGAAGGAATGTTTTTCAAAACGCTTAAGAAAGTAACCAGGAACCTGCTGATCGGGGGGAATGTTGCCACAATCCTCGCCATGCTGCTGGTGGGCTATTCCGGTCATCTCGATCCCGAGGAATATCCCATGCTTGCCAGTGTCAGCTTGGCGTTTCCGATCTTTTTGATCTTAAATATCGCTTTCCTGTTCTTCTGGCTGATTGTCTATCCCAAAGGAGCCGTTGTAGCCATCCTCGGACTATTAGTAAATTATGTACCCGTGCGCACGTATTGCCCACTAAACCTGAAGAACAAGAAAGAGGCGGGATGCATCAAGGTGATGACCTATAACGTTGATGTGTCTATGAAAACCGATACAAATGCGCAGGGAGAGGTCATCTATCCTGCCTTGGAGTATATAGCAGCCAGTGGAGCCGATATCGTGTGTGTCCAGGAGGCCTACATGACGAAACAGAAGGCGCATGCCCTCCGCAGGTTTTACCATTATGCTGATACGACGCGCAATGAGAAGGGTGGCTCTTGTCTCACGCTCTTTAGCAAGTTCCCCATCGTAGGCAAGGAGCATATCCGTTTCGATGACACCAACTCCTTGAATACCAGTGGTGCTTTCTTCCTGAAGATCCAGGGCGATACAGTGATTGTGGTAAATAATCACTTGGAGTCGAACCGTCTGACCATGGAGGATCGCGAGGGCTTCGAACAGATGGCAGAAGGACGGAAGGATCGTGATCAGGCACGCAGTGAGGTGAAGATGCTGGCAGGAAAGCTCTCCGAGGCAGCAAAGGTCCGGTCACCTCAGGCAAAGAAGGTGGCGAAGTTCATCCAGGAGCATCGCCGCTATCCCATCATCGTCTGTGGTGATTTCAATGACAACCCCCTGTCGTTCACCCGACGAGTCATAGCCAATGAGGGACTCACCGACTGCTTCATCACCACTGGAAACGGTCCCGGGTGGTCGTTCAGGCATAACCGTATCTATGTGCGCATCGACCATATCTTGTGCTCTAAGGACATCATTCCCTACGAGTGCCATGTTGACACAAAAATTGATGTCAGTGACCATTATCCAGTGTCCTGCTGGCTAAAAATTAGGCCTAAATCACAAAAAATCAATAATTAACGGCCTGAAATTTTTCTCGAATGTGAAAAAATATGTATCTTTGCACGCTCATTATGCCGTTCGTTGAAAAATGAATGGCTAAATTGTGTTGATAAACAGTGAAATCATAATTAAAAACAATTTATAAACAAAATGCAAAACAAAGGTATCGTAATTTGTACAGCCGTCTTACTGACGCTTGCAAGCATCTTCTACCTGTCTTTCTCGGTAGCCACACGCTACTATGACAGTCAGGCTGCAAAGATTCAGGACCCAATTGCACAGCAGGACTACAAGGACTCTGTGAAGTATCTGGGAATCTATTCTTATCAGAAGTGTTTGGAGACGCAGATTGGTCTGGGTCTAGACCTGAAAGGCGGTATGAACGTCATCCTCGAGATCAGTGTTCCCGACGTGGTGGAAGTACTGGCTGACCACAAGACAGATCCAGCTTTCGTGAAGTCGATGAACGAGGCAAAGAAAGAGGAAGAGACGAGTCAGAGTGATTTCATCTCACTGTTTATTAACGCGTATCACCGTAACGCACCAGGACATCGCCTGGCAGAGATCTTCGCTACCCAGCAGCTGAAGGGAAAGGTCTCTACACAGAGTACTGACAAAGAAGTGGAGAATGCACTTCGTGCTGAGGTACAGGCTGCCATCGACAACTCTTTCAATGTGGTTCGTAACCGTATCGATAAGTTCGGTGTCGTGCAGCCCAATATCCAGAAACTGGAAGGACAGCAGGGTCGTATCATGGTAGAAATGCCAGGTATCCGTGAGCCGGAGCGTATCCGTAAATTGCTCCAGGGTAGTGCTAACCTCGAGTTCTGGGAGACTTATAACAGTCAGGAGATTACTCCGTATCTGTCACAGCTCGACCAGCGTCTGGCAGGTAACGCTCCTGAGGAGGCTGCTGCCGACAGTGCCGCTGTGGCTCCCGCCGATACTACCAAGGCTGCACCGCAGGCCGACAAGAAGTTTGAGGTAAAGAGTGGAAAGCAGACAGCTGCTGCCACCGACGATGATGCGAAGATGGCTGCCTTGAAGAAGCAGCATCCACTGCTCGCCATGCTCTCACTGGCCCCGCAGGGCAGTCTGAGCACTGTGGCCTATGCCAATGTTCGCGACACCGCCGAGATCAACAAATACCTGCAGAGCGAGATGGCTCAGCAGATTCTCCCCTCCGATCTGAAGTTATGCTGGGGTGCTACTCCGTCAGACATGGTGAACAGCAAGAACGTGTTCGAGCTGTATGCCTTGAAGAAGACTGGCACCAACGGTCGTGCTCCGTTAGAGGGTGATGTGATCACCGATGCCAAGGATGAGTTCGAGCATGTGACCGGCCGTCCGAGTGTAAGCATGTCGATGAACAGCGATGGTGCCCGTCGTTGGGCTGCCCTCACCAAGGCAAACGTTGGTAAGGCCATTGCTATCGTCCTCGATGATGCTGTGTATTCAGCTCCTCGTGTGAACGGCGAAATCTCCGGTGGTAACTCACAGATCACAGGTAACTTCACCATTGAGACCACCAAGGACTTGGCTAATACCTTGAAGTCGGGACGTATGCCTGCTCCTGCCCGTATCGTACAGGAAGAGGTGGTTGGTCCTACCCTCGGTGCACAGTCTATCCAGCAGGGTATCATGTCCTTCATCGTGGCATTCATCCTTTTGATGATCTACATGGTGATGATGTATGGCTTCATCCCTGGTATGATGGCTAACTGCGCACTGATCGTCAACTTGTTCTTCACCTTGGGCATCCTGACGTCATTCCAGGCAGCACTTACTATGTCTGGTCTTGCCGGTATCGTGCTGACCTTAGGTACGGCTGTGGATGCGAACGTGCTGATCTACGAACGTATCAAGGAGGAGATGCGTGGTGGCAAGGGCATCAAAGAAGCACTGAAGGCTGGTTATAGCAATGCTTTCTCTGCCATCTTCGACTCTAACCTCACCTCTCTGATCACGGGTATCATCCTGCTCTACTTCGGTACAGGTCCTGTGAAGGGCTTCGCTACCACATGGATCATCGGTATTGCCTGTTCGTTCTTCACAGCTGTGTTCCTTACCCGTCTGGTGTATGAGAACCGTCTGAAGAAAGATAAGTGGCTGGGTCTGAAGTTCTATACCAATATCTCTAAGAACCTGATGCAGAACATGCATGTACCGTTCATGAGCTTCTATAAGAAGACCGCTGTTATTGTGGGTGCTGCCATCGTGGTATTCCTCATCAGCTTCTTCGTACGTGGTTTGAGCAAGAGTATCGACTTCACGGGTGGACGTAACTACGTGGTGACCTTCGAGAAGTCTGTTCAGCCTGAGGAGATCCGTGGCATCCTCGTACAGGCCTTCCCTGGCTGCAACACCGGTGCTATCTCTATCGGTACAGACAACAAGACCATCCGTATCTCTACCAACTATAAGATCGAGAGTAACAGTCCTACCGCCGATGATGAGGCAGAGACCATCCTCTACGAGGCCTTGAAGAAGGCTGGTCTGGTATCACAGGCTAACGTCGAGTCATTCAAGAACCCGGATGTCCGCGAGGGCGGTTCGATCATCAGTTCTACCAAGGTGGGCCCGTCGGTGGCTAAGGATATCACCTATGGCGCTATCATCAGTGTGCTGATTGCCTTGGTGGCTATCTTCCTCTATATCCTGTTCCGCTTCCGTAACGTGGCCTTCTCCGTAGGTTCTATCGTTGCCCTGGCTGTGGATACGCTCATCGTGCTGGGTCTTTACTCACTGCTCTGGGGTATCGTGCCCTGGTCGTTGGAGATTGACCAGACGTTCATTGGTGCTATCCTGACGGTGATCGGTTACTCTATCAACGATAAGGTGGTGGTGTTCGACCGTATCCGTGAGAACCTCAGTCTGCACCCGAAGCAGGATAAGCAGAGCCTGTTCAACGAGAGTATCAACCAGACTTTGGCTCGTACCATCAACACCTCTATCTCTACGTTGATCGTGTTGCTGTGTATCTTCATCCTCGGTGGTGCAAGTATTCGCAGCTTCGCCTTCGCCATGATCCTCGGTGTGATCTTCGGTACTCTCTCTTCCATCTTCATCGCATCACCGGTGGCTTATCTCGTGATGGGTCGTAAGATCAAAGAGGACGATACAAAGGCTTGAAACACGTTGTAACATTTGTTAGAATACACCTTCATTATATGATAAAGAATCCGCATGGCATGAACCATGCGGATTCTTTCTTCACTAACATTTTTGTCTGAGTTATGTTTCGCAGAATCCTATTACCAACAGCGCTGATGCTTCTCATCATCGGATGTACCCGTCAGGAGATACCGCAAGGGAGCATTTCCCCTGTCGGCGACCATTATGAGCGGGCAATGCAGCTATGCGAAAGGAACCACTATGCCGAGGCAGAACTCATCCTCAAGGAAGGGGAACTGGTTGCTGAGGCCAATGACAATAAACTCGAGTTACAGAAATGTCAGGGAACGCGCTATCTGGTGGCACGCATCCTGAGTGCCACCATCCAGCAACGAAACTTCGAAATGCTTCATGACCAAGAGAAAGCCGCCAATATGGCGCAGCTTGTCACATTGGCCAAAGAACTGCTGCACCATACCTACGAACAGGAAAAGATTGCGGAATTACAGCACCAATATGAGCAGCAGGCTTCCGACCGCCGTCATTACCAACTGCTCGCCTATCTCTTCGGACTCCTTCTTCTGGCTATTCTCATGGTGCTCGTTATTCTCTATTTCAACCGGCGGCGCATCGAGCAATTCAACAGTTTCCTTGATCTCAATGCCCGTACCATCGAACGGGCTCAGCACCGCATCGAAGAGCTGTCGTTGGAGAGCGAAGCCCACGACAAGGAGATCAGTCGTTTAAACCAAAAAATCACCTCTGCACGCCGTCTCACCCATGAACGCTTAGGTCGCGGCAAGGAAGTCTTCGACCTGATCCTTGCAGGTGATAAGATGCCCCCGTCGGTGGATGACGAGAACTGCTTCATCGAATACTATTCTGTCAGTCACTACGCCACTTTCCATGAGTGGGCGATGGACTACAATCATCTCACCGCCCGTCTCTATACCTATCTTATTTTACAGGACATGGGTAAGCAAGATGATGACATTGCCCAAATCCTTTGTATCAGTCCTTCTGCCGTCCGCTCCATCAAATCAAGGGTGAAGGCACGGAAGAAAGCAGATAAAATGTAACCAACTTTTTCCTTTTTCTGCAAGAATCGCGTGTATCGTCTTGTCTGCGTGATAATTGTATCCGTTTTTCTTGCAAGAGTAGATTTTAAACATTATTTTTGCAGACAAAATACCTGACCAGAGAAGGAATCAGAAAATAATCATATCAACTAAAACGATGCAAAGAATAATCAAAATCAGTCTTTTGCTGGCAGTGTCGCTACTGCCGGTAACCTCTTTTGCCCAGCTGTCGAGCAATCCCTACAAGTTCCTGGGCAACATTACCACCAGGGGTAATGTGGAGCCAGGCGGCGGTGTTCCTTCTTATTATACGCTCTGGAACCAGATCACCTGTGAGAACGAGTCGAAGTGGGCTTCTGTGGAAGGAACGCGTGGCAGCTTCAGTTGGGGAGGAGCGGAGAGAGCCTTCAACTATGCCAAGCAGCATCATTTTACCCACAAGTTCCACGCACTGGTATGGGGTGCACAGTATCCCAACTGGCTGGAGAGTTTGTCACCTAAAGAGCGTTTTGCAGCGATCACCAACTGGTTTGACCATGCAAAGGCCAAGTTCAACACATTGCCTATGATCGACGTGGTGAACGAGGCGGTGGGTAATCATCAGGCTGGTAACGCCATGATGAAGGAGTCGCTGGGTGGTGGTGGCAAGACGGGCTACGACTGGCTCATCAAGGCCTTCGATATGGCCCATCAGCGCTGGCCGGATGCCATCCTCATTTACAATGACTACAACTCGATACGGTGGGATGTGGACAATTACATCACACTGGTGCGGACTTTGCGTGATGCCGGTGCTCCCATTGATGCATACGGCAATCAGGCGCACGAACTGAGTGACATCAGTGATACTGAATTGAATAATGTGCTGAAAAAACAGCAGGATGCCCTGCAGATGCCTATGTTCGTCACAGAACTGGATATAGACCTCTCAAGCGATGCTCAGCAGGAGGCACAGTATAAGAAGGTGTTGCCCATCTTGTGGGAAGCACCCTATTGCGCTGGTGTCACCCTGTGGGGTTTCATCCATGGAGCCACGTGGGTGAGCAACTCTGGTCTTTACAAGAACGGCGCAGAGCGTCCTGCGATGAAATGGATCAAGGAGTATATGCAGAGTGATGCCGCCAAGACGGCCGTGGGACCATTCCCAGGTACAAAGAAAGAGGCGTCTATCTATATCCGTCCTGCTGCCATGAAGGTAGTCAGGGGCGACGTGCTGCCCATCAAGGTAAATGCCAGTCTGGCCACCAAGGATATCGAGAAGGTGGAGTTTTATGTGGACGACGAACTGGCTGCCACGATGACCGAGGCTCCTTATATCGTGAAGTATGAGGTGCCTTCCGACGCGAAATCCGGATCGAAGACCACAAAGGCTGTCGTTACTGCTACCGATGGCACTACCTACGAGCGCTATGGCCGTTTCAGTGTGGTGAGCGGTACAACCAAGCATGAGCCCTTCGGCGATGTGCCTCAGCTCCCAGCCACCATCAAGATCGAAGAATTCGACAAGGGTACTTCGGGTATCTCCTTCTACAATACGACACGCACCACCGCCACGGAGGCGAAGGCCGGACAGTGGATGGACTACACTGTCGATGTCAAGGAAGATGGTCTTTATTCGTTTGATGCTACCGTGGCCTCGGCAGTGTCTGGCGGTAGATTCCACGTGGCAGAATACGGCCTCGACAGTCTGTCGTTCCTCACCGAATTTGTGGAGGTTCCCCAAACGGGTGGCAACAGTCAGTATAAGACACTGCACGGTAGCATATTGACAGAACTGAAGGCAGGTCGCCATGTGTTCACCCTGCTCATCGACAAGGGTAACTTCCGCATCAAGGATATCACTTTCAACCGCTTTGAGGAGGCCGATGGCTCGTGTCTGCTGAAAGTGTCCGGCGGTCCTTATGGCGTAGGCACTCCCATCACTGTTACTTCCAGGCCCATTATGAAGTCCAGCACCGTCAGTGAGGTAAGGTTCTATGCCGACAACTTGTTGATAGGTACCGCCACCGCTTCGCCATACGAGTGTCAGTTTACGCCTACTGAAATGCGTAAATACAATATCACGGCCATTGCCGTCAATGCCGAAGGTCAGGAGAAGTTATCACCGGTTCGCGAAGTGGAAGTCACCATCAATACTGCCATCCGTTCGGTTGTCAGTGACGAACGTGAGACACCGGCTTATAATGTCATGGGACAACCTGTTGGTGACGACTACCGTGGTATTGTGATCAAGAACGGAAAGAAGTTCGTGGTTAAGTAAACGACGTTTTTCTGTTGCAATTACATATCCTGAATTCGAAGAGAATTCAGGATATTTTATTTGTTATCAGCCATTTACAAAGAAATTAGCTCTGCAACACGTGGAGAAAATAATCCTTTAAATAGTTGCATCTTTAGTCTTTGCTCTCTAATTTTGCCATTGAGAATGACACTCTATTACGAACCATTTAAAATAGAACGACTATGGCAAAAGTAGATTTAGTATCCCTGGAGTGGACCGACCTCGTGTTTGAAGGACGCAATCAGGCCTACGGGGCTTATCAACTTCGCAAGGAAACATCCAAGCGAAACATCTGGTCCACCATTTTTGTAGCCCTTATGGCTGTACTCCTCTATCTTGGTCTTACGTTTGAGAACATGGTAGAGGCCAATCGCACTGTTGAAAACACCCAGATTGTTGAAGTCACGAACCTTCGTGACAAGAAGAAAGAGGCAAAGGTTGAGCGGAAGGAGGAGATCAAGATAGAACCTGAGCGAATCGTGGAGAAGGTAAAGTCATCTATCAAATTCACCGCACCGGTCATCAAAAAGGACAATCTGGTGGACGAGAAAGATGAGATAAAGCTCGATGAAATCGAGAAAAGTAACAAGGCCATCGGTGCTTTGACCGTTGAAGGCACGGATGAGGTAGGTGGTGAAGTACTCAAGATCAAGGATGAGATTGCACAACCTGAGCCCCCGAAGGCCGTCGAAGACAATAAGATCTTCGAGGTGGTGGAGCAGAAGCCATCGTTCCCTGGGGGTGACGGTGCCTTGATGTCATGGCTCAGTCAGAACATCAAATATCCCTCAATTGCTGCAGAGATAGGTGTTCAAGGTCGTGTCATCGTACAGTTCGTGGTGGAGAAGGACGGTTCCATCACCGATGTAAAGATTGCCAAGAGCGTGGATCCCTCCCTCGACAAGGAAGCAGCCCGTGTCATCAAGAGTATGCCCCACTGGATTGCTGGTCGTCAGAACGGTTCTCCAGTACGCGTCAGGTTTACGGTGCCTGTCACCTTCAAACTGCAGTAATGCTCCCACATCTGATGTCTGTTTGAAAGATCATCAGAAAACGGGTGGAATACTTTGCAGTTTAAGAATATGTTTGTACCTTTGTGTGCTGTTCAGTGTTTGCTGTATTTGCTTTCGCAGCACAAAGATCAGTAGAATACTGAGCAGCACAAAGATCATAATGGTAGAATACATGGTTATTTGCTGCGGAATATGAACAGTCAATGAAGAAAATGATACTCTTCGTCCTGTTGACGATCTCTTCAACAGTGACAATGGCACAGACAAACCCCAAGTCTGGTTATATCATTACCAACAGCGGTGATACCATCAGAGGTAACATAGACTTCCGTACGAACAAGAAGCTGTCGAAGCAATGCGTGTTCTGGCCCAATGGAGGAGGTGAGAGCCAGACCTACAAGCCTGGTGACATAGAAGGTTTCCGGTTCGACAATAATGGTAAGTATTTCGTGACTCGCCGGTTGACTCTCTTTGGTGAGTCGCAGCTGTACTTTGCAGAGTTTATGGTGCAGGGTATGATGAACTTGTACTGTGTGGCAGACACTTACGATGAATACTTTTTCTTTGAACGTGAGGACGGAGAGATGGCATTGCTTACCAACAGGGCCGTCTTGTCTTCATCATCCATCCATAATGAGAAGGATATTCAACAGGAGCAGAAGGAACAATACGGAAAGGTGAAGCTGCTGCTGAAGGACTCATGGAAGGCTTGTCAGGATATGAATGATCGTAACCTGACGAGAAAGAAACTGGTTAATGTAGTGCGTGACTATCACAACGATGTATGTACGGATGGCAGCTCGTGCATGGTGTATGAATACAAGGAAGAAGCCGACAAGATGAAAACTCACGTCAAGGCATTCGCCGGGTATGCCTATTATTCACATGAGAAGACTGCCAACCAGAATCTACCGGATGAGAACTACCATGGCGGTGTATTCGAAATCGGTATTGGCGTAGAGGTAGGTATTGAACGGGCGATGAAGGGTGGCAGTGTGGAGATTGGTGTCGCTTATTCTCCCAAGACGAAATTCGAACACGACACCATGGTGAAAGGAGGCCATGAACCGTCACACACAACGTATGAAAAGGGTAGGGTGACTTTCGCTATTGGTGTGGCTAAACGCTTTGGCAAGGGGAAAATCCAACCACTTGTCCGTGGCGGCGGCTTCTATGTTCTACATCATGGAAATAAGGAAACCAGGACTTATCAGGCTAAGCAGATCGTGGATATTACCTGGGACAATACAGCGCACTACGGTGTCTATCTCGGTGGGGGTGCTCAGATGGCAGTAGGTAAGCACTATGCCAAAGTGCATGCCGACTGGTACAAATCGTTGCAGGCTTCAGGTAATATGATGAAGTGGGGACTTACTGCTGAGTTCGCGCTATAATGCAAAAATATTTTTTTTATGAAATTACTACCATGCTACCACTCACCTCTTGAAACGCCTTTAAACAACGGAAATCTTGGGTTGTGGTAGCAAGGTGGTAGATGGTAGTAATATCCAATTCCGCGTTTTTTGTTCACACAGATAATATTTTATGTCACACAGAAATCACCGAAATC
>CACXMM010000039.1 GCA_902768785.1 uncultured Prevotellaceae bacterium
AACAGAGAAGTTAAGCCCGGCCGCGCCGATGGTACTGCAATGCAATGTGGGAGAGTAGGTAGCCGCCTTTTTTGGTAGTCCCTCTGGAGAGCGTTCTCCAGAGGGACTTTTTTTTATTTCTTTTTTATTCTGTGATGTTTTTTCCATTAATTCTTTTGATTCTTGTATTGCAGATTACTTTTTTATCAAAAAACGATGGTTGTTTGATTTTCTTTTTGTATTTTTGCGATTGATATTAAAACAATCAAGAATGCATAAGTTTGGAAGGGCCCTGGTTTGGCTGAGCAGAATACGGTATTGCAGAGGCTTTGGCGTACAGTCACCGTGGGCTTATAGGCTCATTCGTTATGTCATCAATGAGCATTATCCTTACTATGCTTATGACGATTTGATGAAAGATTGGCCTCGCTTGTCTGTAATGGAAAGGAAACTCGGGATGTTGTATTTTCGGCTAATCAACTACCGTCAGCCTAACCGTATATTCGATTATGCGTCGCCGAATGATGCCTATGCTGCCTTTATGAAGAGAGGATGTGCCCGTTCTGAAGTTATTCCATTAGCTACTGCTTCTGGCGAAGTCTCCTTTCCTGCAACTTCTATGAATCGTCTAATAGAAGTGATGCGAATGAGTCTATTTGGTGACTATCGTTCTGTTTTTGAATGGGCTTTATCGCACACCGATGATAATAGTATGATCATTGTCGAAGATATACACCATGGAAAAGAGGAAAAGACTTTTTGGAATCATATCTCGCATGACCAACGTACAGGTGTCACCTTTGATTTATATTATTGCGGCATAATTTTTTTTGATAAACAGCGTTATAAAGAAAACTATATAGTAAATTTTTAATACCATCAACACTATGGCAATTACGAGAGTCTATACGAAAACAGGCGACGACGGCGTTACCAGTCTGGTAGGCGGTGTCAAAGTAAAGAAAACCAATGCCCGCATTGAGGCTTATGGTACAGTGGATGAATTGAGCGCCCATCTGGGAATGCTCGCCTCTTGGATGAAGGACGGTGATGACAAAGACCTGATTATCCGCACACAGCGTAACCTCTTTACTGTGTGCTCCTACTTAGCTACAGACAAATCAAAGACGCCCCTTGCTCCTTCTTATACAATGGCCGCTGAAGAAACGCAGATCTTGGAGGACCAGATTGATGAGATCAATGCCAATATCCCCCCGCAGACAGCCTTTATCCTACCTGGTGGATCCCATGAAGCTGCTTTGGCACATGTGTGCAGGACAGTCTGCCGAAGAGCGGAACGACGTATCTTTTTCTTAGGTGAGACCACAGAGTTGGATCCTGAAGTAACGCATTATATCAACCGTTTGTCGGACTATTTGTATGTTCTGGCTAGAAAATTAAACTTTATTGACGGTGTACGCGAAAAAATTTGGAAGAAACCTAAGTAAATAAGAAAAAAAATATTACTTTTGCGCCCGAATTATAAACAGTAAAATTAAGACTATGTATTGGACACTTGAACTAGCTTCAAAATTGGAAGATGCGCCGTGGCCGGCAACAAAAGATGAGTTGATTGACTATGCCATCCGATCGGGCGCACCGCTTGAGGTGTTGGAGAATCTTCAGGAAATTGAGGATGAAGGTGATGTGTATGAGAGTATTGAAGAAATATGGCCCGACTATCCTACGAAAGAAGATTTCCTTTTCAACGAGGATGAGTATTAAAACAGAAAAGCGATGTAGCTCATGGGCTACATCGCTTTTATTGATAGGTCCTCTTTCATTAAAGATAGTTTGGCAAATCATTTAGAATGACGTGAGTAATTGGTAATCAAAATGAATGACGAAGAATACCGCCGCGAGGAACTAATCCGTGAGATTGAACATCGTGTGGAACGGATGACAATCCGGCAGCTTGAAGCACTGCAATATGAATTGGAAACAAAGGATTATTCGGCCGATGATGTAGGATAGTCTATCGTGTTCTCTTGTTTAGAGAATGGAAACACATATAAAAATAAACTAAAATCCTGTCAAACTTATGAGAATTCAGAGCATTATTATGACTTTTGCGATTTCTTCTGCGTTGACTTTAGCAGTAAGCAGTTGCCAGCAGACAACAGGCGACAACCCGTTGTTGCTGGAAAGCACGCTGCCCTACGGGGCACCCAATTTCAGCAAGATTAAGACCGCTGACTATCTGCCGGCCTTCGAGAGTGCCATCCAGCAGACCCGTGACAACATTGCCCAGATTGTGGACAATCCCGATTCTGCCACATTCGAGAACACCATTGTGGCCTTCGAGGAGAGCGGACGCCTGCTCGACAAGGTGAGCCGTGTGTTCTTCGCCCTGACCGAGGCCGACAAGACACCCGAGCTGGGCGAGATAGAAAAGAAGGTGATGCCCATGCTGACCGAGCTGGAGAACGAGATTTCGTTCAACATGCCGCTCTTCGAGCGCATCCGTCAGGTGTACGACCGCGACCACGACACGCTGCAGGGCGAGGACAAGAAACTCTTGGAAGAAACCTATAAAGAGTTTGTGCGCAACGGAGCGCTGTTGCCCGACGACAAGAAGGAGCGCATGAAGGCCATCAATCTGCGTATCACCGACTTGCAGCAGAAGTGGGGCGACCTGCTGCTCGAGGCCACCAACAATGCCGTGGTGTGGGTGGACAGCAAGGAGAAACTTGCCGGACTGAACGACGCCGACATAGAGCAATGCAAGAAAGATGCTGAGGGCCAAGGCGGCAAGGCGCCTTATGCCATCGTCATCGTGAACACCACGCAGCAGCCTCTGCTGGCCAGTCTCGACAACCGCGACCTGCGCCGTCAGGTTTATGAGGCTTCCATCCACCGCACCGACGGCACCGGCAAGTTCAACACCTACGACATTGTAAGCGAGATTGCCAAGCTGCGCGCCGAGCAGGCCGAACTGATGGGCTACCCCAACTATGCCGCCTACTCGCTGGAGAAGACCATGGCCAAGACGCCCGACAATGTGTATGCATTCCTGAAAAACCTCATCGCACAATATAAGCCGAAGGCTGATGCCGAGACAAAGGCCATCGAGGAATTTGCCCGCAAGACGGAAGGTCCCGACTTCAAGCTGGAGCCTTACGACCGTTTCTACTATTCGGCAAAGATGAAGAACCAGCTGCTCAACATCAGCGACGACGAGGTAAAGTCGTATTTCAACGTTGACAGCGTGCTGATAAACGGCGTGTTCTATGCAGCCAACCGCGCCTACGGGCTCACCTTCAAGGAGCGCACCGACATTCCCACCTATCATCCCGATATGAGGGTGTTCGAGGTGTTCGACAAGGACGGCAAGCAGAAGGCGCTCTTCTATTGCGACTACTTCCGCCGGCCCACCAAGCGCGGCGGAGCCTGGATGGACGGTTTTGCCAAGCAGAGCCGCCGATACAACCAGTTGCCCATCATCTTCAACGTGTGCAACAATGCGAAAGCACCCGAAGGCAAACCTTCGCTGCTCACTTGGGACGAGGTGACCACGCTGTTCCATGAGTTCGGCCATGCCCTCCACGGAATACTTTCCGACTGCAACTACAACCGTCTGAGCGGAACCTCGGTGGCCCGCGACTTCGTTGAGATGCCCTCGCAGTTCAATGAGTCGTTTGCCTCTATTCCCGAAGTCTTCGACCACTATGCCCGGCATTGCGAGACGGGCAAGCCGATGCCAGCCGAACTGAAGGAGCGCATGCTGAAGAGCATCAACTTCCAGACCGCCTACGCGCTGGGCGAAAACCTGGCAGCCACCTGTCTGGACCTGGCCTGGCACATGCTTCCTTCTGATAAGATTCCTTCGGCCGAACAGGCTGCCGCCTTCGAGACCGAGGCGCTTCAGCAGGTGGGCTTGCTGAACAACCAGATTCCTCCCCGCTATCGCACCAGCTATTTCAACCACGTCTGGGGCGGAGGCTATGCCGCCGGCTACTACAGTTATCTGTGGACCGAGGTGCTTGCCGTCAATATCGCCGATGTATTTGCCAAGCGCGGAGCCCTCGACCCCGCCACAGGCAGCGACTTCTGCCAGAAGGTGCTAAGCCGCGGCAACACAGGCGACCTGATGCAGATGTTCACCGACTTCACGGGAATGGCCCAGCCCGATGCCTCCAGTCTGCTGAAAGCACGAGGACTTTGATTTGACGATTTGACGATTTCACAATTGAAAGATTTGACGATTGGACAACTACAGAATAATATAATTGTATAAATAGTCCAATTGTCCAATCGTGAAATCGTTCAGTCTATTTGTTTTGATAAAGTTCAATCAGGAATTGGGCTTCAGATAACTCTTCAGTGCCTCTACATAATCCTCGAAGGCTTCAGGGCCATCATAGGGATAGCGAGCATTGTCAGGAATGCAATAATGGTTAATTTCCTCATAATTGAATTGATTTCCTCATAATTGAATTGAATGGTAATGATAGTTTTTTAGTTCATAATTGTTAGGAAACCGCACGAATGCGAAATACTCAGGCAAAGGTACGTAATTTCCGTGAATTAGAACACTAAAAACCAAAGTATTTTCTATTCCTCGCGATACTCCAGTATGTCGCCGGGCTGACAGTCCAGCACTCGGCAGATGGCCTCGAGCGTCGAGAAACGCACGGCCTTGGCCTTGCCGGTCTTCAGGATGGAGAGATTGGCCAGCGTGAGTCCCACTCGTTCTGCCAGTTCGCTGAGCGACATTTTGCGCTTGGCCATCTCGACATCCAGGTTTACTACTATTCTTCCCATTGCTCCTTAGATAGTTAAGTCCTGTTCTTCCTTCATCTTTTGCGCATCCTTCAGAATCTTGGGTATAAAGAAGTAGGCAATGATCATCCAATACAACGGGCCGGTATATAAGGTAGTCGTCATAGAGGGAACCTTATCCATGAACTCGGGCTCGATAAGGCCAAACACGCTTCTGTAGAATTGATTGGCTATAACGTAATACAACAGAGTTGATACACCTAATATGTAAAACAATCGGATGCACCACTTGGAATATTGCTTATTGACATAAGTGAAATACACCATCAACATAAAGATGCAGAAGAAATAGGTTCTTGCAATATTATCGATCAGATAGATGAAGTTCGAATAATAATCGTAGTTGGTGGTTGCCGCCTGCATTCGTTCTACATCGCCTGCCATGATCCAACCCATCAAAACTGCCAGCGCAAGAACAAAAAGCGCTCCTAAGACATTCTCTCCTTTTTTGAAAAACTTAGCTGTTTCCATAACCTTTTTATCGTTTTAATATTGTTATTTATCGTTTTTCGATATGCAAAGGTAAATAAAAAAAACAATACTAACAAAATAAAACGGCAAAAATTTATCGGAAAACGATAAATATATAATTTCCCTCCCCTTGAGGGTGGGGAGTTCTGTAAGCCTCCCCCCGGGGAGGTTGGAGGGGGTTATTTCGGGGGAGGTTGGTGGGTTTTTTATACTTCAATCTATTTCTTCCAACGCACCTGTTTCAGAGTCAATAATGAATCCTCGGACAATCATGTCCTTGGGAACGAGTGGGTGGGTCTTGATTGTTTCAACCGTTTTTCTTACTGAGGTGGGTGTGTCTTTAAAACCCTCTAACCACTGATGCAGATTGATTCCGCATTTCTGGATCGTGTCAAGTGTCTTATCTGTGATGCCACGGGCAATCATTTCATGGTGAAAGTGTTCAAAACTCATGTGGCAGGCACCACAATGGGAGTGAGCAACCACCATGATCTCCTCAACCCCCAGTTCGTAAATGGCTACGATCAGACTGCGCATGGCTGAGTCGAAAGCTGAGATCACCAATCCTCCGGCGTTTTTAATGATCTTCGCATCGCCGTTCTTCAAACCGAGAGCAGCTGGGAGCAGTTCTGTCAGTCGTGTGTCCATACACGAAAGTACCGCCAATTTCTTGTCAGGATACTTGCTGGTTAAGTATTTCTCGTAGCCTTTTGATTCCACGAAAGACTTGTTGAAGGCAATAATCTGGTCTATCATATTTCTTATTTTCTTGCAAAGATAAGAATAATTCTAAAAGATGCCAAGTGAATGGTCTGTTTTTTGTGGTGCGTAATGGCTTATCAGTCTGTGAAAACGTGAAAGATACAATAAAATGGGTGAAATTACGTTATGTTGATGTGTTTAGACGTTTATGCATGATCTGTGGAGCTCTTCTGCTTGTCGTATCGGCTGCAGAGGCGCAGTATGATGTCAGCTTCAGTCATTATTTCGACATGGAGCCGTCTTTTAATCCTGCATCGGTGGGTAAGGAGACGAAGGTGAACGTCACGGGTGCCTATGCGATGGATCTTGCGGGTTTCCGTCATAACCCCCGTACGATGTACATCGCCGGTGATATGCCCTTCTACATGATCAAGTCGTATCATGGTGTGGGCGTGCAGCTGATGAATGACCAGATCGGTTTGTTCCAACACCAGCGACTCGCCTTGCAATACGCCTACAAGCACCGCCTCTTCGGAGGAACCCTGAGCGCAGGTTTACAAGCCGGCTTTATCAGTGAGAACTTCGACGGTACGGGTGTGGATGTCATCGATCCGGGTGATCCCGTCTTTGCCACCTCTGAGGTGAACGGCAACACCATCGATCTGGCTTTCGGCTTGTATTATCTTCGCAAACAGTGGTATGCCGGTGTGTCGGTGCAGCACCTCACAGCCCCTCTTGTAGAGTTGGGGCAGACCAACGAGTTACAGATTGATCGGACGTATTATTTAACGGGTGGATACAATATTAAGCTGAGAAATCCGTTTGTTACAATACCCACCTCCCTGCTTGTACGAACTGACGGTGTGGCCTATCGGGCAGATATCACGGCGCGGTTGCTCTATACGAACGACAAGAAAGTGATGTACGTTGGTGCCGCTTACAGTCCTACCAACTCGGTGACCCTTTTGGTCGGAGGCCGAATCCATGGGATCCAGCTGGGTTACAGCTATGAGTTCTACACATCAGCCATCAATCCAGGTAATGGCAGTCATGAGCTGTTCGTGGGATACCAGACCGACCTGAACCTCTATAAGAAGGGACGGAACAAGCACAAGAGCGTACGACTGCTATAGTGGAATAGGGATGAGAAGAAATTGAATTAACAAGATATGAAAAGGATAGTATATAATAAGGTGAAAGCCGTGGCGGGGAGCATGTTGCCTCTTTGCCTTCTGGTTCTTTTACTGGTTCTGACAGCATGTGCTGGCAGTAAGTTGGCCAATTCCTCCAGTCGTGGCGGAGAGGTGACCGGCGTAGGTGGTGGCAGAGGTTTCACCGAGCCTACACCGTTTGGTATGACGCTCATCAAGCGGGGCTACCTGAGGATGGGTATCGAGAAAGAGGACAGTCTGTGGGGTAAGCAGACCCCCGTCAAGGATATCTCCGTTGACGGTTTCTGGATGGACGAGACTGAGGTCACAAACTCCGAATATAAACAGTTTGTCTATTGGGTGCGCGATTCGATCCTCCGCACTCGTTTGGCTGATCCCTCCTATGGCGGTGATGAGTCGTATATGATCACCGAGGACAAAAACGGTGACCCCGTACCTCCGCATGTGAACTGGAAAAAGGCGCTGCCCAGGAAGCCCAACGAGGATGAGCAGCGTGCCATAGAGAGTTTGTATGAGACGAATCCCGTGACAGGTGAAAAGATGCTCGACTGGCGACAGATGAACTATCGCTATGAGGTGTATGACTATACCACGGCAGCCTTGCGCCGTAACCGTCTGAACCCCGAGGAGCGTACATTCAACACTGATATTGTGGTGGATCCCAACGAGGTGGTGATGATCTCCAAGGATACTGCCTATATTGATGATGAAGGACGTATCATCCGCGAAACCATCGACCGTCCGTTGAGTGGACCGTGGGATTTCCTGAATACCTATATCGTGAACATCTATCCCGATACCACATGCTGGGTGAACGATTTCCAGAACTCCGATAACGAGACCTACCTGCGTTATTATTTCAGTAACCCCGCCTACAACCAATATCCTGTGGTGGGTGTCACCTGGGAACAGGCCAACGCTTTCTGTGCCTGGCGCACCGACTATCTGTTGAAAGGCTTGGGAGGTGAGGCTCGCTATATCCAGCGCTACCGTCTGCCTACTGAGGCCGAATGGGAATATGCCGCCCGAGGGAAGGATGGTAATGAGTTCCCATGGGAAAATGAGGACATGAAGAGCGACCGTGGATGCTATTATGCGAACTTCAAGCCCGATCGCGGAAACTATACCAAGGACGGAAATCTCATCACCAGTAAGGTGGGCATCTACGGTGCCAACACCAACGGGCTCTTTGATATGGCAGGAAACGTGGCGGAATGGACCAGTACGATCTTTACCGAGGCCGGTGTGGATGCAATGAACGACCTGAACCCCACACTGAAATATAATGCTGCCAAGGAAGACCCTTATCGGTTGAAGAAGAAAAGTGTTCGTGGCGGCTCGTGGAAAGATCCCGAGAGCTATATCCGTTCGGCCTGGCGTACCTGGGAATATCAGAACCAGCCGCGCTCGTACATCGGTTTCCGCTGCGTGCGTTCACTAGCCAGTGCACAGAGTGAGAAGGTCAAGGGAAAGAAAGGTAAGAATTAACCCGCAATAACGTTTATCGAATAACTCCAAAAAAGACAACTATGACACAGTATAGCAAACTGAATATCATATACCGTCTGCAGAAGTGGATGGACAGCGTGCCTGGGCAGACATTCCTGAACTATGCCTACAGTTGGGGTGCAGCCATCGTGATCTTGGGAACACTTTTCAAACTCACTCATATCAAGGGTGCCGACTTCTGGCTTTTCTTAGGTATGGGCACTGAGGTGCTGGTGTTCTTCCTTTCGGCATTCGACCGTCCGTTTGATAAGACAGCCGATGGTATGGATCTTCCCACTCATCTGAATCTTGATGAGGAAACAGCAGAAACGGAACTGGAAACAGAGCAGGATCTGGAACAGAAGCAGGTGGCTGCGGTAGCACAGCCCGTTGTGACAGGTGGCGGTACCATTATCATTGGTGGTGGCTCAGTTGGTTCAACAGGTCCTGTTAGTCAAAGTGGTTCAACAGGTCCTGTTAGCCAAAGTGGCTCAACAGATTCTATTAGTCAAAATGGTTCAATAGGTGAAGCTGGCATTGTAACTGTGGGAGAAACCGTAATTCCACCGTTGACACCCGATATGACTGAGGCTACTAATGCTTATGTCGAGGAACTGAAGAAACTCACAGAGGTGCTGGAGCGTGTTTCCGAGCAGAGCCGTCGTCTCACCACCGACTCTGAGGAGATGGAGAACCTGAACCGTACGCTTACGGGTATCTGCAAGGTTTATGAGATGCAGCTGAAGAGTGCCAGCGCGCAGATCGGTACCATCGATGAGATCAACGACCAGACCAAGAAGATGGCTGGGCAGATAGCCGAGCTGAACAGGATCTACAAGCGTATGATCGAAGCCATGACGGTGAACATGCCGGGTGGGGCAGGAGCCTCTCCTCTCACATCTAATCCAAACTTCTAAAGCAACACAATGGCAATCAAGAAAAGACCCGTTTCTCCGCGCCAGAAGATGATCAACCTGATGTACGTCGTCCTCATGGCCATGCTCGCGATGAACGTCTCTACCGAGGTGCTCGAGGGCTTCTCCCTTGTTGAGGAGAGCCTGAGCCGTACGACGTCCAACTCGACGAAGGAGAATCTTTCCATATACGGTGACTTTGAGGAGCAGATGAAGAAGAACCCCGCCAAGGTGAAGGAGTGGTTCGACAAGGCTACCTCCGTGAAGCAGATGAGCGACTCGCTCTTCAATTTCGCACAGTCGCTGAAAGAAGCCATCGTGAAAGAGGCCGACGGCAGCGACGGTGATCCGCGGAACATCCGGAATAAGGAGAACCTCGAGGCTGCCACGCAGGTGATGCTCTCTTCGGGGGAGCAGCGTGGCAAGCAGCTGTTCAATACCATCAATGCCTACCGCGAACTGATCTTGAAGATGGTAGGCGATGAGCGACAGCAGGAGATTATCAAGAGTAACCTCACCACCGAGCTGCCTAAGAATGCCAAGACCATGGGAAAGAACTGGCAGGAGTATATGTTCGAGGGAATGCCCGTGGCCGCTGCCGTCACACTACTCTCTAAACTGCAGAGCGATGTGCGCTATGCCGAAGGAGAGGTGCTCCATACACTTGTATCGAATATTGATGTGAAAGATATCCGTGTGAACAAGCTCGATGCCTTCGTGATTCCCGAGAAGACCACTCTCTATCCGGGTGAGACCTTCGCTGCCAATATCGTGATGGCTGCCGTGGATACCACCATGCAGCCGGAAATCTTCATCAATGGATCGAAGGTGAATCTGCGAAACGGTAAGTATTCTTTCTCCGCAGGGGGCGTGGGAGAGCATTCCTTCAGTGGTTACCTGCTTACACACAATGCGGCAGGGGAGACGTTACGGCGCGATTTCCTGCAGAAATACAGTGTGATCCCTGCACCCAGTGGTGCCACCGTGGCTGCTGATCTGATGAATGTGCTCTATGCCGGTTACGCAAACCCGATGAGTGTCAGTGTTCCAGGTGTGCCTCAGAATGCGGTGTCGGTGACGATGAGTGGTGGTTCCCTGACAGCCAAGGGTGACGGGCATTATATCGCCACTCCGGCCGCTGTGGGAAAAGATGTTACATTTACGGTTTCGGCACATGACAAAGGACAAAGCCGACAGATGGCACAGGTCACTTTCAAGGTGCGTAAGCTGCCCGATCCTACACCTTATATGGTGGTGGGTGATAACCGCTACCGTGGTGGCGGACTGGCCAAGGCATCACTGATGGGAACCGGCGGTATCCGTGCTGCCATCGATGATGGCCTGCTTGACATTGAGTTTAAGGTCACGGGCTTCGAGGCGGTGTTCTTCGACAATATGGGTAACGCCGTACCTATCGTGGGTAATGGCGCGAACTTCTCTGAGCGTCAGCGTGATGCTTTCCGCAAGCTCTCGCGTAACCGTCGCTTCTATATCACCCACGTCACTGCCGTCGGTCCTGATGGCATCTCTCGTACCCTCCCGGGTGCCATGGAGGTGATCGTGAAGTAAAAAGGGGGAAAGGAATAATGAACAATTATAAAAAGATATACAAGATGAGGACAGATCATTTTCAAGCAAAGGGCAAGTGGATGCTGCTCATGGCTATGTTCATGACATGCTCGCTCTTCATGAGCGAAATGCAGGCACAGCCGGTGTCACGCCGTCAGCAGGCACAGCAGCAAAGGTCGAATGGCCAGACGCTCACCACCCGTGCCCAGATCTCTTTCCCCACGGCACAGGCGATGTCGGAGGATGTGGTGTGGCGGCGAGATATCTACCGTGAGATCGACTTGAACCAGGATGCCAATGCAGGACTCTATTATCCTGTGGAGCCAGTGGGTACGCAGATGAACCTCTTCACCTATCTGTTCAAGCTGATGCTTACCGGACAGATCAGGGCTTATGAGTATCGTCTCGACGGTAACGAGGTGTTTACCGATTCTGCCCGTGTGCGCCCCAAGGCATTCATAGACAACTACCATATCTACTATGAGCGGTCGGAGAATGGCAGGATCAGGATTGATGACAGCGACATCCCCTCTCGTGAGGTGAAAGGGTATTACCTGAAGGAGAGTGCCTACTACGATCAGGCATCCGCCACCTTCCATACCAAGGTGATTGCCCTCTGTCCGATCATGAGCCGTGAGGATGACTTCGGCGACGGAACGGCCAAATATCCGCTGTTCTGGGTGAAGTACGACGATGTGGCACCCTTCCTTGCCAAGCAGACCATCATGACGAGCAATGTGAACAATGCCGCCACGATGAGCATCGATGACTATTTCACGAAGAACATGTACCGTGGTAAGATCTACAAGACGACGAACATGCTGGGACAGACTCTGGCACAGTATTGTCCTGACTCCACGGCGATGAATAAAGAACAGAAACGCATCGAAGAGGAACTGCTGGCTTTCGAGAAGAATATCTGGGGTGACCAGGCACGGAAGGATAGTCTCGATAGCATTGCCAACGTGCAGCCCAAGGGTAAAGTGAAGGCGAAGAAGTCGGGCAGCAGCAACCGCAGGGCCAATGGCGGTAAATCGGAGAAGGTGAAGACCAAGCGTTCCTCTTCTTCCTCCTCATCCTCCTCAGGCGGTTCTTCAGCCCGTGTTACCGTACGCAGACAAAGACACTAAGAAATCATAGACAATTGACAGTTGAAAATTGAGCGAATGCATATTTAAATAGTAACAAGATGAAAAAGGTTAAGATTGTTTTGGTCATGGCCATTGCCCTGTTGGGAGTAACAGCGGTACAGGCTCAGGTGAACTTCGGTGTGAAGGGTGGTTTGAACATCACCAATATGTCTCTCGACAGTGAGATGTTCAAAACCTCAAATCGTGTAGGATTCTTTGCAGGTCCTATCATCAAGGTGGGACTGCCCATCACAGGACTGGGCTTTGATGTCGCCGGACTCTATGACCAGCGTGATGTGAAGGTGAATGATGAGACCATCACACAGAAGAGTATCGTGGTACCTGCTAACCTCCGTCTAAGTTTTGGCATGGGCGAGTCAGCTGGCATCTACCTTGCTGCCGGTCCTCAGATCAGTTTCAACATCGGCGACGATGAATATACATGGGATGATATGAAGGCGAACCACGAGCAGGCCAAGAACACGTTCCAGTTGAAGAAATCAATCTTCAGTGTGAATGTGGGCGGTGGCGTGAACTTCGGTCACTTCGAGATTGGTGTGACGTATAACATCGGAGTGAGTAACACTGCCGACGTGAAGAACTTCGACAGCGTTGCTGATCATGTGTATGAGAACCGCAAGGCGAAGTCGAACTCCTGGCAAGTCAACGCTGCGTTCTTCTTCTAAAACGTTGTCGCCTGCGGCGAGAATTGTAATTATTTAGTAGAGGGTGTGTCATAATTGGGAGAGTGCGCTTCGCGCAGAAATCCTCCAAATCTTAACAAAATCTATCACTTTGTGTTTCAATATTTTATATGTTATATTTGTTTTGATTTTGTAAGATTTGCCTTCCCCTAAAGCGGCGATTTTCAATTCTCGCCCAAAGGGCGACTAAAAAACATTTTGACACACCCTCCGCTTATTTTCTCTCTCCTCTTACAGGAGAGAGTGCTTGTTGTTTTTCCTATTGTTTATAAAAGTTAAAACCTGCAGTTTGTCGTTGAAAAACATCAAAACATCCATTTGTTTTCTAGAAATTGTGTATCTTTGCACCGAAGTTAATTAACTCTCCAAGTGGAGAGTATTATATCAGTTTATTGTAAATAGAAAGGCTGTTCCGTCTGTGACAGATATGAACACCTAGTAATTTGGTTTACGGCGCTCAGTCGGGAGACAGTAGCGCCTTTTTTGTGCCCCTTTGGGAACGATTCTTTCCATCTCATAGAGCTTAATCTACCAATCTACTTGTTGAAGAACATTTCTGTGATTATTATTTTCTTCTCTATGGGTGTCATGCTGCATGTCACTCTCCACCCCTCTTATGTTAATCGAATCACCTTATTATTGCCTATGAATAGAGTTAAATGTTTATAAAAGTTAATTATTTGTGGTATTTTAGTCGAAAATAGTTAAATCGTTTTTTTTTTTTGCAAAAGTTTGTATCTTTGCACCGAGTTAATTAATAGCTCTCTTTTGAGAGTTTATTATTATGTTTATTATGGGTGACTTCGTCTGTGAGAGATCATAAGCACCTGCAATTTGGTTTACGGCGCTCAGTCGCGAGACAGCGGCGCCTTTTTAAAGAAAATCAGATGACCGTATAGGCGCTGTGCGCGCTAACAACTGGAAGTCAGCGCCCTTCCTTTCGGGAATCAACAACATAACTGCCATGATGGTAATCAAAAAAGGGCCTGAAATGGCAAAATAGGGAGTTATTCACAAGATTATTAACATTAAACATAATTAATTTAAGTGACAATGAAAAAGATTTTACTTTTTGTGTTGATGTATGTCTGCGTGTCTATAGGGGCGTGGGCTAGTGTTACCATTACCGCCGATGGTGATGATGGAGTGATTATTGTATGCGACGACTTTGGAGATCTGACCTCTTGGAATCAGCAGAATCCCAAGCTAGAAGCAGATTTAGCCATTCTTGAACGCCTCAACAGTGCGGGGAAATTGACTCTCAGGGGGAAATACAATTCTAACGACTTGTCCGTGTTCCAAAACCAGTGGAACAAGTCTACCACGGTGGATTTTTGGGATGCAGAGTTCGATACTTTTGAAAAAGCTACTGGTGGCTATACTGATCCTGAAACAAATCAGTGGGTTGTAACAACAACAACATTTAGTTGCCAGACTTTCAAGTATTGGCTTGATGCGACTACGATTGTAATGTCAGACAAAGAAACGAATACATTTGACAGGGAGAGTATGTTCCAGAGTTTCAATAGCAACAAGCCTCCTCTCCAGAATGTGACTTTCGCAGGAGCAATAGATGTTCCTAATGAACTCTTTAAAAGCTGTTCATTAAAATCTGTGACCTTCTCAAGCAAGGTGACTGGAATCGGACAGAGTGCATTCCAAGATTGCCAGAATCTTGAAAAAGTAGATTTTGGTAACAATTGCCATATTACGGTAATTGGAAAGAATGCTTTCACGCGGGCAGGAAAGGATGTGAAAGATGAGAATAACAATGTCGTTCCTTTCCCCAAAGATAATAAAGGAGAATTGGTAATACCCAATAGCGTAACTGAAATTAAAGAAGAGGCTTTCTTGGAATGTCCGATTAAGACTTTGGTAATCAATAAAGGGTCACAATTAGAGTCTATTGAGAGTCGTGCCTTCTGGTATGAGGATGGACCTCTGAGTGAAGTGTATGTCAACAAGACCGATGCCGTGATTAATTGCCATGAATTAGCTTTTGACTACAAACATACCGATAGTCATACAGACGTTGCGACTGTAAAAACAAGATTGTATTATCCAGCAGAATTTTTTGACCATTATGTAGGTAACTGGAAGGAGTCAGCAATGGGAGGTGTTATCAATCAGTTTAATGTGCAGACGATGGAAAACATCATTAAACAGGGTGGAACTGGTGTAGATGGCGTTTATTATCCCGCGACGCACAATGGGTGGCACATGTTTGTCTCTTCAGGCATTGGTTTTACACATAAAACGAGATGGAGAACCTATAGTACGGTAGTAACTTTTAAAGTTCCCGACACAGACTACGTTAAAACATATTTGGTTTGTGGGTACAATAAAAATGGCCAGGTGGAATTGGTTCAAATGAATGAGGATGAGCCGATACCTGCCAATACGGGAGTTTTGTTCCATTATGTGCATCAAGAAAATGCTGACTTCAGTGCTGTGGTTCCTATCGTTCAAACTACTACTGATAAACAGCGCTATGATGATCAGTTATTCCCCAACAATAAATATGTAAAGAATAATAAAGAATATGCTAATTATCTGAGGAAGCTTAATCGTGAAGCCCCTCTAATTTCTAATGTTTGTAAAGAGGACGGCGTAACCTATCGCAATTTCTTCTTGTCAGAAGGAGTGCAGTTGGATGCTGCAGAACAATATAAGGGAGATGACTATGTGCCTGGAACTGTTTCTGGATGGGGATTCTTCCGTGCCGTTTCTAAGCAGTATCCGACAATCAACAACAAGGCGTATTTGCATCTGCCAGGTACCCTTTGCCCCTCGGATGCCAACTACGGAACCGTTGATGATTCTAACGCCACAAATGCAAAGTCTTTCGGTATGATTATCATAGACGGAGAAATTGAAGAGGAAAGTGGTATTGCTACAGCAATTCATCATGCTGCTTCTGAGTTGTCGGATGATGATAATGTGTACTATACTTTACAGGGAATACGAGTGTCTAATCCTGCCAAGGGCGTTTATATTCATAATGGCAAAAAGATTATCGTGCGATGAAAAAGGTATATATAAAACCAGAAACGGAGACTATGTTCCTTTTTACAGAGGGACTAATGAAAAGCAATAGTGAAGAGGAATGGGGGTCATGGATAGGAGGAAAGGAGAATGAAGATGTTTTCTTTGATGATGCTCCTTTCGGCAGCCTCTGGGACGATAACGAACCAGCAGAAGATCCGTTCGCTATTGGCGACTAATGTGACTTATCTGTGATACAAACACGACAAGTAAAAACTTATATAGAATTCAAAACTTGAGTTAATTATGTGATAGAGAGGCGCACCGCGAGGTACGCCTCTCTTTGTGGTTATCTATGTGCCACCCCAGATACTTAAACTCCCCTTCCCCTTTCAAACTCCGTTAACTCCTCAGACTCTGCGTGATTATAATGATTGCCTTGTTCTCGGCAGGACAAATAGGCTGTAAACAATTTCTCATAGAGAAAGATTGAAAGTGCCTTCACACCTTCACACTCTTGCAAGGTGTTGATTACAAAGTGTTTACGTGTGAAGGCACCTTCACGCACCTTCACATCATCGTGTCGCCAAAAAGTGTGAAGGCTTGTGAAGGTGCTTTCACGCGGAAAACTCTCATTATCAACCTGTTGAAGTGCCGTGAAGGTGTGAAGGTACTTTGTGACTTCAATAAGAAAGAACAATATGATAATTTGAATAACATGACCCTACTAAGAAATGGACAACAGTTGTGCACGATTTGGGCAACAGCCTTGCACACTTTGTGCAAAGGGTCTGCACAACTTGTGCAAACGTCTTGCACAACTTGTGCACACGTCTTGCACTAATTGTACTGATGCTATCCATCCAAGTTTCACATAAAATAATAATGGTTTTATTTGGTTCTGGACCAATTTATTTGTATCTTTGCCGCTGACAACTAATTGTTACACTTTTATTTCTCATGCTATGAGTAAATACATCAATCCAAATAATCTTTGGGGTGGAGGGATGCCCGCTTTGCGGGCAGAAATCCTACAAAATCGAACCAAAATCGAACAATAATAATCATATACGATGACGCTGATAGAAGAACATAACAAGAAATATGACTTCTTCCGCGTTGTCACAGGAGAGGCGATGAAGGTTCACAGTAAGTTCCATGGTGGCTTGGCTGAATGATTTTGTTTGATTTTGATTAGATTTTGTAGGATTTCTCTGCGTAGCAGATCGAAATATCTTATTACTAGCCGTAGGCGATCAAGAAAGAAAAAGAATATGGAGAAGCTGAACAGATATCCTTTCGAGATCAAGGACAAGGTCTTCAAGAAGCTGATCGAGACCTGTGATGTCGCCTCATGGACGCGTGAGGAGCGCATCAAGTACGACCGTGCCCTGAAGCGCTACCGCGATACGATAGCCGTGATGGAGGGGCAGAAAATGGAGGGACGAGCAGAAGGACGAGCAGAAGGAATCAAGGAAGGAAAGGAGCAGGGGCGTAAGGAAGCACAACAGGATATCGCCCGGAACTTTAAGCAGTCTGGTATCCCTATTGATGTTATAGCCCAAAACACCGGCTTATCCATCGATGAAATCAATAGCCTGTAGCTTCTATTCAATTATCTCATAGAGGTTACAGATTTATCATCGAGAGGCGCACCGCGAGGTACGCCTCTCTTTTCATTGGTTTGCCAAGGATTGACCATTTTTTAGGCCTTTTTTTTTAAACATATAATCTTATTAATTATTCTGAAAAAATGTGAGAGAACCGGTCGCCTTCGGCGAGAAATCTTACAAATTTATTCAGAATCTAACAAAATCAAATCAAACATAATTATATCAAATCATACAAAATAGTAACTCTTGAATAACTTGTATGATTTGGAGTTCCCCCAGATCCAACGGTCACTCAAAACGTATTATTTGCCCCTCTGCTTCATGATGACATAGATGATGACGGGAGCACCCATGATGGGTGTGACGGCATTCAGGGGGATGATGCCTAAGGAACCGGGAAGCACACAGATCACATTGCACAGCAGGGCAATGGCGGCACCTGTGAGGATCGTGGCGGGCATCAAGTAGTGGTGATTATCCGTGACCAGCAGCATACGGGCCACATGGGGAACAGCCAGTCCAATAAAGGCGATGGGACCGCAGAAGGCGGTGGTGACGGCACTGAGGATGCCGGTGATGAGCAGCAGACTGTTTCGCACCCTTTGGATGTTGATGCCTAAGTTCTCTGCGTATTGCTCACCCAGTAGCAGTGCGTTCAAGGGTTTGGTGAGGGTGAGGGCGGCGAACAGTCCTAACAGGGTGATGGTGGCGAAGGCCGGCATCTGCTCCATGGATACACCGCCGAAGTTACCCAGTCCCCACACCATATACGACTGCACGCCTTGTTCCGTGGCGAAGAAATTCAACAGGGAGATGGCAGAGGAGGCGATATAGCCGATCATGATACCGATGATGAGCAGCATGATGTTACTCCTCACCATGGTGGAGAACAGCAGGATGAGCGCCATCACCGCCATGGCCCCAACGAAAGCCGCGAACAATACCGCTACGAAACCCGTCAGTGAGAAGCTCCCTGCCGTGATGCTTCCTCCCAATAGCAGTAACACCAGGGCCACGCCCAACGAAGCACCGCTGTTGATACCGAAGATGCTCGGTCCTGCCAACGGGTTGCGGAATGCCGTCTGCAGCATCAGTCCGCATACCGCCAGGGATGCTCCGCAGAGCATGGCGGTGATGGCCTGTGGCAGGCGGTTCTGCATGACGATATAGATCCACGAGGGTTTGAGGGTGGGATCCCCTTGCAGCTCCGTTTCAGGAAGGAAAAGGATTCTCACGACTTGTCCTGCAGGGATATGCACTGCACCTACTAGGAGGCACAGGGCAAAGAGAGCGCAGATGAGCAACGTCATCCCAAGGGCAAATCGTGAGAACTTATTCATGTAGCTTGATGAAATAGCGGGGTTCCCCTAACAGCAGGTCAGGGTGGGCGATGCAGATGAAGTCACGCAGCAGCAGATGAGGGTGGAACGGTGTCTCCTCGTAGAACTTACTGGTGGCCGTATTGCAGCCATATACCTGATGATTGACGAATGCCTTGAACTGTTTGTACCCACCCTTGTCTGTCAACAGTTCACGCATCGTCATGTCATGCGGTGCGTTGTAACGGAACAGCCAGATGTCGGCATCCCCCGCCTTCTCCAGTACACTCTCGAAGGGAAGGGGCAGACTGCCGCTGTGGTCATCATTATTCCAGGCATAGCCGATATGCGCATCGGCAATCATCCCGCCGATGGTGCTCTGTCCTCCCGGCACATACCACACCGAGCCCGTCTGCTTGTCCATCAGCAGTGAAGGACTGCCGTTGGAGGTCTTGGCTTGTTCTTTCAGACTGAGATAACTCTTTTCCACTTCGGTGAACAGACTGTCGGCCGTTTGTTCACAGCCGAAGAGCATACCGTAGAAACGCATCCATTCGGCACGTCCCAGAGCGGAGGTCTCCATATAGTCGGCTGTCTCGATGATCGGGATCTTCAGCTCTTCCACCTTTCCATAGCCTCCGCTGTTCTGGAAGGGAGAGAGAAAGAGGGCATCGGGCTGCAGGTCGATGATCTTCTCCACCGTAGGAGCCATGCCGCTGCCACAGTCAATGACCTTCCCCTTATCCAGTTGTTCGAGGATATAGGGGATATGGATATACTGGGGTTCGCATACACCGCCGATCTGCTCTCTGCATCCCATGTCGATGATCAGACTGCAGTGCACGCTGGTGGCCACCACCGCTTTCTTCAAGGGTGTGCGTACCACGGCACCTTCGGGAAGGTGTGCAGGCATTTCTTGATCTGCCGGCACCAATACATAGGTATGCAAGGTCTTCCCGGAGTTCCATGGATCGGCGAGTTTCACGACGGTATAGTCATGGTATCTCACCACGGAGAGGTGGGTGGCATATTTCAGTGCCAGGGTGTCGCAGTCATCGTACGTGGCAATCTTTTGATTCCCACGACACGATGATAGCAACGCAATGACTAATATAAGGATGTTGAGCGGTTTACTCATACTTCACACTCGTGTTAAACACGACGGAGATAGGACCAACTCCACAATCGTAACGCTTTTTGAATGTTCCGTCGGCACTGTACTGATTCACGTAGCTTGGCAGGTTGTAGGCAGGATAGCCAGTATCCGGATTCATTACATAAGAGATGATGAATACATCACCAGTGACAGGATCGGCAGCAATGGCAGCGGGACTCTGGATATCGGCTGGTTTCCATGAGCTTTTCTGTCCGGTTGTGGTGTCATAAATGAGATATGTGGTCTCACTTCCTCCATAGGGTGCATTCACTGTATAGATACGCTTGCCGTCAGAACCCATTGCGGTTCCGTCAATGACACGTGTCACGGTACCGTCCTGAGATACACGTCGTACACCTGCACCAGTCTGATTCCATGATGCATCATATTGACCATAGTCGAGGAAGTAAACATCATTGCCAATGGTCAGCATATGCATCGGGTTGGTGATATCTTTTCCTTTAATCTGCTGTGAGCTACCTGTCTTCAGGTCACACTTCGTAATAGAGGGTTTTACACCATTGCCATAGTCAGAATCGGCAGTGTAGAGATAGTCACCAACAACAGTAATACCATCGGTGTAGCTTCCTGTGTTATAAGTGTTCTTCAATGCGAAGTTGACAGTGTCAACGGCAGCCACCAGACTGTTTTCGCCAGTTCCATAAAGTGAGAACAGCAGCTGGTCCTTGTAACCAACCATGGCGCGAGGACTAATGCCTTTGACATCACCCAGTAACTCTACAGTGTTGATTTGCTTGATTACCTTGAGCGTGTTCTTGTCGCATACCCAGATGGTATTTTCTCCATCAACGGCAATATAGAGCTTTTGTCCATACACCAAGGCAAAGTTTGCCGTTTTACCAAGAGACTTTCCGTTTGCCTTCTGGAAGGCATTCAGCGTGGATATTCCATTGGTATAGTTAATGTAGGTCAGGTTACCGTCGATGTTATTTCTCGTATTACCGGAACCGACAATAAACATACCTTCACTCACGTCAACAGCTATAGGCTGTCTTTTGTTGTCATCATCATCGCTACAAGCAGTGAAGAGAAATGCTCCCATCATCAGCACTGCGAAACTCAATAAATACTTTTTCATTGTTTGTTTGAATTAAATGGTTAATAAATGAATCATAATTATTTAAAATTGATACCCGATAGTGACTTGCCAGTTTCTTCCAGGCATTGGATAGGCTCCAACGATTTCGTATTGTTTATTGAACATATTCTTGAGGTCGAAGCGCAGGCTTAGCTCTTGAACTCTTGTCTGCGGCTCATTTCTTTTTGTCAAGCGAAACGATCTCCAAGCTGTCGTTCCCATTTCCCAATATCCGTTCACAAGCGTTCCTTCAAGATGCTCATTGTTGGTCCACCTGCTACTTATACCCTCACCGTGTATGGAAAGATTTACCCAAGGATTTTCCCAACTAAGAGAGGCACCACCAGTGTATTTCGGCATGTAGGCAATCTGGTTGTTGTAATAGGGTGAACTTGAATTGGTGCGGTTGACTACACGTTGCAGACTATAGTTAGCTGTGGCGCAAATCATCTGTTTGTCGGTCAGGGGCTGTTGCCAGCGGGCAGTGAAATCTACTCCCATGGCGTGCACCTTACCTACATTGATGCACCGCCACACAAACATATTGTAGGGAACGGCCACAATCATGTCTTTTACCTGATTGTAATAGGCATCCAAAGAGAGGGAGTACCCGTAATCATGGCTCTTCCGGTAGCCTTGTGTAAACGTAACGCCGAGGTTCCATTGCTGAGTCTTCTCTGGGATAAGTGTCTTGCTGCCAAAATGGTAGTAGTAGTTCTCGTTGAAGGTAGGCATCCGGAAAATATCTTTGAACGAACCACGAAGGCGCAGCCCATCTGTCAGCAGGTAAGACAAACTCACAGAAGGGGATAGTCGGTGCTGATTTCGTCCTCCTGATTCTTCCTGCTCATTGACCGCTAACTGCTTTTCCTTGTTGATGTAGTTGGATTGAAGCAGACGGAAGGATGCGGTGAGTCGGTTGCTGTGGAAACGCGCAGAGACAGTCTGTAAGATACTATGTCTGAGAGGCCTTGTGTCGGTGGGCAGGGTAGAGTTCAGGTTGTTCAAGAAATAGTCGGCAGCATAGTTGAAAGCCCAGTGCTCAGAAGGTGCGTAGAGCCATGACATAGATGTATAATACTCACGTTGCCAGTAGTCGCCATTGATGATTTGACTGGATGTCAATCCGTTATCGTAGAATGAGGCTGCCCAGTTTACCTTTCCTGTGAGTTTGAGTGACAATCCGTTATTCCATCGTGTCTGATAGAAAATTTGTCCGAAAGCGTTCCGGTCGCGCAATGTTTCACGACTAATGTTGGTATAATAGCGTACAATTCCCGGCAGTTGTCGGTCATTGTCATAGTAATAAGCCTTTCCACTGAGCACGCTTCTATTGTTCAGTTCCCATCTCATATTCACCTCTGCGTGACCCTGATTCATTTTGCTGTTAGCGCGCCGCTCTTTGGTTTCTACCGACACGTTGCGCAGTCGGAAGGGGTAATCGTTTTTTGCGTAGATATAATCGCCTACTGCCCAAACGGTGAATTGAGATGATATTTGTTGTTCGAAGCGCAACATCGGACTGATATAGTCGAAACTGCCTACACGCAGCTGTGTCGTCAGGTGAGGAGAGGGGGCGTTGTGATGATGGATTGCATGAACGGGTGCGATGGTTTCGATGCTAAGCATAGCAGGTGTTGAGGCTTGTCGTGCAGATATGAATATATGATCATTATCTCCAACGTTTAGCTGTAGAGCCGATAGGTTGTCAAGTCCATAACGCGACACATCTATTTCCCCATTCTGACTCTCCCCCAATGCTACACCATCATAGCTAACACCAGTGTGCTTGGCACCAAAGCCACGCACGCAGACCGTCTTCATTCCACCTGCACCTCCATAGTCGCGAAGGGTGACTCCCGGTAAACGATGCAGGGCATCTGCCATGTCGGTGGTACCCATGCGTAGCATGTCTCTCCGATCAATGGCAAAGGAAGGTGTCGTGCTTCGCTGAGCCTGTTGGTGCTTGGTTTCTGTGACTGTTACCTCAGGCAATTGCTCCTGCTTCCCAACAATAGAATCATTCTGGGCTGAAACATCGATGCATGTCACTAAAGTGCATGCAACAACAAGAATTCGTAAAGCAACAGACTGCTGTCTGGGAAACATATCCATAAGAAACCATTTAAGCCCCTTTCCTCGAGAGGCATAATCAACATCACCACGGCAGGTCTTCTGACTTACTGCTTCAGAGGGCGAACGCCTTCCCGGGATGACCAGTGGCATTTTGTTCGCCGACATAACGGCAGCATACAGCTGCGGGACAGTGCAGGATTCCCACCTGCTTCCCTTTTCATCACCTGTGGCAAGGACCGTTGGTGACACCGTTGCGCCTGCAAAGGTACGAAAAATCTAAGAAATACAAAATAAATCACAGAAAAACCGTACCTTTGCATCTGCAACGAAAGGTTATGGATGACAAACGTTATCTCCTCGGTTTGATCAGTGAGGGCGAACATCAGCAGCAGGACTTCAAATATCGGGTGTCTGATGCCGTGAAACTGGCTAAGTCGGTATCGGCATTTGCCAATACCGAAGGTGGTCGTTTGCTGATCGGTGTCCGCGACGACGGTCATTTGTCGGGAGTGCGCTCCGAGGAGGAGATCTATATGATGCACCAGGCGGCCTACCGCTATTGTCGTCCGGAGGCCAGCATCAAGTTCGATACCTACCATGTGGAGGGCCGGACCATCGTAGTGACTACCGTTCCTCCTTCCGACCGGCGGCCGATCTGTGCTATTGACGAGACAGGAAAGAGTTGTGCTTATATCCGCATAGCCGATGAGAATATCGTGGCATCCCCTGTTCATCTGGCCATATGGAAGGACTCGCAACGGCAACAGGGAGCGATGATGACCTATAGTGAAACGGTGGTACATCTCTTGAATACGATGCGGGGAAAGGCGCTGACATTGAACCAGCTTACACGTGCCTCGCGTGTTCCCCGTCATCAGGTCATCACCCTTCTGGCACGTCTCATCCGTTTCCGTGTAGCACGGTGGGAACATGTTGAACAGCAGTTTCTGTTCAGTCTGGTGGACGAGTAGGGCAGGACTGATTCTTCCAAGGAAATACAATAAAAAGCGGTAGTTCGCGTTTTATTGGATGTATATATACAAATAAACGACTTATGATAGAATATGTAAAGGGTGAACTGGCGGATGTCACCCCTGCTTACGCTGTGGTCGATGCCCATGGGGTGGGCTATGGCATGAACATTTCTCTAAACACCTATACCGCCATACAAGGAAAGAAGGAGGCACGCCTCTGGGTCTATGAAGCCATTCGGGAGGATGCCTATGTGCTGTTCGGTTTTGCCACCAAACAGGAACGTGACATGTTCCTGTTGCTCATCACCGTGAGTGGGGTCGGTGCGAATACGGCTCGGATGATTCTTTCGGAGATGACGGTGTCGGAGATCTGCAATGTGATCTCTTCGGGTAATGAGCGGGTACTGAAGAGTGTGAAAGGTATCGGTCTGCGTACGGCACAACGGATCATCGTTGATCTGAAGGACAAGATCATCAGCAGTGGTGTCGCTCAGGAACTGTCGTCGAATGCTGGTCATGACACAGCTATGGTGAACAACAGTGTGAAAGACGAGGCCGTGGGTGCGCTCACCATGCTCGGCTTCTCACCAGCTCCGTCAGCCAAGGTGGTGGTAGCCATCTTAAAGCAACAGCCCGACCTGCCAGTGGAGCAGGTGGTGAAATTGGCGTTGAAACAGATTAAGTAAATGAAGAATTTAGAATGAAGAATTCGTTTATTTCGTAGAAAGAATGAGGAGACTGAAGCAGATAGTATGGATGTTACTGGTGGGCATGAGTGTGCTCGCCTGGAACGGTGTGCCGATGCTTCAGACGGAGTCATCCTCTTTCTCTTCCAAACAGGAACCGCAACGACGACAGCAACGCCAGGCACCCCAGGACAACAAACAGAATAACCAAAACAGGTCACGGAGAGATTCCTCGAAGGTGACGGCACAGCCTATCCTCGACACAGACGAGGAGATTCCTGATTCCCTGTTGCATCCCCGATGGAAGATCCAACGTACACAGCCGATCACCGAGGATGACCTGCAACGGAACAGTATGGATTTGCAGATGCCGACGAACATTGAGCAGGAGGTGGTGTATAACGACACGCTCGACCGTTATATCATTGGCTCGAAGATGGGCAGTACCTACTTGGGAGCACCAGTGATGATGGATGCTGAGGAGTTCGGCAAGTGGAGTGAGCGACAGTTGCGTGACAAATTCTTCCGTGCGAAAAACGATGAGATCTATCAGGCGAAGGGAAAGGAGAAATTCTCGTTTACCGACATGCACTTTGACCTGGGACCCGCAGAGAAGATCTTCGGTCCTGGTGGCGTGAGGGTGAAGACGCAGGGTACGGCAGAACTGAAGTTCGGTGCTACGATGAAGAACATCGACAACCCCTCATTACCCATCCGTAACCGGAAGACCACGAACATGAACTTCGATGAGAAGATCAACCTGAACGTAAACGGAAAGGTAGGTGATAAGGTGAACATGAACCTGAACTATAACACCGATGCCACCTACACCTTTGACTCGCAAAACCTGAAACTGAAATACGACGGTAAGGAGGATGAGGTCATCAAACTCGTTGAGGCGGGAAACGTGTCGTTCCCAGGAAACTCATCATTGGTACGTGGCGCCTCGTCACTCTTCGGTATCCGCAGTGACTGGCAGTTCGGGAAACTGAAGCTGCAGACAGTGATCTCGCAGAAGAAGTCGAACTCTCGCAGTGTGTCGAGCAAGGGTGGTGTGCAGACCACTGCCTTTGAGATTGATGCGGCCAACTACGAGGAGAACCGTCACTTCTTCCTCTCACAGTATTTCCGAGGACGCTATGATGCTGCCATGAAGACCTTACCGAATCTCACGACAGGCATCACCATCAACCGTGTGGAGATCTGGGTGACCAATAAATCAGGTGTGGCCAACAATACGAGAAATATCGTGGCACTGACCGACCTGGGTGAGAATACCAAGGTGTCGAATCCACAATGGACTCTCACAGACATGCCCGTCCCCTGCAATGCTGCCAATACCGTGTACCAGACGCTGGTGCAAGGCCATCCTGCAGCCCGCAACATCGATCAGACCGCTTACGAGCTGGAGTCGATAGGTAATGTAGTGGGTGGCGTGGATTACGAGAAACTGTCGAATGCCCGTCTGCTCAGCTCTTCAGAATATACGTTGAACAAGGCATTGGGATATGTCTCTTTAAATGCCTCCGTGCAGACAGACCAGGTACTGGCCGTGGCTTATGAATTTACGTATGGCGGTACTACCTATCAGGTGGGAGAGTTCGCCAGTGATGTGACGGATGTCACACAGGCTCTCTTCGTCAAGGCACTGAAGAACACCAGTAACAATCCCCGTCAGGGTAACTGGGACTTGATGATGAAGAATGTGTATTACCTGGCTTCCACTGTAGAAAAGGATCGCTTCCGTCTGGATGTGAAGTTCCAGAGCGACACGGCGGGTGTCTATCTTTCGTATATCCCCGAGGCACAGGTGAAGGACCAGATGCTCATCAAGCTGCTGGGAGCCGACCGACTGGACAATAATAATAAGGTACATAGCAACGGCTATTTCGACTATGTTCAGGGTTATACCGTGAGCAACGGTCGCGTGTTCCTTCCCGAAGCAGAGCCCTTTGGTGAATATCTCTACAAGGCACTCACTGAGAAAGGCGTGTCACCCGATGTGGCCAACAAATACTGTTTCTATGAGTTGTACGACTCCACCAAGACGGTAGCCAAACAGATTGCGGAGAAAGACAAGTTCCAGTTGGTGGGACAGTATCGCGGTACTTCTGCCAATGTCATCTCCTTAGGTGCCAGCTATGTGCCGCAGGGCAGTGTCGTGGTCACCGCCGGTGGTGTGACCCTTACTGAGGGATCCGACTATACCGTGGACTACAATGCCGGTGAGGTGACCATTCTCAATCAGAGTATTCTTGATGCGGGGACACCGGTCACGGCCAGTTCGGAGAGTAATACTGACTATGGTCAGCAACGTAAGACCATGTATGGCGTGAACTGGGAGTATGATTTCAGTAAGAACTTCCAGCTCAGTGGTACTTTCCAGCATCTCTCGGAGCAGTCGCTTACTACAAAGGTGAGTATGGGCAGTGAACCGCTGAACAACACCTTGTGGGGACTGAACATCAACTGGAAGAAAGAGAGTCAGTGGCTGACGAATGTGCTGGCCCTCCTGCCGGGTCTGCACTGTACGGCTCCCTCGAATATCTCCTTCACGGGAGAGTTTGCCCATCTCATCGCGGGAAACTCCCGTGGTATTCAGGATAATGCCTCATACTTGGACGACTTCGAGAATACGAAGAATGCCATTGACGTGTCAACACCTACCTCCTGGATGATTTCAAGTGTGCCCACGATGTTCCCAGAGAGTACGGATAAGATGGCTGTCACCAGTGGTTATAACCGTGCGCTGCTGTCATGGTATCATATCGATCCATTGTTTACACGCCGCAGTTCCTCGCTGACACCAGGTCATATCAAGAGTGACTTGGCTCAGTTGTCAAACCACTATGTACGTGAGGTCTATGTCAAGGAGTTGTATCCTGCCCGTGACCAGAGCAGCTACAACGGTGCTACGGCCACACTGCCCATTTTGAATCTAGCCTATTATCCCTCCGAACGCGGACCGTATAACCTGGATACCAACTTGAATCCGGACGGTACGCTACCCATGCCAGAAAAGCGATGGGGAGGAATGATGCGCAAACTTGATACCAACGACTTCGAGATGGCCAATGTGGAATATATCGAGTTCTGGCTTCTCGACCCCTTTATCTACTCACGCGAACAGCAGGATGCTTCGCAGTATGGCGGTGATTTCTACATAAACCTCGGTGAGGTGAGCGAGGATGTACTGTCTGACGGAAAGAAAGCCTATGAGAGTGGTATGCCTGTTGACGGTACCGAAAGTTATACCTATACCCAGTGGGGAAAGGTGGCAACACAGCCTGCGGTGACTTATGCGTTCGCCACTACCGAAGGGTCACGTAATATACAGGATGTGGGATTCAACGGACTCAATGATGCGGAGGAGCGTTCCTTTGGCGTGTATAGCGATTATCTTGCTGCCATCAACGGAAAGGTGTCACCGGCGGTCTATGATTCTATTCAAGCAGACCCTGCCAATGATAACTACCACTATTTCCGCGGCTCTGATTTCGATCGTATCGAGGCTCCCATCCATCAGCGCTACAAACGGATCAATAACCCCCAGGGTAACTCTCCTGATAACGAGAACAGTCCGGAGAGCTACAGCACGGCCTATAAGTCAACGCCCGATGTGGAGGATATCAACCAGGACTACACCTTGAACGAATACGAGAAATATTTCCAGTATCATGTCAGTATCCGTCCAGAGGATCTGAGGATCGGCACGAACTTCATCGTGGATAAACGTGAAGGAGAGGTGCCCTTGCGTAATGGTAACAAAGAGACGGTGACATGGTATCAGTTCCGTATTCCTCTGGACGAATACGAGCAGAAAGTGGGGTCTATCAGTGACTTCACCTCGGTGCGTTTCATGCGTATGTTCTGCACGAATTTCAGTAAGCCGATCATCATGCGCTTTGGCAGTCTCGACCTGGTGCGTGGCGAGTGGCGTATCTATGAACAGTCACTGAATCCGGGTTCTGCCGAGAGTGGAAAGATGGCGGTGAGTGCTGTGAACATCGAGGAGAATATCGATAAGGAGCCGGTGAACTATGTACTGCCGCCGGGCATTCGTCGTGACCAGGATCCTACACAGCCGCAGCTGGTGGAGAGTAATGAGCAGGCGTTGGATATCCAAGTGACGAATCTTTCTTCCGGTGAGTCGAAGGCCGTCTATAAGAACACCAATGTGGATCTCCGCCAGTACAAGCGTATCCAAATGTTTGTCCATGCCAATGCCATGCAGGATAATGTGACGAATCTGCGTGATAACCAGTTGGCCGTATTCGTTCGCTTCGGCTCTGACTATAAGAGCAACTACTATGAATATGAGATTCCTCTAAAGCTCACCCAGCATCGCGAGCCTGCATACAATCGCTACTCACCTGCCGACCAGCGTATGGTATGGCCCGAGGAGAATATGCTGGACGTACCTCTCTCGGTGTTCACTCATCTGAAGCGGCAAAGGAATATCGCGAAGTCAGAAGGTACGGCATCGTATAATAAGGTGTTCAGCACTTATACCGAGGACAAACCGAATAATAAGATCAGTATTGTGGGTAATCCTTCTTTGGGAGAGGTGAAGACGATGATCATTGGAGTGCGTAACCTGTCGGGAGAGGTGAAGTCGGGAGAGGTATGGGTCAATGAGCTCCGTCTGAAGGAATATAACAATGAAGGAGGATGGGCTGCTCAGGGAGCACTGAACATGCAGCTGTCGGATGTGGGTAACGTGAATGTGAGTGGCCGTTTTACCTCCGAAGGCTTCGGTGGCTTGGAACAGGGCGTGAATGAGCGCAGTACGGACAATTATGGTACCTATAGTGCTACGGTGAATGTGGAGTTAGGTAAGTTCTTCCCAGACAAAGCCAAGGTGAATGCCCCTCTCTACTATTCTGTCACGAAGGAGCAGTCAAGACCGAGATACAACCCCTTGGATACGGATATGGAACTGAAGGATGTGCTCGATGCGGCTGCCAGTAAACAGGAGCGCGATTCCATTGAGAGCATTGCCGTGATGAAGACCACGAACACCAACTTCTCGTTGTCGAATGTACGTGTGGGCATCACTACCAAACGGCATCCCATGCCCTACGATCCAGGCAACTTCTCATTCTCTTATAGTCATTCCCACCGTCATACCAGCGGGGAAACCACAGTGTATGAGAATGAGGACAACTGGCGTGGTTCGATGAACTATTCCTATTCGCCGGTGTATAAGACTTTCGAGCCGTTCAAGAAGATCTTTGCCAAGAACAAGAGTAAATGGCTCGATATCCTGAAACGCTTCGGACTGAACTACTTGCCACAGAACATCACGTTCAATGCCGATATCATGCGTACCTACTTTGAACTGCAGGAACGGGACATGGAGTCGATCGGTAATAACAAACTGCCCCTGACATTCAATGAGCAGTTCCTGTGGAACCGTGATTTCTCCATCCGTTGGGATCTCACCAGGAATCTCCACATGAACTTCAACTCCACAACCCATGCGCAGGTTGAGGAACCATATACTCCGATTAACAAGAGTCTGTATCCAACGGAGTATGAAGCATGGAAAGACTCCGTATGGACGAGTATAAAGCATCTGGGCACGCCCCTTGAATATAGTCAGAATTTCCGTGCATCCTATCAGCTGCCGCTGAATCTTCTGCCCATCTTCGACTGGTTGAATGCCGATGCCAATTACAGTGCTACCTACAACTGGCAACGCGGTACCAATCTGGAAGATGGAACGTCGCTGGGTAACAGTATTTCAAACAACCGACAGGTGAATCTGAACGGTACCTTCAACCTGGAAAAGCTGTACAACCAAATCCCGTTCCTGAAGAAGACCAATGAACGGTTCAATAAGACGCCCAAGCGGAATACAACACAGAAGAAGACCAAGACGAAGGATAAGAACGACAAGGATAAGTCGAACGAGAAAGAGCAGAAGGCATTGCCGAAGAACAAACGCAGCTTTGAGAAGGAGATCACCCTTCTGCCCGATACAACCATCACGGTGAGCCATGGCAAGAATAGCAAACGACTCATGGTGACTGCCAAGACGGAGGCAGGTAAGACATTCGCTATTAAATATAAGGTGGTTGATCAGAACAAGATCCGTATCCTTACGAAGGTGGATTCCTCAACGAAGGTGAAACTGACCGTGCTGGCAAAGGAGCCTCTTGATGACAAGCCATGGTACAAGACCGCCCAGGTAGTGGCACGCGAACTCATGATGCTGCGCAATGTGAGCGTTTCTTATCGCAATCAATACAGCATGTCCTTGCCGGGATTCCTTCCCAATGTGGGAGATATGCTCGGACAGCGGCGTGATGGTCTGATGGCACCAGGTCTTGACTTCGCCTTCGGTATGATCGGTGATAATTATATCAATAAGGCGGTAGAGAATCACTGGCTGCTGATGGCAGACAGCATTTCTACTCCAGCGGGTACTAACAAGTCCGAAGATGTGCAGATCCGTATGACACTGGAGCCTGTGAGAAACTTCAAGATCGACCTCAATGCCAGTCGTACGGAATCACGGTCGAAGAACATCCATTACATGTATGCCGGCATGCCGATGACACAGAGCGGTACCTTGACGATGACCACCATCAGTCTGCGCAGTGCCCTCGAGGGGATGGGGAATGCGAACAACAGCTATCGTTCGAAATCGTTTGAACGCTTCTGTAACTCCCTGGAAGGGTTCCGTCAGCGCGTGGAACAGAAATACAGTGATGCGGTGTATCCACGGGGAACTTCTTTAGCCGGTCAGCCCTATAGTGCTGACAATGGTGGTGTGAACGCCTATGGCGCGGATGTGATGGTCCCCGCCTTCCTACAAGCCTACACCTCCATGGGAGGTAATGACCTGAAGATCTTCCCTGCACTCACACGACTGCTACCCAACTGGAACCTGCGTTACAGCGGGTTAGGTCAGCTGCCTTGGTTCCAGGATCACTTCAAGAGCGTGAACATCAACCATGCCTATACCAGTGTCTATGCCGTGGGAGCCTACAGTTCGTATAGCACCTATATGGAATACATGAACGGGATCGGTTTCGTGACCGATGCCACAACGGGTAACCCCATACCCAGTTCGATGTATAACGTCTCCACGGTGAGCATCAACGAGTCGTTCTCACCTCTGTTGGGCGTGGATGTGACGTTCCTGAATAACCTCACGGCGAAGCTGGAGTACCGCACCACCCGTAACCTCACGCTTTCCATGACCAGTGTGCAGATTACTGAGGCACTCAGTAAGGACTGGGTGATCGGCATGGGGTATAAGATCAATGACTTTAACTTCTTCGGTTTGGGTGGAGCCAGGAAGATGAAGACCAATAAGGGAAAGAACGGCAAGGGAAATGATAGCAACAGTACGCAGAGCAGTCAGCGCACGCAGCAGAGTCAGAAGAAAGGCGTCAACCATGACCTGAACCTCCGTCTTGACATCAGCTACCGTAACCAGGCCTCCATTGTTCGTGACATTGCCTCGATGGTGAGCTCTGCCAGCAACGGAAACAAAGCCTTTAAGATCGCTTTCAATGCCGATTACACCTTGTCACGTCTCCTGACGATGAGCTTCTACTACGACCGTCAGGTGAACACCCCGTTGCTGTCAAGCAACTCTTACCCCACGACGACGCAGGATTTCGGTCTGAGCTTGAAATTCTCATTGACTCGATAACCGAGCCATGAGTCTAACTCCTTTTTCACTTCAAACAGTTGAAAATATACAATACTTTAATCAATAAAAAGAACATGAAAAAACTATTACTTACCTGTGTGATGCTGCTCGTCGGGATGGTAGCTTTCTCACAAAACAGACCCAAGTTGGTTGTCGGCATCGCCGTTGACCAGATGCGTTGGGATTATTTGTATCGCTATTACGATGAGTATGGTAGCGGAGGGTTCAAACGATTGATGAGCGAGGGCTTCAATTGCGAGAACTGTCAGATCAACTACATTCCATCAGTAACGGCGATCGGTCACACCTCTATCTTTACCGGCAGTGTGCCCAGCATCCACGGTATTGCCGGAAACAATTTTCTCATCGATGGAAAGATGGCCTATTGCGCTGGTGATACAACGGTGCAGACTGTTGGCAGTGATACCAAGGCAGGACAGATGTCACCGCGGAACCTGCAGGTGACAACGATCGGTGATGAGCTGAAGACGGCCACGAACTGGCAGTCGAAGGTGATCGGTGTGTCCTTCAAGGACCGTGCCGCCATCCTTCCCGCCGGTCATAGTGCCGATGCCGCCTACTGGTTTGACAAGAAAGCACTGTGCTTCATCACCAGTACTTACTACATGGACAAACTGCCCGACTGGGTGAAGCAGTATAATGGAAAGATACAGTCGGAGATCAAGAATATCGTCAAGAACTCCAAGACCGGTGAGAAAGCGGCCGATCTGGTACAATACTACCCTTATGGTAACGAGATCACTTTGGGCATGGCGAAGGGTGCGATCAAGAATGAACGCTTGGGACAGGGTAAGACTACCGATATGCTCACCCTGAGCTTCTCTTGTCCTGATATCGTCGGACACCGTTATGGCACCCATCATCAGAAGACTCACGACCAGTATGTAAACCTCGACAAGCAATTGGCAGAACTGTTCAACTATCTCGATGAGAAAGTGGGTAAAGGGAACTATCTGGTATTCCTCTCCGCCGACCACGGCGCTGCCAACGGTATCCTGCAGAACCAGGCACATAAAATCCCTTCCGACGGATTCTTCATAGACAAGGAAGAACCTGCGTTGAACGAATACCTGCAGAAGGTCTTTGGCGTGGAGAAGCTGTCGAAGCGTATCATGGACTACAAAGTGGTGCTGAATCATGAGCGTATCCTCTCAGCAGGTTTGGATGAGGCTAAAGTGCGAAAGGCCGTCATCGACCATTTCAAGACCAGGAAGAGTGTCGCCTACTGTTTCGATCTCGAGCAGATACCGACGGCCAGTGTGCCGGCACTGATCCGCGAGAAGGCTGTCAATGGCTATAACCGTGAGCGCAGCGGAGATATCCAGATCATCCTGAAGCCTGGATACTATGGCGTATCGAAAGAGATTGACAGCGGTACCACCCATGGCTGCTGGAATCCCTACGACTGTCATATCCCCTTCTTGCTGATGGGGTGGGGTGTAGAACATGGCAGTACTCAGGCAGAATGTCATATCACCGATATTGCGCCTACCATCTGCAGTCTTATTCATGTCCAGATGCCGAATGGCTGCATCGGAAAGGCTGTCGTGCAAGTAACTGATGACCATTGAATTTGAAGACGTTTCTGGTTCTGCTCCTTTCGATGGCGGCTGTGAAAGGATCGGCTGCCGACGGCGACACCCTCCGCATCGTCGGAGGTACAGTGTTTGTCCAACCGGCATGGCAGCTGACCATGAACAGTATCGAAGCGAAATGGCTGAAGCAGAAGCAGGAATATATCTTCGGAGGAGAAGTGCATTTCAGTGCCTTGCCATGTGACAGTGATGCTTTTGCTGAAGACTACCATTTCCCCACATTGAGCATCGGTGCGAAGCTGGCCCTGAACAACGGAGTTACCATGCGGCGCACGGAAGATCCCTTGTGGGGAAGACTAGTCCCCGTGGACTATGACTCCCATCTGGGTGATATCTTTTCTCTCTATGGATCGTTCTCGCGCCCATTGTGGCGCAGAGGACGGTGGCAACTCGACTACACGCTACGGGCAGGTGTGGGCTATGGCTCCCATTTCTATAACAAGACCGACGACATCGACAACGAACTAATAGGTTCGCCGTTTACCATTTATTTCGGAGCAGGCTTATTGGTCAGTTATATGTTCTCCAAGCAGTGGGGCGTCACCGCAGGCATTCTCTTCGGTCATCACAGCAACGGTGCCTTGGCGCGACCGAACAAGGGTGAGAACCACGCGGGTCCTGTGGTAGGCCTCCGCTATGCCCCCCATCATGATGAACTGGTGCAACAGCGGCATGTGCCGCACCAGCCTTTCAATAAATACTGGTATGCCGACCTTCGTCTGGGCTTCGGTGGTAAGACGCTGCTCGAAGACTGGCAGAAGACGCAGTTTAATACCGATCCCTCCGATCCCGACTACCGCACAGAGCACTTCCACCTCTATCCCGCCTACTCCTTTCAGGCCAATATGATGTACCGTTATGCGCGCCGCTGGGCATCAGGACTCGGCCTTGATGTCTATTACGGCAGTTACTATCGGCACGTTCGCGACCTTGACCGCGAGGCAGGAAAGACATGTAGCCATTCGCCCTGGTCGGTGGGTATCTCTGCCAAGCATTCCGTTTTCTATCACAACCTGTCGCTCGACATGGCACTCGGTGTCTATCTCTTCCGCCAGATGGGTGCCAGTGCGAAGGTCATCGAAAAACCTTACTATGAACGCATCGGAATCTTCTATTCTTTCCCGCGCTTAGCTGGTCTGCGCATCGGTGCCAGCGTGAACGCCCATTTCACCAAAGCCGACCTCACCGAGATCATCATAGGCATTCCTCTCCGACTATCGGGTACTCCTTAACACACAATTTGTCTTTGTTTTCACTGGAACGGGTATTGCTCATAGACGAGCAGGCCGAAGTCGGGTGTGATGGCGTAGATATAGTCCATGATCTCTGCCAGCTGGTGCTCGTATTCCACCCACGATTTCTCCTTCAGGAAGAAATAGAACTCCACGGGGAGTCCCGACTGCGTGGCTTCGAGCTGTCGTACCATGAGCATCATGTCAGCGTTCACCTTCGGATGGTGGCGCAGGTATTCTTCTACATAGCGTCGGTAGAGCGTCATGTTGACGTCATCGGTCTTGATGTCTCCCTCCTTGAAATATTTCTTGTTGATGAGCTGGTCTCGCAGGTCGTCATCGACAATGCGGATGCCGCGGAAGTCGTAATAGACGCGGCGGTTGACGCGCCGTCCCTGACTCTTCTGCATACCGATCCAGTTCTGGAAGGAGTCGTCAACGAGTGTCTGTGGGGTGACGGTGACGATGGTATTGTCGAAGTTGCGGATCTTCACGGTGGTGAGCGTCATTTCCTCCACGATACCGTTGGCCCCCGCCTTGGGTACGGTGATCCAGTCACCTTTATGGAGCATATCGTTACTCGTCAGACGGATACCGGCAACCAGTCCTTTGATGGTATCTTGGAATACGAGCATCAGTACGGCTGAGGTGGCACCGAGTCCGGCGAACAGCTTGATGGGGTCGCGGTCGATGATGATGGCCACCACGATGATGGCGGCAATGAACATCAGCAGCAGACGGACCACGCCGATGAAGGAGTACAGGTATTGCTGCTTATTGCTGCGGCGTTCGCCCTCCAGTTTCTTGATCGCGTCGAGGAATACCAGGGCTGTCTTCACCGACATCACCACGATATAGATCGCGGTGATGCGCGTCAGCAGTTCTCTGACCACGGGGAACTGATAGAATACCAGCGGCAGCAACTGCCAGATGACGATGGCGGGCACGATGTGACAGGCCGATACCAGTACCTGTTCATTGAAGAGCACATCATCCCATTTCGCCTCAGTCTTGGCGGTCAGCTTGAGAATCACCGGCACCAGCACCTTCTTACAAATCAAGCCCGCCAAGGCGGACAGGAGGATAGCCACCAATACCAGTGAGATATGACGGATCACGGGGATGCTATCACCCGTGACGCCCATCATGCTGATCAGGTTCTCCACCCATATCTTAATACTCTCCATAATCATATAATCTTCGCATGTTCCACAATCTCCTCATCCCCCTTCATCCTTCATCTTTCATCCTTCATCTTTCATCCTTCATCTTTCATCTTTCCTCCTTTCCCCCTACGGCCTGCACAGCACTTCGCAGACCTTATCCTGGAAACCTCGTCCGATATCCGCTTTGCGGATTCCCATGTTGATGATGGAGAAGCACAGCAGATGACCGTTGGCGGCGGTGCAATAGCCTGTTAATGCGCTCACCCCCGTCACCGTGCCGGTCTTGGCCTTCACGTTCCCATGGGCATAGCCGCTGCGCATCCGTTTCTCCAGTGTGCCGTCAACACCGGCTATCGGCATGGCGGTGATGAGGTGGGGATAGATATTGTCGTTGGCATAGGCATAGCGAAGGAAGGCCACCTCCAACTCCGGCGACACATAGTTGTATAATGACAGTCCGCTGCCGTCGGCAATATAGTAGTCGTTGGGCTGCAGCTTCAACCTTGCGATCAGTTTGTTCACCAGTGCCCGTCCCATCTTGGCGTTCGCCCCTTTATTACCCGTACTGGCGGCTAACTGGTAGAACATCGACTCGGCAAACAGGTTGTCGCTGTTCTTCATCATTCGCATCAGCACCTGGTCGATGGTATGACTGCGGGAGCATATCGTGGTGGCGTTGGCGGGTGTCACTCCGTAGAGCGTGTCACCCTCAAACACGATGCCCTCTTCTCGCATCTCCTGACAGAACCGTCTCAGGAAGGTGTTCTTCTTCCCAATGAGCAGGGGGGTAAGAACAGGGTTGTCATCATCCCAGCACCACCCTTCGCCCAACAGGTCGCGGTCCTTCATCGATACATCTGCATAAATCCTGCCGCGAATGGTGTCAATGTCTTTGTTCTGCAGTGCCTTGACAAAAGCACGCAGGTCATCACTGTTGAACAGCGGGTCCATGCCTCCCTGACAATAGATATTGCCTTTGAGCACGCAGCTGTCGATCTTCCCCGTGTAGTGCAGTCGTGTCTTGAACAGATAGGAGCCGCCCAGCTTGTCGAGGGAGGTCACGGCATTGATCATCTTCATCGTCGATGCCGGTCGCATGCATTGTTTCTCGTTGTATTGGTAGATCACCGAGTCGGCGGTGAGGTCATAGACTTGTATGCCTACCGTGGATGTCTTGAACATCTTGCTTTGCAGCAGCTTGTCGATGCGGGAGCATACATTGTTCGGCCATACCAGGGTGGAATCGACTGTCAGCGTGTCAGTCAACAGGGAGTCGCTGGTGATCTCCATGGTATCGGCTACCACGGATTGGTTCTCCTCGGATGCTTCCACATTGTTCTGTGCGTACAAGGTCAAGAAGCCCCAAGTCAGGAGCATGCCTATAATCGTCGTTCGTTTATTCTGGATCTGTCTCATGGTCGTTCTGTCGTCTTTTGATTTCTTGGAGGAAGGCCTCCTCGTTCTGGGGTTGTACGGCGGTTTCGTGTCCAGCACCGTAGCAGATCAGCAGATAGTCCAAGCAGAGCCACTGTCGTCTGATTTTCGTAATCCGGGTGATCTCCTTCACGTTGACTCGCTCTTCCTTGTCAAACCGTCCTTTACGGATGATCAGCTCTTCACCGTCGAACAGATACTGGGTATGCAATAATCGTTCCATCAGGATCACCACCACCAATACCATACCGAGACCAATGATTACATGCACGGTGGTACGGTGCCAAAGAAAAAAAAGAGCCAGAACTGCCGTTACGAGAGGAACGGTCATCCCGACTGCTGTCACACGGTGTTGAAACGTACGTATTGTCATCCAAATGGTGTTGATGTTGAGTATAATACGGATAGTACAGGATCTCTGCCAATCATCCCTGCAAAGATACGCCATTTTGATGAACCTGCCAAATTTTGCTTCGCCTTTCTTTTTACCGCAGGTGCCCTTTCTCATTCCCCATTTGTTAAATTTTTGAACTATCTTGACGAATTAACTTCGTTTAACGCGAAAACAGCACATTTTGGGAACCAACTGCCCTATCGGTCGAAAAAACGCAATTCTCACGAGGTTTGGTAAGTTGTTGATAATGAGTAGATTGAGGAAATTCGGCATTTTTGACTTGCGAAAACAACGTTTTTAGACTCCAAAAACATAGGTTTTAGGGTGCAAAAACACCGTTTTTAGGTGATGAAAACACTGTTTTTGTGAGGCAAAAGAACTGTATTTTCTTTCTTGGGAATCGCCTTCGGCGAGAAACTTGAAACGAATTTGAATAATTTGAATAATTTCTTCCACGAATGAGAATAATATTTATATTGATCGCCTGCGGCGACTAAA
>CACXMM010000040.1 GCA_902768785.1 uncultured Prevotellaceae bacterium
GCTTCTTCGAAAATGAGTGGTTTCGACTTTTGAGGGTTCTTTGGGTCGCCTTCGGCGATTTATTGGAAACGAATTTGAATAATTTGAAGAGTGCCTTGAACGTAAGCGAAAAATTATCCCACGAATTAAAATAATAATAATTCATATTTCGGTTGTATATTCTTTTTCTTTTAGTCGCCGCAGGCAATCAATATAAATATTATTCTCATTCGTGGAAGAAATTATTCAAATTATTCAAATTCGTTTCAAGTTTCTCGCCGAAGGCGATCCCCAAGAAAGAAATTATAGTCTTTTTGCTTCACAAAAACAGTGTTTTCATCACCTAAAAACGGTGTTTTTACCCCCTAAATACTATGTTTTTGGAGTCTAAAAACGATGTTTTTGCAAGTCAAAAATTCCGAATTTCCACAATCTACTCATTATCAACGACTTACCAAGCCTCGCGAGAATTGCGTTTCTTCGACCGAAAGGGCAGTTGGTTCCCAAAACGCGCTGGATTTGCGTTAAATGAAGTTAATTTGTAAATATCATTCAAGAATTTAACAATTGCAGTGATCAGATAACAGGAACGCTCGACATTGTACTCCCCCGAGGGCACGAACGTAAGATGTTGATTGGTTTGGCTGTCTCAAGTCTTCGTACCTTTATGTCGTTTCACGCCATAAGGTAGTCTGCATTCGGAAAAAATCAAAAAATATTTTGTTATTTCACTCATTTGCACTACCTTTGCACCCAGCTTACAAAGAGTAGGCCAAGGGGTGCTGCGATTGTCGCGGCTGAGATAATACCCTCAGACCTGATCCGGATAATGCCGGCGTAGGAATGAACGAGCAATGCTCATGAGAAAAGCCAGGGCTTTTCTTTCTTCTCTCCCCTTATTCTATTTTATTTATTAATAAGGTAACATGAAAAAAGTATTTGTTTTCAGTATGATGATGGCCGTTGCAGGACAGGTTTCTGCCATGCGGCCCGATGACAACGACTCCCTCCGTATGGAACAGCTGCAGGAGGTGGTGGTGAAAGGTGTGTGGGTGCAGAAAGATGCCCCCTTCGCCGTAGCGAACATCAAGAAGAAAGAGTTACAGGATTTCTCCAAGACAGGACAGGAGTTGCCGTTTCTGTTCTCACAGACTCCCGGTGTACTGGCATGGAGTGAGAATGGTGTAGGCACAGGAACCACCTACCTGCGCATCCGTGGTGCCGCAGGATCACGTATCAATGTCACCCTCGACGGAGTGCCCTTGAACTCCCCCGAGGATCAATGCGTATTCTGGGCAAACATGAATTCGTATGCCACCCTGTTAGGTAGTGCACAGATCCAGCGTGGCGTGGGTACCTCCACCAACGGCGACGGTGCTTTCGGCGGTACGGTATCCCTTTCCACCAAGTCACCAGCCACTCGTCCCGGTGGTGAGGTGAACTTCTCATACGGTTCCTATAACACTTTCAACGTGGGCGGATCGTTCTCTACAGGACTGCTTTGGAACCATCTGATCTTCGACGGTGCCTATCATGAGACCAACACCGACGGATATATCCACGGCACCAGCGGTCGTTCCGGCAGTTACTACGGCGGTCTCAGTTGGGTGTCCGACGATGTCATCGTCAGATACAAGAACATCGGTAACTTTGAGAAAACCGGACAGGCCTGGAATGGTGTGACGGCAGGTAACGACGACCTCTCACTGATGGACGGCACCTACGGAATGAATACAGGTATCAAGACCTACAAGGATCTCTATAACGTAGGACTCGGACGCTACAACTCGCTCTATGAGCATTTCTCCTATGATGCCGAGGGGAACTTCGCCCGTGATGCCAAGGGTAACTACCTGACCGAACGGTACATGATGAACAACGGGAAGCCTTGGGACAAAACAACGGATAACTTCTGGCAAAACCACAATATCCTCTCTGCTGCCTGGAACATCAATGACAACTGGAGCACCATGGCATCCCTTCACTATACCCACGGCTATGGCTATTACAAGGAATTCCGCTACGACAATAAGATCAAGAAGCTCGGTCTGCCAAGCAGCGAATACAACGGGGAAGTCCTGGGGGGTGCGAAGAGGACCGACTGGGTGCGCAAGAAAGGACTGGAACAGGATTCCTACGGTATGGTTTGGAACATCAACTACAAGGACAATGACTGGGATGTGATCGGCGGTCTGTCTATACAGCAGTTCAATGGCAACCACTTCGGCTATATCACTTATCTGAGTAACGATGCCCTGCGCAGTCTGCTGATGAAGAACGGTGACTACCAGTACTATGACTCCGATGCCAACAAGTTTGACGGGAACGTCTTCGTCAAAGCGCTATACCATCTCTCTGACAGTTGGGATGCCTTTGCAGACATGCAATACCGCCGTGTGACATACATTACCGATGGCTACAACGATAAGTTCATTTACAACAAAGCCACCTATCTCTACTCCAAGCATTACTTAGACATCGATGAGAAGTATAACTTCTTCAACCCGAAAGCGGGCTTCAGCTTCCACAATGGCGGGCACCGTGCCTTCGCCTCTGTGGCCCTGAGTCACCGCGAACCGGAACGGAACAACTTCACGGATAATGGTAACTATCCCGCACCGAAGTCAGAGTCACTGCTCGACTATGAGATGGGATACAGCTACGCCACGCCGAAATGGCGCGCTGGAGCAACACTCTACTATATGAAGTATGACAACCAGCTGGTGCAGACGGGTGCACAGAGTGATATCGGTGAGCCGTTGACCGCTAATGTCAAAAACTCCTACCGCACTGGTATCGAGCTGACTGCTGGATGGGATCTCACCTCCTGGCTCACCATCGAGGGAAATGCCGCATTGAGCATTAACAAGATCAAGGACTTCGATGAGTTCGTGGAAGACTGGGATGACTGGGAAGGGAATACCGATGCAGCGAAGTACCACTGCGACGGCAACGGCGACGAACTGCGCCAGTTCCATTACGACAACTCCACACTGGCTTTCTCACCCTCAGCCATCCTCAACGGATTCCTGAACTTCCACTATAAGGGATGGCAGGCCGTATGGCACACCGGATATGTGAGTCGCCAGTATCTGGACAACACGGAGAACAAAGACCGCTCACTGCCTGGCTATTCCACCACGAAAGTCAACCTGAGCTACACGCTCCCCTTGAAGGCAATCGGTGTGAAAGAGGCAGTCTTGGGTATGAACCTGAACAATATCTTCAATGCCCGCTATGCCAGCAGTGGTTGGGTGTATTCCGCCATCGCTGAGAGCTACGGTCATACCAATGACAACCGTTATTATCAGATCGGATTCATCCCGATGGCTGGCTTCACCGCCATGGGAAGCATCACCTTACGGTTCTAAAAAAAGGACATGGAACTCAGTCATTTTATTCAGGAATATGGATTGGATGCCTTTACCACGGTATTAGGCATCCTCTACATCATCCTGGAATACCGTGCAAGCATACTGCTATGGGTGGTAGGTATCATCATGCCCGCTCTGGACATCTATCTGTATTGGAGTCATGGACTCTACGGAGATGCAGGCATGGCTGCCTACTATACCATAGCAGCTGTTTATGGCTATATAGCATGGAAGATCAGTGACCACAGACGACAAGGACAGACGATCGATGAAAATCATTCGGATGCATCGGTTGGGATTACACACTTCAAACGCGCCCATATCCTACCTTCCTTCTGTTTCTTCCTCATTGCCTGGGGCATTACCTATTATGTGCTGACGCATTTCACCAACAGTACAGTTCCGCTGCTCGACTCGTTTACCAATGCCCTCAGTTTTGTCGGCTTATGGGCACTGTCCAGAAAATACTTGGAACAATGGATCATCTGGATCATCGTCGATGGCATCAGCTGCTATCTCTATCTTGTCAAAGGTATTCCTTTCAAGGCATCTCTCTATGGCCTGTATGTGGTGATTGCCATCTTAGGGTACATCAAATGGAAACGGATGATGGAAATGCATAAATATCATTTATAAATAGCGTGTAATGATGCATATTTAGCCAAAAAACATTAAAATGGAGAAATCGTAAAAAGATTCTTCCGAAAACGTTTGCATAGTATCAAAATAACACTTATCTTTGCAGAGTAAAAAGACATATAATGCTCACAATTGTGAGATTATATATTCAATGCTCGTGAGAGTATTTCCCTATAAACTTGAGTTAATTTAGTTTTTATGAAACGGCCCGCTCGGGAAGAGTAGGCCGTTTTGTTTTATTTTTATACAAAAAGGAAATAAAAAACTCCCTTAAACTATTTCTTCAGTTTAAAGGAGTTCTCTATGCTGATGAGTTCATTGGAGAAAACAGAATCAATCTTCTTCCGTTGTTCGACTTGCGTACAGCTATGAATCACCGTACTATGGTCACGGTTCGCCACCAGTTTGCCAATCCTGCTTGCTGGCATTTTGGTATATTTCTGTGCGAGATACATAGACACCTGCCTTGCCACAACCAACTCATGTTTGCGAGAACGACTTGACATAGCTGTCGGTGAAACATTGAAATGGCGGCATACGTTCTCCACTATCTCATCAACCGTCAACGGATGATCATCCACTTTTACCGCCCGTTTGATTACCCGCTCAGCCAGTTTCATGTCGATATTCCCATTATATACTATAGAGAAAGCAAGCAAGGAATTGACCACACCTTCCAAGTCACGCACGCTTCCATTGGCTGTCTCTGCGATAAACTGGACCACATCCGAGGGAATCTTCAAACCGTCGCGTTTGATTTTATTCTGTAAGATATCGACACACAGTTGTACATTCGGTCTTTCCAGCTCAGCAATCAAGCCACAGGAGAAGCGCGTAATCAGTCGCTCATTCATACCCTGCAAGTCAACTGGTGGACGGTCGGAAGCAAGAATGATTCTCTTTCCGTTACGGAACAGATGATTGAAGATATGGAAGAAGGTGTCCTGTGTCCTCACAGCTGTCACCCACTCCTGAACATCATCCACAATAAGCATATCGATGGTTTGGTAGAAGTTGATGAAGTCGTTGATCTTATTCTGCAGCTTGGCATTTGAATACTGGATAGTAAACAATCGCGCACTGACATAGAGTACCCTTTTCTGTGGATATAGTTCTTTCGTACGTACACCAATGGCATTGATCAAGTGTGTCTTACCACAACCGCTTGGACCATAGATGAACATAGGGTTGAACTGGGTGGTTCCCGGATGCTCTGCAATAGACAAGCCCACACTGCGTGGCAGTTTATTGCTGTCTCCCTCAATATAGTTCGCAAAGGTCTGGTGGGGGTTCAACTGACTGTCGATCTCCTGAGGTTGTGCTGAGTCAAGTTCCGTAGGTGACTGATTACCGCGGGTTTTCTCCCTTGGAGACACCACATCCGTTGCATTCTCCTCTGCCTGGAAATCCTGTGTCAAGTGATGTGTACTATCCGTCACCACACGATACGTGAGCTTCGTCCCCACACCAAAAACACGCACCAACACTTTCTTCAACAGGTCCACGTAGTGCTCCTCCAAGTACTCGTAGATGAACGAGCTTGGAACCTGAACCAACAAGGTCTTGGTCGCAGGCTTGTACGACTCAAAGACCAGTGGTCTGAACCATGTGTTGAATTGCTGCTCAGTAACGTTCTCCTCAATCAAATTGAGGCAACTATCCCAGCAAGCACGGGCGTTAATACTCATATTTAATAATGTGGTTAGTCTTTCGACGTATTTTGTCAATGCGAAGGTCCGTATTTTGACAATGCAAAGGTAAGAAAGATTATTGACACAGACAAATCATCTGATTTATCTTTTTTTAATGATTCTCTGTAAAATGCGTTAAGCAGGTACTTTAGGAAACATAATCCAAAACAAAACAATTCTTTGGTATTGCACAGTTTCAACCTGTTGCAAATCAAAAAGTTATACAATAGGATTACGGAAACATATCCACCTAAGCATCCACGGCAAAAGTGGATGAAAAGTAGCGTCACGTAATCACTTACGCATTTCTTTGGAACTAAAAATCAAGCAAGAATTTATTTAGATGATTTTTAAATTGAACCATTATTTGTCTTTTCTTCCGAACAACGAGAAGTGCACATAACGTTTCGGATGTGCCCTCAGATTCACCAACAGAGAATCGGCATCTCGCATGGTTGCATTCAGGTTATCATAAAGACTTGGGTCACGCATGAGCAATCCGATAGAACCTTCCTTGCTGTTCAGTTGTGCGGTGAGCTGTTCTACATTGTCAAGAGTGGCATTCACCTTTTCCATGGTCTGTGCAACGTTCACACCTGCAAGGTTCTCCGTAAGCGTATTCGCATTGTCAAGCACGCCATTAGCACGGTTCATCATTCCCGGAACCTCCTTGTTCAGTTTAGCCAACAGGGAGTTCACCTCATGAGTAGTGTGAGTGAGGTCACCTGTCACCGACTCAATATGGTGCAATGAATGGGCAATAGCTGGATCAGCCAACAACGTATTCAAACTGGCTAAAATACTGTCCAGTTTCGGCAGGAGCTTCTCTACAGCGGGAATCATTTCCTTCACCTTCCCCATAGCACCGGCATTGATAGCCCCTTCGATTACGCCACCTGCTTCCAGACGATCAGCAGTATGATCCCCAAGCAACAGGTTCACCTGCACATTACCCAAAAGGTCGCTGACAATTTCCGCGGTACTTCCTTTCGGAATGCGAAGACTGGGATCTATGCCCGCCTCAATCTTGATGTCTCCAGGTTTCTCATAGTCATAATCAATACGTTTCACTACGCCTACCTTATAACCGTCGGCATAGATCGGACTCGAAGAGGTGAGACCACTGATATCGTTAAACGACATATAATATTTCGTATCCGTAGAAAAGATATTCAGTCCTTTCAGGTAATTCATTCCAAAGAACAATATCACCAATCCTACGATAGCCACCAATGCAATTTTAATCTCTTTTCTCATCTTCCTGTATCTTGTTATTTCTTATTTCGGTTCGCCTTAAACATCCTGATAGCTTGCACGACATCCATCTTCTCCCCATCCCTGAAAGCAATGATGAAGGCATTGGGGAACTTGTTAAGAATCGTTTTCCTCAGGCGATATATCTCATTGTAATTAGTAGAGCTACCCAAAGTATATTTATGGTATCCACCTTCCTGATAGGTATCAATTCCCTTTACGCCTTTAAAACGGGAACTGTTCAACGGTACTGCCTTGGTATCGGCCATGATCTGAACCTTGAACACCGGTTGCCCACCATCACTTGCGTTTGGCTGTTCCTGCTGACTGTTTTGAGGCTGCTGTTCCTGTTGACTTCCCTGCTGACTTTCCTCCTTTGCCGCTGGCTTTTGTTCCGCCTTGGGTTCCTCCTTTGCTTCCGGTTGTTTTTCCTTTCCCGGCACGATCGTTGGAAGACTTACCGTCTGATCGGCCTCCGGAAGGAAAGGGGTAGATACTCCTCCGAAGTATTTCTTTTTATATGCGATGAACGCGTTATAGAACCCTCTGGCATATTTATCCGGAGCCTCCTGAGAATTTAGGAAGCGTTCCTCATCAGGTGTAGAGATGAATCCCAACTCAAGCAGACAACCAGGCATGGACGACAGGCGCAGTACTGCCAGATTATCCTGATGGGCACCTCCATTGGCTCTCCCTGTGGCAGCACACATATTCCGCTGCATCAGCTTCGCCAGCTCCACACTCCGTTCCATATAGGTATCCTGGATAAACTCAAACATGATATTACTCTCAGGGGAGTTCGGATCAAAGCCTGCGTAGTGTTGCTTGTAGTCTTTCTCCATCACGATTACCGCATTCTCCCTCTTGGCCACCTCCAGGTTCTCCATAATACCTTTCTTACCAGAGTTCCTGCCACGACCTAAGGTATAGGTTTGGAATCCTCTGGCAATTTTACCTCCAGGCAGGGCATTGATATGTACAGAGATAAAAAGATCAGCCTTATTACGGTTAGCGATCTCTGCACGTTGCCACAGTTCCAGAAACACATCGGTTTTACGCGTATAGATAACTTTCACGTCAGAACAGTTCCGTTCAAGGAACCTTCCCAAGGCCAGTGCCATCTTCAGCGTGAGGTCTTTCTCCTTGGAGATCTTCCCCACGCAGCCAGTGTCCTTACCTCCGTGCCCAGCATCAATCACCACCACGAACTTCTTCCCGGCGGCTTCTGCATACAGGGTCAGCGACAGAAGTATCATGACCCAGAGTAGTATCTTTTTGCCCATACGCGTTGCAAAATTAATCATTTAAAGATAAAAACCGGAAATCATCCCGGAGTTTTATCATTTATTAAGTGTAATGTCACGGAAGCTCCCTCTGTTTGCGCCCCCATGGGCGGGTTCTTCTTGGTCACCGTTAACGTCAATTCCTCAATCTGCGGAAAACGACAGAAAATCGCTTCGCCCATCCTCCCTGCCAGATGTTCCAGCAGGTTGGACGGCGTAAGCATCTCATTTTTTATGATTTCATATATTTCCGCATAGTTCAACGTGCAGGACACATCATCATTACGTACAGCACCAGTGAGATCGGCTTTCACCCTGACATCCACGATGAATTCACCACCGGTCATGCGTTCCTGCGCCATCACACCATGACAGGCGTGGAAGCACAAACCTTTCAATTCGATATATCCTGCCTCTATTCTCATTATCCGCAACGGCTGGCACCACAATTGGTACAGATTAGACAGCCCTCCTGATACACTAATGTCTCCTGACCACAGTTCGGACATTTCTGTCCTTTTGCCTGTGTTCCGTCGGAGATGTATTTCTTCAACGCTCTCTCCACGCCCACCTTCCAGGTATTGATACTCTCGCTCTTCAGTTGCAGTGAGCTAACGAGCTTGATTACATGCTCTATCGGCATGCGGTAGCGCAACACGCCCGAAATCAACTTGGCATAGTTCCAGTACTCTGGGTTGAACTTCTCAGACAATCCTTCCACAGTTGTCTTGTATCCCCGTTTGTTTTCAAACTGGAAGTCATAGCGTTTCGAGCCGTCCTCGTTCATCTGTTTGATGATTTTACCTTTCACCACCGACTTCGGCAGCATAATACCTTCCTCATCATCTTGCAGTCCTGTGAAGATCTCATACGGATAACCGTCCAGCAATCCTACAAAGGCCACCCATTTCTCCTTGTTATTCTGGAAACGCACCACATCGCACTCCAGTGTCTGGGGTCTCACCTCCGTCACCTCCGGGTGCTTGCAGGGTACTGGTTCTGGCTTTTCCTCCTTTTTCTTCTTCTCACTCACCTGAATCATCACCCCAGACCTGCTTCCATCACGGTAGATCGTGCAACCCTTACAACCGCTACGCCATGCCTCCACGTAAAGACGGTTCACCAATGCCTCATCGACATCATTCGGCAGGTTCACCGTTACACTGATCGAGTGATCCACCCACTGCTGGATAGCTCCCTGCATTTTCACCTTCATCAGCCAGTCCACATCGTTGGCTGTCGCTTTATAATAAGGCGAACGTGCCACCAAATCATCGATCTCCTCCTGCGAGTAGCGTTTCTCCGTGTCGATGCCATTGATGCGCATCCACTCGATAAACTTCTTATGGTAAACGATATATTCCTCAAAAGAGTCACCCACCTCATCGACGAAATCGACATGTACATCAGTGTCGTTGGGATTCACTTTCCGGCGACGTTTATACACTGGCATAAATACGGGTTCGATGCCACTGGTGGTTTGTGTCATCAGCGATGTCGTACCTGTCGGTGCAATTGTCAGACAGGCGATATTCCTTCGCCCACTTTTCTTCATCTCCTCATACAGATCAGGCGCAGCTTCCTTAATGCGCAGGATAAAAGGATTCTCCTTCTCGCGTTCCGCATCATAGATCTCGAAAGCCCCACGCTCCTTGGCCATCTGTACCGATGAGCCGTAAGCGGCCAGCGCCAAGGTCTTATGCACGTTCACAGAGAAGTCTGTTGCTTCCTGTGTACCATAACGTAGCATCATCGCAGCAATCATGTCACCCTCAGCGGTGATGCCCACACCCGTGCGGCGTCCCATGGAACTCTTCCGTTTGATCTTTTCCCACAGATGGTACTCAGCACCTTTTACCTCATTGCTCTGCGGATCTTCCTTCACCTTCTCCATGATCAGGTCTATCTTCTCCAATTCCAGGTCTACGATGTCATCCATCAGTCGTTGGGCATAGCCAACGTGCTTCTTAAAGAGTTCGTAGTCGAAATAGGCTTCCTTGGTGAACGGATTCACCACATAACTGTATAGATTGATGCTCAGCAGTCGGCAGGAGTCATAAGGACAAAGGGGTATCTCACCACAGGGGTTTGTCGAAACAGTGCGGAAACCGAGGTCGGCATAACAGTCAGGAATGCTCTCCCTAAGGATAGTGTCCCAGAACAGTACGCCCGGCTCAGCACTCTTCCATGCATTATGCACAATCTTTCCCCACAAATCCTTCGCCCTGATAGTCTTCTTCACATCAGGGTTCTCACTATCTACGGGGAATTGCTGCACATACTCCTTGTCGTGGATGGCGGCCTCCATGAAGGCATCGTCGATCTTTACACTCACGTTCGCACCCGTCACTTTCCCTTCAGTCATCTTTGCATCGATGAATGCCTCCGAATCAGGATGCTTAATACCTACGCTAAGCATCAACGCACCACGTCTTCCGTCTTGTGCCACCTCGCGCGTACTATTACTATAACGTTCCATGAACGGAACCAGACCTGTGGATGTCAGCGCCGAGTTGTTCACGGGTGATCCCTTAGGACGGATATGTGTAAGGTCGTGCCCCACACCTCCTCGGCGTTTCATCAGCTGCACCTGCTCCTCATCAATACGCAGGATGGCGCCGTAGCTATCGGCATCACCATCAAGACCGATGACAAAGCAGTTCGACAGCGAGGCTACCTGAAAAGTATTACCAATACCTGTCATCGGGCTTCCTGCTGGTACGATATATCTGAAATGATCGAGAAGATGGAAGATATCTTCTGCTGGCATCGGGTTTTTATATTTCTTCTCTATACGGGCAATCTCGTTGGCGATGCGCCAGTGCATGTCTGTCGGGCTCTGCTCATAGATATTGCCGAAGCTGTCTTTCATGGCGTACTTGTTCACCCATACGCGGGCGGCCAGCTCGTCGCCTTTGAAATACTCCAAAGAAGCCTTGAACGCTTCATCATACGTGTAAGTTCTCATGACGATTTGAATGATTAAATGCAATTTGGTGCAAAGTTACAATAAAAAAAATATAATCAAGAATGAAAAAAAAGAAATCTCATGGAAACACCAAGATTTATTATTTTTTAATTTTTCCATTAAATATCGGAATAACTGTTTCCTTTTTTGGAAAACTTATCGTATCTTTGCAGCAAGAAAATTTCCCAAAATGAAAAACTTAGAGAACAGAAGAAGCATCCGCAAATATGCAAATCGTGACATCAGTGAGGTGTTACTCAACAGTTTATTAGCCAAAGCAGAACGTACGCAGACCATGGGCAACCTACAGTTATACAGTGTGGTCGTCACTCGCGACCCTCAGATGAAAGAAAAACTGGCTCCCGCCCATTTCAACCAACCGATGGTGACGAGTGCACCCGTGGTTCTCACCTTCTGCGCCGACTTCCGCCGTACTTCGCAATGGGCAGAGAACCGTCAAGCCATTCCTGGTTATGACAATTTCCTATCGTTCATCAACGCTGCCACCGATACCCTGCTCTTTACGCAGACATTCTGCAATCTTGCCGAAGAGGAGGGGTTAGGTTACTGCTACCTCGGTACGACTGTCTATATGCCGCAGTTGATCATTGACATACTAAAACTGCCAAAATTGGTCATGCCCATAGCCACCATCACATTGGGATGGCCCGATGAGAACCCTCCCCTCTCCGACCGTCTGCCCCTGCGAGCCATCGTCCATCACGAGACATTCCGTGACTATACGCCCGAACTCATTGACGACTACTATCAGGAGAAAGAGAGTCTTCCCCTAAACCTGGAGTTCGTACAAGTAAACGGGAAAGATACACTGGCACAGGTGTTCACCGACATCCGCTATACGAAGAAAGACAACGAGGCGATGTCAGCGGGATTCCTCGAGACATTGCGCAAACAAGGTTTCTTCCCTTGATGGACAAGGATATCCATGACAATAAAGACAAAGGATGCTACCTCCCGGTAGCATCCTTTCTGATTTGTGTTTTATGGTTTACATAAAATTAAGAGAGAGATTCTTATGGACTTGTATGTCCTTCTATAGGTAATACGAGAAACAAGACCAAAAGAGTAATTGCCCCACTCTTTATTTTTGTTTAATTAACACTACACCTTAGTCACACAAGTTTCGAGTACATCCTTTGCGGATTAATCTTCCACTACAATAGGTTTGTACTTTGGTACGAGAGCCTTCATGATGCTCCAGCCAATGATATAAGCCACGGCACAGATACAGAAGATGATCATGTAACCAGCGGGCTTACCCTCGAAGCCCATGAACTGGAAAGCGGCGCCCTGCTGTTCTGCATAGGTAAAGAGATTACCCGAGCACTTATTGATCAACATGGAACCTAAACCTCCTGCCATGGCACCGATACCGGTGATGGTAGCGATGGTTGACTTCGGGAACATGTCACCAATGGTAGAGAAGAGGTTAGCTGACCATGCCTGATGTCCAGCACCTGCCAGACCGATGATTATTGCAGGCCACCATGCGGGATCGATTGGACTACCTTGCCAGGAGGCCAACGGCTGTGCCAAGAGAGCTGTCATTGGGAAGAAGGTGAAGAGAAGCATGGCACGCATTCGTCCTGCGTAGGCACCCATACCTTTTTTCTCCACGAAGTATTTAGGCAGATAGCCACCGAAGATCGAGAGTACAGTAACGATGAAATAAAGGGTGAAAATAAGTACCTGTCCCATCGTTGAACTGGATTTGTAACCGAACTGATCGGAGAAATAAGCAGGTGCCCAGAATAGGAAGAACCACCACACTCCGTCGGTCATGAACTTTCCTACAATAAACGACCAGGTCTGCTTAAAGGTGAAGCACTTGGCGAAGCTGATCTGCGGTCCCTCGTCGTTGGCATTCTTCGGATCCTCATCGGTTTCAGCATCCTGATTGATATACGTAAGCTCTGCTGCATTCACATGCTTACTCTTGGAAGGTTTGTCATAAATGAATACCCAGAGGAACATCCAGATAAAGCCCAGGGCACCAATGATGATAAAGGCCATCTCCCAGCCAAACAACTCTGCCAACGGCGGGATGCTAATCGGCGCTGCCAAGGCACCTACTGATGCGCCGGCATTGAAGATTGAAGTAGCAAACGCACGGTCTTTCTTAGGGAAATACTCGGCAGTCACCTTGATGGCTGCTGGGAAGTTACCCGACTCACCAGCAGCGAGTACCGACCGGCAGAAAAGGAACAAATAGACACTGATGGTAGCGATGCTCACGGCTGTCACCGAGCCAGCCTCCACAGCACGCAAGGCCTCAATAGAGGCAATGCCTTCATACTTCATCGTTATCCATCCACAGGCAGCGTGCATGCAAGCGCCCAGCGACCAAACGAAGATTGCCCAGAGATAACCTTTCTTGGTTCCCATCCAGTCAATAAACTTTCCTGCGAAGAGGCAGAACACGGCATAGAGGATGGAGAACACGGAAGTGATGGTACCGTAGTCGGCATCGGTCCAGTGGAACTCAGGCGCGATGAAGTCCTTCCACGTCAGTGAAAGCACCTGTCGGTCGAGATAGTTTACGGTTGTTGCGAAGAACAACATCGAACAGATAATCCAACGATAGTTGGTCATTTTAGTAGTTTGTACTGCATTCATATTATTTTAATGCTTGATTGTTATGCTTGTAAAAGTCGCTAACTTTCTGCAAAGATACGAAAATAATTCTGAACAGGTGATGGATTACGCAAAAAATTTACGTAAACGTTTTAGGGTCAGTCTTGGAAATAAACACGTTTCACACGGTTTGACACACCCGTCAGTACCTCATAAGGAATGGTATCCATACAATCGGAGAGCACTGTTACGGGCAGGTGGTCACCGAAGATTTCAACAGTATCACCTTCTTGACAAGGAATGTCGGTAACATCAATCATGGCTACATCCATACAGATATTCCCCACATAAGGCGCTTTCTGTCCATTCACCAGACAATAGCAGCGTCCGCGTCCCAGATGGCGATTCAGACCGTCGGCATAGCCAATGGGGATGGCGGCAATGACACTGTCACGAGTCAGTTTACCTTTCCTGCTATACCCCACCGTCTCTGAAGCAGGCACCTGCCGCAGTTGCAGGATGGTTGTCTTCAGTGTGCTCACATTACTTAGCATCTGGTTGTCGCGGGGATTCACGCCATATAGACCAATACCCAGGCGGCACATATCCAACTGTCGTTCAGGGAAGTGTTCGATGCCCGCAGAGTTGTCCATGTGTCGAAGGATCTTATGACTGAAAGAGCGCTGCAGACGTTTACTACCCTCTTCGAACAAAGCAAACTGCTTGGCGGAGAACTGATCGAAGTCATCACTGTCGCTGCCCACGAAATGGGAGAACACCGAGCGGGGGATCACCGCCTGTTGATGGCGCAAGCGATCGATGAGTTCCTCCATGTCTGCAAGGGGATTAAAGCCTAACCGGTGCATGCCCGTATCGAGTTTGATATGTACGGGCCATCCCGTGATTCCCTCCTTACGAGCTGCCTTGATGAGGGCATCAAGCAGACGGAAGGAATAGACCTCAGGCTCCAGGTCGTAATCGAACATCGTCTTGAAGGCGGTCATCTCAGGGTTCATAATCATGATATTGCTGGTAATTCCCGCCTTTCGTAACGTCACACCCTCATCGGCCACCGCTACAGCGAGGTAGTCCACACGATGATCTTGTAAGGTCTTGGCGATCTCTACGGCACCAGCGCCATAGCCGTCGGCCTTGATCATACACACCATCTTCGTCTCGGGTTTCAAGAACGAACGGTAGTAGTTCAGGTTATCCACTAATGCATTCAGGTTCACCTCCAGAATTGTCTCATGAACCTTTTGCTCCAGCAGTTCCGTGATACGCTCAAAACCGAAACGACGGGCACCTTTCAGCAGGATCACTTCATTGCGCAGGTGACGGAAGAGATCGGAAGCGAGGAACTCCTCCAAAGTTTGAAAAGCATAGCACTCCACATCCCCAATCATCTCACTGCGTAGATAGCGGGCAATCTCCTCACCGATACCAATGAATTTATCCACATACCGGCTTCTCAGTAAGGCAATCACCTTATCGTATAACTGCTCAGGGCGTTCACCACTCTGATAGATATCACTCATAATAACCGTACGACGACGATCCTGCTGTTCAGGGCGACGATTCATGAAATCGAGGGCAATGGCCAGTGAATTAATGTCGGAATTATAAGAGTCATTGATCAATGTGCATCCCCGTTGTCCCTCCTTCACCTCCAGACGCATGGCGACAGGTTCCAAGAGAGGCATACGCTCAGCCAGTTCCTCTTGTGTTACACCCAGTTGAAGAGCCGTGACTGCACAAGTGACAGAATTATCGATCGAAGCTTCATCAATGAACGGGATTACATATTGTCCCTCTATACCTTTATATATATAGGACACTCTCGTAGAGAGCTGAGAAGAGGAGGAGGCTTCCGTACTCGTCACCTCCTTCACAAAGAAGGTGGCATCACTGTTCTCGCGAGACCATGTAAGGCGCTCCCCTTTGTAACCGCTACGGCGCATGCAACGGCTCACCGTGTCGTCGTCTGAGCAATAGACCACTGCATCCGTATCATGGAATAGCTGAAGTTTCTCCGTACACTTCTCATCCAAAGAACGGAAGTTCTCCTGGTGAGCACTTCCTAAGGAAGTAAACACTCCCAGGGTTGGCTGAATGATATCATGCAACGACAGCATTTCCCCCGGCTCACTGATTCCTGCCTCGAAAAGTCCTACACGGGTATTCTCGTTCAACAGCCATACCGACAGGGGCACACCAATCTGTGAATTATAACTTTTTGGCGAACGCGTTACCGACAAAGGTTCCGTCTGCTGTTGAGCCATTGGATCATGTGACAATCCCACGCCTGAGAGCAGTTGATACAGCCACTCCTTCACCATGGTCTTTCCATTACTTCCTGTAATGCCCACGATGGGGATATTGAACTCATCACGGTGACGTTCAGCCAGACGCTGTAAGGCTGCCAGGGTATCCACTACCTTCAGGAAATTAGCTTGTGGATACAGCTCTCCATATTGAGCAGGCACCACTTGTACTACGAAATTCCGTACTCCGCGACGATACAGATCGCCTAAATAAAAATGACCATCGTTGCGTTTTGTCTTCAAAGCAAAAAAGAGTGTCTCCTCGGGAAAGCAAAGCGACCGACTATCGGTCAGCAGCCAACGGATATTGGCCTCTTGTGTTCCAAAACGACGCGCCCCTATCAGGGTTGTAATCTTTTCAATTGTATATGTCATGATGCTTTCTTTGTCACTATTATACTATTTTCATGCAAAAATACACAAATTATCCGAAACTGACAGCAATCCCTCGAAGAAATTACAATTTCATCACTGATCGAGACCGTATTTCCGTCGGAAAGACAGCTGGCGTTGCTGTGCCTGAGCCAAAAAAAGGCGATACTCCTCACTGTCGGGGTGGAAGGGTTTATGCTGTAGTGCCTGTCTGATCGGACGATACTCCTCCATGAAGCGGAAAGAATCAGATGAGAAAAAAGTGTTGGCGAAACGCTGCCAGATATATTCCACAGCCTGATCGGACGGGTGCAGCATATCTGCAGCATAGAAACGGTAGTCACGCAATTCATCGTTCATAATCTCGTAAGCTGGGAAATAAACGAGCGGTATTTCGTCTTGCTCATGATCCTTCACGACACGGTGGCATGCCAAGAGGAGGGTTGCCTTTGACAACTGACTGCCATGAAATCCATATTTTGCATAACGGATAGGACTCACCGTGAGGATGATTCTTACAGTTTTCCTAACGGTTTTTAAGAAGGAGACAGCCTGAGCAAGAGTGGCAGAACACTCTTCCACCGACAGTTCCTTCTCCTCAAAGAGACACTGTGGCCGTTTCTGACAATTATCCACCACTTCTCCTGTCTCTTTCAGGATATAGACATGGTTGGTGCCCAAAGTTAGAATGACTACATCGGGAACAGGGAAACGTGGAGTCTCTGAGGAGGAAGAGCAATCCACCACTGCTAATTCATGGGAAAACATTCGGTGCAGGGTATGCAGGATACTGACAGGGTTATACATTACACCAAAGGGGTTCACTACGGCACGGAACTGGTAGTCACAGAAGTGCTGTCCGATATTCGCAGCAAAGCAACTGCCCACGAAGAGCAAATGATCGGTGGGTGCAATCTGCCATGCCGATTTCCCAATGTTTACCTTTGTCTGAAGCTCCATTACCCTATTCGAACTTATTGTGTCTTTTCTGTTCTCCTTTTCATAATTATCAAAGCATCAGCAAGGATCTGAGGATGATCGAACGCCAAGGGGGGCAGTTCCGACAAGGGGAACCATTTCGCACAAGCTGCATCATCACTACCTGCAACCTGACAGATCTGAGGAAGGGTGACAAGATAGGCCACGGTGATCACACGTTCACGAGGATCCCTGTCCACAGCAGAATATGCACCTACCTGACAGATAGCATCCTTGGCAATTCGGATGCCTGTCTCTTCCTCTAATTCCCTAATCGCTGCTTCCTCTGTGGTCTCATCGATATTCATGAACCCACCAGGAAAAGCCCACTGTCCTTGACACGGCTCATGTTTACGCTGGATGAGCAACACACACGGTCTCTGTTGATCATCTGTTGCCACGACGATACAATCAGCAGTGACAGCAGGATGCGGATATTTATAACAATATGCCATGCTCCTTAACTTCTACTCACCTGCAGTCCTGTGGTGCTCAGTGACATTTCCACGAAACGAGCATTGGCATTCGGACGATGAAAGATTAACTGTTGTTTGATTCGTGCTGCCGCCTCAGGATCTTTGGCAACCATATAAAGATAGCCGCCACCACCAGCACCCGAAAGTTTATAACCTAAGCACAAATCATCGATCTGACTGATGATGGCCTGTACCTCCGGAGGATTCGTTCCTTTATCGATGGCCTGATTCTGACCCCATGTCCGGCGAACGAGTCGTCCCATCTCGAAGAAGTCGGCACGCTGTATCGCCTCATACATGTCCATCGCATGACTCTTCATCTCTCGTAGCAAAGCCAATTCCTCATGCTGGTTCAGGAACATACGTCGTACGATCTCTGCCAGAATGGTCTTGGCAGTGCGAGTGATACCCGTATAATAGAGCAGATGACAGGCACGGTATTCCGGGAACGTAAACAGATCGTTGGGTAACCAACGTACCACGGGACTCTGATCAAATCCCCTCTCCGTCTGCAGCAGTTTCACTCCTTGCAGGATACCACCGAACTGGTCTTGCCAGCCACCACCAGTTGTTAGGAGCTGTTCCAACACCAGTGTACGATGCCCGATCTCATTCTTATCCCATGCCAATCCACAGAAATCACTCAGTGCCCCAAGCACGGTTGCTGCCAACACACTACTTGTTCCCAAGCCACTTCCCGCAGGAATAGCTGACAACAACGTGAGTTCTATGCCACACCCGAAAGCGGTGAGCCGATGTTCCAAGGTGTCAAACACCTCTGTAGAAAAGCCCGGCAGGAAGCCTGCCAAAGCCAGGGCCGCCTTGGGAATAGAGAACGGACTACCTACATGTTTGAAATCGGCCAGTTCCTCATAGGTACGCACCACCTCCATAGCGCCCAGATCAATACTTCGAAGCACAATCTTCGGATCCTTACAAGGGCGGACATAGGTCTGCAGTGGAGGCTGTCCATTCAGCTCAATGGCCAAGTTCACCACGTTTCCTCCTTCCATCAGGCAATACGGTGGAGTATCACTCCATCCGCCAGCAATATCGATGCGAACTGGAGAACGTCCCCACACGATCTGATCGCTATATACTGACATACGTGGGGTCTGTTTTTCTGATAAGATCCGATCGGTGAGTCCTTCGCGAAGCAGGGAGAAGGCCTTCTCTTCATATTGGGAGGAAAGGGGCGTGTTCTCTCCTTCACGCAGACGTGCCAACTGAGAACGGAACATGCTGTCGTGGATACGGGTGAGCAAAGGCGCCTGCTCAGGAACAGGCAAGGGTTCTGCTATCTGATAGGTGGCAAAGTTGTTCGCCGCATCCTCCAAGTCAATCTGATAGAATACACTATGTTCATAGTTTCGCGCCAAAGCCCTCCAATTGTCAGTGCGAAAAGCGGTGCGCTGACGAATCAGCCTACGGAGATTGGCCTCTGCAGAGATCTCTTCGGCACTCATCTTCCTGCATTGCGCCCACAAACGTTTTCCCCCTTGGAGATCGGGCTGATGCATCATCCATCGTAACAGCAAGCCAGCATCATGGAGGTTCTCTACCACAGGAAAGATTCGGGCACTTTGCATGTCCTCATGTCCCTCTATGGTCGGCACGTCAAGTTGCCGTTCCTCTGCCCATTGTGGAAAAGACTGTCCTAAGAACAAGGTACGATCATCAGTGAGATCACCGCGGAAAAGATCATTATATCCATAAGGACGTATCACATAGGAATGTTCCTCCACAGGAACGATATCAACACAGTCTCCTGAACGGAGAGAGAGCTCCCAGTCGTTCTCAGGCACACCCGTGATGATGTTCTCATGAGCCAAAGTCCAGTGTCTCCCAACGAAGCTGTTCTCTACCCAAAGGTCCTGGTTGTTCTCCGTGATAGGTGTCTCGGTAACAGCATTCTGCACGAACATGGCAGGATGGGGTTTCAACGAATGGTGCATAATCTCACGTTGGTCGTTCACCAGGTTCTGGACAGCCAAGGTTGAAGAGATAATTTCATGGGATGTGCCGAAATGATAGAACTCACCTCCCGGCAGGGGCAAGACAGCCACTGTCAAGCTATTGAGTTCCTCATCAACAATACCAGGATTCGCACCCAGGGCACAGCCAAATTCACCATAGAGGTCATATTCTTTATAAGGGCAGCTGTTAGAATCACTTGTGCTTGTAGCCAGACACCGTTTCATCAGCAGCCTCACAGCTCTGTCACTCAGCAGCCAGATGCCCACATCCGTAAGATAGAAATGATCCTTCATCAGTTCTCCAAGCGTCTGCACCGATGGCTTCTGCAACATACAAGCCAAAGTGGAGGGATGACTGCGTTTGCTTACGAACACACCGTGGTTACGGGCGATATCTGGTCCAAGCCATAAACCATAGCACACAACATCAGCTTCAGGAATCTTCTGCAAAGGTTTTGTGGCCCGGATATAGACATCGCCACTGACGATCATAGTATGTAGGAAGGCTGGGGCGTTATCAAAGATACGTTGGTATAAAGGGATCTGCAAAGATAACAGATCCTGCGACAACCGTTGTCCCCGTTCCCAACGGAACACGGGAATGGGGGTAAGGATCTTTCCCGAAGGCGCATAGGCAGGCAGGCGACGACTCTGGCCACCAGCATGAAGCAGCAAGCGTTTCTCTGCTGCCAACCAACGCTCGAAGGTCTCTCCTGCCTCCTGTCTTCTGTCTCCTTCCTCCTGTCTCCTTTCTCCTGTCTCCTTCCTCCTGTCTCCTGTCTCCTTCCTAAAGCACTCCTCCAAGAGCCATGCGGTACCCCCGCCCGATCCCAGTTTCTTTCCTACAGGGTCGTGACTACAGAACCATTCCTTACGGTCGTAGCCTGTCACTTCATGGAAACAGCCTACCAAGTTCGGGGGCAACGACAACAGTTTCTTCATACCAGAACTTTTTTATTCTTTTTCCACTCAAAAAAAGCAATCAGCAGAATGGCTATTAACAAGACGGCGTAGGCCAGATAGGCAATAGCCTCCGTGGTATTGATACTCTTCGGATAGAACATCAGCTCCACCTGGTGTGTGCCAGGAGCCACCTGCATGGCACGCAGCACATAATCCACACGGCCCAGTTCGGCAGGACGACCATCCACAGTGGCAGTCCATCCAGGATAATAGATCTCCGAGAAGACAACCACACCGCCCTTTCCCGACTGTACATTATATGTCAGATGGTTCGGCTCATAGGCAGTAAGGGTGACCACTGAGGTATCGTCCTGCACCTTCGCCTCTCCCAGCTGTTCCTTGAATTTCTGATCAGCAACAGCCTGATGGCGCAGACTCAGTTTGCCCAAAGCATCCATCTCCTGATTGGCGTTCTCCACATACTTCACCTCATCGACAAACCAGGCATTGCCATAGGCATAGGGGTTCTTTACAGGCACCGTCTCACCTCCTTGCAAAGGCATGATGGCATAGCGCATGTTCAGCATATTCAGTACGGGGAAGATGCTGTCACCGTTCACCTTGGTCATATCACCAGCGGCATTGGCAATGGCAGGCATCATCTCTTGCATCTCCTTCGTCAGGTAAACATCGATCAGGTCCTGGTAACGGCGCAGCTTGGCCGCATGATATCCACCAATACTCTTATGGTAATAGGATGTCTCGTTCTCGTTGAACGTGTTCGAAGCAAGGTTCAGCACACGGTAGTTACCATGGTCGCTTGTATCCTGCAGGATAAACTCATCCGTATTCGTCTTAGGCTGC
>CACXMM010000041.1 GCA_902768785.1 uncultured Prevotellaceae bacterium
AGAGCCACCATCATGACCCACCAACACTGCGGCCAGATGCGGCTGTTTACCACCCTTAGCTACAATCTCTTTCACTTCCTCGGCAATCTCAGCCTTAATGGCTGCTGCCGTTGCCTTCCCGTCTATCAGTTGCATATTATAGAATTGAAGAATTCAAGAATTGAAAAATTGAAAAATTGAAGAATTGAAGAATTGAAAAATTGAAAAGTTGAAGAATTGAAGAATTGAAGAGAACTTCAACTTTTCAATTCTTCAACTTTTTAATTATTTTACATCTTCGGCATTCCGCCCTTCATATTCTTCATGGCACCCATCATGTTGCGCATACCGCCACCTGTCACCATCTTCATCATCTTACGGGTTTGATCGAACTGCTTAATCAGTCGGTTCACCTCCTGGATATTGGTACCAGAACCTTTGGCAATACGCATACGACGGCTCTGGTTCAGGATTTCAGGGTTGGAACGCTCCTTTGGAGTCATACTTTGGATAATGGCTTCGATGCCTTTGAAAGCATTATCATCGATGTCAATATCTTTTAGCTGCTTACCTACACCAGGGATCATCGCGGCAAGGTCTTTCAGATTACCCATCTTCTTAATCTGGTTAATCTGTCCCAAGAAGTCATTGAAGTCGAACTTGTTCTTCGCAATCTTCTTCTGCAAACGACGTGCTTCTTCCTCATCGTATTGTTCCTGGGCACGTTCTACCAAAGAGACAACGTCACCCATGCCAAGGATTCGGTCAGCCATACGATTGGGATGGAAGGCATCAATGGCCTCCATCTTCTCACCCGTACCAATAAACTTGATAGGCTTGGTGACCACCGTGCGAATAGAGAGGGCAGCACCACCACGTGTATCGCCATCAAGTTTCGTAAGGATAACACCATCGAAATCCAGACGATCATTGAACTCCTTTGCCGTATTCACAGCATCCTGACCTGTCATGGAATCAACGACGAAGAGAGTCTCATCAGGGTTCACAGCCTCTTTCAGCGTGGCAATCTCGTTCATCATCTCCTCGTCAACGGCCAGACGACCAGCGGTATCGATGATCACCACATCGTTCCCTTTGGCTTTCGCCTCACGAATGGCATTGTTGGCAATCTCCACCACATTCTTGTTACCATCCTCGCTATAAACGGGAACCTCCACAGAGGCACCCACTACCTTTAACTGCTCTATGGCGGCAGGACGATAGACGTCGCAAGCCACCAGCAAGGGTTTCTTGTGTTGCTTCTTCTTCAGCATGTTGGCCAGTTTGCCAGAGAAAGTGGTTTTACCCGATCCCTGCAATCCCGACATCAGGATAATCGAAGGTTTCCCTTCAAGTTTCAAGCCAACGGTCTCACCACCCATCAGTTCTGCCAACTCATCGTGAACGATCTTCACCATCAACTGTCCCGGCTTAACGGCAGTGAGCACATTCATACCCAATGCTTTTTGCTTGACAGTATCAGTAAAAGACTTGGCAACCTTATAATTAACGTCGGCATCCAACAAGGCCCGACGAACATCTTTCAAAGTCTCAGCAACATTGATCTCGGTGATTTTCCCCTCACCTTTCAGGATCTTGAACGACCGTTCAAGTCTGTCACTTAGATTCTCAAACATATCCTTTTTCTTCCTAATTACGATTTTGAAGATGCAAAATTACACACATTCAAGGAGAAAAAAGAAAAAAGAACTAAGTATTTAAAGTATTTAACTAAAAGTGTGCACAAAACAACTTCCACAAGTACTACAAGAGGACCTGCGGAAGTTGAGCTTTGAAATGATGGAAGGGATTATGAACCCAGTTCGCTATCACTCATATTAAGACGTGGCCCACCATTCATATCACCAGTCTGAAGACCTTTCTTCAGCCAGCGCATACGCTGTGATGAGGTACCGTGAGTGAAGGACTCCGGCTGACTGTATCCCTGAGCCTTTTCCTGTAAGTAATTGTCACCGATGACCTGAGCACAACGAATAGCTTCTTCAATGTCACCATCCTCGAGGGAGTTGTACATTTCATTGTCATAATGTGCCCACACACCAGCGTAGTAGTCGGCTAACAGTTCCAGGCGCACGCTGATCTTGTTAGCTTGAACCTTATTGGTACGACTCATCGCGTTATGAGCCTGTCCCAGTGTTCCCAGCAGATGCTCCACATGATGACCCACCTCATGGGCAATCACATAGGCATAGGCAAAGTCACCATCGGCACCCAGCTGCTTCTTCATGGTCGTGAAGAAAGAGAGGTCGATATACAAGCACTGATCACCAGAACAGTAGAAAGGACCAACCTGAGCAGATCCGGCACCGCAAGCTGTCTGCACCCTACCGGTATAAAGAACCATCTTCGGTGGTGTGTAGGTGCGCCCCATCTGCTGGAACACCTTCGACCACACATCCTCAGTTCCTGCCAGGATCTGACTGGAGAACTTGGCCAGTTCCTGCTCTTCAGCAGTGAACTCACGCTGTCCCTCCTGTGTCGTTACATTCTCACTCTGGGCCATCTGCGTTCCCACATTACTGATAACATCACCCAGGTTTCCACCCGACATAAAAGTAATCAGGGCGATCATCACGATACCACCCAGTCCGATACCTGCGGCCTTTCCTGCGGTCATACCGCGGCGGTCGTCCACGTTGTTACTTTCTCTTCTTCCGTCTAATCTCATATGTTTTCTTATTATTGTTAATCACCTTCTTTTGACATATTCGGGGCAAATATACGAAAAAATACTGATGCCGCAAAGCATTTTGGGAAGATTAACGCAAATCATTTCATGATAACAGGTTTTCAGGTATTCTTCTTATAACTGAAAACGGCCCATGTACCCATGAATAGGGAGAAGCCTACTAGAGCTAGCACCTGATGGAAGACACTGCTGAAGCCACCGCCACGTACAAACACGTTGCGCACAGCATCGATGAAATAGTGCATGGGGTTGACGTAAGTGGTAGCATATGACCAGTCTGGCATGGAACGTGTGGGAGTGAAGAGTCCACTGAGCAACATCAGACAAACTACGAAAAACCACATCACGAACATAGCCTGTTGCAGCGTGTCGCTGTAGTTACTAATGAGCAGGCCGAATGAAGAAAAGAACAATGCCAATAGCATAGCCAGCAGATAAACCAGCCACAACGGTCCTTGACAAGTAATGCCGTAAACACCCCATGCCAGCAGCAAGCATACAGTGACGATGAAGAGTCCGATGAGCCAGTATGGAATGAGTTTAGCAAGAATAAACGCCCACTTAGACACTGGCGTAACGTTGATCTGTTCGATCGTTCCCGTCTCCTTCTCGCCTACAATATTCAGGGCGGGCAAGAATCCACACATCAGCATCATGACAATGGCCAACAGGGCGGGAATCATGAACACCTTATAGTTAAGGTGTTTGTTATAGAGATAAAGGACAGCTCCGCTCCCAGCCTCTCTCTGCTGGATAGGGAGCGACTTGCTGACAATCTGAGCCAAATAGCTACTGCCGATTCCTCCTTTTGTACCATTCACGGCATTGGCTGCAATCAGCAGCTTTCCCCCTGTTTCTTTTGAAGGAAGAGGCTGACCATTTGCAACCATTTCCACTGTCTTTCCGTAGTTTGGAGGGATGACCAGCACTATATCGGTCATGCTCTTCTCTATTTCCTTCAAGGCAGCTTCATAAGAAGGTTGCTGTCCGCTGAACAGGAAATACTTACTCTGCTCAATACTATGTACCAATTGCTGACTCACCGTGGAGTGATCGTTATCAACCACGCTGACTCGGATATTCTTCACCTCCTGGTTCATGACCCAAGGCATCACGCACATAATCATGATAGGGAATATGAAGATGAGCTTGGGCAGGAATGGGTTGCGACGAATCTGCAGGAACTCCTTTTGAATCAGATATTTTATTATTTTCATGAATCGTTATACCGTTATATCGTTAAAACGTGTTATCGTTATTACGAAAGGTCATTCCAACCGGATCTTGAACTTTGCCAGTGAAATAACCAGCAACAAAAGGGTCATTCCAGATAGGACGGTTATTTCTCGCATCACTTCACCAAGCCCCACACCCATAATCATCAGTTTACGCATCGCTTCGATATAATAGCGAGGAGGGACAATGGCAGACAGCCATTGCAAGATCGTTGGCATCGACTCAATGGGAAAAAGCATGCCCGACAGCATGACGATGGGCATGAGTAGCACCATCGCAGAGAGCAGCAACGCCATGAGTTGACTGGTGGCAATATTGGAGATAAGGAGTCCTAACGACAGAGCTAACAGAATGTAAATAGCACTGACCAGGAATATCCATACTATAGAGCCCGCCAAGGGAACCCCCAGCACATAACGGGCCATAAGTAGGATGCTAACCAGAATGGCAAAGGCAAGTATCAAATAAGGTATGGCCTTGGCAATGATAATCATCAGCGGTCGTACAGGCGATACGAGCAGCACTTCCATCGTACCTTTCTCCTTCTCACGGACGATGCTGATAGAAGTCATCATGGCACAAATCAGCATGAGCAGCATACCCATAATGGCAGGTACGAAATTATAAGCCGACTTCATCTGCGGATTATAGAGCATCTTTGAATTGACAAATGACAATTGAGAATTTACTATTACCTGCTGGGCATAGGTGGTCCATTGCTGTGCCATGTTTGGGTCCGATGCATCAACAATGAATTGCAGACCGCTTTTCTTCGATGCGAAGTCCAAGCCGAACACCACAGCCATATCTGCCTTCTGATTGCGAATCAGCTGTTCTGCCTCCTTACTGGTGCCTACAGTATTTGTGATATTGAAATATTCCGAAGCGGCCAGGCGATTAACTGCAGTCTGGGTCTGATGGTCCATCTGTGACGTGACTACTACCACACGCACATTCTTCACATCGTTGGTGATGGCAAAGCCGAAAAGTAGCATCAGCACGATAGGCATACCGAAAAGGATAAGCATCGTGCGACGGTCGCGCAGAATGTGGCGAGCCTCCTTGATCACAAATGATATAAATTGTTTCATTTTCTTGAATAATTCATTTTTTCGGTATATCGATATAACGGTATAACGATATAACGGTATAACGAAAGGCATAACGGCTTTCAAACATTAACCCGATGATCGCGTGGCCTGACGGGCCAGATATGTAAACACATGATCCATGTCTGGTTGCTGGAAGCGACGTTTTAATTCCTCGGGGGTACCAAGGGCACTGATTTTTCCATCTACCATGATAGAGATACGGTCGCAATACTCTGCTTCGTCCATATAGTGTGTGGTTACGAAAATGGTGATACCGCGGGCAGCCGCATCGTAGATGAGTTCCCAGAACTGTCGGCGTGTGGCAGGATCGACACCTCCTGTGGGCTCGTCGAGGAACACCACACCCGGCTCATGGAAGATGGACACAGAGAAAGCCAGTTTCTGTTTCCATCCCAGGGGGAGCGAAGATACAAGGTCATTCTTGTGTTCAGAAAACTGAAGACGCTCCAGCAGTTCGTCGGTCTTACGGGTTATCTCTTTGTCTTTCATGCCATAGATACCAGCAAAGAGACGGATATTCTCAGCTACGGTCAGATCTTCGTAGAGCGAGAATTTCTGAGACATATAACCGATATGCTTCTTGATCTGCTCATGCTGGGTGCGGATATCGTACCCCACCACCGTTCCCGTACCACTGGTAGGCTGGTTCAGTCCTGTCAGCATGTGCATGGCCGTTGTCTTACCTGCACCATTGGCACCTAGGAAACCGAAGATCTCACCTCTTCTAACGCTGAAACTGATATCATCAACGGCATGGAATGATCCAAAAGTCTTGACCAGATGCTGCACTTCAATGACAGATTCTGTTTGTGACTGTGTCACAGTCTCAGCATTCTTGTGCTCAATGCCTGGCGGGTTGAAGATATCGGCAAAGCGATCGAGGATGATATCAGGTGTATCTATGCCTCGCAGATGACCCTGATCGAGAAATGCCACCCTTTCACAACGGCGCACCTCGTCAAGATAAGGCGTCGAAGCCACAATGGTGATGCCACGTTCTTTTAAGGTTTCCAACATCTCCCAAAACTCCTTGCGACTCACAGGATCGACACCAGTAGTGGGCTCATCGAGGAAAAGTACACTGGGACTATGTACCAAGGCACACGACAATGCCAGTTTCTGCTTCATTCCACCAGAAAGGGCTCCTGCCTTTCGGTCACGAAACCGTTCTATCTGTGAGTAGATGGCCTTAATACTATCGTAGCCCTCATCTACTGTGGTACCAAAGAGGGTGGCAAAGAACTCCAGATTCTCCTGCACCGTCAGGTCCTGATACAACGAGAACCTGCCAGGCATATAGCCCACACGACGACGGATTTCCTTCATCTGACTCACAGTGTCAAAGCCATCCACCATTGTACTACCAGCATCAGGCAGCAGCAATGTACAGAGGATACGGAACAACGTTGTCTTACCAGCACCGTCAGGACCTATCAGTCCGAACACTTCGCCTTTACCGACAGAGAACGACACATCGTCAAGTGCCTTCACTTTCCCGTATTTCTTTGACACATGCTTAACTTCTATTGCATCCATAGCGGTAGCCAATTATTCACTCATCACTTAGAATTTCACCTCCCCATACATTCCAATCTTGGCAAAGCCATCGTTTTTGATTGCCACCTTCATGGCATAGACCAGATCCGCACGCTCATCATCGGTCAGGATGGTCTTGGGTGTAAACTCCGAACGGCTGCTGATCCAACTGACAGTCCCGTCATATTCTTTCTTCTGGCCATTGCCATAGTCAGCAAAAACCTTCACCGTTTGTCCTACCTTCACCGTCTGCAGCTGGGCTGAAGTCACATAGGCACGAATAAACATATTCTCAGTGTCAGCCACTTTCAGCAACGGTTTTCCTGTTGCTACAAATTCACCCTGCTCCACGTATTTCTCCAAAACGGTTCCGCTGATGGGAGCTAACACATGACACTTGCTGAGCTGGTCACGCAACTGACTCACCTGAACGTCAGTAGCTGCCTGTTGGGAATTGAGCGTGGAAAGCTGGGTGTTGAGGGAGGATATCTGGGCATCAAGCTGTCGCTGGAGCAGCAGTACCTGGGATTTAGCATCATCGAGCATCTTACTGGGTGCGGCACCATCTGCCACCAGTTCCTGATATCGGCGCTGCTCCTGCTGTGCCTTTGCCAGTTGCTGGCGAGTTGCGGCAATCTGCTTCTGCATGTCGGGTTTCTGACTCTGGTAAATTTGTTTCGTGGCACCCAGTTGCTTGATTTTCAACCAGATCTGTGTGGTATCCACGAGCCCCACTTCTTGTCCTTGAGTGATTTTGTCACCCTCGCTGATATTGAATGTAAGCAATGCCCCACTTTGCTCGGCAAATACGGTTGTCTCTGTGGCCTCAAACGTACCCGTAGCATCGTACTCTTTTTCTTGGGTCGAACATGAGACTACCCCCCAAAGGAAAAGGCAACAGATACATCCAATGCCACATCTTTTTTTATTAGAAGATGGTGAATACTCATGTGGTTTTTGTTTTGTTGTTGTCATCATGATATGATAGTTTTATTGAATACTATTAGATAGAAGTCACTATACTCCTTTATAGTGAGAGCGACAATGGTTCCCCTTTTGTATATTTTTGATTATAAATCTCTTTCAGCATTTCAATCTCATGCATCGACTGTTGAACACGTGCAGCATTCTCCGCATTGATTTCACGTAGCAGGTCGTTTACATCGATAATACCGTGCCTCAGTTTAGACTCTGCTGCCTTACGTACCTGAGAACGAAGCTTGATGATCTCCTCATCCTCAGCCATGAGTTTTCGGAACCGGTCGATGTTCTCATTCTGCTGAATCTGTTCCAGGTTATTGTTAAACAAGAACACCTCACGACTGTTCTCCGCCGTCTGGCGCGCAAGCTGCAACTTTGCTTTGTCGTTTTTACGAGTGTAGAGAGCACCGATGTTCCAGGAAAGACGAGCACCAATCATTCCGTTCAGAGACCATTGACGGTGGATCATGTCCTCAAACATATTGTAACCAGGGTAACCGTAAAAGCCCTGAGCAAATACGCCCAATCGGGGCAGCAACGCTGCATCGAGTGTCTTTTCCTGCGCATCAGCTAAACGCAGCTGAGCATCAATCGCCTTTAGCTCTGGCCGTAGTCCTTCTTGTTGTGATAGAGCAACAGACGGAACAGGCTTAGTCACTTCCTTGATCTCAATGCCGCAAAAAACGCTGAGCATCCTTGCCACCGTTTGACGCTGTGACTCCAAACTGGTCAGATTCTGCTTTACGTTCAGTCGTTCAGCCTTTACATTCTGGTAATCACTCTCTGCGGCCGTCCCTCCTTTGAGCATAGAGGCCAGTTTCTTTTCGTTTCCATCCAGCAGTTCCTGAAGATCACGATTCAACTGAATCTGGCTGTCAAGTAGCAGCAGGGAGAAATACATCTCATTTACTTGCTTGCGAACGGGATACATATTGACTTCATTCTGGGCCTCCTGCACATTGCCTTGCCATCGAGCCACTTCTTTCTGGCTCTTTATGGCTCCACCATCGAAAACAGTCTGTTGGATGTCTATTCCAACACGATACTGGTCTTTCCTCAGTCCTTGCATTTCAATGCCTATCTGCTGATACACCGACTGTATCTTTTCTGGGAAAGCCGTCACATCACTCTGGTAGGTAGCTTGTGCTGTAGCTGACACTTGCGGCAACCACCCTTTCTGAATGTTTTGCACCGTCAGGGCAGTGGTCTGCCGTATCAAGTCCATCCGTTGGATCAGTGGATAGTTTTTCTCAGCAGCCTGCTGGCACTCATCCAAAGTATAACAGCTTTGAACTCCCCGCTCGTTCATTGATTGAGCATTGGCTGCCCAAACAGTCACCGCAAACAATAAACCCATCAGTATTCTCATATCAATCATCTTTTTGTTTATCGCTGCAAAGATACGGCAATAAATACATATTCCTGCTATCCTTTTCGATGAATAAATGTCCCTTTTGTACAATTTCGTCATATTGGACATGGTTTAGCCCAAAATTTTGTGTATATTTGCATCCAAAACAGTAAATAAAAAATGAAACAACTGAAACAATTCAATTTGAGTCAACTGAGTAGGATCCTGGAAGCTGAAGAGTATTCCGTAAACCCTGGTAACAGACAAAAGGATCGGAATCAACTGATGAGCGAGTATCTCTCCAAGCATCTGCTGATAGCACGGAATCCTCCCGTTGGGCATCTGATGTCGAAACTGTCAGAAGACACTTTCGTCTTACCAGAAATGCGAGTCATCGTTCTGACCCGTGGATATGTCACACCTATTGTTAACCTGACACAACACCGTTTCGAAGCTGGACAACTCATATTCCTGAGTCAGAACAGCATTGTGGAGCCTCATGGTTTCTCCGATGACATACAAGGTTTCGGACTGTCACTCACTGACGAGATAGCCCGTCTGGTTTTCCCCAATGACTTACCCAAACTGATGGACGGGCATGTTCGCGACTGCAACTTTTCTTTGTCCGAAGAGGAGATGAAACAAGTGGAGGCCCTCCATACCTTATTATATAATATCATACATAGTGAACAGAAGGCAGCGCAAGTGATACTCAATCTGACAGCAGCTTTCCTGTGGCAAGCCGACTATCTATGGAACCGCCATGAGAACGAAAGCCGTGGCTCACTCTCGCGTGAGCAACGAGTATTCACCGACTTCGTCCAGCTGGTGAGCCGCTATGCCACCCAGGAGCACAACATCGACTTTTATGCCCAGCACCTCTTCCTCTCACCCCGATACATGAGCACACTGGTGAAACAAGTCAGCGGTAAGGCCGCCAAACAGTGGATCGACGATGCCATTATCACGCGTATCAAAGTGGAACTGCGTCATACCAACAAGAGTGCAGCCGAGATTGCCGATGAGATGAACTTCCCCAATCCCTCATTCTTCTGTAAGTATTTCAAGCGAATGACAGGCATGACCACCCAGGTCTTTCGAGAGGGGAAATAGTCAGCAGGAAGATAAAAGAGTTGGTAAGAAATGATGGTGTTACCAAAAAAATGACTATCTTTGCGCCATCAATTGATGAAACCTATCATAAAATGAAGAAACTATTAGCACTCGTCATCGTGATTGGCATGGCCATCCTGATGACACAAACCGTACCCGACAAAAAGGCTCACAAGGCAGCCATGATGAAAGCTGTCAAGGAATATGTCGATGAAGAAGCAGAAGAAAGAGGATTTGCCGACAATGGCCTCACACGCTTAGGGAAGAACGTGGTGAACAAAGCGATAGAGGGCACCTTGGGTTCCATGCTCAAGGTGAAGAACTATTATCTGTTCAACACCACTCACGTCAAGATGAAAGACAAGGATCAACTGCTCTCCATAGGACTTCTTGGACAGGTGATTACCTTCAATAAGGATATGCTGCGCGAGGCTATTGAAAACGCTGCCGTTGCCAAGAAGGAAGCGAAAGCAGAAAAGAAACGCAGCAAGGAAGAGGCCAAAGCAGAAAAGAAACGTAGGAAGGAGGCGGCTAAAGCTGAGAAGAAAAGGCTGAAGGAGGAGAAGAAACGGTTGAAGGAAGAGAAGAAAGCACGTGAGAAACAGCTCAAGAAACAGAAAAAGGAATCTCAGTAAAGCACACGACTCTATCCTCACATAGAAACGATGGAGAAGAAAACGATTGCCGTGATTGGCATGATGTGTGCTGGCTGTGCCGCTAACGTGGAACGGAAGATGAACCAGTTAGAGGGTGTAGCCACTGCCAGTGTGAATTTCCCTGCCCGCACTGTCTTGGTGGAATATGATCCTTCCACCATCACCCCTCAGCAGATGAAAGACGAAATCGTCAAGGCTGGCTATGACTTAGTCATAGAAGAAGACCGCAATATAGTGGAGATAGAGAAGAATGCCTATCGGCAACTGCGGCAGAGGGTTATCATATCATGGATCTTCGCATTCCTTGTCATGGCCATTGCCATGGGATGGATTCATGTAGGCGACAGGAATGTTGCGAACCAGACCATGCTGATCATCTCATTGGCAAACCTGATTTATTGCGGTCGTCAATTCTTTGTGAACGCCTGGAAGCAATTGCTGCATCGCATGGCCAACATGGACACGCTGGTGGCAATGTCAACAGGCATCTCTTTCCTCTTCAGTACCGTGAACACATTCTGGGGCGAACAGCTCTGGGGCAGCAGAGGGATTTCATGGAACACTTATTTCGATGCCTCGGTGATGATCATCACCTTTGTCTTAACAGGCAGGCTCATGGAAGAGAGAGCCAAGAACGGTACCGCCTCAGCAATTCGTGCACTGATGGGACTTGCCCCAAAGACCGCGCGACTGGATACTGGTGATGAAGTCCCTATTGCGACCTTGCAAAAAGGTGATGTGATCATCGTGAAGGCAGGAGAGAAGATTCCCGTGGATGGAAGTGTGCTCACAGATGACCATGAGTTAAGAATTGACGAAAGCATGATTACAGGTGAACCGCTTCCAGAAGTAAAGAAGGTAGGTGATCATGTGTACGCCGGCACCATCGTAAAAGGGGGAACACTTCGCTTCCGTGCCCAGCAGGTGGGTAAAGACACTATGCTCGCCAATATTATCCGGATGGTGCAGGAAGCACAAGGTAGTAAGGCTCCCGTACAACGTGTTGTTGACAAGATTGCCCTGGTGTTCGTTCCTGCAGTACTCGCTGTCGCTATCCTTACCTTTATCATATGGTGGGTCTTTGGAGGAGAATCACTGTTGCCAAAGGCTATCCTCTCTGCCGTCAGCGTATTGGTCATCGCTTGTCCCTGTGCCCTGGGATTGGCTACTCCTACTGCCCTGATGGTGGGTATCGGGAAAGCCGCACAGAAAAACATCCTGATCAAAGATGCCGCTGCCTTGGAGAATATCCGCAATATCAATGCGCTGGTGATTGACAAGACAGGAACGCTGACGATACCCAACGGAGAGCTGACTGCTGGGAATGGAAAGACAGACGCACCATTCACCACCCTCAGTACACAACTTGAACAACGTGAGACACTCAAGCCCCATGCCCGTGAGGCTATGAGGAGTCTTCAGAAGCAAGGAGTGGATATCTATATGTGCTCAGGTGACAAGGAAGAGGCTGCTGCCTACTGGGCAGAGAAAGCAGGAATCAGTCATTATCGCAGTCAGGTGCTGCCACAAGACAAAGAGGACTTGGTACGCGAGCTACAGTCACAAGGAAAGCATGTGGCGATGGTAGGCGACGGCATCAACGACACACAGGCACTGGCCGCTGCTGATGTGAGCATCGCCATGGGGAAAGGAACAGACATTGCCATGGATGTAGCACAGGTTACACTGATGGGTACCGACCTGAGGCGCATTCCCGATGCCATCCGCTTGTCAAAGGAAACGGTGGGAATGATTCGTCAGAACCTGTTCTGGGCTTTTATCTATAATGTAATATGTATTCCCTTAGCCGCCGGCATTCCTTATCTCTTCGGAATGGAATGGCAGATCACGCCGATGTGGGCAAGTGCCCTCATGGCCTTCTCCAGCGTCAGTGTGGTGATGAACAGCTTACGACTGAAATGGAAGGGATAGCATCAATAACCGTAGTCGTGTTTCTCCACATTCAACTGAACACTGAAACTCGGTGAGAAATTGTACTTCACCGCAAAACCGATGCGGTCTCCGATATTGCCGATGTCATAGAGAGGTAACGGCATCCCCCTTCCCCAAAAGCCATGTCGAATGCCCGAAGGTTTGACCAATGCCTTCTGTGCATAGAGGTAAGCCTCCCAGTGCTCATCGAAACGATAGCCCAATACGGCATTCAACCCTGCACTACGGTAAGTATCATGCGCCCAATAGAGATTGTTCAGGTATCCCCCTATCGCCAATGACAGATGATCAGTGATAGGCTGGGCATACATCAATGTGATGTCTTGTTCAAAGCCTGTGCTATGATAGGCATTTTTTCCGAAGGAGGCAAAGACACTGGCACCCAGGTTCATATTCAATCCTCTGTGCAAGTCCCAGTTGCCATAGCTGCCCCATAGATAGGGGTAAACACAGAGGGTTGGCATCTGTCCGAAACGGGTCAGTACAGGCAGATGGAGGGAGTCGCCGTAGAAGGAGTCCGAAAGTGAAGGGGCCAAAATGGGTGTCACTACCCTATCTGTTGTGGTCACAGTACTGTCCACAACTGAGGTTGTTATCTCCTGTGCCCTGATGCCGAGCACAATACAACCCAGAATGATCATCAAGTATATTCTCTTCATCATTTGAATCACGCCGCTAAGGTAGTGATTTTTGCGTTACGATCACCTGTTTCTCCGCTCTTATTTGGCATTTTTCCACTTCTTTCACCTCAGTTAACCACTTTTCTTCAGCCAAACAGTTCTGAATGAGTGCCTAAGCGTACAGGGTAGATGTTTTGAATGATTTCATTCTTCCTCACAAAGAAAATCATTAAACATTTCTTCAACATCTGAATAAACCTTTTTCGGATTCTTGCCAGTCCTTACTTCCTTAATGGCTGCCTAGGTCACATCGTTAGCTCTTCAAAAACGATGTCGAGCAGAACACTCTCCACATAGTTGTTCAGCATTCTGTTTTTACGTGCTGCGTTGCGTTTTAACCCTTCTAAAAGGTCTGCCCTAAGAAGGAATGATGCAGGTTTTCTGATAATAGTTGTTGCCATACATTGTAATCTGTTTGTAATTCACCTGATTACAAAAAGAAATTCTTTATTTGCGATACCTACTATTTTCCATTTATTCTCAACAATTGCACTTTCCGAACTTTTATTCCAGCACCTTTCCCTCTTCATCAACCTGTCACTTGTCACTGTCCGATAATGAATAGCTTTTGCTTCCTTCAACGAACAACGGGCCAGACTTTCCATCCAACCCGTTATTCATAAGAGCTAGATAGATGCTATTTCACTATTACCTTGCGGGCTATACCGCTCTTGTCTTTGACAATGAGGAGACCACTCTGTAAAGACGTCATACGACGACCTCTGAGGTCGTAATAAACTTTGTTGGCATTATCCTCTGTAATGCTGTCAATGGCGGTAGCCACACTGTTCTCGTCTATCGGCAGGATGGCGCCGAAACGACTCCACGGTTTCGTCTCTTCATATTCCTCGAGGGCAGAGGCTGGCACGTAGAGTGTGGCGTTGGTCAGGTCGATGCCTTCAAACACGGAGCTGTTGGCCGCTGGAATGTCCGCAGCATAGCTGGTGAATATAGTCATGTTACTGCAACCAGAAAAAGCATTGTCACCGATGTTACTAATATTTTTACCTACCATCACTGTATTCAGATTCGTATTGCCTCGAAAAGCATTCTCGCCGATGGTGGTCACGTTGTTCGGAATGATGACGGAGAGTAGACCGCTGCCATAGAATGCTTGATCGCCGATGGAGGTCACACTCTCAGGGATAGTGACGGAGAGCAGGCCGCTACACTCATAGAAAGCATTTCTGCCGATGGAGGTTACATCATCCCCTATGACATAATTTTTCACATTGTTACCAAAAACATATCTCAAATTACGTCCAATAGATCGGTTGGCAGAGATAACGGCATTACTGTTGATAGTGACCGAGATCAGGCCGCTACACCATGAGAAAGCATTAACACCGATTTCTGTTACGCTGTTAGGAATGGTGACAGAGGTCAGACCGCTACAGGATAAAAATGCACCTTCGTTTATGTTAGTCACGCTGTTGGGAATGGTGACGGTGGTCAGACCGCAACATCCTGCGAAAGCACTACCACCGATGGATACTACACTATTAGGAATGGTGACGGAGGTCAGGTTTCGACAACCAGAAAAAGCACTATTGCCAATTGATGTGACGCTGTTAGGAACGGTGATGGAGGTAAGGCTTCGACAACCGGAAAAAGCACTACCACCAATAGATGTGACGCTGTTAGGAATAGTGACGGAGGTCAGATCGCTACACCCCTGAAAAACACCTTCGCTTATGTAAGTCACACGGTTAGGGATGGTAATGGAGGTCAGAGCATTGCAGCCATTGAAAGCATTAACGCCGATGTAAGCCACGCTATTGGATATGGTGATGGAGTTCAGAGCGCAACAATCTTCGAAAGCATGATTTTCGATAGATGTCACACCATTAGGTATAGTGATGGAAGTCACGCTGTTGCAGCCAGAGAAAGCATATTCGCCGATAGAAGTAACACTGCTAGGTATGGCCGTGTTAACACATCCATAAAGAAGTAAATTGGATGCTGTTTCAATAATCGCATTGCAATTGTCCCTTGAATCATACACAGTATTACCATTTCCTACCTTGATAGAGGTCAGGTCACTGCAATAAGAGAAAGCATTATCACCGATGGATGTTACACTGTTAGGGATGGTGATGGAGGTCAAGCCGTAGCAATTAAAGAAAGCACTTGAGCCAATTCCTACTATTCCTTCCTCCAGTATGATTTTTGTTTTTAAAGGCATGGAGCCTTTGTACTTGTATGCTACTTTGCCAGCATAGACAATTCCGTCAGGTTGGTTGTTATACCATGGCGTGCTATAGAAAGCATCATAACCTATATCTGTTACGCTATTACCTATGGTGATGGAGACAAGGGCACTGCACATCTGGAAGGCTCCATTACCTATGGATGTCACGCTGTTGGGAATGTTGACGGATGTTAGGCAGCTGCAACCAGAGAAAGCATATTTGCCAATGCTAGTTATACTGTTTGGTATGGTGATGGAAGTCAAACTTTTACATTCCCAAAAAGCATTATTGCCAATGGAGGTCACGCTGTTAGGTATGATCATGGAGGTCAGGCCGCTACAACCAGAGAAAGTGCTATTACCAATGGATGTCACGCTACTAGGTATGGTCGTGTTAACACAGCCATAAAGAAGTTTATTTGTTGCTGTCTCAATGATCGCATTACAATTATCCCTTGAATCATACACAGTGTTACCACTTTCAACCTTAATAGAGGTCAGACCGCTACAACCATTGAAAGTATTATTGCCGATAGATGTCACGCTGTTAGGGATGGTAATGGAGGTCAGGCCGCTGCAACCAGAGAAAGAACTATTGCCTATGGAGGTCACGCTCTCGGGGATGGTAATGGAGGTTAGGCCGCTACAGTATGAGAAAGCATTTTCACCGATGGAGGTCACACTGTTAGGAATGGTGACGGAGGTAAGGCTACTGCATGATGAGAAAGAACTATCACCGATTGTAATCAAACCGTTAGGGATGATGATGGAGGTCAAACTGCAGCAGAAGTAGAATGCATTATTACCAATAATTGCCAGTCCGTTGGGAAAGCTAATGGTAGTCAGTGCTTTGCAATCATAGAAGGCCCATTCACCGATAGATATTAGGTTTTCGGGTAAGTTGATAGATTCAAGGGCTTCACAATTATCAAAAGCCTTAAAACCGATACTTTTTACGCTGTTAGGTAAGGTAACGGATGTCAAGGCTTTGCAATCATAGAATGCCCACTCACCAATGGATGTCACGCTATAAGTAACACCTTTATACAACACGGTTTCAGGGATGGAGATTGTCGAACTTGTATAAGAACTAAAGCTTCCATTACTACCACCTTGAGAGTTTGTCACTTCTGCCGTATTTGATGAAATGTCAAAATTGTAGTAGATGCCTCCGATATCAACAGGATCTGCCTGTGCCATCAAGGGCAGGAATGTAAGCAATAATAGTAACTTCTTCATAGGTATACTACAATAATAGAATTTATTCAATAGTTTCTTGTTTGTCATAATCATATAATATCAAATGTTTTTTATTATTAAAGAGGAGCATTCATTGACAAAGGTGTATAATTTGCCATACCTCTATAACTTTGAAACCCTGTGATGCACTAATGATGGACGGTTAGTAATCGAATGTTCGGATAACTACAAAAATAGCGGGGTATCTAGCCTCTGTTCATTTGCTATCTTAGGTCCTGAGAAACCCTTGTAAATAAACAAACAGATTGATACCCACGCCGTATGGTATATGCCCGTAAAGTGTGCAAAAGGCTTTAGAGCCTCTGCACACCAACGGGACGGATTATACCTACCCGTAGCATCTACCTCTGCTTTGCTCTTGATTTACAAGTTTGAATTTCTCAGGTTCAAGATAACCAAAAACAAGCGTTAGCAAACACTTTTATGCTATGTAATTATTCTCTCCTTATACCTTTCCGTCTCCACGGTGGCTACCCACCGTTCCGCTACCGTTGTTAACGGCCACGAACACGATGTTTCCGAAGATGTGGCAAAGATAAGCATTTCTTTTGAAATACCAAAGAATAAGGAGAGAAATTTTGGGAGCTTGCTTTAATAGTACGTCCCTTTCCAAACAAGCCGACTATTCATATTATGTTTAATCTCACTCTCCTTGACGACTCTAAGGATATAAGTCTATTTTCGTGACATATAGACGGAAAGTGCGATGATTATATTATCAGTTTTGTCAGAAAAAAGTGCCAAAATTTAACATTTCATTTTTGAGCAAATAGAGAAGTTGGAGATGAATAAATGGGGTGTTTTTCGTTGCTTATGGACCTTAGGTCTGCGAAAACGGTGTTTTTAGGTGCTAAGAACTATGTTTTCAGGTGCCAAGAACTATGGTTTTGAGTGCTAAAAACGGCGTATTTGGAGTGCAAATAGCCTTTAATTACAATCAAAATAGCCTTTAATTACAATCAAAACAGCCTTTACTTGCACCCAAAGTAGCCTTTACTTTCAAATAGGGAAATGTCTCATTTTACAACATCCTCATTATCAGCGATTTGCCAAAGCACAAAAATGAGGGCGTTTTTGCGACCAAATGACAAGTTGATGGGGGAAAAACGATTCTGGAGAGGTGGTTTGTATGATAAATTCCAAGAATTTAACAAATCCTTTAATCCTATAATCCTTAGACCACAAGCTTCCATAGAATCTTGCGGAACTTGAAGTGGTTACATCCTACTCTTTGGAACGTTATTTGTTTAGCTAATCCATAGATTATGATGACGAAAAGGACTCTCATAACGTTCTGTGTTGTTATGGTTTCTGCCATTGCCATGGCACAACATCTGACAGGACACCGCGACTATTCCTATACTTCACGGGAATGGAAGCAAATAGCAAGGAGCTATCCCGATGACTTCTTCAAGACACCAGAGGCACGGAGGATTGCGGAGAATGTGCTGATTTACCAACGCAATACTGGCGGATGGCCCAAGAACCTGCCGATACACCGCGAACTGGGACAAGAAAAGGAAATCGTGCTTGCAGACAAAAACAAGCGCAATGACTCAACGACCGACAACGACGCTACGATAACGGAGATGACCTATCTGGCAAGACTGTATCATATTTTGTCTGCTGAAGGTAAGGCGGAAGACCAAGATGACCTGAAGCGTTATCAGGAGGCTTTCCTCAAAGGACTGGATTTCATGCTCAGCGGACAATACGACAATGGGGGATGGCCACAGTTCTGGCCTGAGAACCGCGGCTACCAAGTCCATATCACCTACAACGACAATGCCATGGTACAGACCCTGCAGGTCATCCGTGACCTCCGTGACGGGAAGGAACCTTTTGGAAACCTCGTGGATGACAACATGAAGGAACGACTGTCAAAGGCTTTCGATAAGGGAATTGACTGTATCCTGAATACGCAGATCATTGTGAACGGGAAACGTACGGTATGGTGCCAGCAACACGATCATGTCACCTTGAAGCCTGCCCCCGCACGTTCCTTCGAACTGGCTTCCTACTGTTCTTCCGAGAGTGCTGCCTTGGTAAAACTCCTCATGGAGGTTCCCCACCCCGACAAACGCATCAGGGATGCTGTTGACGGGGCCATGGAATGGTTTGAGAACCATAAGATCATGGGGATACGCGTTGAAAACTATCGTGCCGAGAACGGCAGATACGACCGCAGGGTTGTGAATGATCCAAAGGCCGGTCCGATATGGGCACGCTACTATGATTTCGATACGGAACAGCCTTTCTTCTGCGACCGCGACGGTGTTCCACGGAAGACATTAAGCGAGATCGGCTACGAACGCAGGAACGGTTATGGATGGTATAGCGACGCCCCCGCCACGCTCTACAAGCAGTATGCTCAGTGGAAGGCAGTCAACCCAAAAGAGCAGAAATCAAGCAAAAAGTAATTTTTCCTACAAAAAAGTGGCAAAATGTTTGTGTAGTTCACAAAAAAGTTATAATTTTGCAGCCGAATCATTAAAAAAGTGAATATGAGTAAGCAATTTGCATCTTTCTATTACTTTTATTTTTACTTTGCAGGGAACTGTGAAGCGGAAAGCCGTATGTGAAAGATTAAAGAATTGAAAAATTAAAGAATTGAAATAAGGCTCCGCTTCACAGACAAGTGAAAGCGGAGTTTCTTTTTAGAATAAGGTAAGAGATGAAGAGAATAGCCATACAAGGGTTGAACGGGTCGTTCCACGACATTGCAGCCCATCAGTATTTCCCTGACGAGCAGGTGCAGCTGATCTGCTGCTCCACTTTCGAACAGGTGTTCGAGAACCTGAAAAGTGATCCTACGGCTATCGGTATGCTGGCCATCGAGAACACCATTGCAGGGAGTCTGCTGCACAACTACGAGCTGCTGCGAGACTCAGGTACGACGGTCGTTGGTGAGCACAAGCTACACATCAGTCATTGCATCTGCTGTCTGCCCGACGATGATTGGAGCACCCTCACAGAGATCCACTCCCACCCTGTTGCCCTGATGCAGTGCCGACAGTTCCTGTCCAATCATCCCACTATCAAGAATGTGGAGGCAGAGGATACGGCAGGCAGTGCGAAGATGATTGCAGAGGGGAATCACAAAGGTTGGGCAGCCATCTGTCATGCTGATGCCGCCAGACTCTACGGACTGAAGGTGTTAGAGGATCATATCGAGGACAACAAACATAACTTCACCCGTTTCCTCGTGGTGTCGAACCCCAATAAGGCCGACATGCTCCGTCCGCTGACACAGGCGAACAAGTCAAGCATCGTCTTCTCCCTTCCCCACGAAGAGGGCAGTCTGAGTCATGTACTGGCCATCCTCTCCTTCTACAAGATCAACCTGACGAAGATTCAGTCGCTTCCCATCATCGGTAAGGAATGGGAATACCTGTTCTATGTGGATGTGATGTATGATGATCTCACCCGCTACCGCCAGTCGGTGGATGCCATCATCCCACTGACAAGAGATCTGAAGATCTTGGGAGAATACCAAGGAAGCTGAGGAAGAATTGAAGAATTGAAAGATTGAAGAATTGAAAGATTGAAGAATTGAAGAATTAAAGAATTGAAATAGATATGGGAATAAAAAACAATATTGAAGGAAAGAAAAGAGAAGAAGAGAAGGGAACTTCAATTCTTCAATCTTTCAATTCTTCAATTTTAAAAGTTGAGCCAGCAAAGAGATTAGGATTAGTGAGTGAGTACTATTTCAGCAGGAAGCTGAAAGAGGTGGCACAGATGAACGCAGAAGGCAAGGACATTATCAGTCTGGCCATCGGCAGTCCAGACATGCCGCCGTCGCAGCAGACCATCGACAAACTCTGCGAGGTAGCCAACACCCCCAATGCCCACGGCTATCAGCCCACCATGGGAACGCCTGAGCTAAGGAACGCCATGGCCGACTTCTACAAAAGATGGTATGGTGTGGAGCTGAATCCGCAGACAGAGATACAGCCGCTCATCGGCAGTAAGGAAGGAATCCTGCATGTCACCCTCGCCTTCGTGAATCCTGGTGAACAGGTATTGGTGCCCAATCCCGGCTACCCCACCTACACCTCACTGAGTAAGATTCTGGGGGCAGAGATCGTG
>CACXMM010000042.1 GCA_902768785.1 uncultured Prevotellaceae bacterium
TATGGCTAAAGAGCAATTTGTGCGCACCAAACCGCACGTAAACATTGGTACTATCGGTCACGTTGACCATGGTAAGACTACTCTGACCGCTGCCATCACTACCGTGCTGGCTAAGCAGGGTCTTTCTGAGGTGAAGTCTTTCGACCAGATTGACAACGCTCCCGAGGAGAAGGAGCGTGGTATCACTATTAACACCGCTCACGTTGAGTATGAGACCGCTAAGCGTCACTATGCTCACGTTGACTGCCCGGGACACGCTGACTATGTGAAGAACATGGTTACTGGTGCTGCCCAGATGGATGGTGCTATCCTCGTTGTTGCTGCTACTGACGGTCCTATGCCTCAGACACGTGAGCACGTGCTTCTCGCTCGTCAGGTGAACGTTCCCCGCTTGGTGGTGTTCCTGAACAAGTGCGACATGGTTGACGATGAGGAAATGCTGGAGCTCGTTGAGATGGAGGTCCGCGAGATTCTGGAGCAGTATGAGTTCGAGGAAGATACTCCTATCATCCGTGGTTCTGCCCTCGGTGCCCTGAACGGTGTTGCCAAGTGGGAAGAGAAGGTGATGGAGCTGATGAACACCTGCGACGAGTGGATTCAGGAGCCTCCGCGCGCTACCGACAAGCCTTTCTTGATGCCTGTTGAGGACGTGTTCTCAATCACAGGTCGTGGTACAGTGGCTACTGGTCGTATTGAGACTGGTGTGATCCACGTAGGCGATGAGGTTGAGCTGCTCGGTCTCGGTGAGGACAAGAAGTCTGTGGTTACCGGTGTTGAGATGTTCCGTAAGATCCTCGACGAGGGTCAGGCTGGTGACAACGTAGGTCTGTTGCTCCGCGGTATCGACAAGAACGAGATCAAGCGTGGTATGGTGCTCTGCCATCCTGGACAGATCAAGCCGTTCAAGCGCTTCAAGGCCTCTATCTATGTGCTGAAGAAGGAAGAGGGTGGACGTCATACTCCGTTCGGAAACAAGTATCGTCCTCAGTTCTACCTCCGCACCATGGACTGTACTGGTGAGATCACTCTGCCCGAGGGCGTTGAGATGGTGATGCCTGGTGATAACGTTGAGATTCAGGTTGAGCTTATCTACGCTGTTGCCCTGAACCCGGGTCTCCGCTTCGCTATCCGTGAGGGTGGACGTACCGTTGGTTCTGGTCAGATCACAGAGGTGTACGAAGACTAAAATTAGCCTTGTTTGACTAACAAGTCCGAATTAGACTAATTAAAGATAACTTCAGGTTCCCGCCTAGTGCGGCGGGAACTTTTTTACGGGAATAGCTCAGTTGGTAGAGCATCGGTCTCCAAAACCGAGGGTCGTGGGTTCGAGTCCTCCTTCCCGTGCCAAGATAGAATAGTAATATGTTCAAGAAATTTGTAAATTATTGCAAGGATTGCTATAACGAACTTGCGCATAAAACGACTTGGCCTACACGCGCCGAGCTTACACACACGGCAATGGTTGTATTATCTGCTTCCCTTATCATTGCCCTGGTCGTGTTTGCTATGGATAGCGTATTTAGGGCTGTCATGAGTGGAATCTATAAGCTCGGTATTTAACCGAGTTTTTTGTCTGGATTAATTTCGAAAGGAAATGGCAGAATCAGGAAAGAAATGGTATGTTCTTCGCGCTGTGAGCGGAAAGGAAGCCAAGGTGAAAGAATACATCGAGGCTGAGATGAAGCACAATGCGTTGCTGACACAGTATGTTTCCCAGGTGCTTATACCTACGGAGAAACATGCGACGTTGCGCAATGGCAAGCGTGTGGTGAAGGAAAAGATCTCTCTACCTGGTTATGTGCTTGTAGAGGCAGAACTGAAAGGTGATGTGGCGCACACACTGCGCTTCATGCCTAATGTCCTAGGCTTCTTGGGCGGTTTGGACAATCCGACTCCAGTCAGACAGGCTGACATCAACCGAATCCTCGGTAATGTTGAAGAAACGGAACTCGTGGATGAGATTGCTGTGCCTTATGTGGTTGATGAGACCGTTAAGGTCACAGATGGTCCTTTCAGTGGCTTCAGTGGCGTGATCGAAGAAGTGAACGCCGAGAAGCATAAGCTGAAAGTGATGGTTAAGATCTTCGGCAGAAAGACTCCGCTGGAGCTCAGTTTTATGCAAGTTGAAAAAGAGTAGCCTGCATTGTTACGGGCGGCTGTTCTTTTTATATTCGGTCAGGCAGGCGTATGTCGGCTTGGCTAATAACAAATTCATTAATTAATAAACAAAATGGCTAAAGAAGTTGCTGGATTAATCAAATTACAGATTAAAGGTGGCGCTGCGAATCCTTCACCACCAGTAGGACCTGCTCTGGGTTCTAAGGGTATTAACATTATGGGATTCTGCAAGGAGTTCAACGCCAGAACCCAGGATAAGGCTGGTAAGGTATTGCCAGTTGTTATCACTTACTACACCGACAAGTCATACAGCTTCGAAATCAAGACTTCTCCTGCAGCTGTACAGCTTCTTGAGGCAGCCAAAGTGAAAGGCGGTTCTTCTGAACCTAACCGAAAGAAGGTTGCTTCTGTCACTTGGGATCAAGTGAGAGCTATCGCAGAGGATAAGATGGCTGATCTTAACTGCTTTACAGTGGAGAGCGCCATGAAGTTGATCGCTGGTACGGCTCGTAGTATGGGTATCACTGTAAAAGGGGACTTCCCTGGATAATAATTTATAACTTCAATTTTAAAGAAAATGAGTAAACTGACAAAAAATCAAAAAGCAGTTGCCGATAAGGTTGAAGCAGGGAAAGCATACTCTTTACAGGAGGCTACCGAGCTGGTAAAAGAGATTACCACTACCAAGTTCGATGCTTCAGTTGATATCGACGTACGCCTGGGTGTGGATCCGCGTAAAGCTAACCAGATGGTTCGTGGCGTTGTGTCGCTGCCGAACGGAACTGGTAAGGTGATCCGCGTGCTCGCACTCTGTACTCCTGATCAGGAGGCTGCTGCCAAAGAGGCTGGTGCCGACTATGTGGGTCTTGACGAGTATATCGACAAGATTAAAGGTGGTTGGACAGATGTGGATGTGATTATCACAATGCCCTCTTGCATGGGTAAGATCGGTCCTCTGGGCCGCGTGCTCGGTCCCCGTGGCCTGATGCCGAACCCGAAGAGCGGTACTGTTACTATGGACGTAGCAAAGGCAGTGAAGGAAGTTAAGCAGGGTAAAATCGATTTCAAGGTTGACAAGTCGGGTATCATCCACACGTCAATCGGTAAGGTGAGCATGACCCCCGAGCAGCTCTACGGAAATGCAAAGGAGTTTATCTCTACCGTTATCAAGTTGAAGCCTGCTGCTGCTAAGGGTACTTATATTAAGAGTATCTTCCTCTCAAGCACGATGAGTCTTGGTGTCAAGGTTGATCCGAAGACAGTTGAGTAATTTTTAAAAGAAGACGAAAATGAAAAAAGAAGTAAAAGATACTATCATCGTTGAGCTTGGTGAGAAGCTGAAGGAATTTCCTCATTTCTATCTGGTAGATGTTACCGGACTGAATGCGAAGGCCACAAGCGATCTGCGTCGTAAGTGCTTTAAGAACGAAATCAAAATGGTGGTGGTAAAGAACACCCTTCTTCACAAGGCCTTCGAGGCTTCGGAGATTGATTTCGAACCTTTGTATGAGACTCTGAAAGGCAACACAGCCGTGATGTTCTGCAATACTGCGAATGTACCGGCTAAGCTGCTGAAAGATTATAAGAAGCAGGGAATCCCTGCTTTGAAGGGTGCTTATGCAGAGGAAGGCATCTTCGTAGGTGCAGACAAGCTGGACGAGCTTGTTGCTATCAAGAGTAAGAACGAGCTTATCGCTGATGTTGTCGCCATGCTCGAAGCTCCCGTACAGGGCGTTCTCTCTGCTCTGGAATCAGGTGCCAACACTATCCATGGTGTGCTGAAGACACTTGAGGAGCGCTAAATCATTATCATTAACATTTAACAAGGTGTTTTATACCGCCTGTAAAAGAATTAACAATTAAAAAGTTTAAATAAAATGGCAGATATTAAAGCTATTGCTGAAGAGTTGGTAAACCTTACAGTAAAAGAAGTTCAAGAGTTGAAGACAGTCCTGAAGGACGAGTATGGAATTGAGCCTGCTGCAGCCGCTGTTGCTGTTGCTGCTGGTCCCGCTGCTGGTGGCGAGGCTGCCGCTGCTGAGGAGAAGACTTCTTTCGACGTCGTTCTGAAGTCTGCTGGCGCTGCTAAGCTCCAGGTCGTTAAGGCTGTGAAAGAGGCTTGCGGTCTTGGTCTGAAAGAGGCTAAGGATCTCGTTGACGGTGCTCCTTCTACCGTGAAGGAAGGCATGTCTAAGGACGAGGCTGAGAACCTGAAGAAGACCCTCGAGGCTGTAGGTGCTGAGGTAGAGCTCAAATAATCGAGACAACTTTGTACATACGGGTTAGGATTTCCCAAGTAGGGGAGTCCTAACCTTTTTGTGTCTTCGACACATTCCTATTTGACCCATTGCCCAATTTGACCAATTAGACAAATAAAAAGTAATATAGATGGCTTCAAAAATTGTTGATAACAGAGTAAACTTTGCCAGCGTGAAGAATCCGATGCCCTATCCGGATTTCCTCGATGTGCAGTTAAAGTCTTTCAGGGACTTCCTTCAGTTGGACACTCCGCCAGAGGAACGCAAGAATGACGGCTTATACAAGGTGTTCTCAGAGAACTTCCCGATAACCGATACAAGGAACAATTTCGTTCTTGAGTTCCTGGACTACTTCATCGATCCACCGCGTTATACAATCGATGAGTGTCTTGAGCGTGGACTGACTTACAGTGTTCCTCTGAAAGCGAAGATGAAACTGTATTGCACGGATCCTGATCACGAAGATTTTGAGACGATCGTATCCGATGTGTTCTTGGGAACGATCCCCTATATGACCAGCAACGGTACCTTCATCATCAATGGTGCTGAGCGTGTGGTCGTTTCCCAGCTGCATCGTTCTCCAGGTGTGTTCTTCGGACAGGGCGTTCACGCAAATGGTACCGTTCTCTATAGTGCGCGTATCATCCCATTCAAGGGTTCATGGATTGAGTTTGCCACCGATATCAACAACGTGATGTATGCCTACATCGACAGAAAGAAGAAGTTGCCCGTGACAACCCTTCTTCGTGCTATCGGCTATGAGGCAGACAAAGACATCCTTCAGATCTTCGACCTTGCCGAGGAGGTGAAGGTGACGAAGAAGAACATGAAGGAGGTCATCGGCAAGCATCTTGCTGCCCGTGTGCTGAAGAGCTGGACTGAGGACTTCGTTGATGAGGACTCTGGTGAGGTGACTTCTATCGAGCGTAATGAGGTGATCATGGAACGTGAGACAGAGATCACCAAGGAGAACGTGGAGGATATTCTTGACAGTGGTGCCTCTACGATTCTGGTGCACAAGGATGCTGAGACAGCCAATAAGTATTCTATCATCTTCAACACGTTGCAGAAAGACCCGAGTAATAGTGAGCAGGAAGCCGTGAACTATATCTACCGTCAGCTGCGTAATGCTGATCCGGCAGATGATGCCAGTGCTCGGGAAGTGATCCAGAACCTGTTCTTCTCAGATAAGCGTTACGATTTGGGTGACGTAGGTCGATACCGTATTAATAAGAAATTAGGTCTTGACACGGAGATGAATATCCGTATCCTGACCAACGAAGATATTATTGAGATTATCAAATATCTCATCCAGCTGGTGAACTCAAATGCTACAGTGGATGATATCGACCACCTTTCGAACCGTCGTGTACGTACGGTGGGTGAGCAGTTGAGTAACCAGTTCTCCATAGGTCTGGCCCGTATGAGCCGTACCATCCGTGAACGTATGAACGTTCGCGATAATGAGGTGTTCACACCGACGGATCTGATCAATGCGAAGACCATCTCGAGCGTGATCAATTCTTTCTTCGGTACGAACCCCTTGAGCCAGTTCATGGATCAGACGAACCCCTTGGCAGAGGTGACACACAAGCGCCGTCTGTCAGCTTTGGGTCCTGGTGGTCTTTCTCGTGAGCGTGCCGGTTTTGAGGTGCGTGACGTACACTACACCCACTACGGTCGTCTGTGTCCTATCGAGAGTCCTGAAGGTCCGAACATCGGTCTGATCTCCTCACTCTGTGTTTATGCGAAGATCAATGAGCTTGGATTCATTGAGACTCCTTACCGTAAGGTGAAGGATGGAGTGGTGAACCTGAAGAATGAGGATGTTGTTTATCTGACAGCTGAGGAGGAGGAGGATCATATCATTGGTCAGGGTAATGCACCGCTGAAGGAAGACGGTTCGTTCATCCGCACTTATGTGAAGTGCCGCCAGGATGCTGACTTCCCTGTCGTTGCTCCAGATCAGGTTGACCTGATGGATGTGGCACCGCAGCAGATCGCCTCTATCGCTGCTGGTCTGATTCCTTTCTTGGAGCATGACGATGCCCACCGTGCTTTGATGGGATCGAACATGATGCGCCAGGCTGTTCCTCTGCTTCATAACGAGGCTCCTATTGTTGGAACGGGTATTGAAAAGCAGGTGTGCGAGGATTCTCGTACGATGATTACTGCTGAAGGTGAGGGTATCATCGAATATGTGGATGCTACCACCATCCGTATCCTTTACGATCGTACCGAGGATGAGGAGTTCGTTAGCTTCGAGCCGGCATTGAAAGAATACCGAATTCCTAAGTTCCGCCGCACCAATCAGAACATGGTTGTTGACCTCCGTCCTATCTGTAATAAAGGACAGCGTGTGAAGAAAGGTGATATCCTGACGGAAGGTTATGCTACTGAGAATGGTGAGCTTGCTCTGGGTCGTAACCTGCTGGTGGCCTATATGCCGTGGAAGGGTTACAACTACGAGGATGCCATCGTGCTGAACGAGCGTGTGGTGCGTGAGGATATCTTGACTTCAGTACATGTTGATGAGTATTCTCTCGATGTCCGTGAGACAAAACGAGGCATGGAGGAGTTCACTGCCGATATCCCCAACGTCAGCGAGGAAGCAACAAAAGATCTCGATGATAATGGTATTATCCGTGTGGGAGCCCGTGTGGAGCCCGGTGATATTCTGATTGGTAAGATTTCACCAAAGGGCGAGAGCGATCCTTCTCCGGAAGAGAAACTGTTACGTGCTATCTTTGGTGATAAGGCCGGTGATGTGAAAGATTCATCATTGAAGGCTAATCCCTCACTGACGGGTATCGTTATTGACAAGAAACTCTTCTCCCGTGCTGTCAAGACTCGTCAGAGCAAGCAGCAGGATAAGGTCATCCTTGCCAAGATTGATGAGGAATATGATGCTAAGATCAACGACCTGAAGGAGATTCTCGTTGACAAACTGATGGTTCTGACAGAGGGCAATGTTTCCCAGGGCGTAAAGGACTATACAGGTGCTGAGATCATCACCAAAGGCAGTAAGTTTACTGTCTCTGCCTTGAAGAATCTTGAGTATGATGGTATTCAGAGCAATGGATGGACGAATGATGAGCATAAGAATGAGCTGATTCAGAAGCTGATCATGAACTTCATCAAGAAATATAAACTGCTTGATGCGGAGTTGAAACGCCGTAAGCTGGCTATCACCATCGGTGATGAGCTGCCTTCAGGCATCCTTCAGATGGCTAAGGTGTATGTGGCCAAGAAACGTAAGATCGGTGTGGGCGATAAGCTTGCTGGTCGTCATGGTAATAAAGGTATCGTATCGAAGGTGGTGCGTCAGGAGGATATGCCGTTCCTCGAGGATGGTCGTCCTGTTGACTTGGTACTGAACCCGTTAGGTGTGCCTTCACGTATGAACCTGGGTCAGATCTTCGAGGCTATTCTCGGTGCTGCAGGTAAACGTCTGGGTGTGAAGTTCGCTACGCCAATCTTCGATGGTGCCAAGTTGGAAGACTTGCAGGAGTGGACAGACAAGGCCGGCTTACCGCGCTTGTGCTCTACCCACCTGTATGATGGTGAGACTGGTGAGAAGTTCGACCAGCCCGCTACTGTGGGTATCACTTACTTCTTGAAGCTCGGTCACATGGTGGAAGATAAGATGCACGCTCGCTCTATTGGTCCTTACAGCTTGATTACCCAGCAGCCGCTTGGTGGTAAGGCACAGTTCGGTGGACAGCGTTTCGGAGAGATGGAGGTCTGGGCCCTTGAGGCCTTCGGCGCCAGTCATGTTCTCCAGGAGATCTTGACGATCAAGTCTGATGATGTGGTGGGACGTAGCAAAGCTTACGAGGCTATCGTCAAAGGCGAGCCCATGCCCACCCCGGGTATTCCTGAGTCGCTCAATGTGCTGCTCCATGAGCTGCGTGGTTTAGGTTTGAGCGTAACCCTCGATTGATGAAATTAAGAATTAAGAATTAAGAATTAAGAATTGAAATATGGCTTTCAAGAAAGATTCCAAGATAAAGAGTAATTTCACGAAGATTACCATCGGACTCGCATCACCCGAGGAAATCCTCGAGAGCAGTTTTGGCGAGGTTACCAAGCCGGAGACCATTAACTACCGTACTTACAAGCCGGAGCGTGATGGATTGTTCTGTGAGCGTATCTTCGGTCCTACCAAGGACTATGAGTGTGCCTGCGGTAAATACAAGCGTATCCGTTATAAGGGTATCGTCTGCGACCGTTGCGGTGTGGAGGTTACTGAGAAGAAAGTGCGCCGTGAGCGTACCGGTCATATCGAACTGGTTGTCCCCGTTGCACATATCTGGTATTTCCGCTCTTTGCCAAATAAGATCGGTTATCTGTTAGGTGTCCCCACCAAGAAGCTCGATGCCGTCATCTATTACGAGAAATACATCGTCATCAAGCCGGGTGTGATGGAAGGCAAGAAGGATGCTGAGGGAATGGAAGTGAATGGCTCACATCAGATGGACCTCCTCTCAGAGGATGAGTACATTGAGATCATGGATAGCCTGCCCCAGGGTAATGAATACCTGGATGACTCCGATCCCAACAAGTTCATTGCCAAGATGGGTGCTGAGGCAATCTATCAATTGCTTGTAGGACTTGACCTCGACTCATTGAGCTATGAACTCCGCGACCGTGCCAACAGTGACTCGTCACAGCAGCGCAAGACCGAGGCTTTGAAGCGCCTGCAGGTGGTGGAGGCTTTCCGCAGCAGTAAGGATATCAACAGACCAGAATGGATGATCATGAAGATTATCCCTGTGACACCTCCGGAACTTCGTCCGTTGGTGCCTCTGGATGGTGGTCGCTTTGCTACTTCCGATCTGAACGACCTCTATCGTCGTGTCATCATCCGTAATAACCGTCTGAAGCGACTGATGGAGATTAAGGCGCCTGAGGTGATTCTCCGTAATGAGAAGCGTATGCTTCAGGAAGCTGTTGACTCACTCTTCGATAATAGTCGTAAGTCATCAGCAGTGAAGAGCGACTCCAACCGTCCGCTGAAGTCTCTCTCCGACTCCTTGAAGGGTAAGCAGGGACGCTTCCGTCAGAACTTGCTTGGTAAGCGTGTGGACTACTCTGCCCGTTCGGTGATTGTGGTAGGTCCTGAGCTGAAGATGGGAGAGTGCGGTCTGCCGAAACTGATGGCCGCAGAGCTCTATAAGCCGTTCATTATCCGCAAGCTCATCGAGCGCGGCATTGTAAAGACGGTGAAGAGTGCTAAGAAGATCGTTGACCGCCGCGAGCCGGTGATCTGGGATATTCTGGAGAATGTGATGAAGGGTCATCCCGTTCTGCTGAACCGTGCTCCTACACTGCACCGCTTGGGTATCCAGGCTTTCCAGCCGAAGCTGATCGAAGGTAAGGCCATCCAGTTGCACCCGTTGGCATGTACGGCATTTAACGCTGACTTCGATGGTGACCAGATGGCTGTTCACCTCCCGTTGAGCAACGAGGCTGTGCTGGAGGCTCAAATACTGATGCTTCAGAGTCATAACATCCTGAACCCTGCCAATGGTGCGCCGATTACCGTTCCTTCACAGGATATGGTACTGGGTCTGTATTACATCACGAAGATCCGTCCGGGTGCCAAGGGAGAAGGACTTACCTTCTACGGACCAGAAGAGGCCATCATTGCCCATAACGAGGGCAAGTGTGATCTCCATGCTCAGGTGAAAGTCGTGGTGAAGGATATCAATGAGAATGGTGAATATTACAACCACATGGTGGAGACTTCTGTAGGTCGTGTCATCGTGAACGGTATCATCCCCGATGAGGTGGGTTATGTGAACACGATCATCTCTAAGAAGTCACTGCGCGACATCATCGCCAACGTGATCAAACATGTGGGCTTTGCCGAGGCTTGTGAGTTCCTTGATGGTATCAAGAACCTTGGTTATCGCATGGCTTACTTAGCCGGTCTGTCGTTCAACCTTGACGACATCATCATCCCGAAAGAGAAGGAGGAACTGGTGCAGAAAGGTAACGACGAAGTTCAGGCGATTACCGATAACTATAATATGGGCTTCATCACCGATAACGAGCGTTATAATCAGGTAATTGATGCGTGGACACATGTAAACAACCGTTTGGGCGAGGTGCTGCTGAAGCAGATGACAGAGGCCGATCAGGGATTCAATGCCGTCTATATGATGCTTGATTCAGGAGCCCGTGGTTCTAAGGACCAGATCAAACAGTTGGCTGGTATGCGTGGACTGATGGCCAAGCCGCAGAAGGCAGGTGCTGAAGGACGTGGTACCATTGAGAACCCGATTCTCTCTAACTTCAAGGAGGGAATGTCGGTGTTGGAGTACTTTATTTCTACTCACGGTGCTCGTAAGGGTCTGGCTGATACGGCTATGAAGACAGCTGATGCCGGATATCTGACCCGTCGTCTGGTTGATGTGTCACATGATGTGATTATCACAGAGGAAGACTGTGGAACGCTCCGTGGATTGGTTTGTACAGCGTTGAAGAACGGTGACGAGACCATCTCCACCTTGTATGAGCGTATCCTCGGACGTGTGTCTGTTCATGATATTATCAATCCGACCACAGGAGAGAAGATTATCTCTGCCGGTGAGGAGATCACCGAATCAGTAGCTCAGGCTATCGAGGATTCTCCCATTGAGAGCGTAGAGATTCGTTCGGTGCTCACTTGCGAGAGTAAGAAGGGTGTATGTATGAAGTGTTACGGTCGTAACCTCGCTACCCAGCGCATGGTACAGAAGGGTGAGGCTGTCGGTGTGATTGCTGCCCAAGCCATTGGTGAGCCGGGTACACAGCTGACGCTCCGTACATTCCACGCCGGTGGTGTGGCTGGTAATGCTGCCGCCAATGCTTCTATCGTGGCCAAGAACGACAGTCGTCTGGAGTTCGATGAACTTCGTGCTGTCCCGTTCACCGAGGATAGCGAGATGGGCGAGCGTGACTGTCAGATGGTGGTGAGCCGTTTGGCTGAGGTGCGCTTTGTTGATCCGCATACCAATATCGTGCTTTCTACGATGAACGTCCCCTACGGTTCTTCTCTCTATTTCAAGGCAGGAAGTACTGTGAAGAAGGGTGATATGGTGGCACGTTGGGACCCGTTCAATGCCGTCATCGTGACCGAATATGCTGGTACGTTGAAGTTCAAGGATGTGGTAGAGGGTAGTACTTATAAGGCTGAGACCGATGAGACTACCGGTCTTACCGAGAAGATCATTACCGAAACCCGTGATAAGAGTCTGGTGCCAACCTGTGACATCATCGGTGCCGATGGTGAGGTGATCGGAACCTATATCTTCCCTGTGGGAGGACACGTGGTCGTTGAGGATGGTCAGACCGTGAAGACAGGTACCACTCTGGTGAAGATTCCGCGTACTGTTGCTAAGGGTGGTGATATCACTGGTGGTCTGCCTCGTGTCACTGAGTTGTTCGAGGCCCGTAACCCGTCGAACCCTGCTGTCGTCTCTGAGATCGACGGTGAGGTGACCATGGGTAAGGTGAAACGTGGTAACCGTGAGATTATCGTTACCTCCAAGACAGGTGATCAGCGTAAGTATCTGGTATCTCTCTCTAAGCAGATCCTGGTACAGGAGCATGATGCCGTACGTGCTGGCACACCGCTCTCCGACGGTGTCATCACTCCGAACGATATTCTGGCCATCAAGGGTCCGACTGCTGTTCAGGAGTATATCGTGAACGAGGTACAGGATGTGTATCGTCTGCAGGGTGTGAAGATCAACGATAAGCACTTCGAGATCATCGTTCGTCAGATGATGCGTAAGGTACAGATCAATGATCCGGGTGACACCATCTTCCTGGAGCAGGAGGTGGTTGACAAACTCGACTTCTCTGAGGAGAACGATCGTATCTGGGGTAAGAAGGTGGTTGTCGATGCCGGCGACTCCGAGGTACTCAAGGCTGGTCAGATTATCTCTGCACGTAAGTTACGCGATGAGAACTCCATGCTGAAGCGCCGCGACCTCCGCATCGTACAGGTGCGTGATGCCGTTCCCGCCACTTCTACGCAGATCCTGCAGGGTATCACCCGTGCGGCATTGCAGACCAAGAGCTTCATGTCGGCTGCTTCCTTCCAGGAGACGACGAAGGTGCTCAATGAGGCTGCTATCCGCGGTAAGATGGATACCCTCGAGGGTATGAAGGAGAATGTGATCTGCGGTCACCTTATCCCTGCTGGTACAGGTCTTCGTGAGTTTGATAAGATCATCGTTGGCTCCAAGGAGGAATATGAGCGTATTCAGGCCAATCGCAAGAATGTGCTCGACTTCTCCGAGAAGGAAGCTGTGTTAGAGGAGTAATCCCCACGAATAGATCAACAAATAGATCAACATAAAGGGCTGCCATATTTGGCGGCCCTTTATTCGTGATCTGTGGCAGTTGCTTCATTTGATGATTACCCCCTGCCATTGGTAATCTGAATGCCTTTTATTGGAGTATTGTTTTTATCGTACAGTTGCCTTTTTTCACGATGACGACGGATCCAGGCTTGGTGCGGTTCCCAGGAACCACTTTCGTGCCGTTGATTGAATAGACGGTAGTAGCAGGACTGTCTTGCTTTGCGTTTTCGATGGTGGTGGCGATATCAGGAAGAGGACCGGGAGCAGTTCCGATTGCCTGGATTCGATAGAACTTATGCCAGTCTTCTTCGGTTCCTTTAAAAAGCTTCACTTTTGATGGGAGAACGTAGAGCACAGCATCCCAGTAAGTAGTCCTTTCGAACACGTCCTCTCCTAACCTCGGTACCTTAGTAGTTCGGCAAGTCACATTGTTTAGAGCCGTACATCCTTCAAAGGCATAGTCGCCAATGCTTTCAAAATCAGGATTCATTATTAATATTTCGGTAAGCGAGGTGCAACCGCTGAATGCTCCTGCCTCAATAGTTTTTGTTGCATACGGAAGCTCAAATGACTTTAACGACGTACATTCACTGAACGAATAGTAGGGAATAGTTGTCAATGACGCAAAGATTTCCACTTCCTCGAGGGCTGAGCATCCTTCGAAAGCATAGTACCCTATATTTTTCAACGTTGAGGGCAGCGTGATATCCTTCAGTTTAGAGCACCCCGAGAGAGCACCGTCACCCATTTCTTCCAAACTTGTGGTATGAAATTCTTCCATATTTTTACAATTCATGAAAGCATCCAAACCGATTACCTTCACGGATGAAGGTAACGTCATGAGTGTGAGACCATAGCAGTGAGAAAAAGCAGATTCTCCGATTCGTGTGATGGTTTGGGTATTAGGGAATGTAAATGCTTTCAGGCTTGTGCATTGACAGAACACATAATCATCAATCTCTGTCACATTTGCTTGGAATTTGATGGATTCCAAACCGGTGCAGTAGAAGAAGGCTCTTTTCCCAATGGATGTCACAGAAGGTGGAACATAAATATCCTTTAGACTGCGACATTCGCTAAAAGCTTTCTCCCCAATAGAAGTCAGGTAAGATTTTAAAGAAATGGACTCCAGACTGCGGCATTTTTCAAAAGCACTATTTTTGATGGTGGTGACGATCGGAGCGATTTGGACAGAAGTCAGACTGGTGCATCCATAGAACAAAAGCTTTTCAATAACCGTCACTCCCTGAATGTCTGCCGTCTTGAGATTAGTACAGTTCTCGAAGGCGCCTCTCTCTATTGTTTGCACGCTTTGTGGTGCTGTGATGGAGGTTAGACCCGTACAATTGGCGAAGGCGAAGTTTGCAATGGTATTCACCAAGAAAGGTCTGGTTTTATAGTAGGCTTCTCTTGGGATAGTAATGTCTCCATGATAGGTAGCTTCCCCTTCATTGCCATTGGATATCACGGTGGCTGTCCTGTTTAAATAGGACAGGTTATAGGTTAGGCCATTTATTGTTTTCTTTTCATGGGTAGGTCCACTGCTCTGGATGTTCTTGAATCCACACCATGGGAAAGGGTACTCATTATAGTCAGGATAGGCGAAGGCGGAAACATGCAGGATACCGTTATTGATCGTTGTGGGACTGAAACTGTTATCCTGTGCACTTGGCTCTACATCGGCATTACAATAAACGTTAAGTAACTTCGAGCAGCCAGCGAAGGCATATTCACCGATGCTTTGGGTGGTACTGGGCAGCGTGACGGATGAGAGGTTGGTGCAATTATAAAAAGCTTTATCTCCAATAGTTAAAACACCGTTGGGAATTGTAATGGAGGAAAGGCTCGTGCAACCTGAAAAGGCCTCATAATTAATATCTTTCAGTGATGAAGAAAGCGTAACTGTTTTCAGCTTCGTACAGTCCTGGAAGACATTCGTACCAAAAGTCTCCACAGAGTTAGGAATCGTGATGGATGTGAGACTTGTACATCCAGCGAAAGCCATTTTTCCTATGCTTTTTACAGAATTGGGAATGGTGACAGAGGTAAGGTTTGAACAATTAGAGAAAGCAACATTGTGAATTCTGTTCACAGTATATGTCTTATTGGCATAAGTGAAGGAGGAAGGGATGGAAATATTACCCGTATAGGGTGACGAGCCGTTTGTCAACTCGGCCTTTAGGTTCTGAGTGTCCAAGTAATACCAGAAGTCGCCAACTCCTGTTATGGTTGTTCCGTAGTCGGCTAAGACAGTAAGATGCACAAAAGCTAACATGAATAAGGTTATAGTCTTTTTCATTTTTGTAATGATTATGTTAATATTAGCATGAGTTCGATGACAAAGATACGGAATTTTTTTGTATGGCGGAAGATTTCTTCAAGTTTTTTGATGCAATGATGTTAAAATACTGGTATTCTATATTTTAAATGCGTCGAACTCTCGTTATTTAGTCATTTTTCCTTACTTATTCTTGCAACTTTCAAGATTATTACTTATCTTTGCGACAGATTCTATAACCAAAAATTAAACAATATGGAAAAGAGGAAACTACAACCCATGATGAGGGCGTTGGTGGCAATGGTGTTGCTGCTATGCGCCGGAGTGATGCCAGCTGCGGCGGAATCCTATGGCTTGAAGATAGCGGGAGTAGAAATCACCTCTGACAATGTCAATGATATTGAGGGGGCTGTGGCAGCCAAGGGTGATGGCTGTGAGGCGCACGGCGTTACCTACGATCCTGTTAAACATGAACTCCATCTTGACAATGCTACTATTATTGCCAAGGGTTATGGCGTCTCAGCAATCGCCGCGAACAATGTACCCATTTCTGGCAGTCAGGCGTTCTGTGTTTATATGAAAGGTGTGAACACCCTTGAGTCAGAGTATATAACTATCTTTTGCTGCAATAACCTGTCTTTCTATAACGATATGATGTTTGTCCAAGACCGGCCGCAACTGAAGATTAAATCCACAGGCTTGTCCGGTATAGAGATGATCAAGACAGATGGAAGCTTGGCGGCTTGTTCCATTAAGATTTTCAGTTCAGATGTGGAGATCCAAAGTGTTGCAACATGTATCAGCGGTTTCTATAATCCTTCGTCTCCAGATGATCCCACACCGCCACATTATATTGACATGGCTGTCTATCAGGGTAGCTCCATTGATGCCGTGACCACCAGTGCAAATGCCAACCCTACGCTGTTTTCTTATATGAGACAAATACGAAAGGCAGCATCGGTTATCCAGGTTACTCCTATAACAGCAAAATGGAATACAGACCTGAATGCTTTCTATGAGGGAGATGTGGTTGTCTATCCCAAGCATTACCGATTGTCAGATGTCCTCTCCTTTAAGGATGACGCAGTGGAGCAGATCTGTCTGAGCCGGTGGGATGAGAACAGCGATGGCAAAATTGACAACGTGGAGGTGAGAAAGATCGCTTCCCTCGGTGATGCCTTCCGTAACAACACAACCGTCACTTCTTTCTATGAACTGGGTTATTTCCAGGGAATTAGAACGATGGATACCCATTCTATCCTCAATTGTCCGAATCTGAAGGAGGTGCTGATACCAGGTACAGTGAAGACCATCTCCAGCTATGCTATTAGTAATGTGCCCATCGAAGGTATTTATTTCGGAGACAATGTGGAAGAAATCCACGACTTCGCTTTCTTTGAGTGTAAGCAGTTGAAGTCCATTTCCATAAGCAGTGGCGCAAAGTTGAGAACAATCGGCAGCAATGCTTTTTCTGATGCTCCACTCACCTCACTCTCCCTCCCTTCCTGTTTAGAGTCCATCGGACAATATGCTTTCTCAGATAACTGTCTTTCCACTCTGGTGTTGCCAGCCACGGTGAATAGTATCGGTCAGTATGCGTTCCAGCAGCCAAGTCTGACGGAAAGTTGCTTGAAGACGATTGTGGTTGAGGGGGAAACTCCAGCAACGATCGGTGAGAACTGCTTTGGTAATAACCTCAGTCCTGATGCGGTGATCTATGTGCCTGACGGACTCGTTCAAACTTATAAAACGGCATGGCCGCAGTATGCTGCCTATATCAAGAGCCGCGTTACCTATCCTATCGAGATTGCCGGTATTCGACTGGCAGAAGACAATATCGATCCAGAAACCGGGGCTTTCAGCTATAATGACGGTACGGGTAAACGATATGTGGAAGGAGTGCGCTACGTGCCATCTACCCATACCCTCTACTTGGACGATGGTAACATTATTGCAACCAGCGACCTCTACAACTGCGGAATCTACACGGATTCCGATCAGCCCCTCCACATCGTGATGACAGGCAATTGTCAGATCATTGGCGACGTGGGTATCAATACGGCAGCGGGATTTACCATCGAGGGTGAAACGGTGGCAGCTTACTTGATGATAAGTTCTCAGAAAACAGGTGTCATCGGTAAGAATACGGGTAGCACAACACCCAATAACTTGGTGTTTAAGAATTGTGAAGTGAGTATCAGAACCACAGATGGGCCCTGTATCAATGGCTATTACTGTGTGGATCCCGACAACCCGGATGATGACGAGTGGGGTATTAGCCCTAGAATGGTTGGTAAGTTGGTATGCCAGAAAGTGAATCTTGAACTCTCGGCTACTGGGTATAATGTCGTAAAACGAATTGGTGGTTATCATCAAACCGACTGTCATATTACCTATCCCACGAGTGGAACCTTGGGCCTCGATCTCGAAAATGGCTTCATGATTAATACAGGCAGCGGAGACCAACCCATAAAAGACTATTTCAAGATTGAGAGGAATCCGGAAAGCATCGCTACAGGTATCAGTGAGCTGACGGAGGAAGATAATAGCCGGTCGGGCTTCACGGAATGGTACACCATGGATGGCCGTAAGCTGAATGGTAAGCCTGCGAAGGCTGGCATCTACCTGATGAACGGCAGGAAGGTGGTGGTGAAGTAATTCTTGCAAATTCTTTCTATATCTGAAAAAAAATCATTACCTTTGCAGCCAGTCTAAAAGGAAACTATCAGATTATGGGAAAGATCATACTCACAGGCGACCGCCCCACAGGTCGCCTGCATTTAGGACACTATGTGGGATCACTGCGCCGTCGCGTGGAGTTACAGAACGAAGGTGACTACGATAAGATGTTCGTGTTCATCGCAGATGTGCAGGCTCTTACTGATAATGCCGACAATCCCGAGAAGGTGCGTCAGAACATCATCGAGGTAGCACTCGACTACCTCTCTGTGGGTCTCGACCCCTCGAAGGTCACCATCTTTATCCAGTCGATGATCCCTGAGCTGACGGAGCTCACGGTGTATTACATGAACCTCGTTACCGTAAGTCGTCTGCAGCGCAACCCCACCGTGAAGACAGAGATTGCCATGCGCAACTTCGAGACCTCCATTCCCGTGGGCTTCTTCACCTATCCTATCTCACAGGCTGCCGACATCACGTTCTGTAAGGCTACCACCGTACCGGTAGGAGAGGACCAGGAGCCGATGCTGGAACAGTGCCGTGAGATTGTGCGCCGCTTCAATGCCACCTATGGGGAAGTGCTGGTGGAACCGCAGATCATGCTGCCTACCAATCAGGCTTGTCTGCGTTTGCCTGGAACTGATGGTAATGCGAAGATGTCGAAGAGTCTCGGCAACTGCATCTATCTGAGCGATACGGCGAAAGAGGTGGAGGCAAAGGTGAAGTCTGCCTATACCGACCCAACGCATCTGCGTGTGGAGGATCCTGGACATGTAGAGGGGAATGTGGTGTTCACCTATCTGGATGCCTTCTCTTCCGATGATGACTTTGCCGAGTTCTGGCCTGAGTACCAGAATCTGGAAGAACTGAAGGATCACTACCGTCGTGGCGGACTGGGTGATATGAAGTGCAAGAAGTTCCTGATGAAGGTGCTCAACAAACAACTCGAGCCCATCCGTCAGCGTCGTCATGAGTTCGAGCAGGATATCCCCGAGGTGTACAACATCCTGAAGAAGGGTAGCGAAGTAGCACGTGAGGTGGCTGCACAGACACTGCATGAGGTGCGCGAAGCCATGAAGATCAACTACTTCGATGACCAGCAGCTCATCATGGAACAGGCCGAGAAATACAGAAGTAATTCATAGTTCATCATTTAGAGTTCGTGAGTATGGAAGATCAGAAAAATAACGGATTGCAGTTGGAACTGCCACAGGATATTGCACAGGGTGAATATGCTAACTTCGCCATCATCACGCATAGCAGCAGTGATTTCGTGATCGACTTTGCCCGTGTGCTGCCCGGTGTGCCTAAGGCACAGGTGAGGAGTCGTGTCATCATGGCTCCCGAGCATGCCAAACGACTTCTGGGAGCATTGCAGGAGAATATCATGCGCTACGAACAGGAGTTCGGTACTATCCGCATTCCGAATCAGGGACCCAGAACGGCCACACCGTTCCCCATGGGCAAAGGTGAGGCATAATCATCACGCTTTTCTGACAAAGGGAGGCATATTCCTTCCCTTGGTTTGTCGGGATATTTGATGAAAATTTTCGTTTTCAAAATCAGGCCTAAAAAATTCGGATGCAAGTAAAGGCTACTTGGTTTGCAAGTAAAGGTTACTTTGAAGGCAAGCAAAGGTTGCTTTGAACCTAAGTAAAGGTTACTTTCACTCGTTCCTGACGTTTCTAACGATCGTTCCGCCGTCATCTACAGGTCATTCCGCCGTCACTTTACCCCCTATAAGTGACGGCGGAACGTGTAATAGGTGCCGTCGGAACAGTTGTAAACGCCGTTCGGAACAACCCTTAGATGACGCTTCTTCGAAAATGAGTGGTTTCAACTTTTGAGGGTTCTTTGAGTCGCCTTCGGCGAGAAATCCAACAAAATCTAAACAAAATCTTACACATTCTGTTCTATTGAGTTGTTCGATTTTGATAAGATTTTGTTAGATTTCTGCCCGTAAGGGCATCCCAAGAAAGATCTTATAGTCCTTTTGCTTCACAAAAACGGCGTTTTCATCACCTAAAAACGTTGTTTTTGACCCCTAAAACCTATGTTTTTGGAGCCTAAAACCCTTGTTTTCTCAAGTCAAAAATGACGATTTATCACAACGTACTCATTATCAGCAACTTACCAAACCTCGCGAGAATTGCGTTTTTTCGACCAAAAGGTCGGTTGTTCGTCAAAATAGCCAGGAATCGAGTTAATGTAAGTTAAACTGTAAAAATCGTTCACAAGATAATGGTGCTTGTCAGACTGGTAGTTTCTTTGACACTTTCTGGTTGTTGTTCAACAATGGTATCGCATGTTCAGCATGATCCACATGTCTCTCATGTTTCATATATTTCATATCATACGCTTTTATACCTTATTATATAATATATAGCTTGTGATGATGACTGGTCCCGCCCTCAACCCCGCCCCTACGATGGGCGAGGATTGTAAAATGCCATCGCTGTTACGTCAATATTTGTTAACGAAGTGTATATTTTGCAAAATTCCCCCTTGAAAGAGATTTTTATAATCTATATAATTAGGTGATTTCGTGGAAAGTTCGTACCTTTGCAGCCCGAAATAGTCCGCAGGGATTATAGTGCACATATTCGAATATAAACAAAACAATATAAATATCTAAAAATTAAGTACAATGCCTACTATTTCACAATTAGTAAGAAAAGGCAGAAAGGCGCTTGTTGACAAGACGCCCGCTCTGGACTCATGTCCCCAGCGTCGCGGTGTGTGTGTACGTGTGTACACCACAACCCCGAAGAAGCCTAATTCGGCAATGCGTAAAGTTGCCCGTGTTCGTTTGACAAACCAGAAGGAAGTGAACTCGTACATCCCGGGAGAGGGTCATAACCTTCAGGAGCACTCTATTGTTTTGGTGCGCGGTGGTCGTGTAAAGGATCTCCCTGGTGTACGTTACCACATCGTGCGCGGTACGTTGGATACTGCTGGTGTTGCTAACCGCACACAGCGTCGTTCTAAGTACGGAGCTAAGCGTCCGAAGCAGAAGAAGTAAGATCGAGTTGATGAGTTTGTGAGTTTTTGAGTTTATAAGTTGGCTCGGAGAAGAGCGTCGCTTACGACCAAAGACTCAGTGATGACGAATAACTCAGAAACTCAAAAACTTAAAACTTTTACATTTAACCGTTTTGCTGGAGGAAGCTGCGATGAAGCGAGAGTAAAGGAAAAGATTCGTTTACCGAGTGTGAGCAGCTAAGCCGATAAAATCGGCAATTGTTAACAGGTTGAGTAAATGCTCTGGAGTGAGTGTTGAAGATATCAGAAAGAACAGCCCCATGCAGAATTAATTTTCAAACAAAAATGAGAAAAGCAAAACCAAAGAAGCGTGTGATCCTGCCGGATCCAGTCTTCAACGACCAGAAGGTCTCCAAGTTCGTGAATCATCTGATGTATGACGGTAAGAAGAATACATCGTATGAGATTTTCTACAAAGCCCTTGACATCGTAAAGGAGAAGATGGCTAAGGAAGAGAAGGCTCCCCTCGAGATTTGGAAGCAGGCTCTTGACAATATCACCCCACAGGTGGAGGTGAAAAGCCGTCGTATCGGTGGTGCTACCTTCCAGGTGCCTACAGAGATCCGTCCCGACCGCAAGGAGAGCGTTTCCATGAAGAACATGATCAACTTCGCTCGCAAGCGCGGTGGCAAGTCTATGGCCGAACGCCTGGCAGCTGAGATCATGGACGCTTACAACAATCAGGGTGGCGCATTCAAGCGTAAGGAGGACATGCACCGTATGGCTGAGGCTAACCGTGCGTTTGCCCACTTCAGATTCTAAATTCAGGATAACTAAGGTAAAAAGAGACAATGGCAAAGCAAGATTTACATTTGACCCGCAATATCGGTATCATGGCTCACATCGATGCCGGTAAGACAACAACTTCTGAGCGTATCCTGTACTATACAGGTAAGACTCACAAGATTGGCGAGGTTCATGACGGTGCCGCTACGATGGACTGGATGGCACAGGAGCAGGAGCGTGGTATTACCATCACCTCTGCTGCTACCACCTGTTACTGGCACTATAACGACAAGCAGTATAAGATCAACTTGATTGATACTCCGGGACACGTGGACTTCACCGCTGAGGTGGAGCGTTCTCTCCGTGTGCTGGATGGTGCTGTGGCAACCTACTGTGCAGTAGGTGGTGTGCAGCCCCAGAGTGAAACGGTGTGGCGCCAGGCTGACAAGTACAACGTGCCCCGTCTGGGTTACGTGAACAAGATGGATCGTTCTGGTGCTAATTATTTCGACGTGCTCCAGCAGATGAAGGACGTGCTCGGCGCAAAGCCAGTTTCCCTCGTTGTTCCTATCGGACAGGAGGAGACTTTCAAGGGCATCGTTGACCTGCTGAAGATGAAGGCTATCATCTGGAATGATGAGACTCAGGGCGCTGAGTTCGAGGTGACCGATATCCCCGCTGACCTCATGGACGAGGCTCAGGAGTGGCGCGACAAGCTCGTTGAGGATGCCGCAGAGTTCGATGAGGCTCTGATGGAGAAATTCTTCGACGATCCCAGCTCCATCACCGAGGAGGAACTGATCGCCGCTATCCGCAAGGGTACACTCGCTATGGAGTGCACACCGATGCTCTGCGGTTCTTCTTTCAAGAACAAGGGCGTACAGACTCTGCTCGACTATGTGTGCGCTTTCCTGCCCTCTCCGCTGGATACTCCTAACATTGTTGGTGAGAATCCGAATACGGGTGAGGAAGAGGATCGCAAACCGAGCGAGGATGAGCCCACTTCAGCTCTCGCCTTCAAGATCGCTACCGACCCGTATGTAGGTCGTCTGGTGTTCTTCCGCGTTTATTCCGGTAAGGTAGAGGCAGGCTCTTATGTGTTCAACACACGTTCTGGTAAGAAGGAGCGCGTGAGCCGTCTGTTCCAGATGAACTCCAACAAGCAGCAGCCGATGGAAAGCATCGACGCCGGTGACATCGGTGCAGGTGTGGGCTTCAAGGATATCCGTACGGGTGACACCCTCTGTGATGAGGCTCATCCGATCGTTCTGGAGAGCATCACCTTCCCCGACACCGTGATCTCTATCGCCGTGGAGCCGAAGAGCCAGGCTGACATTGCCAAGCTCGACAACGGTCTTGCCAAGCTGGCAGAGGAGGATCCTACCTTCACCGTACATACCGATGAGCAGAGCGGTCAGACCGTGATCTCTGGTATGGGTGAGTTGCACTTGGATATCATCATCGACCGTCTGAAGCGCGAGTTCAAGGTTGAGTGTAACCAGGGCAAGCCGCAGGTGAACTATAAAGAGGCTATCACCAAGACTGTGAACCTCCGCGAGGTTTATAAGAAGCAGTCGGGTGGTCGCGGTAAGTTCGCCGACATCATCGTGAACGTGGGTCCTGTGGATGAGGACTACGACATCAAGGAGAACGGTGGCTTGCAGTTCGTGAACGAAGTGAAGGGTGGTAACATTCCTAAGGAGTTCATTCCTGCTGTGCAGAAAGGCTTCGAGGATGCCATGAAGAATGGTGTGCTCGGTGGCTATCCGATGGACTCAATGAAGGTAACTGTTATCGATGGCTCGTTCCACCCGGTTGACTCTGATCAGCTGTCGTTCGAGCTTGCTGCCCGTAACGCTTACAAGAATGCCTGCGTGAAGGCCGGTCCTGTGCTCATGGAGCCTGTGATGAAGCTTGAGGTGGTGACACCTGAGGAGAACATGGGTGACGTGATCGGTGACTTGAACAAGCGCCGTGGTCAGGTGGAAGGTATGGAAGAGGCCCGCAGCGGTGCCCGCATCGTGAAGGCAATGGTTCCGCTGGCAGAGATGTTCGGTTATGTAACAGCTCTCCGTACCATCACTTCCGGTCGTGCTACCAGTTCCATGGAATACGACCACCACTCTCCGGTTTCTGGCTCTATCGCCAAGGCCGTTCTTGAGGAGATCAAGGGTCGCGTTGACCTCGTGTAATTGACCATTTCACTATTTCACAATTTGACAATTTGGGTTCGCCTGATGTTGTTGGTTGTGAAATAGTGATACCCCCAATAATACTGCTGAGCAAATGACTCTTTAGCAGTGTTAAATAGTAAAATCGTCAAATAATTAAATTGTAAAATTAGATTATGAGTCAGAAAATTCGTATCAAGCTGAAGAGCTACGACCACAAATTGGTTGACAAGTCAGCAGAGAAGATCGTGAAGGCTGTGAAGGCTACGGGCGCCATCGTGAGCGGTCCGATTCCCCTTCCTACTCACAAGCGTATTTACACCGTAAACCGTTCTACTTTCGTGAATAAGAAAGCACGTGAGCAGTTCCAGCTGTCGGACTACAAGCGTCTGATTGACATCTACAGCTCTACCGCCAAGACCGTTGATGCCCTGATGAAGCTTGAGCTTCCCAGTGGTGTGGAGGTGGAGATCAAGGTATAGTACCCACATCCCTATCATTAAGCGGCGCAACAGTCAACTTGTTGCGCCGCTTTCTTTGTACTGAAATATGAATGACAATTAAGGAAAAAGTTGTACCTTTGCAGCGATGTTTACGGCAATGATGACATTGTTTGCCATAGTAATCGTAGGTTATACGGCTGGCAAACGGGGCTATTTGGGTGGTGACTTCGACAGACAGTTGTCGAGGCTGGTAATCAATCTGACATGTCCGGCACTGATCCTGTCGTCAGCAATGACGGGTAAGCTGCCAGACCGTCAGTTTATTATCCCGCTGTTGCTGATCAGTGTCGTGACTTATGTGGTACTGACAGGTGTCGCCTTCCTGCTGCCTCGCTATCTAACCAGCAGCAAAGCTGACGAGGGAACCATCGGTTTTGCACTGATGTTTGGTAATGTGGGGTTCATGGGCTATCCGGTAGTGGCATCGATTTTTGGTCATGAGGCCGTGTTCTATGCCGCTGTGCTGAATGTGGTGAATACATTTGCGGTATTCACCATCGGCACTATCCTGATCACAGGCAAAAATGAAGTGGAGGGTGGGCGTTTCCAGAAGAAGGTACTTTACTCTACTCCCATGCTCGCTGCCTATCTTACGATGCTCATCGTCATACTCCGCATTGACAATATATGGCCTTGGGTGAGTCAGACGCTAACCATGATTGGCAATATCACCGTACCTGCAGCGCTGCTGATCATCGGTTCTTCGATGTCGAATCTCCCTATCCGATCCTTGCTGGGTAATCCTACCGTCTATGCCACCACACTCTTCCGACTGGCGCTTCTGCCCATCGGTATCTACTATCTCACTACACTGCTACACTTCTCTGATTTTGTGGTCAACATCAATACTGTTGTCATAGCTATGCCCGTAGCCACCTATGGCACCATTCTCTGCCTTAAATATAATAAAGACACGACCATGATGACAGAGGTGACATTTATCACCACCTTACTCTCCATGCTCACTATTCCACTTCTTGTGCTCTTTTTTCTATAAGATGTAAGGTTAAAAACAAATAAAATAGTTAAATTGTGTTATTTATTCAAAGAGCGATGTTGTGTATTTCATAAATAATGTGTACCTTTGCAGCCGCTAAAGTGCGTATTGCGCTGGCTTTATGCCATCAATACTCTGATAAAGAACAACTTAACCTTCAATTGCGAAGAAGTGAGGATGTTTCTTTTTAAGTCATATATTATTTAATTTAAACTGAAATGCCAGGATTATTAGGAAAGAAAATCGGAATGACATCCGTTTTCAGTGCCGACGGTAAGAATGTACCGTGCACTGTTATCGAAGCTGGTCCTTGTGTTGTTACTCAGGTGAAGACGGTAGAGAAGGATGGCTATCAGGCTGTTCAGCTCGCCTACGGTGAGGCAAAGGAGAAAAATACCTCCAAGCCGATGCAGGGAGTCTTCAAGAAGGCTGGTACAACACCAAAGCGCCACTTGGCCGAGTTCAAGTTTGACGAGGAGCATAACCTCGGAGACACCATTACTGTGGAGATTTTCAACGACGCCACATTCGTGGATGTTGTGGGCACCTCAAAAGGTAAGGGATTCCAGGGCGTTATGAAGCGCCACGGGTTCGGTGGTGTTGGACAGAGTACTCACGGTCAGGACGACCGCGCCCGCAAGCCGGGATCTATCGGTGCTTGTTCTTACCCCGCAAAGGTGTTCAAAGGCATGCGCATGGGCGGCCAGATGGGTGGTGACCGCGTGACCACTCAGAACCTCAGAGTGTTAAAGGTAATCCCAGAGAGCAACCTTCTGATCGTGAAGGGTAGCGTCGCTGGATGTAAAGGTTCAACATTAATTATTAACATGTAATGGAAGTTAGCGTTTTAAATATCAAGGGTCAGGAGACCGGAAGAAAGGTAACTCTGAATGAGGATATCTTCGCTATTGAACCGAATGATCACGTCCTTTATCTCGATGTGAAGCAGTATCTCGCTAACCAGCGCCAGGGTACAGCTAAGGCCAAGGAGCGCAGTGAACATGCTGGATCTACCCGTAAGTTGATCCGCCAGAAAGGTAGCGGCGGTGCACGTCGTGGTGACATCAACTCTCCGGTACTCGTGGGTGGTGCTCGCGTGTTCGGCCCGAAGCCCCGTGACTATCGTTTCAAACTGAATAAGAAAGTAAAGGTTCTTGCTCGTAAGAGCGCTCTCTCATACAAGGCTCAGGAGAATGCAATCATCGTGTTGGAGGACTTCGAGATGGAAGCACCCAAGACAAAAGATTTCGTAAATATTACTAAAAATCTTAAAGTCGATGGTAAGAAACTTCTCCTCGTTTTGCCAGGTGTGAATAAAAACGTATATTTGTCGGCTCGTAACTTGCAGCGTACTGAAGTCATGCAGGCCAGCGCACTCAATGCTTATAAAGTTTTGAATGCGGATGTGCTTGTTGTGACCGAAAATTCGTTGAAGACAATTGACGAGATATTAGTAAAGTAAAAGGAGACATCAGATATGGCATTTATCATCAAACCGTTGGTCACTGAGAAGATGACCAAGATTACAGACAAGTCTTCTGAAGACAGAACCTATAAGGTGAAAGGTCAGGAGCGTACAAAGAAGGCACAGGCCAAGTATGGCTTCATCGTCCGCCCCGATGCTAATAAGCTCGAGATCAAGAAAGAGGTTGAAGATCTGTATAATGTTACAGTAATTGATGTGAACACGATGCGTTATGCAGGTAAGCGCTCAAGCCGCTATACCAAGATGGGTCTGATCAAAGGTCAGCGCAACGCGTTCAAGAAGGCAATCGTTACTCTGAAAGAGGGCGATACAATTGATTTTTATAGCAATATTTAAATAAGAAATGGCAGTACGTAAATTAAAACCGGTAACTCCCGGTCAAAGACACAAGATTATTGGCACGTTCGAGGATATTACTGCATCCGTGCCAGAGAAGTCTCTCGTTTACGGTAAACGCTCTACTGGTGGACGAAACAACACCGGTAAGATGACTGTTCGCTACATGGGTGGCGGTCACAAGAGAAAGTATCGTTTCATCGACTTCAAGCGAGAGAAAGATGGTGTTCCAGCTGTAGTGAAGACAATCGAGTACGATCCGAACCGTTCGGCTCGTATCGCTTTGCTGTTCTACGCTGATGGTGAAAAACGTTACATTATTGCTCCTAATGGACTCCAGGTGGGCACAACACTGCTCTCCGGCGCTGAGGCAGCACCGGAAGTGGGAAATGCCCTTCCCTTGGCTAACATCCCCGTGGGTACGGTGGTACACAACATCGAACTCCGCCCGGGACAGGGTGCCAAGTTGGTTCGTTCGGCTGGTAACTTTGCTCAGCTTACTTCTCGTGAAGGCAGTTATTGCGTGATAAAACTCCCCTCTGGAGAAACACGTAAGATTCTCAGTGCTTGTAAGGCAACTGTAGGTGTAGTAGGAAATGCAGACCATGCTCTTGAGCAGTCGGGTAAGGCCGGACGCTCACGCTGGTTGGGACGTCGCCCGCACAACCGTGGTGTTGTGATGAACCCGCATGATCACCCGATGGGTGGTGGTGAAGGCCGTCAGAGCGGTGGACACCCACGTTCACGTAAGGGCTTGTATGCTAAGGGTCTGAAGACACGCGCACCGAAGAAGCTCTCTAACAAGTATATCATCGCAAGAGCAAGTAAATAACAAAGTAAACTGAAGTAAATTATGAGTCGTTCATTAAAAAAAGGTCCGTACATTAACGTGTCACTCGAGAAGAAGATTCTCGCTATGAATGAGAGTGGCAAAAAGAATGTCGTTAAGACATGGGCCAGAGCTTCAATGATCTCCCCGGATTTCGTGGGACACACTGTAGCTGTTCATAACGGTAACAAATTTATCCCTGTTTACATTACTGAGAACATGGTGGGACACAAGTTGGGAGAGTTTGCTCCTACACGTCGTTTCGGTGGCCATGCTGGTAACAAGAAGTAAACGGGCTGAAACCATTTAAATAGAAGCAATAATGGGAAATAGAAAGAAATTAGCGGCTGAGAAAAGAAAAGAGGCCCTGAAGACATTGTATTTTGCGAAGCTGAATGGCGTGCCGTCATCTCCGCGCAAGATGCGCTATGTCGTAGATATGATCCGCGGTATGGAAGTGAACCGCGCTCTTGGCGTGCTGCGGTTCTCTAAGAAGCATGCTGCTGCTGACGTAGAGAAGTTGCTCCGCTCTGCCATCAATAACTGGGAACTGAAAAACGACCGCAAGGCCGAGGATGGAGAGTTGTATATTTCTAAGGTGTTTGTTGACGAGGGTGTCACCATGAAGCGCATGCGTCCTGCCCCCCAGGGCCGCGGCTATCGTATCCGCAAGCGTTCCAACCATGTGACTCTGTTTGTTGACGCTAAAACTAATGACGAAAAATAAGTAAGTAGAATGGGACAGAAAGTTAATCCAATTAGTAACCGTCTGGGTATTATCCGCGGTTGGGACTCAAACTGGTTCGGAGGAAAGAACTTCGGTGACAATCTGGTTGAAGACCAGAAAATCCGCAAGTACCTCAACGAGCGTCTGGCTAAGGCAAGTGTGTCTAAGATCGTGATCGAGCGCACACTGAAGCTCGTGACCATCACTATTTGTACTGCCCGTCCGGGTATTGTCATTGGTAAGGGCGGTCAGGATGTTGACAAACTGAAGGAAGAGCTGAAGAAACTCTATGATAAGGAAATTCAGATTAATATCTTCGAGGTGAAGAAGCCTGAGCTCGACGCTACGATCGTGGCTACGAATATCGCTCGCCAGGTAGAGGGCAAGATCGCATATCGTCGTGCCATCAAACAGGCTATCGCCAATACCATGCGTGCTGGCGCCGAGGGTATTAAGATCCAGATTACCGGACGTCTGAACGGTGCTGAAATGGCTCGTAAGGAGATGTTCAAAGAGGGCCGTACTCCGCTGCACACTTTCCGTGCTGACATCGACTACTGTCAGGCTGAGGCCTTGACAAAGGTGGGTCTGCTCGGTATCAAGGTGTGGATTTGCCGCGGTGAGGTCTATGAGAAGCGCGACCTTGCTCCTAACTTTACACAAGAGAAGCAGGGCGGTCGTGGCAACGGAAGACAGGGCGGTCGTGGTAATCGCAAAAGAAACAATAATAAGTAAAAAAAGGAATTATCATGTTACAGCCAAAAAGAGTAAAATATAGAAGACCTCAAGACGGGCGTGGCAATAAGGGCAATGCCCACAGAGGTACACAGCTGGCTTTCGGATCATTCGGCATTAAGACTCTGGATGCGAAATGGCTCGACAGCCGACAGTTAGAGGCTGCGCGTGTTGCTATCAACCGTTATATGCAGCGTGAAGGACAGGTCTGGATTCGTGTTTTCCCGGATAAACCCATCACCCGTAAACCTGCTGATGTCCGAATGGGTAAAGGTAAGGGTGATCCCGCAGGTTGGGTTGCACCTGTAACACCGGGTCGTATCCTCTTCGAAGTGGAAGGCGTTCCTTTTGAGATTGCCAAAGAGGCTCTCCGCCTCGGTGCTCAGAAGTTGCCAGTGAAAACAAAGTTTGTGGTTAGACGTGATTACGATAAAAACGCTTAAGAAAGATGAAGATTAAAGAAGTAAGAGAGCTCGAGACCAAAGACTTGGCAGAGCGTTTAGAGACTGAGGTTGCTAAGCTGCACCAGATGAAGCTCAACCACGCCATTACACCGCTGGAGAATCCATCTCAGATTAAGGCGACACGTCGTGACATCGCGCGTATCAAGACAGAACTCCGTCAGAGAGAACTTAATAAATAACAATGGTCCAGATGGAAACAAGAAATTTAAGAAAAACAAGACAGGGTGTCGTGATCAGCAACAAAATGGATAAAACCATTGTTATTGCAGCTAAGTTCAAGGAGAAGCACCCTATTTATGGTAAGTTTGTCCAGAAGACAAAGAAATACCATGTACATGATGAGAAGAACGAGTGCAATATCGGTGATACCGTGCTCGTGATGGAGACCCGTCCTTTGTCAAAGACCAAGAGATGGAGATTAGTACAAATCATTGAAAAGGCTAAGTAATTATGATACAGGCAGAATCAAGACTTACAGTTGCTGACAACAGCGGTGCACGTGAGGCTCTTTGCATTCGCGTGCTGGGAGGTACCCGCCGCCGTTACGCCAGCGTAGGTGACGTGATTGTCGTTGCTATCAAGAACGCAATCCCTACAAGTGATGTGAAAAAGGGTGCAGTATCAAAGGCTTTGATTGTTCGCACAAAGAAGGAAATCCGTCGTGCTGATGGTTCTTACATCCGCTTCGATGACAATGCTTGTGTGCTGCTCAATAATGCAGGCGAGCTCCGCGGTAGCCGTATCTTCGGCCCTGTTGCTCGTGAGCTCCGTGCTGTTAACATGAAGGTCGTTTCATTGGCACCTGAGGTTCTTTAATTTAAAAAACAGAAGAGTAATGAGTAAGTTACATATTAGGAAAGGTGACATGGTTCTTGTGATTGCCGGAAAGGATAATTACAAGATCAAGGGTAAGACTCCGCACAAGGTGCTGAAGGTGCTCGTAGATAAGCAGCGTGCCATCGTAGAGGGCGTGAACATCGTCTCCAAGAGCACAAAGCCATCTGCCAAGTATCCTCAGGGTGGTATCATCAAGCAGGAGGCCCCTATTCATATTTCAAATTTGATGTTGGTGGATCCGAAGAGCGGCGAACCCACACGTGTGTCTATCAAGCACGAGGGCAAGAACGTGATCCGTATCTCTAAAAAGTCAGGAGAGGAGATTAAATAATGAATACAGCACAGTTAAAGAAAGAATATAAGGAGAAGATTGCTCCGGCATTGCAGAAGCAGTTCAACTACACTTCAGCTATGCAGATTCCTGTCCTGAAGAAGATCGTGGTAAACCAGGGTCTGGGAGATGCCACACAGGATAAGAAGATCATCGATGTAGCCATTAATGAGATCTCTACTATTACAGGTCAGAAGGCTGTGGCTACTTATTCTAAGAAGGATATCGCAAACTTCAAGCTGCGTAAGAAGATGCCGATCGGCGTGATGGTGACATTGCGTCGTGAGCGTATGTATGAGTTCTTGGAGAAGCTTGTCCGCGTAGCTCTCCCCCGTATCCGCGACTTCAAGGGTATTGAGAGCAAGCTCGATGGACGTGGTAACTACACACTGGGTATCCAGGAGCAGATTATCTTCCCGGAAATCAACATCGATACTATCGACCGTATCCAGGGCATGAACATTACTTTCGTCACATCTGCTAAGACCGACGAAGAGGGATATGCTCTGCTCAAGGCATTCGGCCTTCCATTCAAGAACGCTAAAAACGATTAAGAGATATGGCAAAAGAATCAATGAAGGCTCGCGAGGTAAAGCGTGCTAAGCTTGTCGCTCGCTACGCAGAGAAGCGTGCAGCTCTGAAGAAGGTGATTGCAACGACCGAAGATCCTGCCGAGGCTTATGAGGCAGCTCGTAAGTTGCAGAGCATTCCTAAAAATGCTAACCCCATCCGTCTGCACAACCGTTGCAAGGTGACTGGTCGTCCGAAGGGTTATATCCGCCAGTTCGGAATCTCTCGTATCCAGTTCCGTGAGATGGCTTCCGCTGGTCTGATTCCCGGTGTGAAGAAGGCAAGCTGGTAATCCTCAAGCAAGGCTTATTTTTTAATATTGTCGGGGGAGTCCCGATTAATTAAACATTTATATTTATGACAGATCCAATAGCAGATTATCTGACGAGGTTGAGAAACGCAATCATGGCTCATCACCGTGTTGTTGAAGTACCAGCTTCAAACTTGAAGAAGCTTCGAGAAGGGTTACATCCTGAACTACAAGTTCGTTGAGGATGGTCCTCAGGGAACAATCAAGGTTGCCTTGAAGTATGATCCCGCAACAAAGCAGAACGCTATCCGCGTGCTGAAAAGAGTGTCCACTCCAGGTCTTCGGAAATATACTGGTTATAAGGACATGCCGAGAGTAATTAACGGATTAGGTATCGCAATCTTATCTACATCCAAAGGTGTAATGACAGACAAAGAGGCCGCTCAGCTGAAGATTGGCGGTGAGGTTCTTTGCTTTGTTTATTAATTGGAGGACTTAAATATGTCAAGAATAGGTAAGTTGCCAATCGCAATACCCGCAGGTGTAACCGTAGATTACAAAGACGGCGTAGTAAGTGTAAAGGGCCCGAAGGGCGAGCTTTCACAGAAGGTGGATTCATCTATTATCGTAAAGATCGAGGATGGTCATATTACATTCGAGGTTGATGAGAAGAATCCGGTGAACTACAAGCAGAAGCAGGCTTTCCATGGCTTGTATCGTGCGCTCGTGAACAACATGGTTGTTGGCGTCAGTGAGGGATACAAGAAAGAACTGGAGCTTGTCGGTGTAGGTTACCGCGTGTCAAACCAGGGAAATCTCATTGAGTTCTCTCTCGGTTATACACATCCCATTTTCATTCAGCTTCCCCAGGAGGTGAAGGTTGAGACAAAGTCTGAAAGAAACCAGAACCCTCAGATTATCTTGGAGTCTTGCAACAAGGAGTTGCTCGGTCTCATTTGTGCAAAAATTCGTTCTTTCCGTATGCCTGAGCCTTATAAAGGAAAAGGTATCCTGTTCAAAGGCGAGGTTATCCGCAGAAAGTCTGGTAAGTCAGCTTCAGCTAAGTAATCTTAGAATTTAACTATTAAAAGATCAGAAGATTATGACAACAAAGAAAGTAGAAAGACGAATCAAGATAAAGTACAGAATTCGCAAGAACGTTAAAGGAACAGCTGAGCGTCCCCGCTTGAGCGTGTTCCGTAGCAACAAGCAGATTTACGCTCAGATTATTAATGATTTGACAGGTAATACACTTGTATCTGCTTCCTCTCTTGGCATGGAAGCTATGCCGAAGAAAGAGCAGGCCGCTAAGGTTGGTGAACTTTTAGGGAAGAAGGCTGTAGAGGCTGGCATCTCCCAGGTGGTGTTCGACCGCAACGGCTATCTCTATCACGGTCGCGTGAAGGAGTTGGCAGATGGCGCACGTAACGGTGGACTTAAATTCTAAAGATTATGGCAATGAATAAAGTTAAGATAAATAGTGACGTTGAGTTAAAAGACAGACTGGTTGCTATAAACCGTGTTACTAAGGTAACGAAGGGTGGTCGCACCTTCACGTTCGCTGCTATCGTCGTTGTCGGTGACGGCAATGGCGTGATTGGCTGGGGTCTGGGTAAGGCTGGTGAGGTGACTGCTGCTATCTCCAAAGGTACAGAGGCTGCCAAGAAGAACCTGGTGAAGGTTCCCATCCTGAAAGGTACTGTTCCTCATGAAATAGAAGCTCGTTTCGGTGGTGCTCAGGTGTTCCTGAAACCCGCTTCTGAGGGTACTGGTCTTGTGGCCGGTGGTGCTATGCGTGCCGTTCTTGAGAGCGTTGGTGTGAAGGATGTTTTGGCTAAATCGAAGGGATCTTCCAATCCCCACAACCTGGTTAAGGCTACCATCCTTGCGCTGAGCCAGATGCGTGATGCTTACACCGTAGCTGGTATCCGTGGAGTGAGTATGGATAAAGTGTTTAACGGTTAATCATTCAGGAGGTTATTATGGCAACAATTAAAATCAAGCAGATTAAGAGCAAGATCGGTGCTCCTATCGATCAGAAACGTACTCTTCAGGCATTAGGCCTGCATAAGATCTCTCAGGTTGTAGAGCGCGAGGATACTCCTGTTCTCCGTGGTATGATCCGTAAGGTTCATCATCTGGTAACCGTTATTGAGTAATAAAAGTCAAACGTTTTAAAAACAGATTCGAATTATGAAATTACATACTTTAAAACCGGCAGCTGGTTCTACTCATTCACGTCGTCGCATCGGTCGTGGTCCAGGCTCTGGACTCGGTGGTACCTCAACACGTGGACACAAGGGAGCAAAAGCACGTTCTGGTTACAAGAAGAAGGTTGGATTCGAAGGTGGTCAGATGCCGTTGCAGCGCCGTGTTCCTAAGGCTGGTTTCAAGAACATCAACCATAAGGAGTACTTTGCAGTGAACCTGTCAACTCTCCAGCGTATTGCTGAGAAGAAGAATCTTACCAAAATCGGCATTGAGGAATTGAAGGCAGCTGGTCTTACCAATGGCAAGGAACTTGTGAAGATCTTGGGCAACGGTGAGCTGACGGCTAAGATTGATGTCGAGGCAAATGCATTCTCAAAGACAGCTGAAGAGGCAATCAAGGCTGTTGGTGGTAACGCAACTATAATCTAAACTTCAATGAAAAAGTTAATTGAGTACCTGAAGAATTGTTGGAAAATTGAGGATTTGCGCCAGCGAATCCTCATCACCATCCTGTTTGTAGCAATCTATCGTTTCGGATCTTTCGTGGTGCTTCCCGGTATCAATCCGGCAGCGCTTGAGAATCTGCAGCAGCAGACAGCAGGTGGCTTGATGTCACTTCTCGACATGTTCTCAGGTGGTGCATTCTCCAATGCGTCAATCTTCGCGTTAGGAATCATGCCCTACATCTCAGCATCCATCGTGATGCAGCTGCTCGCTGTCGCTGTGCCTTATTTCCAGAAGATGCAGCGTGAGGGTGAGAGCGGAAGGAAGAAGATCAGTATGTACACTCGTTACCTGACGGTAGCTATCCTGCTGTTCCAGGCACCGAGTTATCTGATTAACTTGAAAATGCAGGCAGGCAGTGCGCTGGCATCAGGAATCTCTTGGCCTGTGTTTATGTTCCCCGCCACAATCATCCTGGCAGCTGGTAGTATGTTCATCCTCTGGCTGGGTGAGAGAATCACAGACCGTGGCATCGGTAACGGTATCTCCATTATCATTATGATTGGTATCATTGCCCGTCTGCCTCAGGCATTTATTCAGGAAGTAAGCTCACGCTTTACTGCCATCACGGGTGGTGGTCTGGTGATGTTTATCGTCGAGCTGCTGATCCTCTATGCTGTGGTATGTGCTGCGATTCTTTTGGTGCAGGGTGTTCGCAAGGTACCTGTACAGTATGCTAAGCGCCTTGTGGGTAACAAGCAATATGGTGGTGCCCGTCAGTATATCCCTCTGAAGGTGTTCGCGGCTAATGTGATGCCTATCATCTTTGCGCAGGCTCTGATGTTTATTCCGCTGACTATCGTACAGTTCTCAACGAACAGCACGAACAGCGTGATACGTGCACTCCTCGATCGTAACAGTTTGTTGTATAATATAGTATTTGCAGTACTAATCATCGCGTTTACCTATTTCTATACAGCTATTACGTTGAACCCCACACAGATGGCTGAGGATATGAAGAGGAACAATGGTTTCATTCCTGGTGTTAAGCCTGGAAAACCAACGGCTGATTATATCGATACAGTGATGTCGCGTATCACATTCCCGGGATCGCTCTTCATTGCGTTCATCGCTATTATGCCCGCCCTTGCTTCTCTTCTGAATGTACAGGACAGCTTCTCGCAGTTCTTCGGAGGAACCTCTCTGCTGATTCTCGTTGGTGTGGTAATCGACACACTGACACAGATTGAGAGTCACCTGATGATGCGCCACTATGATGGTCTGCTCAATTCAGGTCGTGTGCGCTCCTCACACCATGGCGTGGTTACTGCCTACTAATCTGTACGATGAAGATATTTCTGAAGACAGAAGATGAGATAGAACTGATGCGTCGTGCCAACCAGCTGGTTGGCAAGACGCTCGGTGAACTTGCAAGACATATCAAACCAGGTGTTACAACCTTACAGCTGGACTCAATAGCGGAGGATTTTATTCGTGATCATGGGGCTGAACCTACGTTCAAGAATTTTCCTAATCCCTACGGACCGCCCTTTCCCGGTAGTATCTGTACTTCGGTGAATGATGTGGTGGTACATGGAGTCCCAAATAGTACGACTATCCTGAAGGAAGGGGATATCATTACGATAGATTGTGGTACTCTCCTAGAGGGGTTTAACGGTGACTCTGCTTACACGTTCTGCGTGGGCGAGGTGAGCGATGAGGTCAAACTGTTGCTGAAAACCACAAAGGAGAGTTTGTACAAAGGTATCGAGAATGCTGTGGCTGGAAAACATTTGGGTGACATTAGCAGTGCTGTTCAAGACCATTGTGAGGCTCAAGGATACGGAGTTGTTCGAGAGCTTACAGGACATGGAATCGGTCGTGAGATGCATGAGGATCCGCCAGTGCCAAACTATGGCCGTCGTGGAAACGGCATTCTGCTGAAAGCAGGAATGTGTATTGCCATCGAGCCGATGATTACAATGGGGGAGCGAACCATTTACATGGATGCGCAAGACAGATGGACCATTCGGACACGTGATGGCAAGCCTGCTGCTCATTTTGAACACACTGTTGCAATTCGTCGAGGTCAGGCAGAGATCTTATCATCGTTTGAGGAAGTGGAATCAATTGAAGGAAAATTATACTGATTATTTATGGCAAAGCAATCCGCTATTGAGCAAGATGGAACTATTGTAGAGAGTCTTTCTAACGCAATGTTCCGAGTTGAATTGGAGAATGGTGTGCAGATCATTGCACACATCTCTGGCAAGATGCGAATGCACTATATTAAAATCCTGCCTGGTGACAAGGTGAAGGTGGAGATGAGTCCTTACGACCTGACAAAAGGCAGAATCGTTTTCAGATACAAATAAACATCAAAAGATATGAAAACAAGAGCATCATTAAAGAAGCGTACACCCGACTGTAAGATTGTTCGTCGTAAAGGTCGTCTGTTCGTTATCAACAAGAAAAACCCGAAGTTTAAGACACGTCAGGGCTAAAATGTTAAATATGCATAAGAAGGTAAGAAAGAACCAATTTTTTTTCTTACCTTTGCATGCTTTTTTGGCAAAATTCGAATTTTAAACATTTTATTTATCAATTAATTAACAATGGCAATAAGAATTGTTGGAGTAGATTTGCCCCAGAATAAGCGTGGCGAAATCGCATTGACCTATATTTACGGTATAGGTCGAAGTAGTTCAGCAAAGATATTGGATAAAGCTGGTGTAAGCCGTGAACTGAAGGTCAACGAGTGGACCGATGATCAGGCAGCTAAGATCCGCGAAATTATCGGCGCTGAATTCAAAGTGGAAGGTGATCTCCGTAGTGAGATCCAGATGAATATCAAGCGACTGATGGATATTGGTTGCTATCGTGGAGTCCGTCATCGTAATGGTCTTCCTGTACGTGGTCAGAGCACCAAGAACAATGCCCGTACTCGTAAGGGAAAGAAGAAGACTGTTGCCAACAAGAAGAAGGCCACGAAATAATTGAGAATTGAAAATTGAGGATTGAAAATTGAAAAATTCAAATTATTATGGCAAAGAAAACAGTCACTAATAAGAAGAGAAACGTCAAGGTTGACGCCCTGGGACAGTTACATGTCCACAGCTCTTTCAACAATATCATCGTTTCATTGGCAAACAGCGAGGGTCAGGTGATTTCTTGGTCTTCTGCAGGCAAGATGGGCTTCCGAGGCTCTAAGAAGAATACACCGTATGCTGCTCAGATGGCAGCAGAGGATTGTGCAAAGGTTGCTTATGACTTAGGTCTTCGTAAGGTGAAGGCATATGTTAAGGGACCGGGTAATGGTCGTGAGAGTGCTATCCGTGCCATCCACGGAGCTGGTATTGAGGTTACCGAGATTATCGACGTAACTCCGCTGCCACATAACGGATGCCGTCCTCCGAAGCGTCGTCGTGTATAAAGTTGAAGAATTAAAGAATTGAAAAATTGAAATTTTAACAGGAAGCTTTTTGAGAGCAGGAAGACTTCAATTCTTCCATCTTTCAATTCTTCCGTTTTTATTAGTATTATGGCAAGATATATTGGACCGAAATCAAAAATTGCCCGCCGATTTGGAGAAGCCATCTTCGGCCCGGACAAAGTTTTGTCTAGGAGAAACTTCCCTCCTGGACAGCATGGCAACAACCGTCGTCCGTAACATGTTTGAAAAGGCCAGAAAGGCTGAGGGCGTAACCGGTGAGGTTCTGCTGCAGAATCTGGAGAGCCGTCTCGACAATGTGGTGTTCCGTCTGGGTATTGCTCCGACACGCGCCGCTGCTCGTCAGCTTGTTGGTCACAAGCATATTGTTGTTGATGGTCAGGTTGTGAACATCCCCTCTTATTCCGTAAAGCCGGGTCAGGTTGTTGGTGTACGTGAGAAGGCTAAGTCACTTGAGGTGATCGAGGCAGCCCTCGCAGGTTTCAACCACAGCAAGTATCCCTGGATCGAATGGGATGAGAACACCAAGAGCGGTAAGTTCCTGCACAAGCCGGAGCGTGCCGATATCCCTGAGAACATTAAGGAGCAGTTAATCGTTGAGTTGTACTCTAAATAATAAATCATAAATTAATGGCGATATTAGCATTTCAAAAACCTGATAAAGTAGTAATGCTGGAGGCGAACGACAAATTCGGCAAGTTCGAGTTTCGTCCGTTAGAGCCCGGATTCGGTGTTACCGTGGGTAACGCCCTCCGCCGCATTCTCCTTTCATCACTTGAGGGTTATGCCATTAACACCATCAAGATTGCTGGTGTTGAGCATGAGTTCTCATCCGTACCTGGTGTAAAAGAGGATGTAACCAACATTATCTTGAATCTGAAGCAAGTACGCTTCAAGCAAGTAGTAGAAGAATTCGAGAATGAGAAAGTTAGTATCACCGTGGAGAATTCTACCGAGTTCAAGGCTGGTGATATCAGTAAGTATCTGACTGGATTTGAAGTGTTAAACCCAGATTTGGTGATTTGTCATTTAGATGCAAAGGCATCGATGCAGTTGGACCTCACGGTGAACAAAGGTCGTGGCTATGTTCCCGCCGACGAGAATCGTGAATTCTGCACCGATGTTAACGTAATCCCCATCGATTCTATTTACACCCCGATTCGTAATGTCAAGTTCGCGGTAGAGCCTTATCGTGTCGAGCAGAAGACCGACTACGACAAGCTTGTCCTCGAAGTGACAACGGATGGTTCCATTCACCCGAAAGATGCGCTGAAAGAGGCAGCAAAGATCTTGATCTACCACTTCATGCTCTTCTCTGATGAGAAGATCACGCTGGAGAATAACGACAGCGAGACCAATCAGGAGTTTGATGAAGAGGTGCTGCACATGCGTCAGTTGCTCAAGACGAAGCTCACCGACATGAATCTCTCCGTTCGTGCCCTCAACTGTTTGAAGGCTGCAGACGTGGAGACCCTCGGTGATCTGGTTCAGTACAACAAGACCGATCTCTTGAAGTTCCGCAACTTCGGTAAGAAATCGCTTTCTGAGCTTGATGATTTGCTCGAGAGTCTGAATCTGTCGTTTGGAACCGATATTTCAAAGTACAAATTAGAGAAAGATTAAACAATGAGACACGGAAAGAAATTCAATCATCTGGGCCGTACTGCTGATCACCGTCAGGCCATGCTTGCTAACATGGCTATCTCGCTGATTATGCACAAAAGAATCACTACGACCCTCGCCAAGGCCAAAGCCTTGAAGAAATATGTAGAACCGCTGATCACTCGTTCTAAGGACGACAGCACAAACTCTCGCCGCGTGGTGTTCCGCTACCTGCAGAACAAGGAAGCGCTGAAGGAGCTCTACGGAGTAGTGGCAGAGAAGGTGGGTGATCGTCCCGGTGGCTATACCCGCGTGATCAAGCTCGGCTCTCGTCTGGGTGACGGCGCTGACATCGCATTCATCGAGCTTGTTGACTTCGACGAGAACATGGCTAAGGCTCCTAAGGCTGCCAAGCGTACTCGTCGTGGCGGTAAGAAGAAGGCTGAGGCAGTTGCTGAGGCTCCTGTAGCTGAGGCTCCCGCTGAGGAAGCTGCTGCAGAAGAGGCAAAGGCAGAATAAAATCATTCTTTCAAAGAAGATAAAAGGGGATGTGCTGAATGGCATATCCCTTTTTTCTTTGGCTTTCCTTGCGATGCAAATAGCCTTTACTTGCGCCTCAAGTAAACGCTACGTAAACGTTACGTAGGCTTTACTTCCTATGCAAAGAGACTTTAGTTTCAACGCAATGAGGCTTTACTTCCAGCTCAATCAGCCGCTACTTTCAACTTGAAAAAGTGCCTTCACGCCTTCACACGAAACAAGCTCATTAACAATGAGTTAAATTGCTGTGAAGGCGTGAAGGCACTTTTTGACTTGAATATAAAGAAAAAGTTTCCTTAACGAAGGCTGAAAATCAACTTCACAACCTCACAGGCTTGTAAGTTGTTGGAAGACAATGCGTTGTGTGTGAAGTTTAACTTCACGCAACTTCACACATCTTCATTTCCTGAAAACGTAGTTTTTGCGTTCTGAAAACATTGTTTTCACTCTCCGAAAACGCCGTTTTCAGGAGCCAAAACAATGTTTTCACGTCTTAAAAACGGTGTTTTCAAGAGCTAAGTACTATAGTTACGGAGAAAAACTATAGAGATTATGATGACTAACCATAGTACTTCTGATGACAAACCATAGTACTTCTGATGACTAACGATAGTCCCTCTCATTTCAGGGGAAAGGTTGGGTGGCCTTTATTCCACGCGGTACTCCCCTTCCATTTCAGGGGAGGGGTAAGGTGCTCTTCATTCCATGCGGTATTCCCCTCCCATTTTAGGGGAAAGGCTACGGGTAGGCGAGCTTGCTCGGGAATGGGGTAGGGGTGGGGTCTTAAGCACAGCGAAGCACTGTGAAGTTGCGTGAAGTTAAACTTCACGCGTAACTTGCTCAACCCCAACACGATGCATCACTGTGAAGTTGTGAAGTTGATTTTTGCTTTCTCGTTGAAGAAATATGGGTCTTCACAGGAATATTACCAAGCAATTCCACATTCGCAATGTCATCAGCGTGAATCGTTGATGATATTTTTTTGGTTCATCCGACATTTCGAGTGATAAAGTGATTTGCTAGTAAAGAAAACCGCTGTAAATATTGTATATTTGAATAACCACAAACAAATGTACAAAGATGAACAGCAGTTTTCTATATCATGCTTGGGGTCTTTACACCCTTGAATGCACCCGTGAAGAGTACAAAGGTAATACAATTATTTTGCATGTCCAAACAAAAGATCGAATAAAATCATGTCCTAAGTGCGGTAAGCTTCACTTGGTGAGGAACGGCTACCGTATGCGTGACTTCGTCGGCCTTCCCATAGGCGGCAAGAAGGTGGTCATCCGCATGAAGGTTCAGCGCTACAAGTGTAGGGATTGCGACTACGACCAGCAGGAGAGGATACCCTTTGCCACAGGCAGCCGCAGCTACACCCACCGTTTCGCAAAGTATGTCGTGGACCTGCTCCGTGGAATGACACTCCAGGATGTGTCCAACCATCTCGGAGTGTCGTGGGACACGGTTAAGGAGATACACTCCACCTATCTTGAGCGTCACTACAGTCCCCCTTCGCTGGAGGGCGTGGAGAACATCGGCATTGACGAGTTCGCAGTCAGGAAAGGACATGTGTATAAGACCATCGTCGTGGATCTGGACAGCGGCAAGGTGCTGCACGTGGGTGAGGGCAAAGGCGCGGATGCCCTGAACGGGTTCTGGAGAAAGGTCAGGCGCAAGGGTGTAAGGATAAGGCATGTGGCAACGGACTTGTCTGCGGCCTTCATTGCCTCTGTCCTGGAGAACTGCCCGGGTGCGGTACACGTGTTCGACCATTTCCACGTGGTCAAGTTAATGAACGAGAAGCTTGACGACATCAGGCGCAAGGTCTACAGCATGGAGAAGGACGTGAACAAGCGCAAGATGCTCAAAGGCACAAGGTACCTGCTACTAGGTAATGGTGCGGACATCTTTGACAAGCAGCACAAGACCAGGCTTGACAACGCCCTGGCCATGAATGAGCCGCTCTCGAAGGCATACTACCTGAAGGAGCAACTGCGACAGATATGGATGCAGCCTGTCAAGGCGATGGGAGAAAGTGTGTTTGACGACTGGGTGAGGTAGGCCGAACAGAGCAAAATACCACAGCTGCAGAAAATGGCAGTTACGATGAGAGCATACAAAGCAGGTATACTTGCATGGTATGACTGCCACCTGTCAACAGGTAAAGTCGAGGGCATCAACAACAAAATAAAGGTCATGAAACGAAATGCATACGGATTCAGAGATGACAGGTATTTCACACTCAGGCTCTATGCACTACATGACTGCCGCATCACTCGAAATGTCGGATGAGCCATTTTTCTTAATGAGGCTCAGGTTCCAGAGGGCAATAATACCGCCACTGTTGAGAACATTGCCCATACTGCAATGCTTCTCTTTGCTGGATACATCGATGCCGCTACTTCCATGTCCGAATCTTGCGGAGGTGGTGGCGGTTCCGTTCCTGAGTCTGGCTGGGGCAAAAAGGATGACAAGGACGAACGCGCCTTTGCTCGCCGATGCCTATTGATGGCACATTCCATGTACAAACCAAAAACAGTTAAACGCGGTTTCCACCGTTAAAACAATCACACATATCTATGATTAGAAAAAGTAAGAACAATGAGAACAAGCCTGACTTCGATGTAATGTTCAACGAAGTTCAGG
>CACXMM010000043.1 GCA_902768785.1 uncultured Prevotellaceae bacterium
GCCGCAGGCGATCAATATAAATATTATTCTCATTCGTGGAAGAAATTATTCAAATTATTCAAATTCGTTTCAAGTTTCTCGCCGAAGGCGACCCCCAAGTAATTAATTATAGTCCTTTTGCTTCACAAAAACAGTGTTTTCATCACCTAAAAACGCTGTTTTTACCACCTAAAAACGGCGTTTTTGGAGTCTGAAAACGGCGTTTTCGCAAGTCAAAAATGACGGATTTTCACAACACACTCATTATCAGCAACTTATCAAACCCCACGAGAATCGCGTTTTTTCGACCGAAAGGACGACTGATTCTCAAAATGAGCGCTTTTTGCGTTAAACGAAGTTAATTCGTCAAGATCATTCAAAAAATTAACAAATGCGAGGATACTCCTGACGGATCACCTCGCATTCCATGTTTATCTCACCAAACTTAAGCTATCGTTTACTGCATGTCATACACCACCTGCATGATCTTCTTGCCTAAGGCATCGGCAGCCTCCATGGTACTGGCCTCGCTATAGACACGGATAATCGGCTCGGTATTGCTCTTACGCAAGTGCACCCATTGCTCAGGGAAGTCAATCTTCACACCGTCGATATCATTCACGGCAACACCTTCCTGTCCGGCATACATCTCCTTCACCTTCACCAAGATAGCATCCACATCAGTTGTTGGTGTGAGGTCTATACGGTTCTTGGCAATGAAATAGTTGGGGAAGGTAGCGCGCAACTCTGATACCTTACAGCCTTTCTGTGCCAGAGACGACAGGAAGAGGGCAATACCCACGAGGGCATCCCGGCCATAATGGCTCTCGGGATAGATCACGCCACCATTGCCTTCGCCACCGATGACGGCTCCCACCTCTTTCATCTTCGTAGTAACGTTTACCTCTCCGACAGCAGCGGCAGCATACGAACCACCATGTTTCTCGGTGACATCACGCAATGCACGGGTGGAACTGAGGTTAGATACTGTGGCAAGAGGAGTCTTCTCACTCCACACGCCACACTCCACACTCCTTGATAATACGTAGTCGGCCACGCTAACAAGTGTATATTCCTCGCCGAACATCTTGCCATCCTCACAGATAAAGGCCAGACGGTCCACATCAGGATCCACGACGATACCCAAGTCGAAGCCGCCACTACGCATCTTATCCATGATGCCCGAGAGGTTCTTCTCCAACGGCTCAGGATTATGGGCGAAGTCACCATTGGGCTCTCCATTCAGGATTTCGTAATCTACGCCCAGTGCCTTGAACAGATCGGGCAGGATAACACCTCCCACACTATTGATGGTATCAGCACAAACACGGAAATGGGCTTTCTTAATGGCCTCGGTATCCACCAGTTTCAGATCAAGCACACTGTCGATATGTCGCTGGTTAAAGCTATGATCCTCGATATACTGTCCGAGGTGATCCACGTCGGCATAGTCGAAATCCTCTGCCTCGGCGATAGCCAGCACCTCGTTGCCCTCCTCTTTGTTCAGGAACTCACCCTCGCTGTTCAGCAGTTTCAAGGCGTTCCACTGACGGGGATTATGACTGGCGGTGATGATAATACCGCCGTCGGCACCGCTCATCCGGACGGCCAGCTCGGTAGTGGGGGTCGTAGCCAAACCGATGTCGATCACATCATAGCCCATGCCCATCAAGGTTCCGCAGACCACCTGACGAACCATCGGTCCGGATATGCGGCCATCACGTCCCACAACGATCTTCTTAGAAGCGGGGGATGTACCCTGTCTTCTTTTCATCAACGTAGCATAAGCTGTTGTGAACTTCACGATATCCAACGGGTTCAGTGTATCGCCCGTTGCACCGCCGATGGTGCCACGGATACCAGATATAGACTTAATCAATGTCATAATTTATCTTCCTTTTTCGTAAGTTAATTCATAATAGCAGGGATAGACACCGGTCATCGATGACTGATGACCCTGTGAATGGGGCACGATGATGTTCACCTTCGCGATCTCGTCACCCTCGTTCTCCCAGCGGCCCATATTGATATACAACAGCGGTACCAACCATCCTGAGGGGACAGAAGCGTTATTATACCGTTGTAACATGGCACCCGACACAAAAGAGGCCGTGAAGGAATCGCTGGTACGTGTAACATTCATCTTATCAACCAGATAAGTCAGTGCCATCACGTTATTCGACAGAATCAGGGAGTCGGTGAGGATGTTATACTCATTGAAACGGCAGAGCACACCCGTGGTCTCACCGGCGGCAATAGGAGCCCCACTGCCTTTCTGTACGATCTGCATATAAACACCCGTATTGTCAAAAAGGACGAACTCGTTCCTGCTGACATCCGTAGTGTTACCCTGTGCCTTGAAGGTGGCCTCAGAAATCACGTTGATCTTCCGTTCCGAAATAAATTGACGGATGGCATTTCGTTCCTTCTCTGTCTGCTCGGCATACGTCTCATAGTCGTTACAACTGGTAACGAACAGGATGGCCGCCAGCGTCAGACATGTGATGATAATTCTCTTCATGCTTGCTTTATTATCTGTTTGTCGCATTTCGGGTGCAAAGGTACGAAAATAAATGGGAAATGAGAAAGGAGGGGAAAGAAATTATGATTACTTAATACATCTCCCGAATGGCCTGCTGTACGATTCTCTCAGCCTCCTCCATGGAGCAGTTCAATCGTCCACCCGACGCATTCAGATGACCGCCGCCATTGAACCAGCGCTCAGCCACCTGTGTACATGAGAAGTCATCAACACTGCGCAGACTCACCCAGATCAGGTTGTCACGCTCCGTATCTTCCCGTAAGGAGATACTCAGTTTCATTCCTTTGATCTGCAAAGGCATATTGACCAATCCCTCGGCATCCCCTTTGGTGTAGCGGAAACGGCGCAGGTCCTGACGTGTCAGACAGAAATAGGAAGCGTGCTTCTCGGGTACCACTACCAGTTTCCGATAGAGCACATAACCGATCAGTCGGATCCGCCATTCACTGTAGTTGTTATACACGTTCCGGTAGATCTTGTCCTTGTCGATGCCTTTGGTCAGCAACTGACTGATAATGAAATAGATTGCCGGCGAAGTAGAGTTATAGGTAAACCCGCCCGTATCGGTCATCATCCCACAATAGAGGGGCACCGCCGTCTTCCTTGTCATCATCTCGAAGCCACCCAGCTGCCAGATAACACGGAACACCAGTTCGCAGGTACTGCTCATCTCGGGATGGGATATACTGATCACGGTATCGATGGTGGGATCGGGATGATGATCGATCATCACTTTGGCGGCGGCAGAGGATGCCATCACCTCCCCCATCCGTTCCATCCGTTCCGGACGGTTGAAGTCGAGGCAGAACACCAGGTCTGCATGGGCAAATGCCTCTGTCACCTGTTCTGTATGCTTATCGTAGCGCACGATCTTTTCTGTTCCCGGCATCCACTTCAGGAAGTCGGGGAACAGATCAGGCACGGCAATCATCGGTTCCTTTCCCTGCTGCCGCAGGTATTCCGCCCAAGCTAAGCAGGCACCGATGGCATCGCCGTCAGGGTTCTGATGGCAACACACAATGATATGTTGCGCCTCATCAATGAGTTGGCGCAACTGCTCACATTGCGCTCCAGAAAGAATCTCTATATTCAATTTTCAATTATCAATTGTCAATTAAGCAAGCTTAAAACAGCTTCGCTGGATACACACCGTCATCCACCAATTGCTGGATACGGTCAACGGTAGCCTGACGGTCTGCAGCATAGGTCACACCGAACCACTTACTGGTGGTGTCGAGCACCTTCACCGTAGCAGTCTTTTCGTTGATTAGTTTGTTCACCATCAGCGGGATGAAAAACTCTGCCTTCAGGTTCTCCATGTTCTTGGGATCAGAGAGGAACTCCTTGAAGTAAGCCTCACTGTACTCGAAGTAGTCAGGCGTGAATCCCCACATGTTCATGGATACAGGTGTATTGTCATCCACAACCACCCACTGGCCATTCTCATCTTTGTAGCGGATAGGCTGGTCGGCAGCACCTGCCTGTGAACCATCCTCAGCGCAACGTACAATCTCGGTACGCTCCACCACGGTGGTGAGGTTCTCGTTCTCATCCTTCGAGCAGATACCACGGGCCACGGTACCGTTCTCGCTCAGTGTGTTACCCACACGGAAACCCACCATGGCATACTGGTTCTTTGCTCCTTCGGGAAGTTCACTGAGGAACTTACCAATTACCATGAAGGCATCACGGTTATAGAAATCATCGCAGTTGATAACAAGGAAAGGCTCCTTGATGACATCCTTGCCCATCAGTACGGCGTGGTTGGTACCCCACGGCTTGACGCGTCCTTCAGGAACAGTGAAGCCCTCGGGAAGAGCATCCAATCCCTGGAAGCAAAGTTCACAGGGGATCTTGTCCTCATACTTCGACAGGATCTGGGTACGGAACTGGTCCTCGAAATCCTTGCGGATCACCCATACCACCTTACCGAATCCTGCTTGGATGGCATCGTAGATACTATAGTCCATGATGGTCTCGCCATTGGGTCCCAGACCATCGAGCTGCTTCAGACCGCCATAGCGGCTGCCCATGCCTGCAGCAAGCAAAAACAACGTTGGTTTCATATCTTTTCTTTTAAATGTTTGTTTGTATGAATTTGCAAAGGTAATTCTTTTTTGGGAAACAGGAAAGAGATTGCCTCTTTTTCTGAAGGTAAATGATTAGAATGGATAGCCCACAGCAAGGTGAAGAGCCTGTCCATCACGGAAACGAGGGATATTGTAGAAGCCACCCTTACCAGTATCGTAAGGCACATGCAGACCGATACCCCAGTCAAGACGAATGACGAGGAAATCGAGATCATAGCGCAGGCCGACACCCGTACCCAAAGCCATCTGTCGATAGAAGCGGTTCAGTTTGAACTGGGTCTTCAAATCAGCTACACCATCAATATCGAAGTAATCCCTCAGGTCCCACACATTACCAGCATCCAGGAAGGCAGCACCATGCAATCTGCCGAACAGACGGGTACGGTATTCTAAGTTCCCCAGGAGTCTGACATCACCGTTTTGCAACAGATAGGAGAAACCAGGCTCCTCGATGGGTCGGAAGCCTCCAGGCCCGATACTTCGCACCGTGAACGCACGGATGCTGTTGGCACCGCCCACATAGAACGTCTCACTGAACGGAGAGACATTGCTGTTACCAAAACTGTAGATGACTCCCGCATTGAGATGCGCTACCAGTTGTGAAGTGTTGCTCAGTCGCCAGTGCTTGGTGAAATCTGTCTCCACCTTCACGAATTGCGAATAGGGATTCTTAAACATCTCCTTGTCCTCCTCGTTCCATTTCTTGCCGAAAGCCATATAGACGAGGGATGAAACATTACCCGCCTCTGACACAGTAGTTTCCCACGTAATGGGGTTCCGGTAGGATGACGGACTGGTATAAGTATAGGTATAGCGCATCTTGGGAATGAACACATCGCGCATCGTAGCCACCAGATAGGCATTGTTGAGCACGATGCTGTCGAAGTCGAGGGTGGTATGTACCAGATGCTGGTAAGTAATGGTAAGCGGACTCATCTCATGACGGCTGTTCTGTGTCTTCTGCCACCGGTATGTCCATTCACCGGAGAAGTTCACCATCTTAAAATAGCTTGGACGGTTCAGAGTGTTACGCGACAGTTTGGCGATGGTTGAAGGTGTGCTGTAGTATCGCTCACGAAGACGTCGGTTTGCACGGGGACGTTGCATCGTGGAATCGTTTGCAGCCCTCTGCATTCGTCGTGCCGCACGTCGTCGTGCCCATTCGCGCCAAGGGAGAACGATACGAGGGAATTCCAGCGAGGCATCTATACCATACTCATAAGAGTTCAGTCGCTTACTGCCTTTCGTTCCCTGCGCCCGCTGCCATTCATAGGATCCGTGCAGATTGATATCGAGCAGTTCACCTCCGCGGAAAGCATTGCGTTTGGTGAAACCCAGCACCAGCTCCGGACCAATTCTGCCCGATGTCTTGTTTTTCAGATTCGTCTCGATATAGGAGTCATAGGGTTTGTCGAGCACACAGTTAAGAGTCAGGTCGAGGGTGTCCTGAGGAGAGGTAAGAGGAGAACGAAGGGATGTGGAGTCAGAGAGCTGGGATGTGGGACGTGGTGTGAACGTAAAGTCCACCATCCCGAAGATACCCGTACTGTTCACCTTCGCCATCGACTCCAGATAGTCGTCGTAGCTGTATGGCTGTCCGTGTCGCAGCTTCATGTTATTCATAATCACACTCAGGCGCAACGGCGGACGGCGACCGTGGAAGCGTACCTTAAAATGGCGGCGCCCCATAGAGTCGGTGACCTCCTGCATGAATTGTCTCCGCAGATCGATGGTCACATTGCCGATATACCATTTCCGCAACGCCTCATCGGGCAGTCCGTCTGCCGCCTGCAAACGCAGCTGTACCTTCCCTGGCACAGCAAGGGTGTCGGCAAGATAAGAGGCGTAGCTGTTCTGGAAATAGTAGTATCCATTGTTACGGAAGAGGTTGGTAAGTCGTGTACGCTCTGCATCCAAGGCTGAAACAGTGAAGGCCTCACCTTTGGCGATCATGGCCTCATCACGGGTGGCTTGGATCAGACTGTCTGTGCCTTCAGGGAAATTCAAATAAGCAATGCTGTCGATGGTAAACAAATGATCCATGTTCACCGTGTAGCCGATCTTGCTCTTCTTCGGGTTCCGCTGGGGCACGGTATCGTAGTCAACAGTTCCGCGGAAGTAACCATATTTCCGTAACACTGACTGCGCCACGGAGGCACGCAAGGCAGGATTCACCCAGCTCATCAATACAGGTTTCTTTCCGAACGACTCAGTCATCCAGCGGGCAAAACCGTTCTCTTTTCCCGAGAAGGCATTCCATATCCACAAACCATAAGGGAAAGGAGTACGGTAGTAGCTGCTGCCAAACAATGCCCCGTTGGGAGCCGTTGCCAGAGCCGCCTCAATCTCCTCCTGCGTATCGATGAAGTTCTGGTTGCGTTCGTAGTTCCGATAATCGATCTTCGTCAGACCGACAAACAACTGATCATCATCGGGGATGTTCTTGGTGGTGGAACAGGCCGTGAGCAGGAGAATGGTAACGACCATCGCCATCATCCTTCCCATCGTCAGTCCATTATCTGTCATTTCCTTTCTTGTCATCATATTCTCCTAAATGTTAGGGACGGTTCACGTTCACTACGGAATCACGGATTCCGCTATCCATCCGCATCACACTGTCATTAGGCATTGTACGCTGGTCGCTCTTCAAACGGAAGATATCCTTAAAGTGCTGCAAGGTACGCCGCCAGATGAAACCGCCGCCATACTCCTGTGTATATCCTTCCAGCCAGTCATAGCTGTTGTTATCGAAGAACAACTTCACGTATTTATTGGCCGTATCGTCAAGACGGTACTCCAAGGTGACGTTATCGAAGAACGACTCATTGCCATAGGCCTGAGCACCCGTAGATACCTTTCCGCCAACGGAAATCTTCACCCTGTTGTTCCAAAACCGTTTGGCGAACTTAAAGGAATAGTCGGTGTGCATTACTCCCGAGGCATCGGTGGCATTGTCGAGACCAATAGAGAGGTCGAGGGTGCGCAATGCATTACCAGTGATGTTATTGATCTCGTTCTCAAGGAAGCTGCTCAATGCACCGTTCATGGAGAAACCGCTGGTGTTCCCATCGGCCAGGTACATTCCTGTGGTAAGCATCGTCACTGCCAACTTCCCTCGCTGTTCCAGTCCCATCTGTTGGAGTTCGTTGTGCAGTGCCATGTCCTCAGGGGCATCGAGCGTGAACTCCAGTCCCATATCATTCAAGGTCTTGGTGATGATCACACCGCAGTCGAAGTACACACCCCGTCCCACTCCGTTAGTACCCGTCACGGTAGCTTTCTTCCTCTCCGTAGCGGTGATGTTCAGTGTCGGATTCATGGGATCGCCCGTAAATTCGATATAGCTGCCGTCACGTATGGTAAAGGTTTTCAGCGGAATAATCGGCAGAGAATATTTCATCTCTCCGTTGTCAAGGGTATAACGACCTGTCAATCGGAGGTTGTCCACCGTATTATATTGCATGCGGAGCGTTCCACCACCCATCAGGTCGATATAGTTCGACTTGTCTGCATTCAGATAGGCCATGATATGGGCACCCTTGGCCACTTCCATGGTAAGATCCATGCGGAAGCCGTTGAGCGGAGGACGTTTCACCACGGCCTCTGTGGTATCGTTGAAGTCGGTGAACTTCACCAGTTCATCCAACTGGTTATCCGTAGTCAGCGGGGAGTCACGCAGTACATAACTCAGATCGGTGGTGCCCAGCACATCCAGCTTTCCTCGCATGTTGAGGTTGTCGAGCGGACCGTTCATCGTTCCGAAGAAGTTCACGAAGGCCTTACCGAAGGCTACGCTCTTTGCGTTCTCCTTGGCATTGATAATCTCGTAGTTATCAGCACGCATCCTCATGTTCATGGTGATACGGTCAAGATTCGAGAAATTGATATTGCCTGCGATGTTCAAAGGATTCTCGTTATGCGCATACATCTCGAAGTTCTCCAGGAGCAGATGACTGCCGACGATACGCACCGGGTCGTTACTGAAGCGTAAGTCCATGCCATAGGGCACACTCACCAGATGACAGGAGTCGAGGAACACCTCACCGTTCACCTGCGGCTTGTCCAACGAGCCCTTCACCAACAGCTCTCCCTCACCATAGCCCTTGAATCCAAACAGCTGATCGGGGATGAAGCCGTTGACAAGGGATATCGGCAGACGCACCAAGTTCACCGTCATGTCAAGATTCTCTTTTCCTTTCGGCTGATAGGTTCCCGAGATCATTCCCACCTCTTCACCTTCTACCGACAGGGTACCATCCACGAAATGTCCTCCATCATCTGTAGGCATATAGACAAACTCCGTACCGAGATTACCCATGCGACTGCCTTCATAGACCAGTCCGCGGGCCTCCATCGAGGAGGACACGGTGATATGCTCCTCTGTCTGTACGAAGTGGAAGTCACCGTTCAGCAGTCCTTTGATATCAGGCATATAGGGAATCACCGACACCACCTCCTCCAAGTTCAGTTTGTTCAGAGAGAGGGTGAGGTCCTGTAACGCCTCCTCGTTCTCATCATTCGAATAGGCCTTCAAACCCGTTCCGTCTTCTGCCAGGATCTCCAGGTTCGCCGACACCCTGCGGTTATCGGCCAGATACACGAAGTTATCATCGTTGATGCGGGCAGGACGGTAGGCAATGACGGCATCCTTCGACAGCATGTGCAGACGGATGCCATGCTCCTCCAACGCTGCCTCTGCCCCCAAACGCACGCCTAACTTATCGTTCGAATCGTAATAGCGCAGGTTCACACCCGCTCCCTTCTCCATGAGATAGCCGTTGAAGAGGGTATTGAACACGAACTGCGGATTCTTTTTGTTGTTCCTCACCTGACCATTGAAGGTGATATTGGTACTGTCGGAGACGAAGTTCAGTCGCACCGTATCGAGTTGCATACTGTCAGCCATCAGTGAGAGGATATTCATCCTGCCGTTTAGACCGTCCAAAGGAGAGGTCGTCATATCGATGTCGGCCTTGTCAAAGGTATAGCCCTCACGTTCCAGTAACCTGACAAAGAAATTATCATTACCTGTATGCAATTTGATTCGTGCCGTGGGGAACCGCTGACGAAGCAGCATCTGATCGATATGTTTCTCCTTGAACTGTTTGTTCACCTCTGCCGAGAGCTTCTCCCCCACCCTCATCAGTTGCTTGTATCCGCCACTGGCATCCATATCCAAATGGAAGTCACCACAATCCACCACGGCATGAGTGGTATCGCGCCGTGTCAATAAATCAAGCACCACATCATCCGGACGGTAGGTCTGCTTACTATCGGTTACAGTGATATCCGATGCCAGTCCCTGCACCTGATAGAAGTCATTCATATCAGTGGCGATGTCGAAATGACCGCAAAGTGCCACTGTCAGGGGTTCATCGGCAATACGCAGCTGATAGAGGTCGGCATGTGAAAGGTCGGCAGATACAGTCGCTTTGATATTCTTCGTATTGGTGAGAGCATCGACGGTAATCATTCCTTTCAGTAACGGATTCCTGGCATCGATATCGGCATGCACCTTCCCGTTGCGCACCAGAGCCTGTGCATCCATCCCGTCGAGGTTGTACTGTCCGTATTGAAACTTCCTGATCTTGGCCGTCGCCTGTAAGGAAGTCTTTGGAGAGAACACATCGGTGCCCGTACCGTTCAGAGTGACATCGCCACTGAACGATCCCAGATCCGAGGAGGGCAGGAAATGCTTGAGCTGGAGATTAGAGGCTTTCAGATCGGCTTGGTAGTGCATCCCCTTGGTATCGATATCGGCTTTGGCCTTCACGCTGCCCTTCCCCTCCGTAGCAAGGAAGTCTGCTTGGTAACGAGTGCCATCGACCTTGAAGCGTCCCTTCACGCCGATACCCTGTGGAATCCGGATGCCATCGAGCGTCTTTGGCGGCACCAGGGCGGTGAGGAAGTTGATGTTATGGGTCTTGGCATCCAAGGTGACATCCGCTTTCAGCTTGTCCATATCGGTGGGATTCATCACATACCCCCTGGCATTGATATTGAAGGCAGAGGGCAGCTTGGCGTTAAGACCGGTAAACTCAATCCTTTCCATATTCCCTGAGAGTACGGTCTTCACCGTCAAAGGCTGGTTGGGCCACTGACGGATGAACTGCGTGGGCATACCTCCCAGGAAGCGCATGATGTCTTGTTTCCCAAAAGAGCCGTCGGCAGTGAGATGCACCTTTCCCGGCACACTGTCGGCAAAGGCATTCTGATCCATCACGAAATGCGCATCGAGACTCGACTCGGAGGTGCGCAGCTTCAGTTCAGGCAGATAGATCTTCGTGGAGTCGAGGGCAAACGGTCCGCTCAGCTCCTTGATTTCCAATCCGCTCTTCTCCTTCAGCGAACAAGAACGCAGGTGGAGGTTCAGTTTGGGGGAACAGAAAGAAAGGGAGTCAACGGCCAAGTTCACGTCAGATACTTGGATATGATTATAATCAAAGCCTTTCACCGTGGGGGCGTAACGGTCATCGTAAGCCAAGGCACCTTCGTTCCATTCCAACTTCTTCACCTGGTAGTCACCCTTGCCCAAATCAAAGAAGCCGTCGGCAGCCCTCACCTTTCCTAAATGGGCAGCCACCTGTAACGTATCATTCGGCATGACAACCTTCACATCACTGCGGTCGATAGCCAGTTCATCCACCTGAATTTTCCATAAGTTCTTACTCTCAGAGGTATCGGGAGGAACCGTATCACTTAGTTGCACATCGACCTTCGCATCGGTTAATGCTGCCTCATTCACACGAAGGGTCTCCCCTTTCAGGTCGATGCCATGACTGGCCAAGTGCAGGCTACCCACCTTTCCTTTCACCCGTGCCTCGGGAACGAAGTTCGTGGTGTTGAAGGTGACATCGGTGAAATCCAGGGCATCAATCTCCACCTGCTTCTTCAATAGCGGCCACAACTGGATGTCAATCACCAACTTCCGTACATCAGCCACGGTGTCTTTCTGCTGTGGCAACGAGTCATTGGGTTGCAGCACCCGCAGTCCTTCCACACCAAGGTTCAGCGGGAACTCCAGGTTCACATGCTCCACCGTAATCTCCATTCCCGTCTTCTCTGAGGCGACACGTGCCACTTGCTTCACTGCCCAGTTCTGCACAGGGGGCAAGTAAAGTAGCACAGCCAATAATACAATCAGCAAGATCGGAATGGCGACGGCCAAGGCCGTCCATTTCAACGCTTTCTTCATCACGGTGTCTCTTCTTCACCTATTTTGAATGCAAAGATACGGATAAGCGAGCAAAATTCAAAAGAATTTATTTCTTTTTTGCATTTTCGAGCGGGAGTATCTTCGGCGAAGCCAGAGATACGGATAAGCGAGCAAAATGCAAAAGAAATTATTTCTTTTTTGCGTTTTCGAGCGGAAGTATCTTCGGCAAAGCCAGAGATACGGATAAGCGAGCAAAATGCAAAAGAATTTATTTCTTTTTTGCGTTTTCGAGCGGAAGTATCTTCGGCAAAGCCAGAGATACGGAAAAGTGAGCAAACTTTTATGCAAAAATAGCAAAAATAGGGAAAATATCCGTAATAATAGGGAATTTCTTATACAACGAAAGGAATAATTCCGTTTATTTGCAACCGAATAACTCTAAAACATAAAGCATATGAAAGAAAATCGTTTGATGGCAGCTGCCCTCATCGCTGTGGGCATCTTTTGCTTGGGATGGTTCATTAAGGCAGGTATCGATGACTTTGCCAACAAGGACCGCAAGGTGACAGTAAAAGGTCTTGCTGAGCGTGAAGTGCCGGCAGACAAGGTGACATGGAGTATCAGTACGAAGGTGACTGGTGACAACCTGCCTTTGCTCTATGAGAGTATCAGTCTTCAGACGGCCAAGATCAAGGATTTCCTGAAGGCCAACGGACTCGATGAGAAGGAGATTACCGTGAACCCTCCCACCATCAGTGACCTTGAGGCTCGTGAGTGGGGCGACAACAACAAGAACTTCCGCTATATCGTCTCCACAACCATCACGGTGGCCACTAACAAAGTGGAACAGGTGAACAAGGCTATTTTCAAACAGGCTGAGCTCCTGAAGCAAGGTGTGGCCATAGAAAACAGCAATGCCCAGTATGAATATGCCTCGTTCCAGCAGATGAAACCGGAGATGATGGCAGAGGCCATCAAGAATGCGCAGAAGACTGCCGAACAGTTTGCCGAAGCAAGTAAGTCAAAACTGGGTAAGATCCAGACAGCCGGACAAGGACAGTTTGAGATAGATGACCGTGATCAGAACACGCCATACATCAAGAAACTGCGTGTGGTGACCACCATCACTTACTCACTCAAGAAATAAACAAAACTCAAAGGATCCTACTTAAACGACTGCCACAGATTGTCGTTGGGCAACGGAGCCTCAGCGACAATCTGTTTTTTGCTCACAGGATGAATGAATTCCACTTTACGTGCCAAGAGAGAGATACTGCCATCGGGATTGCTTCGCTTGGCACCGTATTTCAAATCCCCTTTGATGGGACAGCCCATCTTTGCTAACTGACAGCGGATCTGGTGATGACGACCCGTAAGCAGATTCACCTCGATGAGCGTATAACGGTCGGAGGCACCAATCACCTGATACTGAAGTACCGCCTTCTTGGAATGAGGTCGTTCACGGTCGTAGGCATAGCTCTTGTTCTGTTTCTCGTTGCGCACCATCCAGTGGGTGAGCGTTCCTTCCATCTCCTTCGGTCGTTCCTGGGTAAGTGCCCAATAGGTCTTATGTACCTCGTTGTTGCGGAACATATCGTTCAAACGCGCCAATGCCTTGGAGGTACGGGCAAAGACAACCAAACCGCTTACAGGACGGTCCAGTCGGTGTACCACACCCAAGAATACTTCTCCCGGCTTGGCATATTTCTCCTTAATATAGGCCTTCACCGTTTCCGACAGTGGGACATCGCCCGTCTTATCTCCCTGCACAATCTCACCGCATTCCTTATTCACGATGATGATGTGGTTATCTTCATACACTACCTGCATAACCTATTCTCGTTATAGTCCTTGTATCCATTGTACGATATCCTGTAAAACCTCCTGTGAAATGGTTTCCTCTATCTGTCCATACTCGGTGGGAAGACCAGTGGTGCAATGCTGGAAGAGATGGTTCAGTCCTGGGTATTCCTTGATGAGATTCTTCTTCGATTTGGGCAACAGTCTCTGTATGGGAGGAAGATTCTGGGAAGAGAGCACCTGACAGTCGCGGTCACCATTGAGGGCAAACACAGGGCATCGGCTGTTATGGATGTTATCAGAAGGATCATAGTTGATGAACCATTGTAACCACGGCGTCTCCCGTACTTCCTTCTGCTGACGATATTGCTCTGCGGTCATAGTGGCGGACATCCCCGAAAGCTCCATGAGACGGTTGGTCTGTGCTGCTAACAGGGTATCTCCTTTCACACCAGGACCCGCTAAGGAAACAATGAAATCAGTCTTTTTCCTGGCTCCGAGCATGAAGGCAATCAGACCGCCTTCGCTATGTCCCAGCACACCGATCTTCTTGAATTTCTTCTGATTGCGAAGGTAGTTAAGTCCTGCTTCGGCATCACGCATAAAATCCTCAGACGTCGCATTCTTCACTTCCCCACCCTTGGAAGAACCCGTAGCACGGTCATCGTAGCGCAACGAGGCAATACCATGACGAGCCAAATAATCGGCAATCACGAGGAACGGCTTATGGTTAAACAACTCTTCATCACGGTTCTGTTGTCCGCTGCCTGATACAAACAGGACAACAGTCAGGGATTTCATATTCCCTCCAACAGGTTTCCCCGACTCTTTATCGTACCCCACAGGGTAAGTGAGTGTGCCTGCCAAGGTGGCACCGTCCTTCTCATTCGTAAATGTCACCTCCTCTGTCTCGTAGGGATACGGCGTTTGGGGCGTCTGCGGACGCTTTACTTCAGCAACATCACCTCTCGTCATGACAAGCGGTAACGACATACCGTTCTGTGAGAACGTACCATCGAGCTTACCGTCTTTCAGCTTGGCACGGTAGGTCATTCCAATCATTGCCACCTTAATAGCCATGGAATCACCCGACAGGTATTCCTTCGTTGCAGCAATACCTTTGGCTCCCTGGTCAGGACTGTCCATCGTCACCTTAACGTTGCCATCATCTTGTTGTTCCAGATGCAACACCAATGTCAATGACATTGCCCCCACATTCAACTTGCCCGTCCACGAGCCCAACAGGTCCGTTGGCGATTGTATCTGTGCCCTTCCTGTCATTGCCACAAGAGCAACCATGAGGGAAATCATGATTCTTTTCATATCTTTTCTCATTTATTTTGCAAAGATACGGATAAGTGAGCGAAATACAAAACAAATCCATTTGTTTTTATTTGCTTTCCTCACTTCATGAACAGCGACCGTTGGTTCTGAACGTGAGTATTTTCGGCGAAGCAACGGCAGGGATAGCTCTCACAGATTTCTTTGATCAGAAACGTGATGCACCTGAGGTGCCCCTCCTTATGGAGGGGTTAGGAGTGGCCAAAGAAAATCTGTAATCAGTGCGATCTGTGAGACTCATATTGAATTGTTAAATTCTTTGAATTGATTTTACAAACCGTTTCTCCAGAATACTTTATCCTCATTCAACCAGTCATTTGGTGGCAAAAAAGCCCAAAATATCACATTTATACAATTTATTGATAATGAGCAGGTTACAAAACCCCTAATTGTTCAGTTGCAAGTAAAGGCTCATTTGAGTGAAAGTAAAGGCTACTTTGAAGGCAAATAGACTATACTTTGGAGGCAATTAGACTATACTTACGATGCAAAAAGACTATACTTGCAACGCAAAAACAACGTTTTTATCATCTAAAAATGCCGTTTTCGAGTCACAAAAACGCCGTTTTGACATCTCAAAACAATGGTTTTGCTGTTCTAAAGTCCAAGAACAGCGAAAAACGAGTCACTTTCTCACTTCTTTTTCCCCTGATTCCTCCAAGATAAAGTGTTAAAATTCGGCACTTTTTTCTTACATTTTTTGATTCAAATATTTCAACACAGAGACACAGAGACACAGAGAATAATCTTCAATTGCTCAGAAAAGGCCATAATAATCTGTGTTCATCCGTTCCCAAAGCTCCGATGCCTTCACTCACAAATCTCACAGTCTTCCTTTCTCCTCGTTACCTGCACCTGTTCCCTTATACTTTGAACGGGAGGCGTTGAAGTTGTAGCTGAGACTTAATCCCACCTGTTGCGTATAGGAATAGACTTTCTGGTCGGTCTTGCCGATGTCATAGTAAGTCGTCACATTGTTTCTTGATGTTCGGAAGATGTCGTTGGCATAGAGCGTAGCAGAAAGGGTTCCTTTGAGGAATGTCTTCTGTACTCGGGCATTCACCATGTAGTTACTGCCGCGATACATGAATCCCCAATGGTTACTGCCCGTATAGCTGACTTGCACCAGCGCCTTTGTCTGGGATTGCAGATTCTCCCCAATGACGAACCAGTTCTTCAGATCGAAGCTGAACTCGGGTTTGTTCAGTTTCTTCGGCGCACCATAGGCTTCGGCATCGAATATCTGCTGATAGTAATGCAGTGTGGCTGAGGGCTGCCAGAACCCAAACTTCGGAGAGGCTACAAGGGTGGCATAGACACGATCCTGATGGTCGAAGTTGACAGGCTGGAAGATTCCTATCTCCTTCTCCTCGTCATAGACCCTGCAGATATGAGTGAAGAGATCATTCTCACGGGTAAAGCCTGTGACGAAGGTCATCCACGAATAGGTCAGATTAAAGTCGATGCTCTGTCGTACAGATGGGCGCAACAGCGGATTACCGCCCTCATAAAACAAGCGACTGTCATAGACGATTACAGTACTCAGCATATTATAGGGTGGACGGGTGATGCGCTTGCCGTAGCTGAGCTGTGCGCTCCATCTGTCCTTCTGCCACGCCACTGAGAGGTTAGGAAACCAGTCCTTGTAGATGCGGCTAAGTTCTGGCTTATCATGTCCAAACTGCGCTACATCTGCCGTCACATGTTCATAGCGCATACCTGTATTCAAGTGCCACTGTCCCAACTGAAGGTCGTATTCGGCAAATCCTGATATGTTATACTCATCGGTCAGATTGTCTGCTTCAGGAATAATATATTCTTCGTTGTAATTGTAACCATGACTTGTAGTTGATGATACTTCCGATCCACCGCTCAATACACCTTTCCATAGGGGATAGGAAAGCAGCAGTTTGGCGGCAACCATCGCTTTCTTCTCCCAGTTGAGGGTGGTGATGGGACGGTCGCCTAATTCCTTACTATACTCCATCTGGTTGAGATGATCCTCAGAGTCGCGTCTCAGCCATGTGCCATTCAAGTCGATACCCAGTTTCCCCAGTTGTCCCACATAGTAAGTGTTCAGTTCCCAGACAGGTTTATTGACCTCCTCGATATCTGTTTTCAGAAGGACATCACCATAAAAGGCCCCATTCTTCTGATAAGTCTGATTCATATTGGTCTTGAACCTATTATACAATATCTTCTGTGAGGAGAAACTCAATCCTACAGAATGGTCGGCATTGAAATCATAACTTATACCTGCTTTGTATTGAAACTGCGTCCAACTGCTTCTTATCGGCAACTCAACCTGAGCATTGAACAGATCTTTTTTGATATGCAGCTCCTGCTCCACATCCTGTTCAACACTGTAGTGGGCATTGTCGAGTGCCACAACGGCAAATGCCTCCAATCCACCTATGCGGTATTTCAGTGTCAGGTCATCGTAGGTATTCCATTTGTTGTTCTTCCACGTCTGACTGGTAGCCATCAGACTGAAACCATCACCTTGGGGCTTCAGCGTCCTAATACGGATCACGGCATCTACCTCGGCACTGTACTTGGCTCCTGGAGCGGTGATGACATCGACGCTCTTGACATCTACCGACTTGAGCTGTTTCAGTTCGTGAAGGTCGCGTACCTTTTTATTATTTATATAGATCTCCGGTTCGCCCTTGGCTAACACTTCGAACTTACCATCACGGACCTGTACCAGTGGAATCATCGAGAGAAGATCGTCGGCATTGCCTATATCGTGGAGGATAGAGTGCTGCACATCGACCGTCATGCCGCCCTGCACCATCTTGTACTGCGGAATCTCTCCTTTTACCACCACCCCACTGATGGTATAGGTCTCGGGATGCAGTGTTATGGTGCCGATATTCCCCACACTGACTTTTCGTGTTACGGTCTTGTATCCGACATACGACACTTTTGCAATGACATGCTTCTCACTGCAAGGGATCACGAAATTGCCGTTCTCGTTGCTCACACCACCGTTGATATAGGTAGAATCATGTTCTGTATGTAATGCCACATTGGCGAATTCTATGGGGCGTCCTCCCTCATCCACCACACGGCCGATTACCTTCGTCTCCTCTTTTTGCGTACACTCCACGAAGATACGGTCTGCATCATAGGTTACCTTCATGGGATAGAAGCCTATGACCTCGCGAATGGCATCCTCCAGGGAGAGATTGGTGAAATGACTGGTGACGGTGAAGTCTTCCAACTCATCGTAGATAAAGTATATGGTCTTGTCATGGGTGGCACCATTCAGGTCTTCGAGCACTTTCGACAGTGAAACGTTCTGATAGTTGCGGTTGATACGCTCACCAACACCTTGCTTTTGAGCCAAGACACTGTTCACGACAATGCACAATAATAGCAGGATAAATATCTTTTTCATGTCCGTTCAGTTTTCGTTATTCTACAATCAGTTTCTTGTCATCACGAGTGATATGGATTCGCTCGAACTTGTTGAACGTATCAATAACATCATCGATGGATGATTGCTTGTCCCAGGTGAAATAGAGGCGTATATGCTTGCTGTCCTCCTTCTGATAGACGGTCTGAACCAGATAGAAAGCGGATATCTCACCGAGTATCGCTGCCAGTTCCGCATCCTCGAAGATGACGGGACTGGTCACAACGGCTGAGTCAACTTCAAGAGTGTCTTTATGCTGGGATGTGGCTGACATACGCATCTCCTGAATCGGGGACTTGGAATTACCCCCTCCACTACGGCGCATGATGTGGACGGTAGCGAAGGTCACACCAGCTATCATCAAGACACCGATGAACATGGCGGCGATCTTTTTTAGTGAATAGTGAATAGTAGAATCTTTACTTTTCTCTGTGGTCTTATCACTATATAAGGCGTCGGTAACTCTTACCATCTGCTCGTAAAGCTGACGGCACTCCTCGTCAGCCATCAGCTGACGGATCTCCTCGTCGGTATAACGCTCAGGATGCTCCTGCATCTCCAAGAGACGTTTTAGTTTCTCATTGCTGTTCATGACTTGAATCGGTTTTTGAGTTTTGTAATAGCCTGAGAGAGATGTTTATAGACAGCGGCTTCACTGATACCTATCTGCTCTGCAATCTCACGGTATTTCAGTTGCTCAAGATAGTGCATTTGAAACACACGACGTGTCTGCGGAGTCAACTCCGTCAGGATGAACTGCTGGTATTCCCGGTATTGCTCCTCTTCGTCCTCGCTATGGGCCTCGATAGCTTCATCATCAAGGGGCAGCGACCGTCGCATGCGTTCCTGCAGTTTCATCCGTTTCAGACGGTTCAGGCACTCAAAGCGTACACTGCTCCTGGCATAGGCGACGAGTTTCTCACCTTGCGGTAAGATGTCAATCTCCATGAACCGAGCCAGTACGTCACCGACAGCATCACGTGCATCCTCCTCATCATGGAGCAGGATGCGGGCTCGTCGCAGCAGCTCCGCATAGTGCAGGCGGTATAGATCCGCCATTGTCTGTCTTCTCTCCAGCATTCTTTTTCTTTGTCTTTTACCTATAAGACAATCAAACAGCCATTTTCCCAACCCTTCAAAACTGTTTTTCGAAACAAAGATCATGCAAACAAGTGCAACTCTAATTCACCTGCAGATTGCCATGTTCAACAAATATCTTCGCTGCAAAGATACAAATAATCCCCGAATCTTTTACTGATTCGGGGATTCAAAAAGAATTTGATGTTTTACATGTTCATTCCACCGTCAACCTGGATGACCTGACCACTGACATAACTGGAGAGGTCGCTGGCCAGATAAACAGCCGTATTGGCAATATCATCAACTGTTCCACCACGACGCAGTGGAATCTTATTGATCCACTCCTTACGGATGTCATCGGGAAGAGCCTGTGTCATAGCAGTATCGATGAAACCTGGAGCGATGGCATTGGCACGGATACCCTTCGGTCCCATCTCCTGACCAATACTCTTAGCCAAAGCAATCAGACCAGCCTTGGAAGCGGCATAGTTAGCCTGACCAGCATTGCCATGAACACCAACAACCGATGACATATTGATAATAGAGCCACCGCGCTGACGCATCATCACTGGTACACAGGCATGAATGAAATTGAATGCACTCTTCAAGTTCACGGCAATCACGGCATCCCACTGCTGCTCACTCATACGAAGCATCAGACCGTCTTTTGTTATACCGGCATTGTTCACCAGGATGTCGATACTACCAAACTCTTCTTTCACCTGCTTCACCACCTCTTCGGTCTGAGCAAAGTCAGCTGCATTGGAAGCATAGCTCTTGGCCTTCACACCAAGGGCAGCAATCTCACTCTCTGTTTCCTGGTTTACCTCCAGATCGGTGAACGCGATGTTAGCACCTTCTGCAGCAAATCTCAACGCGATGGCCTTGCCGAT
>CACXMM010000044.1 GCA_902768785.1 uncultured Prevotellaceae bacterium
ATTATTATTTTAATTCGTGGGATAATTTTTCGCTTACGCTCAAGGCACTCTTCAAATTATTCAAATTCGTTTCCAATAAATCGCCGAAGGCGACCCAAAAAACCCTCAAAAGTTGAAACCACTCATTTTCGAAGAAACGTCATCTAAGGGTTGTTCCGAACGGCGTTATCACCCATTCCAACGGCATCTACGACTCATTCCGCCGTCATCTATAGGGGTAAAGTGACGGCGGAATAACCCTTAGATGACGTCGGAAAGAGGGTAAGTAACGTCTGGATCGGATGCAAGTAACCTTTACTTGGGTTTAAAGTAACCTTTACTTGCATGCAAAGTAGCCTTTACTTTGAATGAAAGTAACCATTACTTGCACAAAAAGACTCTTTTGGATACTTCCGTACACTCCAATCGCTCCCCTTCTTCCAATTAGAGAACTTTTGCAATCCTTAATTTTTTACGAATTATCTTAACAACACCTCACCTATGCCTTCGACTTCTCCAGGAACTCCTTGGGGGAGCATCCGAGGAACTGCTTGAAGTTACGGTAGAAGGTGGCAGATGACGAATAGCCCGACATCTGTGCTACTTCATTCAGTTTCAGGCTGGGGTTTTCCTGCAGGATATGGGAGGCATAATCAATGCGTAGGCGGTTAACATATTCGGAAAATTTAGTGTCGAGCACCTTGCTGAAAGCGATATAGACATATTTCTGGTTGGTGTTCAGCATCTGCGCCAAGTCCATCAGATTAAGATCCGGTTGCAGAAAGACTTTGTTTTCTTTCATGAGTGTCGTGATTCTCAAGGCCAGTTCCTCGAATTTCTCAGTGTCCTTGGTATTCTGTTCAGCAGAGGTCTCCTCCATGGGCGACTCCTCTTCGGTCATGTCGCTCTCTTCCGGTATTTCAGCAGAAAGGATGTCATCGATCGTGAACGAGCGGTGAGTACCCAAATAGCCGATGGCAAAGAGGAGGGCAGAAAACAGCAGCGAGGGAATCATCAGAGTCCAAGTTGATTCCAAGAAACGGTATCTTCCGAGAATACTGAAGCCCAATGAAATGACGGAAGTGAGCACAAGTAGTCGCAATAGGACAGCTACAGAAGCTAGCGATCGCTGCTCGGTATCGGAATAGAACAGGTCGAGTTGCCGGTTGAACCGTCGGATGATGCGCAGTTCTATCACAAGTATCGGAATAATCTGCAGGGCGAACCATATTTTCAGTATGTGATGTACTACCGACTGACAGGTAACGAGTCCGCTATTCCATACCGTTTGATTGCCATAGAGATAGGTATCCACGAACATCCATATCTGCGAATCGCTCATCAACAGGTAGAGCAAACCTACTGTGATACCGCCTAATAGTGCAGGCAGAAGCCACAGATGATGCCGTTGGGTGAATGAACGGCTCGTCTCAGTCAGTGCCCTAACATATTCATAATAAAGTGGGAACACAGCCAGGTTACATGTGACATAGATCGTGTCGTAGATGATAATACCGTTTTTGCAGTGATTGAAGTAAGCAGCATGTCCTAAATATAATAAGGTGGCAGCGCACATGAAAACGAACAGCCAAATCCGTGCATGGTCGCGCCTTCTTGAAATGATTTCGAAGAAAAGCACCACACTCCAAAACAGGCATACCAGCATGGGTAAAACAGGAACAATGGTATAGAACATAATCTCTTGTTTACAACCGCAAAGATAATCAAATTTTTTGAAAACATACTCTCAAAAGGATGAAATTCCGAATATGAGAGAAAAAAGGAGTTGTATTATCATGAAGGAGTTCTCCTTTTTGATTATATTTGCAGATATAATCTTTACATTTTGGCGAACTACAAGATAAATACATAAAACATAACGAATACAGATATGAAGAAAAAAGTGAACAACATTTTCCGTAGTCTCTTGCTCCTGTGCTTCGGGTGTGCCTGGAACGCTGCCTTAGCCGACAACGTGGTTGTGGCTGATGCCAACGGCAACCAGCTCATCTATAGTTACACGGAAGCAACAGGCAATGCCACCTTCACGGGTGTGGATAGCTACAGTGCGGACGCTGCGAAGGCGGGCCGTATCATCATTGCAGACGAAGTGACCGATGCTGGCGGCTACACGCATCAAGTGACGGCCGTGGGCAGTTCCCTCTCAAATCGAGACAACCTGGTGTCGGTGGTCATCCCATCCCATGTTACCTCCGTGGGCGACTATGCTTTCAACTATTGTACCAAGCTCACGTCTTTCATTGTCAGCGCTACTGAAGTGACGTGGGGTAGCAACTGCTTCTCCTACACTGACAACATCCAGCACATGGAACTGGACATGAAGACGATTCCGAACAACTTCTACTACAATCATCAGGCACTGACCGAACTGGTGCTCGGGACACATGTGGAGGCCATAGGGAATAGCGCCTTCCAGAATGCCGGTCTGACAAGTCTCACGCTTGGAGAAAACGTCACCTCGATAGGTTCCGGCGCCTTCCAAGGCAATGCCTCACTCCAGTCGGTGACCTTTAACACCAAGCTGACCGCCATCCCTGACAATTGTTTCAATCATACAGGGCTCACCTCTGTCACCATCCCCAACACCATCACCTCCATCGGCAGCAGCGCGTTCTATAATTGCTCCAACCTTGCTTCCGTCACCATCGGCACGGGTGTGACCACGGTGGGAGGATATGCGTTTAGCTACTGTGGGAGTCTGACTTCGATGGTGATCCGTTCCACTGATCTGTCATCGTGGGCCAGCACTTGTTTCTCCTATACCGACAACATCCAGCACATGGAACTGGACATGAAGACGATCCCGAACAGTTTCTACGCCCGTCAGGCGCTCACCGAACTGGTACTCGGGACACATGTGGAGACCATAGGGAATAACGCCTTCCAAAGTGCCGGTCTGGAAAGTCTCACACTTGGAGAAAATGTCACCTCGATAGGCAACAGTGCCTTCCAAGACAACACCTCACTCCAGTCGGTGACCTTTAACACCAAGCTGAACGCCATCCCTGACAATTGTTTCAATCATACAGGGCTCACCTCTGTCACCATCCCCAACACCATCACCTCCATCGGCAGCAGCGCGTTCTATAATTGCCCCAACCTTGCTTCCGTCACCATCGGCACGGGTGTGACCTCGGTGGGAGGATATGCATTTTGCTACTGTGGGAGTCTGACATCGATGGTGATCCATTCCTCCGATTTGTCATCGTGGGGTAGCAATTGTTTCTCCTATACCGACAACATCCAGCACATGGAACTGGACATGAAGGATATTCCGGGCAGTTTCTACGAAGGCCGTCAGACACTGACCGAGCTGGTACTCGGGACACATGTGGAGACCATAGGGAATTACGCTTTCCAAAATACCCGCCTGACAAGTCTTGAACTTGGAGCAAGCGTCACCTCTATTGGCAACAGTGCCTTCCAAGGCAACACCTCACTCCAGTCTGTGGACTTCAACGATCAGCTGCAGACCATTGGCGCAAATGCCTTTCACACATGTGATTTGCTCTCGCTAGATGTTCCCAGCAGCGTCACCTCCATCGGTAATAACGCTTTCTATAGTAACCAACATATGACCACTGCCACCATTGGCGATGGTGTGACAACAGTGGGCTCATATGCTTTCGAGCGTTGCATTGCGCTACGCGACATCACCTTTGGCACCGCACTGACCAGTTTTGGTTCTAATCCCTTCAGCTACGACACGCTGAACAGCATCACCTTCAATGGAGCCACGGTGCCCTCCGGGTTCAGTGCAAATAGTGATGTGATCATCTTTGTGCCTTCTGCTTATCTGACTACCTATTTAAATAATTCTACGACGAACCCATACCGTATCGTTGAATTGGGTAACACCACCGACTTCATCGTGATTACCACGGGTGGCGGACAGTTGCAAGAGAAGGTGGAACAGCAAGGCAACGTGAGGAATGTGATGAAGCTGAAGGTCAGCGGTCCCATCAACGGTACCGACATCGAATATATCCATCATTATATGACAGTTCTCTACGAACTCGATCTCGGCGAAGCCCAGATTGTGACCGGAGGTGAAAGTTACCATGCCTGGTATTATAATACCACCACACCGACCATAAATAACAATTATGCCCCTTTCCTCACAGAGCAGGACGTGGTGGGAAAATACATGTTCTACAACATGAGACAGCTGAAGCGCCTCGTGCTCCCTGCCTCTGCTACGACTATCAACGAATATGCCGTTTACAATTGTACGAATCTCACCGACCTGACGCTGCCCACCGCTCCGACGAGCATCGGTAAAGGGGCTTTCCAGGAAACAGGCATCACATCGATCACCCTGCCTTCCTCGATCACCGAAATCCCCGAGTCGATGTGCCACAACTGTAATCAGTTAGTGACAATCAGTCTGCCCGATGCAGTAACCGTCATCGGGAAATATGCTTTCAGTCAGTGCGATGTGCTGACAACATTCAATCTTCCAGCCTCGCTAACGACCATTGAACAAGAAGCTTTCTATAACGACAATCAATTGGCTACGGCCCTGACATTCCCTGATGGACTGGAAACCATTGGCCCCGATGCGTTCAACCACTGCTATGCTACTCCTTCAGTGACGTTTAACCAAGGACTGACGACCATTGGTGACTGGGCTTTCAAGGAGAACCGCATCGCTGTGTTCAACCAGCTGCCCTCGTCAGTCACCACATTGGGCAAGTATGTTTTCCAAGACTGCGACGCCCTCATCGAGATGACGTTGCCCGCAGCAATCACGGCAGTGCCTGATCAACTGTTCTATCAATGTGACAATCTGGAGCGAGTGACACTCGCCGAGGGTACCACCTCCATCGGTAATTCGGCTTTTAGCGAATGTAAAGTACTCAGCGAGTGCAACTACAACCAGTCAACACTGACCACCCTTGGCAACGAAGCGTTCAGAAACACGGCATTTCAGACCGTCACACTTCCCAACAGCATCACAGAGATAGGCTACAACGCCTTCGCCTACTGCCAACAGCTGACGAGCATCAACGTACCCACAGGTATCAGCTATGTGCCTAACAGTTTCGTCCGCGACTGTCCTGTGCTCACCAATGTCAACATACCAGCCGGCATCACGACCATTCGCGAGAGTGCCTTCCGCGGCTGTCCGATGCTGACCACCCTTACACTCAGCGACAACATCACTGAGATACGATATGATGCTTTCTTCGACTGCACATCGCTGGCTCTCACCGCTCTGCCCGCCAACCTGCAGACCATAGGCAGCTCGGCATTCCGCAATTGCAAGGCCTTCACCACGCTCACCTTGCCCGCCACACTGACCAGCATGGGTAACGATGCTTTCAGAGGGTCGGGGCTCACGGCCATCACCTTCACCGCTGTTCCCACCACATTCGGGACAGACATGTTCTACGATTGTGACAAACTGACTTTGGTGAACCTGCCCGATGGGCTCACAACCCTCCCTGGCTATACATTCGGGAATTGTACATCGCTCACCAACATTAGCCTGCCGGCATCGCTTACAGAGATTGGTGAACGTGCTTTCCTATGGACGAGGCTGACAAGCATCGACATCCCCGAAACGGTGACCACTATCGGACGCTATGCCTTTGAGGGCACGGCACTCACCGTTGTGCGCATTCCCAACAGTGTGACCACCATGCAGGAACGCGTATTCCAGAACTGTATGCAGCTCACCGCAGCCTACATGGGTCGCAACATGAGCTATACACAGGTTTCCGACTTCAGTTACTTCTACGGTTGTAGCAACCTGAGAACACTGCGTGTCTTTGCCGGAACACCTCCTGGCATCAACAGCTCGTATGCTCCTTATTACTCAGAATGTACGCTGCAGGTGCCTGAAGATGCACTGAGCCTATATCAGGAAGCCAACGTGTGGAAAAGCTTCAAGACCATCGAGACGTTCTATACAGGCGACGTGCTGGCCGAAGAAGACTTCGCCGTGATGCAAGCCCTCTACCTGCAACTGGACGGTGACAACTGGACTCATCGTTGGGACCTGACGAATAACCATCGTTCCGTTGGTAAGTGGTATGGTGTTACTTTCGATGGCGATTATATCTCCTCTATCGACCTGTCAGCACAAGGAGTGAAAGGAACACTCGGTCCTGAGGTGTTCACCCTGGTGCGCCTGCAGACACTCAACCTCTCAGATAACCAGATTGACGGTGACCTTGGTACATTGTTGCCGGAGAATTTCGTCAATGCGAAGTTGAACGAAGTGGATCTCACGGGTAACCAATTCACGGGCGATCTCTATCCCTTTGCCTCGAAGTTGCCTAACGTGACGAAACTCTACGTGGCCTACAACCGTCTGACTGCCATTTCGGAGCCGATCTCGAAAGAGAAACTAACTCTTTCTAATTTCCAATATGGTTCACAGTTCATCGACTATCACACCAAGGCACCTGTTGTTACAACCCAACAACCAGCCATCGAGGTGACACTCGGAGAACCTTTCGACTTTGCGTTCAACACACTGCAGTCCTATCGTCACGATAACCAGGACTACAACCTGAACGACAACTACCTGTATTATATCTATCCCAATACCAATAACGGTATCAGTCGCGGACATATCGGTTTGCGACGTGCCAATGCCACAGCGCAGTGGAATCTCTCCACGCAGAACGGCGAATACTTCGAAGCACCCAAGGGCGTGCCCGTAGCCATGTCGATGGATAGCTACAACAACTACCGTCCGACCAGTTACAATCCCACCATATTCATCTTCGACTGGACCGACGGTGACATCAATGGCGACAGCGATGTTGATGTGGCCGACCTGCAGAACGTGATCTATTTCGCCATGAACGACAGTAAGCCCAGTGGTTCAACCTTCAACTATTCGGCTGCCGACGAGAATGTTGACAAGGTGATTGATGTTCGCGATGCAGTGCTGAACATCAACCATATCCTTGAGCAGACGGGTTCGTCACCCGCTTTGGCTCGTTCAACACGAAGGGGTGCGATGGTCGTGGCAAATAACACGGTTGTTTTGGACAACGGGGCACTCCTGCTGAACAATAACGATCAAGTGGCTGCCCTGCAGTTCACGATCGTTGGAGCTCGTGAATCGGACATTGTCAGAGGAACAGGGTTACCCAAGGGATTCTCCATCAGCGCACATAACGTGCCAGGTGGTGTGAAGATCATTATCTGCAGCTTTGACGGACAGTACCTGCCACAAGGTAGTCATGCCCTATTGAAAGGGTTACCCGCAGGATCTGCCGTTACCGATGTAAGGATGGCTGATCCGGAAGCCCATTACCTCGACACTGTCACCGAGGTCGTTGCTACTGGCATCAGCGGTAACCAACTGTCTGCCGATACAGAAGGAATTATCTTTACCACTGACGGACAACGGGTAGGCTCTGGTTCTGTACAGCAGCAACTCGAGCGTCTGCCAGCAGGTTCCTATATCATCCAAATTGGCAACGAGCAATTCAAGATCAGAAAATAACAAAAATACTATAGCACTATGAAAGAATGGAGATATTTCTGGGCGTTTGTCCTGTGCTGCATCATGACGGGTGTGCAGGCGCAGACCAATACCAATATTCTGCGTGTCCCCGACATTACCTATCCAGCAGGGAAGACATTGTCGCTGCCTGTGGAACTCACCAACAGCAACGATATCGTGGGTGTGCAGTTCGAGATTGATGTGCCCTATGAGATTAACAAGACGGGTGATGATTTCAACGTCACACTCTCAAAGCTACGCGCAGCCAATCATGAGATGTCTGTGCGTGACATGGGGAGCCACTGGTACAACTTGGAGGGTGTTGACGGAGGTATCAGCTACCACCGCTACCGTATCATCATCTTCAATGCCGAGAACCAGAAGATCAGCGGTAGTCAGGGTGAACTCCTCAACATGGAGTTGACACTGCCTAACACCTTACAAAACGGCGTTCAACTGCCTATCTATCTGGTGAACGACAAGACGATCCTTTCCGATAGACTCGGAACAAATGTCAGAACGAACCAGACCAATGGTCTTCTCACCATCGAGACCATACCGCGTCCTGACATCGTTCCAAAGAATGTTACAATCAATAAGACACTGGTCAATCCCAGTGACAACATTGATTTTACGTGGACAGTGGAGAACATCGGAGATCTGGCTACTGAAGCAGGTTGGACCGAGAAGCTGTTCCTTGAGAATGAGCAGGGCACCCGAGTACTCGTAGGAACCACTGCCTTCGAAGGAACACTCGCCGTGGATGCCTCTGTAGACCGTAGCTACACAGCCACGCTCTCTGATATACCAGGTATCAGTGGAAACTGCCGTCCTGTGGTACAGCTGATCCCTGCAGCCGACTGTGGTGAAATTCCCCTGCAACAAGGTAACAATACAGCCTTTACCAGCGGATATAATCTCCGAGTGGGAAAACAGCTCCTCCTGACGGTCAATAAGAATGCGATCCCAGAGAACAGTACTGGCGGCTACTATTGTGAACTCCGGCGAACAGGCGACACCAGCGAGAGTCAGACGTTCAAGGCCATTTCCTCCGATAAAAGTGGAAACACAGCACGTGTCCGCTTCTCTGATAACGGCAACATCACCTTCGGACGTAATTCCAACCGCGTGGGATTCTACGTCTATGCTGTTGACAACGAGGATATCAATGTCGATGAAATGGTAGCCGTTATTGTCAACAATGATAAGAACAATGGCTACGAAACCGTCATCGACAGCGTACGCATCGAGGAGAATGACCTGATTCCACTCACCTTCACCACCGACAAGTCAGACTACAGCGAAGGGGAAAGCATACAACTGACGGTGAGCGTGCCACAACGCTACTATCCCGGACAACTCGCTGTCTATCTGAACATCGAGGAGAAGAAACGCTTCAAACTGCCACAGCGAGTGGTCTTTGAGGAAGGAGCCACATCGGCTACTATCAATATTCCCGTTATCCAAGACAAGAATCCTGCCAATGATCTCTCCATCAGACTGAGTGGAACAGCCGAGCACCACACTACCGGTGAGGTCCTTTTCATGCTCCATGATGATGACATGCCAGCCATCCAGATGACACTCACACCCAAAACCGTGAGCGAGGCTGGCGGACCGCAGGCTATCTATGGATCCATCACCCGCAGTGAAGTCACCGATAATAAAATCACCATCAAGCTGACCGATGACGGAGACGACGATATCTACTATAGTGTGCAGACCATCACCATGCCCGCAGGTACCACAACCGTGAACTTCCCTCTGGGTGTGCGCGATAATGCCATGATGGATGGTGACCGACTTGTACATATCCGTGCCTCCGTCTATATCACCGACTGTAACTGTTCTTCTATCGGTGACCGCCAGTCGGTAGTGACTGACAGTATTACGATCACCGACGACGATGGTCCTACACTGACGCTGAACACCAGTAAGCCCACCATCCTTGAAGGCGATGAAACGGGATGTAACCTGATCATTTCACGTAACACCGACACCACCAATGCCCTCACAGTAACGCTTGAGAGCGATGCTACGGATGTCAGTTTCAACAATTCCGTGACCATCCCAGCGGGCAGATCCAGTGTTGAGATACCCTTCAAGGCATTAGGTAACGATTTGGAAGAAGGCGATCGTACCGTGAGCGTCATTGCCCGAGCTACCAACTTCAGTAGTGGCTCCTGCTGGCTACTCATCTCTGACCGAACCCTGCCCGACGGTGCATTCGAAAGCATCAGTCTGGCCAAAAACGAAATCAACATGGGCGAGCAGGTGGAGCTGACACTGAACGTGAAGAACATAGGTGCTGCCGAATTACCAGCCGGTACTGCCATCAAGGTATGGAAGAACAACACGGAGTGGACATCCTATACCACCTCTGAAAGTATCGCGAAAGGGGCGACCAAGACGTTTACGCTGACTCCTCCGGCCATCGATGTTCCAGGTGCTTACACCATCAGTGCCGTCATCAATCCTGACGCTAAGCTGAGTGAGTTGATGACTGTTAATAACACTTCGGGAACCGTTAACCTCAACGTTACAAGTCTGTTCTCCTTTACTGCACAGACCGATAAGACCATCTACAACGAAGGCGACTCCGTGCTCATCACAGGTAGTAGCATAGCCATCAACGGTACAACCAACGTGCATCCGGCAGAGATCTACGTGGTCTATAATGATAGCCGCACTGCCATTCCTGTGACAACAGATGCTTCCGGATCGTTCAGTGCAAAGTATGGCATACCTGCCGGCTATAAGGGATCATTCTCTGTAGGAGCATGTAATCCCGATGAGAACCTCAGTGAGGCCCTGGGTTCCTTCGAAGTGTATGGCTTGGAACGCGCAGAAACCAATTACGTCTCTCATGATTTGTATAAAGGTGAGGCCAAGAGCTACTCTATCCTTCTGCGTAATGTCACCAGCCAGCCTCTGCACAATATCAAGGCTACCTTTACGGGTGAGACCGACAATTACGACATCAGTGTGACTCCTATAGCTACACTGCCTGGCAATGAGGTGGCAGCACTTGAATACACCATCACCGGACGTTACCTCACAAAGGGTCGCAATTACGAGCAGATCCAGTTTGTGCTCAGCTCCGATGAAGGAGCCACCCTCTCCGTCAACACATGGAGCTATACCACACAACGATCGGCAGAACTGGTGCTGAGTGAGACAAACATCCGCACCAATGTGTCGAACACCACACCGCGCAACTACCCGCTTATCCTCACCAACCGCGGTGAAGGTGCAACAGGAAAGATCACCATCGACCTGCCGACAGGTATGGGCAAACTCATCACACTGACGACTCCTGCCGAACTGCCTTCGATGGCACAAGGAGACAGTACCACGGTGATTCTGCGCTTAAATGCTGAAGGCTTAGACGTGAATCTGGAGCAGAGCGGTGCCTTTGCCATCAACTGTGAAAACGGCAACGGCGTACGCGTGAACTTCAATCTGAAGACCGTCAGTGAGAACAAGGGAACGCTGCGTGTCAGGGTTCGTGATGAGGCTACCATTTATGGCGACAAGGACGGCAATAAGCCCTACGTATCGGGTGCCACAGTAAACCTGAAGGATTATAACACGGGGGCAAACCTGCAGACCGGCACCTCCGATGCTGACGGATATGTTACCTTTGAAGATATTTCAGAAGGTTACTATCAGGTATATGTTACAGCAGCCAAGCACGACAGCTACCGTCAGAACGTGGTCGTCTCACCCAGTACGATTACCGAGCACATGGCTACCATCTCCTATCAAGCCGTATCCATGAACTGGGATGTGGTGGAGACCGAGGTGGAGGATGAGTACGACATCGTCACCACTGTCACCTTCGAGACACAGGTACCTGTACCCGTCATCATCATGACAATGCCCGACAGTATCTATCTTGAGGAGATAGGCTATGGAAAGTCTATCATGTTCAATGTGGTTCTACGGAACGAAGGACTCATCGCAGCCCAGAATACCAACCTGCAACTGCCGGAGGTAGAAGGCTTCACCTTTACTCCTCTGGTGGAATTTGAAGGCGTTGTCATCGGAGCACAACAGAGTTATGTCATACCCGTCAGGGTTACTCGTGGATCTGACAGTCAAACCCAGCACGCACGCAGACGGGCTTCGTCTGGCGTTCCTTGCAGCGGTAGTGCCTCTGCTAACTTTGAATGGCCTTGTGGAAGCGACCACAAGCATGCCTATATTGCCCAGACCGTGAACTTCATCCGCAAGCATGCCGACGGTACCAGTCCCTGTGGTGGCGGTGGCGGCTCATGGGGTGGCGGCGGTGGCGACGGTAGCGGCTTCGGCGGCATGGGCGGCAATGGCTACCAGCGCTTACATTTCAAAGAGTATCGTGTCAACCAAGGTATCATTGACATGCTTTGCGCCATTTCTAATATCATTCCCAAAATACCGGGAGGCGATAAGATCGGTGATATCGATGAATATGTCGATATTGCTACCGGCGGTGGCTCGTGGTCAGATAAAGGCAAGAAAATCATTAAAAAACTTGTGAAGGACAACAACCCCAAAAAGTTACTCAAAGACATGGTTGATGATGCCACTAGCGATTTTCAAGATGCCTGGAATACGGGGTATGGTATCGGTACGGTATGGAACAACGTGATAGACGGTAAATACGATTCGCATTCCCGACGATCAAAAGAATCGACAAATATATGGGTTCCTTCTACACCTGAATCCGTACCCGTTCACGATGCAGCCTATTTCGCCGCTCTCTATGAGGACTTCCCCAACAATTCCTATCTGCGCTCTTATCTGATGAAGATGGCTCCCTATACCATGCACATCAGTTCCTTCCTGGATCTTGATGAGCAAGTCTTAGCGAACGCACACGAGGCTGCCCTCAAGCAGACGGAGGCTTTCCATGAGAAAGTGAATGATTTCACCAACCTGATTAACTCGCTGGAAAGCGATCCCACGCAACTGGTGTCACTTGTCAACAGCGACTGGAATGTGCAATCGTCTATTACCGATCCGTTCACTGGTGATGCCCTGAATGTACTCAGTTACTGTTACAACTCCAATGAAATCTTCTTCGACTTCAGCTTCCGCAAGTATCTGCGCTGTTGGATCAACACCTTCCATCCAGAGTATGGCGATGGTACCGACACCTTCAACCTGGAGAAGATGAGCGAAATCATCAACCGTATCGACTCTTGCCGCAATGATATGATCATGAAAGGGTTCGACTCTTGGGAGAGTCTCTATGCCAGTGCCAGTCAAGATCTGCTCGATTTCTACGAGAACAAGGGAACAGGCTCATGTGCTACCGTGAAACTCGAGATTGACCAGAAACTGGTCATGACACGCCAGGCTTTCCGTGGTACACTGACCATTAGTAATAGTCTTGATGATGATCTGACCGACATCGAGCTCAACGTGCTGGTGAAAGACCTTCTCAACAAAGAGGCTACCCGACATGAGTTCCAGATCAACTTTGAAAGTATCGAAGGCTTCGAGGGAGGAGTGGAAGGACCGTGGCGACTTGGTCCGGGAGCAACGGGTACGGCCACCATCCTCTTTATCCCTACGAAGTATGCGGCACCCGACTCGCTCACTACATGGTCGTTCGGAGGTACCATCTACTTCACCGATGCCGATGGAGTCGTTCAAGTACGTGAGCTGATGCCTGTCTCTCTGCAGGTAAAACCCTCGCCAGAGCTTGACCTTACCTATTTCATGCAGCGTGATATCTACGGAGACAATCCGCTCACCAAGGATGTGATCGAGCCCATCGTACCTGCAGAGTTCACCGTGCTCATCCATAATAAAGGTAAGGGCGATGCCACCAATATCCGCATGTTCACGAATCAGCCGAAGATCATCGAGAACGAGAAAGGACTGCTCGTTGACTTCAATATCATCAGCTCACAGCTCAACGGTGGTGACCTCACCCTGGCACTCGACTCCACCATCGCCACGCAATTCGGTGATATTCCGGCAGGTCAGAGCAGCTATGCTACCTGGGGACTCACCTCCTCACTACTTGGACATTTCAACAGCTACGATGTGAAAGTGAACCATGTGACAAGCTACGGTAACCCTGACCTCTCTCTCATCAACAAGGCTACCATACATGAACTGATACACAGCGTCAATGTTCCCAACGGTGATGAAAAGCCGCTGCGTGGATGGGCTGTCAATGACGGCTTGACGACCTCTTCCAGTGAATATCCCGACCGGCTTTACAAGAGTGACGGTACCTACGAACCCATCGAGGCATTCGTAGGACATACCGTGGTGCGGTGGATAGAGGGATTCAAGTTCCGCATCACCATCCATGCTACTCATGAGAAAGAGGAAGCCACCTCACTGTGGGCTTACACGAACATGACAGATCCTACCATGGGTAATGGAGGACTCATCGCTGCCCGTATGATGGATCCCGCCACCGGCTCATGGGTTGATGTCGATCTGGCGAACTTCTGGCAAACGCAGTACACCATGGTGGACGGTACTGATCCGCTCCGCGATGACAAGCTGCACATGGTGGTGCCTCTCGCAAACTGTCCTGCCGGTGAAGCCGGACAAGACTATGTCTTTGAGGTGGAATTCGAGCCCTCACCGGTGAACCGTCTCGAGGTGGAGAGTATCAAGACCGTTCCACAGGGCAACGACATCGCTGTTGATGTACTTGACGAACTCACCGTGACGTTCAACAAGCCCATTGATCCCACTACCTTCGATCGTACTGACGTCCTTCTGCGCTATGAGGGTGAAAAGCAGACATCGGATATTACCATCACTCCGGCTTCTGATGACAACACCACTTATAAGCTGAACATGAGTGACGTGAGCAGGAATGGCTTCTATGTGCTGCAGGTGAAGACCGATGATATCCTCGACCATGAGAACTTCACAGGAAAGAACGGACGCCAGGTAAGCTGGCTGCTCTTCAAGGGCGGACTTGTTCCCTACAACGTAGCTCCCTGGCCTTCCGTTCAAGAGGGCAATGTGGTTACCAGTGAGGATGCCAACAGCGGCTCTGCCAACTACGGTTCCACCGTCACCATGACCGCTACGCCTGAGGAGGGCTATGAGTTTAGCTATTGGGGCGTCACAGATAATGATTTCGATGAGGTGACTGCGCCCACCACCAATGGGGCACGACGGCGGGCTCCTGCTACACAGGTACCGGAGAGCCAGATTGAGAAGTTCTCCAACGAGAATCCCTTAGATGTGGAGATGAACAAAGTCTATAACCTCCGTGCCGTATTCAAACCGAAGAAATTCAAAGTCACGGTGGACTACGACATGGCGGGTGGTACGTTCAATCTGGCAACAGGCATCTACGAGTATGGAACCGAATTCGATCTGAAGGCCATTGTCGGTGAGGGCTATTCTTACGATGGAATCCTCTCGAAGGGTCAGGTGGTCACCACCAGCAACACCCTTCACTATCGTGTGACCGGCAACGACACGATCGTCGTGAACTTCCGTAGTCTCGCACCCGACAGAGTGGTGCTCCGCGAAACTGTCAATTACGAGCCTGTGGCCAACGACCATGTTAACGTCACCTTCCAGCGCACCTTCCAGAAGGGAGTATGGAACAGCGTCTGCCTGCCATGCTATATCCCTGATCCCGAGGCGGTCTTCGGAGAAGGTACACAGGTGGCACAACTGACCGGCTATAACGGAGATAAGATGGCATTCGAAACCGTTGACGAGATGCAGCCCAATGTGCCCTACATCATGAAGGTGGGCACCATCGAGAACAACAGCGAAATCATGACGAATGGTTCGCGTCTGGCTGTGTATCGCATCAATGGTACGTCCGTGGAGGAGCCTGTTTCCAGCGTTCCCAGTGTGTCGGCAAGTGGTGTGACGTTCTATGGCACCTACGCCAATACGAACGTTCCTACCGGTGCTGGATACTATCAGTTCCAAGGAAACATGGTTGAACATATCAACTCCTCGAGAGATGCTTCGATAGGACGTTTCCGTGGTTACTTCAATGTAGGCTTAGGAGAGCCACAAACGATCTATATCACTGTGGATGGTGAAATTGGCATAGCTACTGGCATCGGTCTGCCCGTCTTGATGACAGTAACAGATAATGTCTATGACTTGAAGGGTCAGCTTGTGCTTCGTACAGGACAGCCCCTCAATCTACCTACAGGTATCTACATCATGAACGGTCAGAAGTACTTCTTCAAACGGAAATAATATGCAAATGACACAGAAACGGCCTTTAGGGAAGCAGTTCCCTAAAGGCCGTTTCTGTATGTGCTTGCTTCTAAAGGAATCGTCTGAAAACAAACCAGATGTGCATGATCACCGTGGAGAACAGTCCATAGTGGCGGCGCATCACATCGAAGCGTTCCTTCAGCGAGTCACGATGATGGAGGGTGGTCTGTCCCTCCTCCAAATAATCAGCCACCACAGCATCAGCATTCCGCAAGGGCAGCTGTCGCTTCTCCGCCTCCTTCATCACACGGATGCACCAATCGACATCCGCAGAGTAACGGTACTGACGGTTGTAGGCGATGCCCTTAGCAATATCCGTACGGGCATAGAAGGCCTGATGGCATACCAGCATCCCATGACGGAAGGAGCGCCAGGTGAGGATCTTCGGGGGTGACAGACGACGGTGATAGAGGAAACGGCCCTCACTATCCACCACGTCCGTATCACCGAAGATCACGGCAGGCATCGGCATCCCCGTAGCCATGTCGGCAATACGCTGCAGCACCTGCTCATCATGGAAGCAGTCACCCGCATTCATAAAGACAAGGTAATCGCCCGTCGCCTGCTGCAGTCCTTTGTTCATGGCATCATAGATCCCTTCATCGGGCTCGGAGGTGAGTAGCACCTCATGACCGTTCTGCTGCTCATCGGAGCGCATCTTATAGGCATAGGCCATCGACAAGGTCTTATCACCCGAAGCCCCGTCGATGATCAGGTGTTCCACATGGGGATAGCTCTGCTTGAGCACACTCTCTGCCGTACGTGCAAACACCGCCTCGGCATTATAGGTAATGGTGATAACGGTAATCTTGATCATAGGCGGTAATGGATATAGGCTGCGGCCTGACTATATACTTCAATGTATTTGAGGGCTACGCGCTGCTGGGAGTAGGTGGAGGCCACCTTTCCTACGGCATGGGAAGAGAGCTCCTGGGGATTCGCCTCATCCAGTACCCACCGCATGCCGCGGGATAAGTCCTCGGCGTTCTTGTATTCTGCGACATATCCGTTTTTCAGGTGATCGATCTCCTCGGGGATGCCTCCCACCTTAAAGCCCACACAGGGAACGCCACAGGCCATCGCCTCCATGATCGTATTGGGAAGATTCTCCGAAAGAGAAGGCAGCACAAACAGGTCGGCGGCATTGTAGATATCGACGATCCGTTTCGTGTCATTGACGTACCCTAAAGGATAGACGGGCATCTCGAACTGTCCTGCCACCTCCTCGGCATGACCGCCCAGGATCACCAGTCCTGTGTTGTCTTTCGTCTCGGGATGCTGGGTGTTGAGTATCTTGCAGGCCTCCACCAGATACGACATCCCCTTGTTCTGGTTCGTTACCCGCTGGGATACAAACAGGATAAGACGCTTGTCAAGAGGAAGACCAGCTCGTTGACGCGCTGCAGTCTTGTCCTCCTGATGGAAGATATGGAGATCGATGGGGTTCGGAATGCTCACCACCTTCTGTCCTTGTAGCAGTCCGCTCTTCCCTGCTTCCGTGGCCAGCCAACGACTGCACGCCACGAAAAGGATGTTCTTCCCCTGAAGCATCCGTTCCTTCCGTTTCCAGACCTGTGAGGCAAGATCGTTCTCTCCTCCGCTACCAGGAAGATACGGACAATGGGAGCAACGACTCTGATAGCGTTCGCAGCCCATTGTGAGGTGACAGATGGCGGTAGCAGGCCATATATCGTGCATCGTCCATACCACGGGCTTCCCACTGTCGAGAATCTTCCGGATATTGTTCAGCGACAGCATACCTTGGTTCACCCAGTGCAGGTGGATGATATCGGCTTCCTGGAACTCACGGGTACGGGTGATATCATTGCCACTGTTGGCGATATCGATATCGAAAAGATGCTCCCGGCGGAAACGGAGGTGCCAGAACACGCACCAACGCTCCCAGAGGAAATGCCAGCGGAGGCGCCATGATGAGAGTAAGGCGGCCACACTGATCTGTTCCGTCTCCTTGTCACGGACCAGCATCATGGCCTTCTCCCCATTGTTCTTCAGGGCTTCCATCAAGCGGTTTGCCGCCAACGCTGCTCCTCCCGTCTTCTCACTCGTGCTCACTATCAGTATTCGCATACCTGTCCGTTTTAATAGTTTGATGCAAAGATAATACTTTTCTTTCAAACCACCCACATCTTTGCACCAGATAATTATCATTGGGGGTGAGCCACCCCAAACCCCTCCGTAAGGAGGGGCTTTCGTTAGTACAGCTTCTTGCATCCCGGTCCCCTCCTTATGGAGGGGTTAGGGATGGCATCAGTAATCTTTTCCTTCCCACTCCATTTGTTAAAAAACTGAACAATCTTGACGAATTAACTTCGTTTAACGCGAATAACGCACATTTTGGACATCACCCACCCTTTCGGTCGGAAAAACGCTATTCTCGCGAGGTTTGATAAGTCGCTGATAATGAACGTATTGTGAAAATTCGGCATTAATGACTGGCGAAAACGGCGTTTTTAGACTCCAAAAACATAGGTTTTAGGGGGTAAAAACGCCGTTTTTAGGTGATGAAAACACTGTTTTTGTGAAGCAAAAAGACTATAATTTCTTTCTTGGGGGTCGCCTTCGGCGATTTATTGGAAACGAATTTGAATAATTTGAAGAGTGCCTTGAGCGTAAGCGAAAAATTATCCCACGAATGAGAATAATATTTATATTGATCGCCTGCGGCGACTAAA
>CACXMM010000045.1 GCA_902768785.1 uncultured Prevotellaceae bacterium
GACAAAGTGTATCTTGAAATGCTGGGACTTCCTTTGGAGTACAAGGAATCGAAACTAAGGAAAGAGATTATTGCTCACATGAAGGATTTTATCTTGGAGATGGGCAAGGACTTCTTGTTTATAGACGATGAGCACCGAGTGACGGTTGGCAGCAAAACATTTAAGGTGGATTTGCTGTTTTATCACAGGCTACTGCAATGTATGATTGCCATTGAGTTGAAGACTACCGAATTTCATCCAAAGGATTTGGGACAATTAGAATTCTATTTAGAGGTCTTAGACCAAGAAGAGCGCCGTTCTAATGAAAATCCAAGCATTGGCATCATTCTTTGTAAAGAGGCTGACATGGAAGTGGTACGCTATGCGTTGAATCGCAGTATGTCGCCAACGATGGTGGCTCTATATAAAGAGCAGTTACAGGTTGGTAGTGTTATTCAGCGTAGCCTTGTTGAGTTTTGTAAGTTTCTAAAAAGAAAATGACATGAGCAAGGTATCGATTCATTTATGGTGATCATTTGAAGTGACTGTCCCCTCAACTGTGGATGGCACTCAAGGTGGTACTCAAGATGGCACTCAAGGTAATACACTTGATATATGGATTGAAGAACAGATTATTGCAAGTATACGACTGGGCAACAGGAATGCGCAATTGAGGAGAGTGTATAGCAGCGGCTTCAGTTGCAAGTTGGAGCAAGACATGCTTCACTTCCTGCAGAAAGGCAGTCTGCCCATTATCATTGTGTTAGCACGAAGGATATATGACGCTTATTGGTCATTAATTAGACTCTACGTAAACGTTAATTAGACTCTACGTAAACATTAAGTAGACTCTACTTTCAACGCAATCAGACTCTACTTTCATCACAGTGAGACTCTTCTTTGGAAACAAATTCCTTCTTTAAAAAGAGCAAAAGTGCTTTCACACCTTCACACCTTCATAAGCGACTGTTTGTCAGCCATTTATGTGTGAAGCCACATTCACGCGCCTTCACATAAAAATAAACGACGAATCCGTGAAGGTGCGTGAACGCACCTTCACACATAACGTACTCACAAATAACAAGTTACATCACTGTGAAGGTGTGAAGGCACTTTTTCACTTCAACGAAAGAGTAATTCAACTTCATCTCCCGAGAATGCCATTTTTACCTACTAAGAATATCGTTTTTAGTTTCTGAAAACAGTCTTTTTGCATCCTAAGAACTATGTTTACAGGGGATAAGAACTATGTTTTGACGGATTATTCCTATGACAATAACGTTCACCAACAAAGCCATTGCTAACTTCGCCTGTCATCAGGTCGAAGTGCTTGAACACGGGTGGTGTGGGTGCCAGGTCGTAATAATCCATCTCAGCAACAGGCAGACAGAAATAGACCATCTGGTCGTAGCTGTTATAAAGACGTGAGAGTACGTCATTATGATCATAGATCCAACGCTTTGTCTCGTCTTCAACATTGAAGTTCGCCATACCGGAACAGCGCACGGAGACATTACCTTCGTAAGCTATCAATTCCACGTTGGGGTTCTTGCGCAACTCATGCCAAACGGCTTTCTTCTCGGAAGTGGCAAAGTAGAGCACGTTGCCTTCCTGCTTCATGATCTGGAAGATACGCAACTTAGAGATGTTGTCCTCGCTCGTAGCAAGGGCAACATCCTTATGCTCACGTAGAAACTGCAATGCTTTTTCCATTGGCACGATTACCATTTCAGTTCGTCCTGCAGGATAACACCATCCGTCATAGGACTGTCAGCTTCGGTGAAGGCATTGGCCTTATACTGGATGCAGAGCATCGTCAGGTTCTCGCTTCCCGTGTTCTTCAGTGCGCGCTTGCCATCGGGAGCCACACGGATGATGGTGCCTTCGCTTACAGGGAATATCTCACCGTCAACCTGATACTGTCCCTCACCCTTCAGGATGATGTAAAGTTCCTCGTGTGTCTTGTGAGTATGCAGGAAACCGCTGTCCTGACCTGGCACGAGTGTCTGGAAACTCTGTTCGCTGCCTGTGGCACCTACGGCCTGACCAGCAAACACCTTGCCCTGAATTGTCACGTCAGGCCCCATCGGCAATACGTGCTCAATAATCTCGTTCATCTTACCCACGCTCACTGCGCTGAAGTTCTTACCGCTTTTGATTGTCTCAATCTGTTTCATGATGTTTTATTTTTAATGTTTATACCAATGTTTTTATATTTGATGTTGCAAAGGTACGGCTATTAATCCATTCCCACAAGAAGGCACTTTTTGGTGAGATAGTTACCAAAAAGTAGGAATTGCAGGAAATCAAGGGGTACGGAAATCAGACTTTAATATACTTTAACGTTACTTTCCCAATCGGCTATACTGTAAGTTTTGTTATTCAGTAACTATTTGTTACCTTTGCAGTCGTTATTAAAAGTTGAACATGATGGCAGACATAAAAGCAGAGTATCTTTCATGCCCTATCCGACAGGTCTTAAGTCGATTCGGTGATAAATGGTCGCTCTTGGTTCTCTTCTTATTGAACAAGAGCGAAACGGGTGTACTTCGTTTTAATGAAATGAGCAGGATGATGACTGATTGCTCCCAAAAGATGCTATCTCAAACATTGAAGAATTTGGAGCAATACAATCTGGTGCATCGAGAGGTCTATCCGCAGGTGCCCCCAAAGGTGGAGTACTCCCTCACAGAAACAGGCAAATCACTGATGCCATCTATTACGTCTTTGATTGACTGGGCATATCAGCATTTTGATGATGTGGTTACGAAAGACATGATTAGTGACTGACCTTCATTCAGTTCATTCATAGCATTATCTTAGGGCAATGATTAAAGGTACATTCCCATACGACCAATTCCCTGGGCAGCGTGATGATCTTCAGTCGTTCATACCATATACGATGAGAGCCCTCAATATGCTTCTGGGTATGGCCACTGATGATATAGTAAGTGGCCGAGTATTCATCCATCATGTCAAAGAAAACCTTTTTAATACGAGAGCACTTCTCATTGATGGCATTGTCGAGCGGGTCAACCAGATGGTTAACCCCCTCAACAATCTTCTCTTTATCCAACGTCTTTGCCGTGACAATATAATAGCGTGTCAGTTCCTCACGATACTCACTCAGTCGTTTGAACTCGATGCCCTCGGGATGAGCCAAGAAGAGCAGATATACCGCCTTGTGCACAGGCTGCAGCTCCACCTCTTTGTTATAGTCAACGAGGAAGAAACGATAGTTCTTCGTGATAAGCAACCTGCTCAGTTTCGGTCTTGCCGCTTCAATGCGCAGCTCTTCCAGTAAAGGCGCACCTATGGCCCGCAGCAACAGGTCGTTGCGGTTTGCCTTTTGCAGCTGTCCTACCAGAAGCCTCAGCTGTTCGGCCAGTTCTTCAGGTGATTGATGAGAAAGGTCGTTCATTCCGTATCCTCGTATAACAGCGCTCCCAACATCCTTCTCCACTTGTCAATGATGGTTTCAGGCTTCTTTCCCCCCTCATCCTTCGGCTTCTCAGGCTCCGCTTCCTCAACCGTTTCCTCCGACTGCTGTTCTTCCACTATCGGTTCCGGCTCAGGATTCTCCACAAACGGCAGCTCCTGTACCAGCGCCTCCTGCATGGTTGGAGACTTCGCTGGTTTATAGAGCATCGGTATCAGATCCTCGTAATAGTTATCCTCATCATGGTGTACATCCCTTTTCACCTCACTGCGCAGTTCGTCCTCCACACCTGTAGCCAGGATGGTTACTTTTACATCCTCACCCAAAGAGTCATCGGAAGCAGTACCCCAGATCACATCAATATTCGGATCCAGCTGGTCGAAGAAGTCATCTATCTCCTGTAGCTCGCGAACATAAATCGGGTGCGTGTCACTGGCATAGATATTGAAGAGAATCCTTTTGGCCTTCCCGATGTCGTTACCATACAGCAACGGCGAGTCGAGCGCATCCAGAATCGCCCTCTCCACCCGGTGATCTCCGCTGGCACGTCCCATCGCCATGATAGCCCCGCCACCATTCTTCATCGTTGTCTCCACATCGCGGAAGTCACTCTTGATCCCTCCGTCACTGGGCAAGGTGATCAGCTCTGCTATTCCCTTCACAGCATCCATCAACACATTGTCAGCCCGTTGGAAAGCCTCCTTGACCGACATGTCTGAGTCGGAATACACATCGCAGAGCTTCTCATTGTTCACGATCAGCAACGCATCCACATTCTTGCGCATCTCCTCCACGCCCTTCAGTGCTTTAATGATCTTCCTTTTCTTCTCGAAATAGAACGGAATGGTTACAACGCCCACCGTGAGCAATCCCATATTCTTCGCCACTGCCGCCACCACAGGAGCAGCACCGGTACCCGTACCGCCACCCATTCCTGCCGTCACGAACACCATCTTCGTACCGTCGGAGAGCAGTTTCTCTATATCAGAAATACTGTTCTCCGCCTCCGTTTTACCCAATTCAGGATTAGCCCCAGCACCAAGTCCTGATTCCCCCAGCATAATTTTCACTGGCACGGGAGAACGGGAGAGCGACTGGCTATCCGTATTGCATACTGCATAGGTCACACCCTCCACTCTCTCGTTATACATATTTCGTACAGCATTGCAGCCGCCACCACCAACGCCAACCACCTTGATGATGCCCTGCATTTTATCCTCTACAATATCAAAATCCAAAATCGTATCCATGCTCTTTCTCTACTTATCATTCAATGGTCAGTAATGCCTTTCTCTTTTTGACTGCAAATATAATCAAAAAGCAGAAGAATTCCAAAAGAAAAATGCTCCGCAAGGCTTGCGAAAATGTCTTTTTCTCCTATCACGTCGATAAAAACCGCCATGCGTATCTCTACGCATGGCGGGCATTAATCAACACTATCCTATATGAAGGATAATCCTTCTATGCGCTATACAATCTTCGTTGCAACTCAAAGTAATGCGCTCTTATATCTGCAACCGACATGTTCAATTTTTCCTTAGCATCGCTCACTGAGTTAAACATGATGGTTATATAAGTCTTTAAGTTATCAGAACTCAGTTCCTTGAAACCGTTGTTGACATAGTATTCCAGAATGAGGTTGTCAAATGCTTGCTGCTCCTTGCTCAAAGAATCCACATACTGCTTCTTCACAAGTTCTACTCTCCTTACCCTCTCTATAGGTGTCGATTCATAAGCAATAAATTCAAGCACGTCGAGCAAGTCGCATTTCTGCATTTTGAGCATGTTCTTCAGAAGATTCAGCTTATCCTCAGCAAAACCTGCTTCATCCAACGTCCTCAGCAAATCTTCACGGGTTTCTGGGTTTGACCATTTTTGCCTGAGGTCGTCAGCCCCTGAGAAGAAATCAGGAATCCTACCGAATAGCTTATTCACATATTCATCAAGTGTAATAAATTCATCGCCATAGAATATCTTCTGCTCCCATGTTGTTTGAAGAGAGAGCCTTCTACCTGAAGATAACTTAATATCTATCAGATTCGTTTTCGGCACCTCGCATGTACAAGGATTGTTACCACAAACAGGGCACACCCTCTCATCACCAAAATACTTACCACCCTCTTCCTCTGGTAGTGGCGCATAAGGCGTCTTCTTCATGCAAGTACAAGGCCAGTTGCCACAAACAGGACAATATTGATCACCATCCCATTCTGGGTCTTTGAACATCTCGCTTGCACCTACAAAATCATAGATGGTGAAATAATACTTCTTGTCAAACAAGCGTGTGCCGCGACCGATAATCTGCTTAAACTCCACCATGTTCTGAACAGGGCGCATCAATACGATGTTGCGCACATTGCGGGCATCAACGCCTGTACTCAACTTATACGATGTTGTCAAGATAGTGGGCAACAATTTCTCGTTATCTTGGAAGGCTCTCAACGTTGCTTCTCCCACTTCTCCATCATCGGCGGTCACGCGCTCACAATAGTTGCTGGCAGGGCGTTTTTTATGCTTGTTCACCATGTCGCGAACGATCATGGCATGCTTCTGAGTGGCACAGAAGATGATGGTCTTCTCGTCAGGGTCAATCTTGTTCAGGAACTCCTGCACACGATGTTCGTCACGCTCCTTTATCTGTATTCTGCCATTATAAAAATCCGACTCCGAGTAAACCTTTTCCATGTCTATCTCTCCGCTCTTCACGATGTCGCCTTCCTGATACTTGTAGTCGTCAATGTTGCTCGTAGAGATGTCCACACGGAATGGAACAAGGAAACCGTCTTCAATGCCTTGTTTCAGCGAGTAGGTATATACAGGCTCCCCGAAGTAGGCGTAGGTATTGGCATTGACCTTTCTTCTTGGTGTGGCAGTCATACCCAATTGATAAGCGGAATCGAAATACTCCATCAGTTTTCGCCACTCACTTTCATCATTGGCTCCACCACGATGACACTCGTCAATGATGATGAAGTCGAAGAAATCGCGCTCATACTGCATATAGTATGGCTGGTCGTCTGCGCCTTCAGGCAATTTGATGCCTTGTTCCTCTGCCTTTTGTGCATTAGGTGATGTCATCATCGTCTGGAAGATGGTGAAATAGAGATTGCGTGCTGTGGGAACCTTGTAGTTGTTCTTTTTCAACTCCTTGGGTGTTACACGACACATCGCATCTTCAGGGAACTGGTCGAAATCGTTGATGGCCTGATTAGCCAGAATGTTTCTGTCGGCAATAAACAGGATTCTTGGAGCACGTTCAACACCTTTTGTGCACCACTTCGTCTGCGTCAGTTTCCAGCATATCTGGAAAGCCGTGTAGGTTTTTCCCGTTCCCGTTGCCATGGTCAGCAAGATACGGTTTCTCTGCTTTGCCACTGCCTCCAGCACATTCTTGATGGCTATCTCCTGATAGTAGCGAGGCTGGCGGCCACCACTACGATTGAGCGCACAGAGATTGAACTTGTCACGCCAAGGGTTCTCGTCGGGGAAGGTCATCTGCCACAAGTCCTGTGGCGATGGGAAAGAGTCTATATCATGTTCCTTGCTGGGTATGATATATTCTCCGTTGCGGTTCTTGACACCCATGTCGATATACCATATCTCATCACCATTGGTACTATAGGTATAACGGATCTTCAGGGCATCGGCATAGAGCTTGGCTTGGTCAACCCCTTCAGCCACATCCTTCTCGTCGCTCTTGGCCTCTATCACGGCAAGTTTCTGCCCTTTGTATTCAAGGATATAGTCAGCTTTCTTCGGGTTCTTATGGCCAGTAGTGGTGATACGGCCAGGCGCAATATAAGCACTCTGTTCCACCAGTATCTTACTGCCTGGAACAATCCCCCAACCAGCATCTCTTAGCTTCGGGTCAATCTTATTAAATCGTGTCTGCGCTTCGTTCATTGGATGTTATTCCTTGTCTGTATTATCTTGTTCCACAATTCTTCTTTCCAAATCCTCCAGCATCTTCAGGTCATCGGCATCAGCAGCTTGCGCTTCCATCTGTTTACGCTTGGTGTTGAAAACATCATAGACTTGCTTAGCTGTTTCCTCAGCTTCGTAGTTTGTAACGCTACCTGTACCTTGCAATATGTCTTTTTCCTGAAATGTCAACAGGTTGTCCACATTCTTGCGCCAATAGTCAAGAGTAAGGTCGCGCCGACCCCTCACCCGTTCTTCGGCACTTGTCAGGAAGATATCTACCAAACGGTTCAAAGAGTCGATTTCCTCATTCTGCAGATAGTTCTTGGCTACGATAACATCACCCTTTCTTACGATGCTGCCTTTCCATGTAGTGAGTCCCATATTGGGCTGTGTGGCATCTGCACGACTGACAATCAATTCAGCAGCCGTCTTATGAGTAACGGCATAGAGCAGTTTGTTCTGCGTTTCTGCAAAGAACATCTGAGTTGCTTTGTCGCTCTTATCGTAGTCGCTGCTGAGTGCAAAGAGGTTTCGTATCTTCTGATAAAAGCGTTTCTCTGAAGCCCGGATATCACGGATGCGAAGCAGCAATTCATCGAAGTAGTCTGGTCGCCCGTCAGGATTCTTCAGCCGTTCATCATCCATCGTAAAACCTTTCACCAGATATTCTGTCAGGTGTTCTGTTGCCCATTGACGGAATTGGGTGCCGCGAATGCCTCGAACACGATAGCCTACGGCAATAATCATCTCAAGAGAGTAGAATACCACGTTGTAATTCTTGCCATCAGCGGCAGTAGTCAAATATTCTTTGACAACTGAATTTTCATGTAATTCCTTTTCTTTCAGTATGTTAATGATATGATAACTGATGGTCTGCTTCGAGGTGGCAAAAAGTTCTGCCATCTGTTGCTGGTTCAGCCAGATCTTGCCATCCTTGGCAAAGAGGGCTACTGATGCTCGCCCGTCAGCTGTGCGATAGATGATGATATTCTGCTGTTCGTCCATAATCTATTCAAAAACTTGTCGTAATATGGCTTGTTTCAATGCGTCACACTCCTGAGAAATCTTGTCAAAGTTCTCTTGGAGGCGGTCAACCTTGGATTTGAGGGAGTCGAGAGTGGCAACGATGGATTGCTGCTCGGAGAGGGGGGGTAGAGAAATAGGCGCATTCTCTAACGCAGGTTTTAAAAAAGAACATATCTTACCTTCATGCACATAATCTAGTAAATACCAATGATAGTTATAAGACCTTAAATAATATGAAACATACATCGGATTTTGCTTATGTTTTAGAATAAAACACGCATCATGTACAGCAGCAGGTTCATCTCCGAAATATGCAATGCCAACACCAATATCCCAATTATTTTCCCCAGCCTGAACAACTACAACATCATTCTTCTCAGCAAAGCGCATTTTCTTTGCTAATTCGGGTTTAATACATCCTCTTGTTTTTGTCACTGATAGTCCATAATGGGTATAGATGTCACCATAATGAATACAAGGAACACCTTCTTCAACAATATCTGTTCTAACAAACCTTTTGCCACGTATTATTTCGCATATGTCACCCATTTTCTTCTCTTCCCACCCCTCTTTTGGTTCAAGCATTTCTTTGAGTGATGCTTGGAAGAAGGCTTTGGCTTCATTGAGGGCTTTTTCTGCATTAGCCTTCATCGCATCTATCTTAGCAAAAGCAGAGTCAAGATAATCAACAATGGATTGCTGCTCGGAGAGAGGAGGAGATGGTATCAACATTGTTCCAAGCTTTTTCTGTGAAAGAGTTGGTATTGCGACACCACCTGCCATTTGTTTTATAGTGATTTGAGCTACTGGGGATTTTAAATAGTAACCAATAAAATTAGGTTCGCCTATTATTCCCTTTAATACGACGAACTGAGGATTAAGCGTTGCCTTATGTGGCAATTCTTTTACAACAGCACATTTCCCAATGGACGCAGTTTTTACAAGTACAACATCACCTTTTGTAAGCATTATCTCAGGTGATTCATTATACTTGTCCCAACTTATGTATGTACATTTTGAGAAATCAAGTTCTCCATTTGTTATATTCGAAGGGCTCAATGTTATTGCTCCATCATTGGGAGAATCAACCAAATCGGCTTTTGTATAACCTCTAAAGCCAATACGTCCAACAATAGTGCAAATATCATCTAACTTCTTATATTCCCAACCCTCTTTCATTTCACATCCTCCTTAATTTCATTGTCAATTGTCGCGCCACTGATGCGACAATTTGTTTTCCGTACTCAGCACGCTTATTGTCAAGCACTTCCGTGTTTATTCGTTTCCCTATTTGCCAGTACATAATACTTAAAGCATAGTTGGCTATGGCAGCCAAGTGTCTTGCCACGCTGGTACGAGCATTCTCAATAACTGCAACGGCTCGTTGCAGTATTTCCTCATAATCGACAGAGATTGTCTCCGCAGCGGAGACTATTTCGTTATTCTCTTCTTTCATTTCACCATCTCCATGATTTCGTTAATAAGCGTCTGATTCTCCTGCCCAAGGGCAAGGATGGTCTCTGCAATCTCGCCGGGTGTGCGCTCATCTACTTTCTCAACCTTATTGGGATTCTTCACGCTGAGGTCGCAACTGTCGTCGAGGGTGCTGACTTCAAGCGTCCACGAATGTTCGCTTTCTGCTTGCGTCTTCTGCAAAGTAAGGAACTCCTGCATATCAGCCTCAGTCAGTGGCTGCGTCTTGGTGAAGTGCTTATCTACCTGATAGTACCAAATCTTCTCTGTTGGCTCGCCCTTGGTAAAGAACAAGACAACGGTCTTTACACCTGCACCAGTGAACACACCAGAAGGAAGGTCGAGGATGGTATGTAGGTTACAGTTCTCCAACAGCATCTTTCTGATGGCACTTGCGTCGCCATTGCTCAGGAAGGTATTCTTGATGACTATAAAGTGCGAATCTCAAAGTTCTGTAACACCTCGCCACGCTCGTTGCCACCAAAGGGAGGATTGGCAAGGATGACATTCTTGCGGTCGCTCTCCTGAATCTGACTGAGGTTCATCGCAAGGGTGTTACCATGCGTGATGTTGGGGGCAGAAACGCCGTGGAATATCATATTCATCGTGGCAATGATATAGGGCAAGCCTTTCTTCTCCTTACCATAGAAGGTCTCTTTCTGCAAGATCTCATGATCCTTCACACTCTTGATCTTGTCTTTCATGTATAGGAAGGCTTCGCAGAGGAAACCAGCAGAACCGCAAGCAGGGTCATAGACCGTCTCGCCAATCTTGGGGTCAACCACTTTGATGATGCTGCGAATCAGGGGGCGAGGCGTGTAATACTCACCACCATTGCGGCCTGCATTACCCATACGCTGGATATTGCTTTCATAAAGCACCGTCATTTCGTGCTTGTCCTCAGCACTCTGGAAGTGGAGTTCATCAATCATGTTGATAATCTCACGCATATTGAAGCCCGAGCGAATCTTGTTGTGCAGCTCGCCAAAGATTTCGCCTATCTTATATTCAAGACTATCTGTCTGAGTAGCCGTATTCTGGAAGTCTTTGAGGTATGGGAAAAGTTTCTGGTCGACAAACTCCACCAGGTCGTCGCCACTCATGGCGTTGACGGTATCCAGAACCATCTTGCCCGTCTGCGGGTCGCGCTTCTTAGGCGTTGCCCACTGACTCCAACGATAGAAGCCCGAGACGAGTCGCTTGTAAGTCTTGCCGTCAAGTTCTGCCTCTTCCTCACGTTCCGTCTCCAGATCATCGAGGTATTTCAGGAAAAGCATCCATGATTTCTGCTCCAGATAATCCAACTCACTACCGCATCCCTGTTCCTTCCAGAGAATCTGGTCTATAGCCTTGAATGTATTTTCGTATTTCATAATTTTCTGTTTATACGCCTATGATGTCAGTACCAGCTAAGCTTTGACACATCCGGCTTGTCAAAAGACCATAATGCCTTGTTGCATTCCTCCACCAAGTCTTCAATGGTGAATTCTCTATATCTATTCCTGAAACACTTGTTCAGGACTTGATATCATAACAGCACTTGTTTATCAACAGGCATTGGATAATTCATTTACATTAGTAAATGCAAAGATACAACTTTTTCAGCAAATATGGAATTCAATAGATGTTATTTTTTCAACAACAAACAAAACCTTTCCCCAAAGGAGGGGAATGCCATGCGGTATGAAACATCATAGAATTGCGATGAAAGTAAAGGTTAATTACAGTGAAAGCAAAGGTTAATTACAGTGAAAGTAAAGGTTACTTAATGTTTACGTAGGGGCTACTTGCGATGAAAGTAAAGGCTTTCGACTAATAAAAGCAGAAAAGTGCCTTCACGCCTTCACAAGATTGCAACTTATTGATAATGAGATGATTTCGTGTGAAGGCACCTTCACATGCCTTCACACTATTTGAGGAGATGATGATGTGAAGGCGCGTGAAGGTGCCTTCACGCATAAATGGTTTATAATCAATGCTTTGTAAGAACGTGAAGGCGTGAAGGCACTTTTTAACTTTAATGGGAGTGAATTTTTCCTCAAGAAGAAAGTAGAAATTCAACTTCACAACTTCACAGTAATACAAGTTGTTGATAATAAGAGTGTTCTGTGTGAAGTTTAACTTCACCCAACTTCACATACCTGTCTTCAAAAACTACTATACTTACTCATCGTAAACAATATACTTACTCATCGCAATCATAGTACTTAGCTTCTGAAAACATTGTTCTAAGCATTTGAAAACGCCGTTTCCAGTTACAAAAACAACGTTTTCAGAGGATAAAAACAACGTTTTCAGAGGATAAAAACAATGTTTCCAGAATGTGAAGTTGCGTGAAGTTAAACTTCACACGGAACACATTGTCTTCCAATAGCTTACAAGCCTGTGAAGTTGTGAAGTTGAATTACAAAAATGCTTGGTTGTTTTGATAATTCCAAAAAAATGTGTATTTTCGCAGCCATATCAACAAATAATAGATTTGATGTATTCTAAGAAATTAAAAGTATGGATGCTCTTTGTCATCCTTATCAGTGGAATCACGTTTGTCTCTTGCTCAAAAGATGATGACTTCATTAATCCACAAGCTCGTCTGAACCGGGGCATGGAGGATGCCGCTTACGACTATACGGGTATGACAGATGTCCAAATCTTCAATTCCGACTATAAGGACTATGATATTAACGGGCATTTAATCGGTATCGGATGCATTAAATGTAAACAGACTGAGATAGAGAACTTCATCGACCGTATGCTGGCCGTCATGCCCGAGGTTATCATTGAGAATAAGCGAGACATGCTTTTTGCAATGGTGAATATTCTTGTGCCCAACGCAGGAGAAGACAAAGAAATAAAGCTTCTCTGAAAAGAACATGTCACGCAAGCAGTTGGTACCGCTCATCACCGAATTAAGATGGTAGCAACTACAAATCGAAGTCAAGATTCGCTACGGTAACGGTCTTGAACCAGTCTTTCAGATAGCCGCGGTACTGGTCTTGCGAGTCAGCCACGAGCAGCAGCAGGATGCGTCCGTCCTTGAGCCGCGGTCCCACGCAGATTCCCTCGTAGTTGGCGAAGCTGCGGGCAGTGAGGTTCATCTTGGTACGGAACTCCGTGATGAGCTGTTTCTGCAGCACGTCACCCGCCTGTTGCTTGGCAGGGTTCACGACATAGAGCTTGACATGTACGAAGGAACCGATATTTTTGCGTGACTGGAAAATCTCACGCTCCAAGACTACGATCTGGCCATTGTCGAGAGCAGCCAGTCCGCTCACACCCAGCAAGCTCTTCCCATCCGTACCTTTCACTTCAGATGAGTCGGACATGTACCAATACTGCTCACGCGGTTGCAGGTCATCGGAGAAACTCTGTAAACGCAGTCGGTTGGGGATCTTCTTCGAGATACTGGGTTTCTCGCCATCCACCTTCAAGGTATTCTCCGTCGTCGTCCAGAAGCGGTGGGTCGTGGCATTATACGTCAGTGCCTCAAAACCGCTGTTGCCATGTGTGTTATTGAAGACAGGTGGGATATTCAGTTGGCGCCCCGTCAGCTGTCCGTCAAGACGATATTCCAGGATGTGTCCGTCGGCCTCACCACTCACAAACACGGTATTGCTCTGTGGGACATAGCAGATACCCTCCTCATCGCGGTTAGGCTGGTGACTGGTAACGAACGAGTCTGCACGCACCTCCTTGATATCACCTGTGACGGAATCCGTCAGGATCGTCATCAGATGGAAACCAGCCAATCGCGCCTTATCATTAGCCACGGCATAGCGGTCACCCCCCAGCCAGGTGATACCACTGTAGTTCCCAGCGGGCACTGTTTTGGAGAAATGGCGCTGCTTGTTAAGGGTTGTCTGTTGCGCTGTGATCTGCAAGGCAGCTGTCAGCAGCAGTAGCGATAAGATCGTTTTTTTCATGAGGCGATTTTCATTTGTGCAAAGATACAACTTTTTCCGATTATAATGGCATGGTTCCAATAATTACGAGAGATAGAAGATGAAAAAGCGATGCATACAAAAAATCCCGAATACGGAGTCCGTACCCGGGATTCTATCGATTGTGCTTTACAGCGCAAAGTGTCTTACTCAGCAGCGGGAGCCTCCTCCTCAAAAACAGGAGCCTCTTCTACGGGTGCTTCCTCAACAGCGGGAGCCTCCTCAACAGGAGCAGCCTCCTCAGCGGGAGCATTCTCGGCAACCACCTTAACAGGAACCTTCACCTCAACCTCCTTGTGGAAGTGAACAGTAGCCTCGTAGTCACCCACCTTCTTTGCCTCATGCATGGTGATGATCTTGCGTTCGATCTCGATGCCCTTTGCCTTCAGAGCCTCAGCCACCTGGGCAGCACCTACGCTACCGTAGGTAACACCTGTGGCAGACACCTTGGCGGCAATCTCCAGAGCCACGCCCTCGAGAGCCTTGGCACGCTCCTCAGCAGCGGCCTTGATGGCAGCGAGCTTATGAGCCTGCTGACGAAGATTCTCTGCGAGTATCTTCTTTGCAGAAGGAGAAGCGATCACACCCTTTCCTGTAGGAATCAGATAGTTACGGCCATAGCCGTTCTTCACGTTTACGATATCGTTCTTGTATCCCAAGCCGATAACATCTTCTTTCAGTATAATTTCCATTATGCAATCCTCCTTTTAATTATTTCATCATGTCAGTTACATAAGGAAGCAGTGCGATCTGGCGGGCACGCTTTACAGCCTGAGCCACACGGCGCTGATACTTCAGAGATGTTCCAGTGATACGACGGGGAAGAATCTTACCCTGCTCGTTGAGGAACTTCTTGAGGAACTCAGGATCCTTGTAGTCGATATACTTGATACCACTCTTCTTGAAGCGGCAATACTTCTTCTTCTTAGTGTCGATAGAAGGAGCAGTGAGATAACGGATTTCTGATTGTTCTGCCATGGTTTATGCCTCCTCTTTTTTAGAAAGTTTGTTACGACGCTTCTCAGCATACTGTGCAGCATACTTGTCAAGCTTCACTGTCATAAAGCGGATCACCTTCTCATCACGACGGTATCCAGTCTCGAGAGTGTTAATAACTGACGGCTCAGCCTTGAACTCTAACAGGCAGTAGAAACCTGTTGACTTCTTCTCAATTGCATAAGCCATCTTCTTCAGTCCCCAGGTCTCTTCGTTCACAATCTCTGCACCCTTATCGGTGAGGATCTTCTTGAATTTAGCGACCGTTTCCTTCATCTGTTCATCAGACAAAACGGGAGTCAAAATGAAAACGGTTTCGTATTGATTCATACTAATTAAAATGATAAAAAATAATTATTTTGCTTAAAGCGGGTGCAAAGGTACTAATTTTCTTTGAACTTCGGCCCTTGAACTCAGAACTTTACGAGTAGTTTAACGGTTTTTAATACTTCCCCTGCCTTTTTATCAGTCTGACATGCACGACAATACCCAGAATGATCAGGAACAGGGAGAGGAGGAGCACACTGTTATAGCGTGTCCATCCGGTGAGAAAGCTCACAAGCAAAAGGATGGCACCGGTGAACACCAGCGCCATTCCTCCATGTTGTTGTAAGAACCTCTTCATCACTCTGCCTCCGGCGTGATGAGCTTATAACCCTTGCCATGGATGTTGATGATCTCGATCTGATCATCCTCTTTCAGATGCTTGCGCAACTTGGTGATATACACATCCATAGAACGTGCGTTGAAGTAATTGTCATCGATCCAGATGGTCTTCAGCGCGAAGTCACGCTGCAGGATCTCGTTGGCATGACTGCAGAGCAGGGCCAGCAGTTCGTTCTCCTTGGTGGTGAGCTTCGTCTGTTTGTCATCGATGGTAAGCAACTGCTTCTGGGTATCGAAGGTGAAGCGTCCGATATGATACACGGTGCTCTCCTTGTTCTTCTTTCCACGAACACGGCGAAGGATGGCCTCAATACGGAACACGAGCTCCTCCATGGAGAAGGGTTTGGTGATATAGTCATCGGCACCGAGCTTGAAGCCCTCGAGGATATCCTCTTTGAGCGTCTTGGCGGTAAGGAAGATGATTGGCATCTCAGCGTTAGCCTGGCGGATTTCCTGGGCGAGTGTGAAACCGTCTTTCTTCGGCATCATCACGTCAAGCACGCAGATGTCAAACTTTGTCTTCAGGAAGGCTTTGTATCCTGCCTCGCCGTCAACACACAGCTCAGCATTGTAGCCTTTTGCCTGCAAGTACTCGCGAAGCAGCATACCGAGGTTCTCGTCGTCTTCGCACAATAAGATTTTCAACTGATCGTCCATAGTCTTTACTGTTTAAATAGTGAATATTCTTTTATTGATTACTAATTCAGGATTACAGGCAACGAGATGGTGAAGGTGGTGCCGTTGCCATACTCGCTTTCCACCTTGATCTCCCCATCGTGGAGGTCAACCACTTTCTTCACATAGGCCAGTCCGAGACCGAAGCCCTTGGCATCGTGACGGTTACCGGTATGTACGCGGTAGAACTTATCGAAGATCTTCTTCACGTTCTCTTTCTTGATGCCGATACCCGTATCGCGGATGGAGAGATAGAGGCGATCCTTGTCGTTCCACGTCTTCAGATAGATATCGATCGGCTGGTCTGACTTCCGGTATTTCACGGCATTGTCGAGCAGGTTGTTGATCACGTTCTGGAAATGCACCTCATCGACATAGATTGCGGAATCGACGGCTCCTATATCGGTATAGATCTTTCCACCGGTATGCTCCACACGGAGGGTGAAGGAGTTGGCGATGGTCTCCACCATCTCGTTAAGGTCGAGTTCCTTTTTCTTGAACACCGCCTTTTTCCTGTCGAACATCGACATCTGCAGTACTTTCTCCACCAGGAAGCGCAGGCGTTTCGACTCGTCGTTCACCACCCCACCGAGATGTTTCGTCAGAGCAGGACTCTTGGGAACAGAGTCGTCGTTGAGCATCTGGGCGGCCAACGAGATGCTGGCAATAGGAGTCTTCAGCTCGTGCGTCATGTTATTGATGAAGTCGTTCTTGATCTCCGTAAGTTTCTTCTGTCTAAACACCAGCACCAGGGTGATGATAAACGTGATGAGCAGCACAAAGGTGAAGATGATACTCGGAATCATGAAGCGTACACTGGAGAAGATATAGCTGTTCATATCGGGGAAGTGGATACGCACCTCACCGGTTTTTTCCTGAGGGTCATTACGGAAGAGCACCTGCTTATAGGTATATTCCTCACCCTCGTCGGAGTAGTCAGGACAGCGATACACTTCCCTTCCGTCCTGGGTATTCACCGTGAAATGATACGGGATGCTCACACCGTTGTTCATCAGCTCCACCTTCAGATCCTGGTCGAGGGTCTTGAAATTGATACGTTCCTGCAGAGGTTTGTTGCTGGCGGTATAAAGAATCCGATAAATCAGCTTGTCAAGCAACGCTTTCTGATACACATAGCGGTTCTTCACGATCTCGCGCATCGATTTAGTAGCCTCGTTGATGGAGTTCTTATCATTGCGGAGGATCAGAGCCTTGGGCACCTGCGAGGGCTTGTAAGCAGATGTCTTGAGTTCGAAATAGGAGTAGCCAGAGCCGTCATCATCGGCCACGGAGAACTGATGCGACTGCCGTGATGTACCAGCATTTGTCCCACGTCCCGTACCCACGGAGTCACGTTTGTTTGCCCGCCGTTCCGTTTCGTTGACATCTTTCTCTATATAGCGAAGGGTCTCATTGATCTCCAAGTTTTGGGAAGCTTCGTAGAGGGCTTTGTTTACCGACACGTCAAACTGCTCCTTCTTCATCTGAACCATCTCCTCGATGTATTTCAGCTGGAGGAAGAGCAGAGCCAGGAAACTCAAGCCCATGATAATTGCTATGGCAAGAATCGTTGTTTTCTTCATGGTTGCAAAGGTAGCGATTTATCCTATACGCCGAACCTATTTCGTTAATTATTTCGGTTAATTTTCGTTTAGTTAACCATAAAATAATGCTATAATTGCGAATTATTAATTAAATGGTGTGAAAGATGAAAAGTGAAAGATGAAAGATGAAAGATGAAAGGTGAAAGGGGGAGTGTGGGAAGGGGAAACGAAGTTCGGTGCAAACGGGGAAAGCTTCTCGCCCCTGAAGGAGTATGTTCTCGAGGAAGGAGGAAGGAGAATAGTACAGAGATAAAGAATTCACATACAAAACCACTTTTCCTTAAAGCATATCTCCTTCGTCCTTCCTCCTTCCTCGAACTGCCAATGAAGAATGAGAAATGAAAAAGGATGCGCCGAGGCGCATCCTTGTCGGACTTCATGAGCATGAAGGTATATAGTAATTATGGGAACTGCGTCCTCACCTTCTATGACTCGGTGTATGTACCACGACCACTTTGTGATGACGTACAGGAGCCGGAGCGTGATGCGGCGGTACGGGTCTTCCTACCGGATGCGCATACAGGTGCTTGTGGTGGATGTACTTGTCATACTGACGCGGTGTCAGCACTCGGTACAGTGCGCGGTCTTTTCTCACCGGATCATAGATATATCGCAGGTTGATGTCATAAACAGCATGGTACTGACGGTCAGTGAGTCGGAGCTCATAAGCCATCTTGTCTGTCATGGCACGTGCAGCGATACGGGACTCTCTATGACTCATTGCGTTAGCAGAGATGACTATCGTCATCAGGATTGCTATGATTAAACTCTTCTTCATAATCGTAATCTTTAAAAGGTTCGACATATTGTTTCTTCTTTCTGGTGCAAAGATAGAGAATAATCATAAGGGGAAAAAAGGATTGTTCCTAAACAACGATAGGATTTTCCCTAAAGTTGCGGGGAAAATCCTACCAGTGGTTTATCTGCAAAGAATCAGGTCAGGAGCAACGAGCCTTCTTTTTACGACGGATATAGATGGCAATCAGTACAATACCGATGATCAAGGGGATGACAGCCAGGAAGATGATGGCAAGACCGAAGGCACCACCGATGGGGAAGCCCACATACAGTCTGGGAAAGTGATCGACAGCCAGACTGTCCTCCATGGCCTGGTACAGCATAGTGTCGCCCTTCTCCAACGCCTCCGTCTGAATCCTCCTGTACTCAGCCTGTTGGGCAATGATTCTTACCGTATCTGCGTAATAGGCTTCTAAAAGATCATCGTTTGCACGCAAACGATCCTCATGTGCCCCTTCCGATATCGCCATCGTCAGGATACCGACTAAGGCCATCACCACTGCGACAGCGGTCATGAGGATCCCAGTGGTCAGCAAACAGCTGGGGAGGAAACAACCGGAGCGTGATTTCCGAGGGGGCGTAGGATTCTGTTCATTCATACCTATTAAAGAAAAAGGGGCAGGAAAACCTGCCCCTGATGATCACAAGAATTAATCTTCTTCTTTCATTTCCTCCTCGTGCTGCTTGATCAGAGCCTGCTGGATGTCATTCGGCACAAGCTCGTAAGAAGCAAACTTCGTGGTGAAGGAAGCACGACCGCCGGTGATTGAGCTCAGGGCGATAGAGTAGCTTGCCAGCTCCTTGAGAGGAATCTTGGCAGACAGCTTCTGGTATCCGGCCTCTGAGTCCATACCCATGATGATGGCGCGACGTCCCTGAAGGTCGCTCATGACATCACCCATGTAGTCGGCAGGAACAAGTACTTCCAGATCGTAGATAGGCTCCAGCACCTTCGGTCCAGCCTCCTTGAAGGCAGCAGAGAAAGCATTTCGTGCAGCCAGCATGAACGAGAGCTCGTTGGAATCCACCGGGTGCATCTTACCATCATAGACGATAACACGCACGTCACGGGCATACGAACCTGTCAGCGGTCCCTGCTCCATACGCTCCATCACACCCTTCAGGATAGCAGGCATGAAGCGCAGGTCGATGGCACCACCCACCACAGAGTTGATGAAGACCAATTTTCCACCCCACTCGAGGTCGATCTCTTCCTTGCCCTTGATGTTCATCTTGAACTCCTGACCGTTGATCTTGAAAGAGGTAGGATCAGGCATTCCTTCTGAATAAGGCTCCACAATGAGGTGTACTTCACCGAACTGACCGGCACCACCCGACTGTTTCTTATGACGGTAGTCGGCACGGGCCATCTTCGTAATCGTCTCACGATATGGGATCTTCGGCTCAACATATTCGATCTGGATCTTCTCGTTGTTCTCCATACGCCACTTCAGTGTGCGCAGGTGGAACTCACCCTGTCCATGAACGATGATCTGGCGCAACTCCTTTGACTGCTCTACCACCCATGTGGGATCCTCCTGGCGCATCTTGGCCAGGGCAGCCATCATCTTCTCCGTCTCACTCTCATTCACAGCCTTGATGGCGCGAGAGAACTTGGAGTTTGGATACTTGATGAAGTCGAAGCGGTAATCCACATCCTTGCCATTCAAGGTATTTCCCGTCTTCACATCCTTCAGCTTCACTGTACAGCCGATATCACCGGCATTGAGCTGATCAACCTGAATACGGTTGGCACCGGCACAAGCATACAAGGTACCGATACGCTCCTTCGAGCCACGGTCAGCATTCGTCAGGTCATCACCACTCTTCACGCTTCCGCTCATCACCTTGAAGTAGCTCACCTCACCGATATGGGGTTCCACACCGGTCTTGAAGAAATACAAGGAGGTGGGAGCTGAGACATCAGCAGGAACATCTTTACCGGCAGTATTCTGAATGACAGGCATCTCACTGACAAAGGGAACCACGTTGCCCAAGAACTCCATCAGACGGCGCACGCCCATGTCCTTACCGGCACAAACGCAGAATACAGGATAGATGCTGCGGGTGACAAGACCTTTGCGGATACCCTCACGCATCTCATCTTCTGTCAGATCCTCCGTCTCGAAGAATTTCTCCATCAGTGTGTCATCACCAGCAGCTGCAGCCTCCACCAGGGCGGCTTTCATCTCCTTGGCCTTATCCAACTCCTCTGCGGGGATCTCCTCGATGATAGGAGCACCGCCCTCAGGCTTCCAAGAATACTTCTTCATCAGCAGCACATCGATCACGGCATTGAAGCCAGGACCTGTGGCGATAGGATACTGAACAGGTACGCAATTAGGACCATAGACTTCTCTCAGCTGGTTCAGGATGGCATCAAAGTCACAGTGCTCACGGTCGAGCTGGTTCACGAGGAAGATAACAGGTTTCTTCAGTTTCTCAGTGTTGCGGAACGCATTCATCGTACCTACCTCAGGACCATACTGTCCATTCACGAGGATCACGGCCTGATCCGTCACATTCAGGGCTGTGATGGCACCGCCTACGAAGTCGTCAGAACCCGGACAGTCGATGATGTTCAGTTTTTTGTTGTTCCACTCTACATGAAAAACGGTGGAGAACACGCTATAGCCATATTCCTGCTCCACAGGGAAATAGTCACTCACGGTGTTCTTCTGCTCCACCGAGCCGCGGCGTTTAATCACTCCGCTTTCGAATAACATACTCTCGGCAAGTGTGGTCTTGCCGCTACCCGCACTGCCAAGCAAGGCAATGTTCTTGATCTCGTTAGTTTGATATACTTTCATATTTATCAGGTTTTTAGTTGATATTAGACGCAATATTGGGGACTAAGTTACGCATTTTTATCAAACTGACAAAAGAAAATGATGAAAAGGTGTGTTTTTTTTAAACTTATTAGTAAATTTGCCACCAAATCGTAATAAATGGCAGGACTTTATCTTCATATTCCGTTCTGTAAAAGCCGCTGTATTTACTGTGGTTTTTACTCCACTACCTTCCATGATTTGATGGAGGATTATGTGGATGCCCTGAGCCGTGAGATGGTACTGAGAAACACCCCTCCACACTCCTCCCTCCACCCATTTCCTTCCTCCTTCCTCCCTTCTCCTTCCTCCACCCTAAAAACAATCTACCTCGGCGGCGGTACCCCCTCTTTGCTCTCCCCTGCCCTGCTCCGCCAACTCTTTTATAATATATATAAGGTGTATGAGGTAGCAACAGATGCAGAGATCACCCTGGAGTGTAATCCCGATGACATCACCCCGGAATATGCCGAGGCACTCAAAGCACTGCCCGTGAACAGGGTTAGCATGGGGGCTCAGACCTTCTCGGATGACCGTCTGCGCTTCCTTCATCGCCGGCACACCAGCAGTCAGGTAAGGACAGCGGTGGACCTGCTGCGCCGTAACGACTTTCAGAATATCAGTATCGACCTGATGTTCGGATTCCCCCAAGAGACGATGAAGGACTGGCAGGAAGATATCCGTCAGGTCCTTGAGCTGGAAGTCGAACATCTCTCTTCCTATTCTTTGATGGTGGAGGAAGGAACCCCGCTGGCGCAATGGACAATGGATCATGGACAATGGATCATGCCTGGGGAGGAATTGGAACGGGAGATGTATGAGACATTGATTGACCGGTTGGAGGGTGCTGGATACGAGCACTACGAGATCTCGAATTTCGCCAAGATCGGCTTCCGCTCCCGTCATAACAGCAGCTACTGGAACGACACGCCGTATATCGGTATCGGTGCCGCCGCCCATAGCTACAGTCCGCCTGTACTCCATCCCCAAGGGTTGGGGACACGTAGCTGGAACGTGGCTGATATCAGACAGTATATCGAGGGAATGAAACAGGGGAAGCGTATCTTCGAGGAAGAGGCCATTGATGCTGATACGCATTATAATGATTTGGTGACCGTTGCCCTTCGCACCCGAGAAGGACTTGACCTGTCGGCACTGTCGGAAAAGCACAGGATGTATGCCATCAAAAATGCCCGTCGCTTCATCAACGACGGGCTACTCGAACTCACTGACAACCGACTTCATCTTACCAGACGCGGTCTGTTCGTCAGCGATATGATCATGTCGGAACTGATGATTTGCTAATTCTTATTCTTCCACGATGGTCTTGAACTTGTTCCATCCCTCCACCGACTTGAAATCACTGGCGGAGCCTTTAGGAACGATCACACGGGCACTGCCGTAGGTAGCCTCATCGAAAGCCATGCCGATGCTGGCACGTGTCATGTAACAACGAATGGTCTGCAGCGGACAGCCGGAAAAGGCAAAGTCGCTGATGCTCCAGATGGAAGCAGGCAAAGTGATGCTCTTCAGAGTGGACACGCCTCGAAACGCACTGGGATAGATCTCGATGACACCACGGGGCACCTCATACGTATCCAGCCTCTTGGCCTGCGGGCAACGCACCAGACGCTCTTTCTCTGAATTGTACAAGATACCATCCACCGATACAAAAAACGGACTGTTCTTAACATTGATCTCGACGAGGTTCGGACAAGAAGAGAAGGCATCGTTCGACACCGACTGCACACTGTTCGGAATGGTGATGCTACGGAAAGCACCGCAGCCATAGAAGAAGAGGGTTGACAAACGATTGTCCTCGGTGAACGCACTCTTGTCCTCTTCCAAAGGATAATAGCTCTCACCGCCCTTCACAATAGTAGCCTCCGACAGGTCGAGATCGGCCAACTTGGCTTTTCCCATCTCACGCAGCACTTTCACATCACTGCCGTTCAGCGGTCCTACTACCTTTAAACTGGTAAGACTAGTCCGCTCTGAGGCAGGGATCTGACTACCCAATGTACCAGCATCACTCACGGTCACCGTCTTCTGCTGTGCCCATACCACCGATACGGTCAGCAGACAAACGATTGAAAGAATCATTTTTTTCATATCACTATTTGATTAAAAAAACTTATTACAGACCACAAAGATATACAAAAAGGAGGATAAAGCGAGAAAATTTTACGTTTTATGAAAAATTTACATGTTTTTTTACATTACTTTGAAAAGAAGTTTGTATTTTTGTGCTGTATTCATACACCTATGAAACTTATATAATCAATATTTATAACTAAAAATCTACATTTATGTCTGCATTAGTTTCAGTAATTCCTATTGTCCTCCTCATTGTATTGATGATGGGATTCAAAGTATCGGGCTATAAGAGCGCGATCATCACCCTCTTAGTTACAATCGTATTGGCTCTATTCGTCGTACCTTCCATGGGAATCCTCCCGGAAAAGTTCACCAGTGCCGGTACCTCTATCTTCGGCATCACTCTTTGGTCGGTGATCGAAGGATTCCTGAAAGCATGCTTCCCGATTATCCTGATCATCATCTGTGCAATTTTCAGTTACAACATTCTTTGTGAGACAAAGGAGATTGAGACCATCAAGACACAGTTTATCCAGATGACCTCCGACAAAGGTCTTCTCGTTCTCCTTCTGACATGGGGCCTTGGCGGTGTGCTCGAAGGTATGGCAGGATTCGGTACTGCCGTAGCCATCCCGGCAGCCATCCTCATTGGCTTGGGCTTCAAGCCGATGTTCTCTGCTGTAATCTGTTTGATTGCCAATACGGTGGCAGTAGGTTTTGGTGCTGTGGGACTGCCTGCAACAACCCTGGCAAACCAGGTTGCTGCCGAGGGTGTAGCTTCTCCCGAGATGTTGTGCGAGGTTGCCACCTTCATCATCATCCAGCTGGCCCTGATGTTCTACATCACCCCGTTCCTGATTCTGATGATGACCGATCGTAAGAAGATTGTGAAGAATATCACCCTGGCACTGTTCGTGGGAACCTTCTCTATCATCGTCCAGTTCTGCTGTGCCCACTTTATCGGTCCGGAGACTCCCGCTATCTTAGGTTCTGTGGCCGCCATCATCGCCATGCTGATCTACAACAAGTTATTTATTCGCGAAGAGGACCCGTCTGACGAGGTTAAGGTAGAGAAGAAGAAGTTCGGTCTTACCAAAACGCTCAAGGCCTGGAGTGTTTACGGACTCATTATTTTCTTCATCCTCATCTCCAGTAAGATCGTTCCCGCCATCAATACTGCACTGAACAGTACACTGGTTACCCAGTTCAGTCTGCCCGTCACAGGTAACGCCTTCAAGTTCGGCTGGCTCTCAAATGCCGGTCTGATGATCTTCTTAGGTGCCCTTATCGGTGGTTTGATTCAGGGCATGAGCTTCGGCAGACTGATGAAACTGCTGGCTAAGACCACCATCAACCTTCAGAAGACTGTTGTCACCATCTGCTGTCTGGTAGCCATGGCCATGTTGATGAACAATACGGGTATGACCAACGATATCGCCAAGGGTCTTGTTGCCCTCACCGGCGCTGCCTTCCCGTTCTTTGCTCCCCTCATCGGCTCCATTGGTACTTTCGTTACCGGTAGTGCTACGAATGCCAACATCCTCTTTGGTAAGCTGCAGGCAACTGCTGCCAGCGACCTTGGTTTGGTGAACCAGTCAACCTTCTTCGGAGTGAGCGGAAACGAGACCAACTGGTTAGCTGCTGCCAACTGTGCCGGTTCTGAGGGTGGTAAGCTTCTCTCACCACAGAGTATCGCCATCGCTACAGCAGCCTGCGACATGGAAGGTCAGGATGGTGACATCATGAGAAAGACCATGCCGTTCGCTATCTTCTGGATCTTGATGAACGGTCTGATGGTATTCCTCGGATTACATGTATTCTAATCGAATTCATCTATTCTAACTATCAAAAAGAGGCGGAAGATTCCGCCTCTTTTTGATTTCTTCAACAGTGGTATGTTTAACAATCTGCCATCGCACTGAACTAATCACTCGTTCATCGTACCACAATGGGGGCAACGTCCTTTCTCATGCATCGGGGCTCCACAGTTACCACAAACATACCGGCAGTGTGAGCGGAAATAATAATGGCGCAGGGCATAGTAAGCATAGAACACCAAGAGGACATACCCTATATAATATAAGGTGGTAAGACTAAAGAGGATGTAGTTCACGGCACAGACGCCTGCCAGACCGCAGAGATACAACATCGCTTCATCGAAGGGCAGTCGCTGGCGCACCACATCCACACAGGCAATGGCCAGGATCAGCATCAGCCACACGCAAGATAAGAAGACTGTCAGAATGGGCGGCACGCCAAAGGGATTCAATGTCGGATTGAAATAGAACTGCTGCCATACGTCAGGCGCAAACATTTGGATGCTGGCATAGAGGGTTGCCGAAACCGCCACGGTAAGTGCCAGTAGTGTGGGATATACGCTGTCGATATCGTTGAAGTGCACAATCTTCGCATTCTTCCTTCGGATAATATGAGTGAGGTAAGCCACGGCTATCAAACTGATAACGATCAAGAAGATGAGCAGGTGTACATCCGAGAAGAAAGAGATGAACTGTGAGATAGGATCATCAGGCACCACCTTGGGCAGCAGAGCCGACTCATGTGCCCATCCGAAAGTCAACTGGTCACGTGCCACCTGCACCCAAACAGAGTCAATGCTGTCGTTCGGTAAGATCCGGATATCCGCCACCACCAGACGGTCGTGACGAAGAACGGGAAAGGTATCCACAGGCATCATACTCACAGCCTCCTCGGGTTGTGACTGCATGAGATATAACGTGTCTGTCTTCACCACGAAATTGAAGTTCTCTGAGTAGTGATGCTTGCGGGCAAAGAGGATGGAATCCAAACGACGTGCCATCCCTGCAGAGTCCAGTACCACCTCAGAACGCAGCATACCCCCATTCCCCCTGTCTTTCCTGTCGTAACAACCCGACAGCATCAGGAGGAAAAGCAGGACAACGACTATGATCTTTGAACTTTGAACTTTGAACTTTGAACTTTGAACATTGAACATTGAACTTTGAACATTGAACTTTATTCTTTAACAATATGATTACAACAGCTATCTTCCTCCCTCCCTTTGGGAGGGTCGGGGTGGGCTCCATACACATTCATCTGGCACTGACTGCATAGGAATTCCAGTCTGAAACGTCGTCCATCACCTAAGACAAGACTCAGCGGTTCTTTCCAACGGGGTTGCACTCCTCCATGACGGACACAATAGCCCAGGCTATACCGCAGACAGTGCCGACACTGCATGATGAGTGGATTCTTCACAGGCGAGAGCTCAAAGGCAGGAGCAATCTCTTTCAGTCCTTGCTGCTCATAGAATGCCTTTGCCTCATGGTTGGCAATGTTGAACAGATAAGGATATTTGTACAAAGATGAGAGATGAGGGATGAAAGATGAAAGTGGACTGCCGCTGTGACTATCTGTAGAGGTTACAGGTGTCTTAACGGTTTCTTCACTATTCACTATTACCTTTTCACTTAACTCCCTTCTCATCTCTGTCAACACACTTGATGGAATGAAGAACGGGAAATCCTGGGGAACGAAATGCACGGAAGTACACTCGTAAGGGGTATTACCCAGTTTCGACAGCTGTCGGATGATGTTCTCATGCTGCGGCTTCTGAGCCAATTGTTTCTCCATGGGGAAACGGACGTATCGAGAACCCATCTGCAGTTCGAAGCCATCATCCACCTCCCGCAAAGTCATCTCCACGGGAATCTTCCGCACGGCCGTCTTACCCGTCATCACACGCTGAAACTCCTGGTCGAAGTTCCTATATAATGCTGTTCCCGGCTTGAGGCCGACTGGCATCTGATAAGGATACAATCGGTTCCCTTCCGCCCTATTCACACGAAAGCCTTCCAAAACCATTGAACGTTGACCGTTGACCATTGGCCTTCCTCCTTCGTCCTTCCTCTTTCCTCCTTCCTCCTTCGTCCTTCCTCCATCGTCCTTCGTCCTTCGTCCTTCCTCCTTAAAGAAGCACAACCCATCACCATTGGCGAAGGAGGCAGTCCCTGCCACGTTGAAAGAGCTTCCACGGATTTCCTTCACCTTTCCCACATACTCGCCCAATGCTTTGGGGGTATCAGGAGAGAAGATGTTGGGTTTCCGTCCGTACAGGAAATAATCGGTAAAACCACGATTGAAGGTCTTCTGTAAGTTCGGGGTAAACGAATACGTGCATGTTCCCAAAGAAGCACGACAGTATTTGTCGGGATGACGGGCAATTGACGTTCTTCACATAGTCGATGTCTTTCAAGCGTCCCTCAATCTTGAACGAAACAGCCCCTGCCTCCATCAGTTCCTCCAGCTTATCGATTCGACACATATCCTTCAGGGAGAGCAGATGACGACCGCGTTCTATCACGTTCCCGTCGGCATCTTCCAAGTCGAACGGTAAACGACAGAACTGGGCACATTCCCCACGGTTCGCGCTCCTGCCAAAACAGTACTGAGAAGCATAGCATAGCCCAGAGTAGCTCACGCACAAGGCTCCATGGACAAACACCTCCAGTTCAATATCGGGTACTGCCTTATGGATGGCAGCAATCTCCTCAAGTGACAGTTCGCGGGCTAATACCACCCGGCGGAATCCGAGGGAATGCAACCACCGCACCTTTTCTACAGTGCGGTTATCTGTTTGGGTGGAAGCGTGAAAATCAATTGACAATTGACGATTGATAATTGATAATTGACAAAGACCCATGTCCTGAATGAGCACAGCATCCACACCAATATCCTTTAGTCGGTTTAACAGTCGTTTCGTGTCTTCAAGCTCATCATCGTAAATAATGGTGTTGACGGTGACATATACCTTGGCGCCAAACTGATGGGCATACTGGCAGAGTACAGTGATATCTTCCAACGTATTACCTGCAGCCACCCTTGCCCCGAAGCGTTGTGCTCCGATATACACAGCATCAGCGCCATGATCGATGGCAGCAATGCCGCATTCAAGATTCTTGGCAGGAGCCAGTAGTTCGATTTTATCCAATCTCCTCGATATTATACGGAGTGGTCTGGTAAACGTAGTAGTTGATCCAGTTAGAGAACAGGAGGTTCGCATGGGCTCGCCAGCGCACCACGGGTCCTTTGGCAGGATCATCATCGCGGTAGTAGTTCTTAGGCATGTCCACATCATCCCGTTTTCCCATATCACGACGGTACTCGTTGTCGAGCGTGTCGGGCGCATATTCCAGGTGTCCCGTGATGAAGAACTCACGTCCCTCTCGGGCCATCACAATACTCACGCCGCTCTCTTTACCCTCAGCCAGCAGTGTGAGCTGATCGTTGGCAAGGATATCTTCGCGGTGAAGCTCGGTATGACGACTATGCGGCATGAAGAACACATCATCGAAGCCACGGAAGATGGGCATGCGGGGATAGAGGATCTGCTGTTCGAAGATGCCGAACATCTTCTTCTGCAAAGGATATTTCTGTATGCCATAGTGGTAGAAGAGTCCTGCCTGGGCTGCCCAGCAGATATAGAACGTACTGGTTACATGCGTCTTTGCCCATTCAAAGATGCCCGACACCTCGTCCCAATAGGTCACCTCCTGGAAATCAAACTGCTCCACGGGTGCTCCCGTAATAATCATCCCGTCGAACTTCTTGTTACGAAGCTCGTCGAAATCCTTGTAGAACATCATCATATGCTCGATGGGCGTGTTCTTCGGGGTATGACTCTTCAGTTTCATGAACGTGATGTCCAGCTGCAGAGGAGTGTTCGACAGCAGACGGATCAGATCGGTCTCTGTCGTGATCTTCAGCGGCATCAGGTTCAGAATGGCAATCTTCAGCGGACGGATATCCTGGGTATGTGCCCTGGTATCATCCATCACGAAGATATTCTCCTGTTTCAGAATATCTATCGCAGGTAACAGATCTGGTATTCTTAATGGCATAATTCTTTCTACCTTTGCAATTTGAGTGCAAAGGTACGAATAAGTGAGAGAAATGCAAAAGGAAAACTCGTTTTTCTTTTCATTTCCGAGCGTGAGTACCTTCGGCGAAGTCAAAGGTACGGAAAAATACTTAGAATCGTTCATTTTCCTACCTATTATTCTTTGGAGTCGGTAAAAAATGATTATCTTTGTCGAAAATTCAAGGCATGTCACACCCCAAGCACATACCGCCGATACTAGTATGGCTATGCAGTCTGCTCATCCCAGTTTCTGTGTCAGCCCAAGCTACCATTGTGTCGGATAGCAATGGAACAGCCTGTCGCACCGAAAGGATAGAGGTAAAGCGCCTGTCCGACATGAATACCGCCCGAACTGGTCATACAGTCCTGTTTGCCAATGAGGAACTCACTGTAGTGGGCGGTCATACCAACGGCTTTGTCTCTCTATCCACAGCCGAGTATTTCAGCGGCGGCAAGTGGCAGCAGCTGCAGATGGTGTATCATCATGATGATGGTTTCGCCCTTCCCCTTCAATCGGGAAAGGTACTCATCGGTGGCGGTCATGAGAAGAATCTCGGCATCGGACAGAGTCATGAGGTGGAGATGTACGACCCTCTTACCCACTCCTTCGAGGGCTTTGGCTGTTTAGCCCTTAAAAGAACCAGGGCCACCGCTTTGGAGATAGACAGCGGACGAGTGGTGATTGCTGGTAACTGGTATCATGATGACGGCATTGAAGTGTTTAACGGGAAGGACAGTTTCTCACTGGTCAAGGAGGTTACAGTACCTCGTTGTTCGCCTTATCTGCTCCAAACATCCAACCATGATGTGTTGATTATAGGTAATACGGGATCAAAAGGGGAAACGATTGATGAGACCTTGATTGACCGTCTTTACGGGAAGTCGTTTCACGAGCCGCTGTTCGAGACCTGGCATCTGTTGAAAGACGATATTTTAGCTCCCATCACAAACTGCCTCATCAGTGATGAAACGAAGCATCGCTACACCTATTTGTTACCCGTTATGAACCATAGCGGTCAGGTGGCCATCATAGAAGCGTGCGATACGGTATTCTCACTCCTTCCTACGGCCACAGCTGTCCCCATGGAAAGTCCGTGGGGAGGGATTCATTACCATGGTATGATCATGACCGACAGACTGTCGAAACGGGCTTATCTTGCAGGTTTTGATGATGCTTACTACCTTAGGAAGAATGACAGCACTCGTCTGTACCTGCTCTGTATTGAGTATGACCAAAAGCCCTGTAAGCTGACACTTTATCATACCGACCCGTTACCAGAAGTGGGAATGGGCTCCTTTACCATCACTAACGATGGGAACATCGTTCTGACGGGTGGTATGCTACCGCAACGGAACAATAATTACACACCGTCAAAGGCGGTCTATATGCTACTTGTCAACGGAAAAGATGCGCTTACAAGTAGTAAGAAGATGAGTTGGTGGTGGCTTGTATTGGCTTTGGCACTGGTAGTTGTTGCTGTATGGCTGTATCGGAAGTATCAGACCCCACCCCTGGCCCCTCCCCTTGAAGGGAGGGGAACGCTGAGCGAAGGTAAAACCCTTGAAGGGAAGGGAACACCGAACGAGGGTGAAGTCCTTGAAGAAACCATACTGTTGAATCGCATCTGCGAACTGATGGAGAATGAGCAGCCGTTCCTGAACAGTAATCTGAAGATTACCGATGTGGCAGCCATGTTACATACGAACCGCACCTACGTCTCCAACTGCATCAACAACCAAAGAAACTGCACATTCATGCAGTTCATCAATACCTACCGTGTGGCGTATGCCCAGAAGCTGATGAAGGAAACCGACAAGAAGATTCCAGAGATATGGTTGGCATCTGGCTTCGCCAACGAAACATCCTTCTTCCGTACCTTCAAGACTGTTACGGGTATGACGCCCAATGAGTGGAAAGCCAAGGCAGTTAACTGATTTGTACGAATTGTAAGTAAGATTCGTACGAATTGTAAGTACTGTCATCCTTCTTTTCCCTTAATTTTGTAGCAAATTAAGTATAACAAAATTAACGAAGAAGAAGGCAGTCAAAGCCCAGAACGATGTGGCCATCGCCACGTTGCAACATGGTGATAACGTGAGTGTGTTCAAAGGACCGAGTGCCCTGGCCAGTGCACTTGCAGCAGCAGATGAAGAAGGAGGAGATGTGATTACCCTTAGTCAGGGCACCTTCACAGCAGCTACTATCACCAAACCCGTTTCCATTTATGGTGCAGGATTCGAGACAGATAATAGCAAAGGAACTCTGCTAACGACAATATCTGGTAACCTGACTGTAGGTAGGGATGATAACACGACAGTGGCCAACGTCCATCTTGAAGGATTCTATCTGAATGGACAGTTGAATGTTGGCGGTGCGTATGGTACAGGACCATTGGATCATTTGCGCGTTGTAAAGGTGAAGGCGACTTCCATGTATGCCCAAAGCACAAGTTTATACACAAGCTTTGACCAGTGTGTGATCTGGGGGTCATTTGATTGTGATCGTGCTGGTGGCGCTAGTGGAACATATGATTTTTATTTCAGTAATTGTTTCATGCGTCGTGGAACATTTAGATTTTATAAGATGGAAAGCAGTTCAATCGTGTTAGACCATTGTCTAATCAATGCCTATCACAACACAAATTCAACAACTGGAGCAGCATTCGATGGCTCACATACGAATATTTTGACACTCACTAATTCTGTTTATATCAAAGCAAATGGATCTGCAAGCAGATACGACTGGCCTACAGGAAGCAACATTCAAAACTGTATATCCGACTTAAATGTTACAGGTTTCGAGAACTGCTATCAGGTGGCAATATCTGACATTTTCAAAAATGGTGAGAATGGTACCGTTTACTCTGATGGAACCTATTCCCCAGAACGTACCTTCGAACTGACACAGCCTGATACTTGGAGGGGAAACGATGGTACAGAGATCGGTATCCGTGGCGGTAATGGTTGGAGTAAAGTACCATCTACTCCTGTTGTAAAGAGCTTGAGCGTTACGCCTTCTGGTACGAATCTGAACGTGACCTACGATGCTGTGGTGAGATAGTTCATAGTTCATAATTCATAGTTATATGGATAGGATTAGAGTAATCATGATGGCTGTTACTGCCATGTTCTGCATGACAGTGACGGCACAAAATCAGAACAGTCTGACGGAAAGTGAATGCTGGTTAGACAACGACGTCAGTACCAAGCAATCACTGACATCAACAGAGACGAGCATCGATATCTCCAATTTGTTGAACGGACTGCATTCGCTCACCGTTCGAGTGAAGGACGCAAAGGGATTGTGGAGCAGTCCGATGACCAAATACTTCATCCTCACGCCCAACGGTATCAAGCCCACCCAGATTGTGGCAAAGGAATACTGGTTCGACAGCAATGTGGGGAACAGACAATCACTAACAACATCAGACATCAGTATGGAGGGCCTCAACCAAGGTCTTCACTCATTCACCCTAAGAGTACAAGATGATGCAGGGCTATGGAGCAGTCCGATGACCAAGTACTTCCTTGTTCCTTCTGCTTCAGAGATGAATGGGAAAACCATTACCCACTGTCAGTATTGGTTTGATGATGCCTTAGGACAAGACAACTTTTCTGAACTCATCACCACCTGCACCTTGGAAAGTGAGGGGAACAACATGGTGATGGTGGATCTTGGTGATCTCCCCGTTGGTACGCATACTATTTGGTGGCGTGTAGGAGACTCCAAGGGCGCATGGAGTGAACCTTTATCAGAAACGTTTGTCATCGAACTGATCACTACAGGAGTGGATTCTCCCTACTCCACAGAAGAGGATAGTCATGCAGTGTGGTTCACCATTGACGGTAAGAAAGGTACAGGCACGATGAACAAAGGCATCGTGATTGTCAATGGGAAAAAGGTTGTTATAAAATAAAAGATGAGAGATGAGAGATATGATTACACCTAGGAACAAGCTCTAATGCCAATTCTTGAAGCTAATCAAATCTCTCATCTCTCATCTCTCATCTTTCATCTCTTATCTCTTACCACAGTTCCAGCCGTTCGCTCTTCGGGATGAACATCTTGTCACCCTGCTTGATGCCGAAGGCATCGTACCACATATCGATATGCGGCAGCGCACCGTTTACGCGCCACTCACCCAGTGAGTGAGGATCGCTCTTGGTACGGTTACGGATTTCCCCAGGAAGAAGCGCTGGTCGGCAGTCAGTCCGTCGATAGTAGGCAGACCGCCATTCTTGGTTGCGTTCTTATAAGCATACCATGACACCTGCAGACCGCCGTGGTCGGCGAGGTTCTCACCCAGTGTGAGCTTACCGTTAGCATTCAAGTCGGGCAGCACCTTGATGTTTGAGAAGAAGTCGGCATAACGACCTGTACGCTCCTCGAATCCCTTAGCGTCAGCCTCAGTCCACCAATCAGTCATATTACCCACCTTATCATAATGGCGACCCTGGTCATCGAAGCCGTGAGTCATCTCATGACCGATCACCACACCAATGGCACCGTAGTTGAAGGCATCGTCGGCCTCAGGATCAAAGAACGGGCGCTGCAGGATTCCTGCAGGGAAGCAGATCTCGTTGGTGGTAGGGTTATAGTAGGCATTCACGGTCTGGGGTGTCATGAACCACTCGTCGTTATCCACCGGTTTTCCAGCCTTCTCCTCGATCTCCTTGGCATTCCAGAAACGGTTACATTCCATCACGTTCTCGTAGTACGTCTTCTTCGGATCGATATCGAGTCCGCTCATATCCTTCCATTTGTTAGGATAGCCGATCTTCACATAGAAAGTGCTCAGTTTGTCGAGGGCAGCTCGCTTTGTCTCGTCGCTCATCCAGGTCTGTGCCTTGATGCGCTCACCCAGAGCCACCTGCAGGTTCTTCACCAGCTGCTCCATGCGCTGCTTGGAGGTTGCGGGGAAGTAACGCTCACAGTAGATCTTACCCAGGGCCTCACCCATCTGACTCTCCACCTGCTGGGTGGCACGTTTCCAGAGCGGATAATCCTCCTGACGTCCGCGCAGCGTCTTACCGAAGAACTCGAAGTTTGCTGCTGCGATCTCCTCAGACAGATAGCTGGAAGCCCCCAGGATCACGCCCCACTGCATATAAGCACGGTACTCACCTGCCGACATGCTCTTCACCAGTTGTTCTGCACCAGCCAGGAAGTCAGGCTGTCCCACCACCATCTCACGATAGTCGGCAGCTTTCACTCCCAGAGCCTCCATCTGCTGTGCCAGACGCAGGTGCGGATACTTGTGCTGGAAGTCCTGCATCGTCATCTTGTTGTAGTTTGCCTCGACGTCGCGCAGCTCAGTACGGCTCTTGCTCACTCTTGCCAGTGCCGTCTCCACCTTCATCACCTGATCCATTTTCTGCTTGGCAGTAGTCTCCTCATAGCCGAAGAGGCGGAACATCCGATAGATATGCGAGCGGTAGGCATCGCGGATGCTGGTGGTAATGGAGTCCCTGTCAAGATAATACTCCTTCTGTCCCAAGGCGATGCCGCCCTGACTCACGTTCAGGATGTTGTTCTTACTATCCTTCTCGTCGGCACCAAAGCCGAAGCGCATGAATTGCTGGTCACCATACTGCAACAGTCGCTGCTGCACGGCAAAGAGATCATCCTTCGTAGCAGCCTGTTCCAGTTCCTTCAGCAGGGGCTGCACAGGAGCAACGCCCTCGCGGTTACGACGCTTCTGGTCCATGGCGAGCTTGTAGAAGTCGCCCAGTTTCTGCTCCACGGAGCCATTCTGCGGTTTCTTCTTTCCCGTGGTGAGATCCTTCAGGATCTTGTTGATCCGTTTGTTGTTGTCCTCCTGCAGCTGGTCGAAGCTACCGAAGCGTGAATAAGCGGCGGGCAGTGGATTCTTCTTCATCCAGCCACCGCAAGCATACTGATAGAAGTCATCACCGGGTTTCACCGTCTGATTCAGATTGGTGACATCGATACCCGACTTCAGTTGCTGTGCCTCAACGCCCATGGTGGCGGAGGCGATAAGCATGATGCTCATCATTGTTTTAATTTTCATTGTTGTATTGTATTTTTTTGAATAATATGGGCTTAATGGGTTTGATAGGCTTAATGGGGTTAATGGGCCTATTGGGTGATTTGATCGAGTTCCTCGCAGAGCCGTTCCCAGCGTTCGGTTTCCTGATCGATGAGCTTCTTGATACTGGTGTACTCCGTAACGACGGTCATATCCGATGCGCCCTCAGGCGTGCATAGTATCGCATCCAGCTCTTTGATGCGGTCTTCCAGCTTCATGATCTTCTCCTCCTGCTCCTTGATGCTCTTTTCCATGCGCTTCACCTTTTTCTGCTGTTCCTTGCGCTCCAGGTAGGCGAGCTTGGAGGTGAGACTTGAGGAGTGTGGAGTGTGGAGTGTGGAGTGAGAATTGCTCTGAGATTCGGTCTTCACTGAACACTTGTTCTTGTTGTCATCTCTCACTCCACACTCCTCACTCCTCACTCCACACTCATCATTTCTCACTCCACACTCCTCACTCCTCACTCCACGAGATAATTCATCCAATGACTCGATCTTCTTCCTGCGCAGGAAGTCGTAGATACCACCAAGGTGTTCTTTGACCATTCCACCACCGAACTCATATACCTTCGTCACCAGACCGTCGAGGAATTCACGGTCGTGGCTCACCAGGATCACCGTACCGTCGAACGCCTTAATGGCTTCCTTCAGCACATCCTTCGACTGCATGTCGAGGTGGTTGGTGGGCTCATCGAGAATCAGCAGGTTCACCGGTTCAAGCAGCAGTCGGATCATGGCCAACCTACTGCGTTCCCCACCGCTCAACACCTTCACCTTCTTATCGGCATTCTCTCCACCGAACATAAAGGCGCCGAGTATATCATTGATCCTCAGTCGGATATCACCTTTCGCTACACGATCGATTGTATCAAAGACCGACAACGACTCATCCAACAGCTGTGCCTGGTTCTGGGCAAAGTAGCCAATCTGTATGTTATGACCGATCTTCAGACTACCCGTAAAAGGAATCTCGCCCATGATACATTTCACCAGCGTGGATTTACCCTCACCGTTCTTTCCCACAAAGGCCACTTTCTCCCCTCGTTTGATGGTGAAGCTCACGTCTGTGAACACCGTATGTTCACCGTAGCTCTTCCCCACCTCCTCACAGATCACAGGATAATCACCACTGCGCAGACAAGGCGGGAACTTCAGTCGCATGGCACTGCGGTCAACCTCATCAATCTCAATAGGTACGATCTTCTCCAGCTGCTTGATCTTCTGCTGTACCTGCACAGCTTTCGTGGGCTTGTAACGGAAACGCTCAATGAAAGCCTTCATCTCGGCAATCTCCTTCTGCTGGTTCTCGTAGGCACGGATCTGCTGCTCCCGACGTTCCTTCCTGAGCTGCACATATTCATCGTACTTCACCTGATAGTCGATGATCTTCCCGCAGGAGATCTCCAGCGTACGGTTCGTTACATTATTGATAAAGGCACGGTCGTGACTCACCAGTACAACAGCTTTGGCCGTTTGTATCAGGAACTGCTCCAACCACTGGATACTCTCAATGTCAAGATGGTTCGTGGGCTCATCGAGCAAGAGCACATCAGGCTTCTGCAACAGGATCTTCGCCAGTTCGACACGCATGCGCCAACCGCCGGAGAACTCATTCGTAGGACGTTCCAGATCGGTACGGGTAAAACCCAATCCCATCAGTGTACGTTCTATCTCCGCCTCGTAGTTCTCTGCTCCCATCATCAGGTAACGCTCATGCTCTTCCGTATAGCGCTCCACCAACGACATATACTCGTCAGACTCATAGTCGGTGCGGACAGACAGCTCGTTGTTCATCCTGTCGAGACGTTCCTTCAGCTGTATCATCCCCGCAAAGGCCTTCCGCGCCTCTTCCCTCACCGTGGTATCATCCTGCAGGATCATCACCTGCGGCAGATAGCCTATCGTCGTATCGTTCGGCACGGCCACCACACCCTCCGTAGGGCGCTGCTGTCCGCACAGAATCTTCAGCAGGGTACTCTTGCCTGCCCCGTTCTTGCCCACCAACGCAATGCGGTCGCGGTCGTTCACCACGAAACTGGCATTGGCAAACAGAGGCTTCACGCCGAACTCAACCTTCAGTCCTTCTACAGAAATCATTTCTCTATTGTATAAACGGTGCAAAAGTAATCATTTTCCCTGACTCCTGCAAGCGGATGAGGGGATTTTCCCTGCAAAAGTAGGGATTCCCCCACCCCGTTTTATGGATAATCCTTTTCAAACACCAACAGGACATCGTATCTTTGCATCGAGAAAAGATAAGTACAACCCTTTAAAACCATACGATTATGAAGAAGTTTACATCCATCCTCACCATGATGCTCATCGCAGCACTGGCATTTACTTTCACCTCTTGCGAGGACGAGTACATCGCCGACAACCTGAGCGGCGGAACATTCTACGGCAAGACATGGCAGGGAACCATTGAGCAGTACTACCATGATCGCTGGGGCCTCACCGGCAACCACTACCGCACGGTGATGCAGTTCAACAACGAGGGCTACACATCAGGAACAGGCTACGAGGTGGACTACGACCTCAACGACCCATACGGAAGCTACTACTACAGTGAATTCGAATGGAACGTATATAACGGTATCATCACCATCCGCTATGCCGACACCGGCTACGCTCCCGTTCATATCTACGACTATGAGCTGAGCAGCACATGGTTCGAAGGCTACTTCGACGATGGAACGTTCAACGACACCTACTTCCGTCTGCGTGCCATCAACAACTTCGACTGGGATCCCTACTGGTACGACTACGATGACTACTATTATTACTACGAGGGACGGGCTGCCGGTAACAGCAAGCAGAAATCTGCCGCCAAGGGAGCGTTTGCGAAGTAAAGAGATAAAGACTCAGTCGTTAGGGAAAGCATGACAGGGGGGAGGAGTTACCGAATGGAACTCCTCCCCCTCAATTTGATGGGCCCCAGTTCCCCTCCTTATGGAGGGGCCAGGGGTGGCCTCACTTCATAACGATCTTCTTCCCATTCTGAATATACACGCCCTTGGCATTTGGTTTCCCACTCAGCTTCCTACCATCCAACGTGTACCAGTTTTCCTGAAGTGGTAGGTATGGCATTCCTGTTACTCTCCTTCACCGGCTGGTCACTAACCCACAGATCGTAGAAGGGATCAGGAATCTGGGGGAAGGTGTAGTGCAAAACGATATAGTTATCTGAAGAATTATCTTTCAGCAAGTGTCATAGAAACTGACAGTAAGCAGGGTAACACCATTCCTTTGAATAGTCTTTACGTTTTAACTTCGGTTAACTCAATTCTTGTCCATTTGGGCGAACAACTGACCATTTGGTCGGAAAAACGGCCAAAAATGGCAATTTTGCAAAGTACTGATAATGAGATTGTTAGTAAAATCAGGCATTTTATAGCTCACGAAAACGGCGTTTTCAGGGGGTAAAACCATAGTTTTGAGGCTCCAAAACACCGTTTTTAGGTGGTAAAAACACTGTTTTTAGGAAGCAAAAGGACTATAAATACTTTTTGGGGGGTCGCCTTCGGCGAGAAATCCTACAAAATCTATCCAAAATCAAACATAATCTATCCCCACCATAATAAATCAATGGCATAGAAATCTGTAAGATTTTGTTTAGATTTTGTAGGATTTCTGCCCGTAAGGGCACCCCAGAAACTATCAAAAGTAAAAGCCATACATTTTCGAAGGAGCGTCATCTAAGGGTTGTTGCGAACGGTGTTATCACCCGTTCCGACGTCATCTATAGGGGGTAAAGTGACGGCGGAATGACCCGTAGATGACGTCGGAACGATCGTTAGGAACGTCAGGAACGACAGGAAGCAACCTTTTATTGCCTTTAAAGTAACCTTTACTTGGGTTTAAAGTAACCTTTACTTGCATTCAAACCAGACTTTACTTGAAAACCGAGTAGCCTTTACTTGCATCCCAATTTTTTGGAGCATTTTTTGAAAACAAAATTTCTTATCAATTATTCTGACAAAATGTAAGAGAAATGGTCGCCTTCGGCGAAGGGAATTGGAAAGAAATGTGAAGAGAGATGAACAAAAGAGAATAATTACTGGTTTTTTCGCCTGCGGCGAAGTTTTTATCTGAAACGAATTTGAATAATTTGAAGAGCGCCTTGAGCGTAAGCGAAAAATTAACCCCACGAATTATAATAATTATATCGCCTATGGCGATTGGATTATTAAAGAAGCCATGCGCCTAATCGTAAATATAATTATTCTCATTTGTCTAAAAAGGCGCTCTTCAAATTATTCAAATTCGTTTCCAACCTCCTCGCCGCAGGCGATAAAAATATTTTATTCGTGGGGTTAATTATTCCAATTCGTTTCAGATAAAAACTTCGCCGCAGGCGACCTCTAAGCTAAATTAGCTTTAAGAAACAAGCAGATAATTTCCTCCTTTTCTTTGCCCATTCAGAATAAAGTGTTATCTTTGCCATCTGAAAGGATAAGGCTACAGCATGGATACATACAAGACAAAAGACATTTACCTTGCAGGAGGATGCTTCTGGGGAACGGAACATTACTTCAAACAGATTGAGGGTGTAGTGGAAACAGAAGTGGGATTCGCCAACGGACATACGGAGAACCCTACATACAAGGAGGTATATACCGACACCACCGGCTTTGCGGAGACGGTGCACGTCGTGTACAATCCCGATGTGGTGGGCCTTGAATTCCTGCTGCAGCTGTTCTTCAAGGCCATCGACCCCACCAGTCTGAACAAGCAGGGACACGATGAGGGGACACGCTATCGCACGGGCATCTACTACACCGACACGGCCGACATACCCGTTATCGAGAAGGTGTATGCCGAGGAGCAACTGCAATATGCACAGCCCCTGGCCGTGGAGAAGATGCCATTGGAGAACTTCTACACGGCGGAAGAGTATCATCAGGACTACCTCGACAAGAACCCCACAGGGTATTGTCATCTGCCACAGTCACTCTTTGAGTTCGCAAGGAAAACAAGACAACAGTGAGCTATGGATAGGAACGCAACGAAGAGAGCGATTGTCGTGGGTGCCAGTTCTGGCATTGGCATGGAAGTGGCGAAGCTACTACTCTCCGACGGGTGGCATCTGGGCATAGCCGCACGACGCGAGGAGCCCCTGCTGACGTTGAAAGCGAAGGCTCCTGACCACGTAGAGGTGATGACCCTCGATGTGACGCAACCCGATGCCGGTGAGCGTCTGCAGAGTCTCATCGAGAAAACCGGAGGGATGGATCTGTATTTTCACGCCTCGGGTATCGGTAAGCAGAACCGTGCGTTGGAGACAGACATCGAGCTGCGCACGATGGAAACCAATGCCGTTGGTTTCACGAGGATGGTGGACACCGCCTATCGTTTTTTTGCAAAACAGGGTGAAGGACATATCGCTGCCATCACCTCCATAGCAGGGACGAAGGGCCTGGGTCCTGCCCCAGCCTACTCCGCCACCAAGGCCCTGCAAGCCACCTACCTCCAGGCTTTGGAGCAACAGGCCCATCAAAGTGGTCTGAACATCCGTTTCACCGACATCCGTCCGGGTTTCGTGGATACCGCCCTGCTTAGTGGTGACTTCAAGTACCCCATGATGTTGAGACCGGAAGCGGTGGCCCACGATATTGTCGGCAGTATCTATAAACGCCGTCATGTCAGGGTGATTGATGCCCGTTACCGTGTACTTACCTTCTTTTGGCGTCTTATTCCCAACTGGATTTGGCGCCGAATGAAATTATAAGTATACGCAAGGGCACTAAACAACAAATATAATAAAAGAAATTGAATGATTAGCAACGAAGACATGCAGAGAATGGAGGGCCTGAAGGAATGGCTCGATGCCGTGCCCTACGATGTGACACGGAACCGGCTCTATTCTGCCGCCGACCTCTACGAAGGCTACGAGCCCTCCACGGATGAAGAGGCCGACAAGGCATCGTATGCCCACTGCTATGACAATCGGGTTTACCAGCACTACCTGTCGTTGGGCAAAAACACCAACAATGTCATCGAATCACTGGCGCGGACGCTCCATGACCATGGTATTCACATGGCACTCGATGCCTTCTTCGAAGAACACGATAGTCAACGTTGCATCGGCATCATGGGAGGACATGCCCTGCTGCGCACTGACCCCATGTATTCCTGTCTTGTGATGCTAAGCAAACGCCTCACCGAGGAAGGATTCTTTATGCTAACGGGCGGCGGTCCTGGCGCCATGGAAGCCACCCATCTGGGAGCATGGATGGCTGGGCGTTCCCAGCAGGAGGTCAGGGATGCCATGGAAATGCTCACCCATGCGGCTGAAACGTACAAGGACAGGGGATGGCTGTCATCTGCCCTCGCCGTGATCCAACGCTATCCCCAGAAACAGTATGTCAGTCTGGGTGTCCCCACCTGGCTATACGGTCACGAGCCCTCCACCCCGTTTGCCACCCATATCGCAAAGTTTTTTGAGAACAGTATCCGCGAGGATTATATCCTCACCATGGCCTTCGGCGGTATCATCTATTCGCCAGGCAGTGCAGGCACCATGCAGGAGATTTTCCAGGATGCCGTACAGAACCACTACCTGTCGTTCGGCTTCTCCAGTCCAATGGTATTCTTAGGTAAGCATTTCTGGACGAAGGAGATACCTGTCTATTCCCTGCTCCATCACCTCATGGCTACAGGGAAGTACCAGAACCTGCTACTCACCCTTACCGATGATACCGAGGAAATAGAACAGGTGCTGAAGGATTTCCAGAAGCGCCATGCTGCCGACCATGAGAAATAACGAGTTTAACATATCCGTCATGAAAAGAACGATCTTACTGGTGATGGCATCTTTATTGCTGGTCATCCATTCAAAAGGACAAAACAATGAACCCCTCGTCGTGAACACCCGTTCCGGACTTGTCCAAGGAATCAATCAGGAAGGCACGCATGCCTTCCTCGGCATCCCTTACGCCACTGTGGAACGCTTCATGCCTCCCAAGCCTGTGAAGAGATGGAAAGGGGTGAGGGTATGCGATCACTGGGGTCCGATGACGATGCAGCAGACCAGTCGTGCGATGACGGAAGACGAGATGTCGGAGAACTGCTGTGTACTCAACGTGTGGACTACCGATGTCAAAGCCAGGAAGCCCGTGATGTTCTGGTTACACGGCGGCGGCTTCGACAGCGGCACCTCGGAATGGGATCCCGGCATGTGCCTTGCGAAGAAAGACGTGGTGGTGGTGAGCATCAATCATCGTCTGAACATCCTTGGATTCCTCGATCTCTCGACATGCGGAAAGAAATACAAGTACTCCGGCAATGTCGGCATGCTCGATGCCATACAGGCTTTGGAATGGGTACGTGACAATATCGCCAAGTTCGGCGGCGATCCCAATAATGTTACCATCTTCGGTGAGTCGGGCGGTGGCGGTAAGGTGGGCACCCTGCTCTGCATGCCCAAGGCCAAGGGACTCTTCCACAAAGCCATCATCATGAGCGGCACCATCCTCAACGTGAACACTAAGGCCATGACAGAGGAACTGGGCGAGGCCGTACTGAAGGAGCTGGGCATCGACAAGAAGAATGTGGACAAGATCAAGGAGGTATCCTATAAGGATCTCTATGCAGCAGGACAGCGGGCGATGGCGGCCAGCATCGGCACCCGCAGACCTGGCACCCCGATGATGTGGGGCTTCGGACCTACCCCCGATGGTGAGGTGCTCCTGCAACAGCCTTTCCAGCCCGCCTTTGCCAGCATCAGCGACGATATCCCCATCATGATCGGTACGACGTTCAACGAACTGCAGCGCCCTCGCTACGGACAGAAGATAACCTTCGAGGATGCCCATAAGGAACTGGAGCGCACCTTCGGCGACGAGACCGACGCCTACATCAGTGCCTTTATAGAAGCCTATCCAGATGGATCCTGCGAACAGCTGATGCAAAACCTGCTGAGTATCGACTGGCTCTTCCGTCCGAAGACCATCATTACGGCTGATGCCATCGGCGGTAAGCGCAAGGCCGACACCTATGTATATATGTTCACCCTTGGCGAGAGTGACAACCGTGGCTATAAAGGCTCCGCCCACGGCGCAGAGCTGAAGTACTGCTTCGACGTACTGCACCACTACAGAAACCAACTGTCGCAGTCAACCATTGATGCCAACCAGATATGGGCCACAAGGATGAGTGATGTATGGGCACAGTTTGCCCATACGGGCAATCCCGACAGTGATGGGCACTACGGATGGCATCCCTATACCCAGGAAAACGGTGAACTGCTGGAGTTTGGCGGCTCCGTCGCCCGCATACACAACAACCACGACCGCAAGCTCGAGGAAATCATCAACCGCCATTGCTTCAAACAACTGGACGCGTTCAGAAAAAGATGAGACTCCTGTCATCCTGTTAATAAAATATGTTAAATAGCCATCATCAGGACAGCCATATCTCTTTTTTTCACTACCTTTGCTTACAGAGAAATAGCATGGCAACAGCCGCGAGAGTTGCTGTCATGCATTAAATATAAGAAACTGAATGACATGAAAAAAACTAATGTGTTTGTGTTCATGGCCATCCTGGCCATGAATGCATCAGCACAGACCACGGATTCCCTTGCCTTGGAGGAAGTCGTTGTGACAGGAACTCGCTATGCTACTGATGTGCGCCACCTGCCCATGACGGTGAACATCATCGGAAGGGAGAAGCTGACGGAACAGCACCAGATGAATGTACTGCCTACCGCCATGCAACAGGTTCCCGGATTCTTCGTCACCTCACGCTCGATGATGGGCTACGGCGTATCAACGGGAGCGGCAGGAGGCATCTACCTGCGTGGTATCTCTGGCGGTGCAGGACAATTGCTCGTCCTCATCGACGGTCATCCGCAATATCAGGGTATCTACGGACATCCCATCAGCGACAGCTACCAGACACTGATGGCCGACCGTGTGGAGGTGTTGCGAGGACCAGCCTCCGTACTCTACGGAAGCAATGCCATGGGTGGTGTGATGAACATCGTGACGCGCTCGATGCACGGCGATGGGATAAAGACCAACGTCAATGTGGGAGCCGGTAGCTATGGTACAGTACAGGCAGAGGCATCCAATCAGGTGCGCAGCGGGAAATTCTCGTCAACCGTCTCAGCACAATACGGGCGCACTGACAACCACCGTCCTCGCATGGGTTTCGAACAATATGGAGGCTATATGAAGTTAGGCTATGACTTCAACAGTCATTGGAATGCCTACGTCGATGCCGACATCACACACTTCAATGCCTCCTATCCCGGTGCTGTGACAAGTCCGCTCTTCAGCGCCAACCAATGGATTACCCGTGGTGTGGTATCAGCAGCCTTGGAGAACCACTATGGGACAACAAGCGGAGCCCTGAGCGTCTATAGCAATTTCGGACGACATAAGATTGACGATGGCACTGCCGATCCTGCCAAGCCCACAGCACGATACTTCCGTTCAAAGGATGCCCTGACGGGCATATCCTGGTATCAGAGCGCACGACTCTTCGAAGGGAACCGTCTGACCGTCGGTCTTGACTACCAGCATATCTACGGCAATGCCTATTACACATCGAAAGAGACGGGTGAGGTGCTCGACACCCCCAACAAACAGAGTGGCAAGTCATACCGCAATGAGGTGGCAGGATATGTGGATTTCCGTCAGGACCTGTTGTCATGGCTGACCATCGATGCCGGAGCACGTGTGGACCATCATAGCATCACAGGTACGGAGTTCGTACCACAGGGCGGTGTGGTGGTTCGTCCGATGGCCACCGGTGAGGCCAAGGCGATGGTGAGCAAGGGCTTTCGCAACCCTACCATGCGCGAGATGTATCTCTATCCCCCATCGAACACCGACTTGAAGCCCGAGCGTCTCTGGAACTACGAACTGTCATGGCGCCACCGGCTCACCGACCTCACCTATGGTGTGAACCTCTTCTATATCAATGGAGACAACATGATCCAAACGGTGCGCATCGATGGTAAGCCACGGAACGTGAACTCCGGCGAGATTGAGAACTACGGCATCGAGGCGGAGCTCAAATACCCCATCGGGCGCTATTTCAACATTACGGGTAACTACTCCTTCCTTCATATGAAGAACAAGATAGTGGGAGCACCCGAGCACACCTCATTCGTGGGGATTGACTTCCATCAGGGTAAATGGATGGCCACCGCAGGACTGTATTATGTCAGCGGCCTCTACACGGAGGTGGGCGAACAAGAGACCAAGGAGGACATCTGTCTGCTAAGTGCTTCTGTCACCTATGCGCTCACCAAGACCTTCAGACTCTGGGCACGAGGGGAGAACCTACTGGCCAGAAGCTATGAGATCAACCTCGGATACCCCATGCCACGTGCCACGTTCATGGGAGGAATCAGTCTGGATTTCTAAGACATCATCTTTCTATTGACAATCATACAATAACAAAATCTATTTCAATCATTTATGGAAACAAGTACAAGACTCTACACATTGAATTATGATGAGGCAAAGACCTACCTATGGGCAGCGGTGTTCGTTGCCTGCAACATGGTATTGCCCCCTTTGTTCCACCTCATCCCACAGGGTGGTATCATCTTCTCTCCCCTGTCGCTCGTCATCCTCGCCGGTGCCTATAAGTTCGGATGGAAGACGGGATTGCTGGCAGCCGTATTGTCACCGTTAGCCAACCACCTGCTGACTGGTATTCCCGAATGGGGTGTGCTACAGGTGATGACGGTGAAGCTCGCCGTATTAGCTCTTATTGCCGGATTGGCCGCCGAGCGTTTCCGCAAGGTCAGTCTGCCCGTCATTATAGGTGTTGTGCTCGTCAGTGAGCTGATCGGATGTGCTGGCGAATTTCTTCTCACAGGTGGTGTGGATGCCACCATTGCCGACTTCGTCATCGGCTGGCCTGGTTTGCTGTTACAGGTGATTGGTGCCTGGCTCATTCTGAAATTCCTATAGGAAATTTTATATGATCTGATTGAACTTCTCCAAAAAATTCGTATCTTTGCAGCATCAACCTAAAATGATCAAAGATTATGGGATTCATAGAACAGAATCTGACGAATAATGAGAAGATTGTCCATAAAGGACATCTGCATTGGTTTGCCTATGCCAGCGGACTGGCTTTGATAGCCGTCCTCTGGGCTGTGGCCATGGTAATTATTGCATTCAATGTGCCTGAATTCTGGGTGTTTGCGGTCGTTACTTTGTTGGCATTGCTCATCGGCTATATCTACGTGTGGCTGGTGAGCAAGAATACGGAATACTATATCACCAACAAACGGCTCATCGTGAAGAAAGGTATCGTACAACGGAACACCTCTGAAATACGACTCGTGAAATGCGAGGGCGTGATGGTGGAGCAGAGTATTCTCGGACGTATGTTCAATTACGGTACCATCAAAATCACCACGGGTGAGGTGGTCAACACCTATCAGTTTATTGCCAGTCCGATCCGCTTCCGTACGAAACTGAATGAAACACTCGACCAGTTGGATGTTTCCAAGACGGCAGAAGACCAGGACGACAAGTATTGACTAGGGACAGACAGCATAGGGATTTCCCTCTCACATGTAGGTTTTTCCCTCTTTGTTCTTTCATCTATTTTCAGTACCTTTGTAAATGAAACAGGTTGAACCGATTTGCAAAACAACATGGAAATGAGAAAGATAGTCATAGGATATTGCTTACTGTGCTCCCTGGCAGCCATGGCACAGTCCACTTCACGTAAGATGGAATACGTGGAGGCTGATAATCATAACCAGAAGATTATCAACAGATACAATAAATGCCACAAGAATCATAACATGTACGTTGAACCGGAGTTGGCGAAGGATTTCACGGCTATCTTCGGCGTGAGGGACAATTCTATCATGTCGAACAAGGACATCGAGGTAAGCATCGTGAAGAAAAGAATCGGCAACCCCATCTACAACGACAAGGAGGACCGTGTATATTACGTGCAAATCAAGAACAAGACCAACAAAACCCTCTATATTGACCGCGGCTACTGCTTCAGAATCGACAGTGATGGCAGCAAATACCGTTACTACAATTCCGGCAACCGTGTGGACTCACTCTACAGGGAAAGAGTAATAGCCATTCCCCCTCACGCCAAGAAGAATCTCACCGACTACCACTGTATCAAGGACCCGCAGGCTAACTATCCCGAAATTGTGGAATATCCTGAAGAATTCCTGTGGAATATGGAGGCTGTCGGAATAAGTAAGGGCTACGTACACTATGGGGAGTCCAGACAGTTCACGGAGAAGAATTCACCGTTCTACAGGACCTTCGTGATCTACTATTCTAAAGAGAAGGATTTATCGACGTATTCATTAGCCTTGGTGAACTGCTATATCAAGGAAATCATCGGCTATTACTATCCTGAGACGTATGAATACGACATCCTAAGTACCCACATTGTGGGTGATGATAAATACAGCATCACCAGCTGGCTACCCCTGTATTAATGTTCCCATCGGGATCTCCTTTATTCTCTTTCAGGAGATCCCGATGGGAACAGTTGAAAGACGAATGGTTATTTCTTGTGATGACGCTTGGGATGTAACTTCACGTCGATCTTGAAATTCGTGCGCAGTTCCTTAACCACCGCCTTCGTCAGGAAGGCATGCCCCTCACCTTTATCCTTCTTGAAGAGGAAGCGCAGGCGCTTGCCACCCAACGTCTTTTTCTCAACGACACAAGTCGAAGTAGTGGGCTCTTCGAGATGCCCTGCCCCATTGACGGAACGTCCGCGGAACTCCACGGATGTATCCACGTCCTCGTCGTAAAGGTCGAGGATACGACCAAGCATATCCAGCGCTTCGTCGGTGGTGGAACCCAACCAGATGGTAACCTCATCAACGTTCTGCACGTTCACGCCGAGAATCTCATCAGCCCCTAAGGTGTTGTTCACACGACCCAGACTGAGGTAGTAGCCGAAGCTGTCATCCTCATCGGTATCTTTATAGGTAAAGATGGAGTAGTCACCATGATCCGTTTCGCTATCGGCTACCTCCATTCTGACGCCAGCACGTTGTTTGGGTTGTGCATAGACTGTGCTCAGTGACAATGTACAGAGCAGCAGCATCGTCCATAATTTCTTCATAAACTTTGAATATTTGAATACTTTAAACTTGATTGTGGTCGCAAAGATACGAAAAATAACAAAACATACAAAAAAAAGGAAAGGTTTTTGTAAAAAAGTTGTATCTTTGCCCTACAATATGGCAGTATTCACTGAAAACGTACCTTTATGAATCCATTTACAAAGAAGATTGCACAAGTGCTTGGACTCCCGGAAAAGGGAGTCGATAACACCCTTACCCTGCTGGAAGACGGCTGCACCATCCCGTTCATCTCCCGTTACAGAAAGGAACGTACAGGAGGATTGAACGAGGTTCAGATCGCACAAATCGCAGAGATAAACGACAAACTGAAAGAGCTGGTGAAACGCAAGGAGACCATCGTCAAGACCATCACCGAACAGGGGAAGATGACCGATGAGCTGCAGAAACGTATCGACAACTGCTGGGAGAGCACCGAGCTGGAAGATATCTACCTGCCCTATCGTCCCAAGAGGAGGACAAGGGCACAGGTAGCGCGTGAGCAAGGACTGGAACCCCTTGCCACTCTATTGCTGCTCCAGCGCGAACCCCATCCGCAACAGGTTGCACAGCGTTTTGTGAAAGGTGAGGTGACGGATGTCGCCACAGCCCTGAAAGGAGCACAGGACATCATCGCCGAGATGGTGAGTGAAGACGAGCGGTCGCGTAACCAGGTTCGCCAGTCGTTCCGCCGCGATGCCCGCATCAGCAGTAAGGTGGTGAAGGCCAAGAAGGATACCGACGAGGCTGCCAAATTTTCAGACTATTTCGACTGGGAGGAGCCCCTCAAACGTTGTTCCTCCCACCGTCTGCTGGCTATGCGACGGGGAGAGAGCGAGGGTATTCTGCGGGTGAGCATCACCACAAACGACGAGTTCTGCGTGGAACGTCTCCAACGACATTACGTTCATGGGTATGGCAAATGCCAGAGTCTGGTGGCCGAGGCCGTAGAGGATGGGTACAAACGACTGCTGGAGCCCAGCATTGAAACGGAGTTCGCTGCACTGAGCAAGGAACAGGCTGACGAAGAAGCCATCAAAGTGTTCACAGCCAACCTGCGACAGCTGCTGATGGATGCGCCCTTAGGACAGAAAAGGGTGATGGGTGTGGATCCAGGATTCCGAACGGGCTGTAAGGTGGTGTGCCTCGATGCCCAAGGTAACCTGCTGCATCATGAGGCCATCTTCCCTCACCCTCCCGTAAACCACCGCATGCAGGCTACGATGCACGTGCTCCAGATGCTCAAAGACTATCAGATTGAGGCCATCGCCATCGGCAACGGAACGGCGAGCCGGGAAACAAAGGAGTTCATGGAGGAGGTCATCACCACCCTCCCCACTCCACACTCCTCACTCCCCACTCCTCAAATCTTCGTGGTGAGCGAAGACGGAGCATCGGTGTATTCTGCCTCCAAGACGGCACGGGAAGAGTTTCCCGATGAGGACGTCACCGTGAGAGGTGCTGTGAGCATCGGACGCCGTCTGATGGATCCTTTAGCTGAGCTGGTGAAGATTGATCCAAAGAGCATCGGTGTAGGACAATATCAGCACGATGTGGATCAGAGTAAGCTGAAAAAGAGTCTTGACCTGATGGTGGAAAGCTGCGTGAATCAAGTGGGTGTGAACTTGAACACCGCCAGTCAGCACCTGCTGACCTACGTGAGCGGATTAGGTCCCACATTGGCCAAGAACATTATAGAGTACCGCAAGGCTAACGGTGCCTTCACTGCTCGTGCCCAACTGAAGAAAGTACCACGACTGGGACCGACGGCCTATCAGCAATGTGCAGGCTTCCTGCGTATCCCTCATGCCAAGAACCCCCTCGACAACAGTGCCGTGCATCCAGAGAGCTACCCCCTTGTGGAACGGATGGCCCATGACCAGGGGTGCACCGTGGAAGAGCTCATCAGCAACCCCGCCCTGCGGGAAAAGATAGACATCCGGCATTATGTCACCGCCGAGACGGGTATCCCCACCCTCACCGATATCATGAAAGAACTGGAGAAGCCGGGAAGAGATCCGCGCGAACAGATTGAGGTCTTCGAGTTCGACCCGAATGTAAAAGAGGTGGATGACCTGATAGAAGGGATGATTCTGCCTGGGATTGTGACGAATATCACCAACTTCGGTGCCTTCGTAGATATTGGAGTACACCAAGACGGACTGGTCCATATCTCGCAGCTAGCCAACAAGTTCGTGAAAGACCCTAACGATGTTGTTCACCTACATCAACATGTACAAGTGAGGGTCGTTGAAGTAGATAGAAGACGGAACAGGATATCCCTTTCCATGCGCTTATGACGCGTGAGAATGATGAGGATTCGATGAATCGCTATGTTTTTGGCCAATAATTGGACAAAATATCAGGAATAGCATACACTCTATCACATTTTTTTATATCTTTGCACTGGTTTCCAAAAATCTCAAACAAAAGAATAGTATTCGAATATGAAAAATTTCCTTCTGAATGTGCTCGCCACCGTGGTGGGTATTATCGTATTCCTACTGATTGTAGGGATATTCGGAATTATGAGCATCGTAGGCATGGTAGCCTCTTCGGATGCCACTACCAAAGTAAAAGACAACAGTGTGCTGGTTCTCAACATGAACGGTAACATGGAAGAGCGTACGGAGAACGATCTGGTTGCCACACTGTCGGGAATGGTTGACACAAGTATCAGTCTGGAGGACATCCTCAATGCTGTGAAGAAAGCCAAGGACAACGACAACATCAAAGGTATATACATCGAGATGGGAATGTTCAGCAGCAACTCGCCCGCTTCTACCCAAGAGTTGCGCGATGCACTGGCTGACTTCAAGAAAAGCGGTAAGTGGATTGTAGCCTATGGTGATCAATATACCCAAAGCTCCTATTATCTGGCCAGTGTTGCCGATAAGATCTGGTTGAATCCCTATGGTATGATTGACTGGCATGGCTTAGCTGCTCAGCCGTACTATCTGAAGAATTTGATGGAGAAATACGGGGTAAAGGTGCAGCTGGCCAAGGTGGGTGCATACAAGAGCGCACCTGAGACCTTCACATCAGACCACATGAGCGATCCTAACCGTAAACAGGTCACCGCCTACATCACAGGTATTTGGGATACGATGCTGAGTAATGTTGCCACTACCAGGAAGATTAGCAAGGAATCATTGAATGCCCTGGCTGACGGAATGGTGATGCTTGATGATCCTCAGAACTATGTTCAGCAGAAGCTGGTGGATAAGTTATTGTATAGTGATGAGGTGAAAGGGGAAGTAAAGAAACTCCTTCAGCTCGATGAGAAAGACGACATCCGTCAGATCAGTGTGGAGCAGATGCAGAATGTCAAGGAGAACCATAAAGGTGACCAGATTGCCGTGTATTATGCCTATGGCAACATCGTTGACGAGAAGATGGAGAACATTTTAGGTCCTACGGAACATCAGATTGTAGGAAAAGATGTGAGCAAGGATCTGGAAAAACTGGCCAACGACGACAATGTGAAAGCTGTTGTGCTGCGCGTGAACAGCGGTGGAGGATCCGCCTATGCCTCTGAACAGATCTGGCATGCCATGATGAACCTGAAAGCCAAGAAGCCCGTCGTGGTATCCATGGGCGGTATGGCTGCCTCTGGCGGTTACTACATCAGCTGTCCGGCAAACTGGATTGTGGCTGAGCCGACAACCCTCACAGGAAGTATTGGCATCTTTGGCATGTTCCCCGACTTCAGCGGACTGCTCACCCAAAAGTTAGGTGTGAAATTTGATGAGGTGAAGACCAACAAGAATGCAGGCTTCGGTACGATGGCACGTCCGTTCAACGAAGAGGAGATGAATTATCTCAATACCTATATCGAACGAGGATATCAGCTGTTCCGCAAGCGAGTGGCCGACGGCAGGAAACAAAGCGTTGATGCCATTGAGAAGATTGCTCAAGGACATGTATGGCTGGGCAAGGATGCGCTGGACATCAAACTCGTTGACCAATTAGGTAGCATCGACGATGCCGTGAAGAAAGCGGCCCAGCTTGCCAAACTGGATGAATACCACACCTCGGCCTATCCTGGCAAGGGGGATATCTTCGAAGACTTGCTTCAGGGTACATCAGCCGTCAGCGGCAATTACCTCGATGCACAGATGCGGACAACCCTCGGTGAGTATTATGAGCCGTTCATGCTCCTGAAGAACCTGAACAAGCAGAACGCAATCCAGGCAAGGATTCCGTTCTATATGAACATACGATAAAATATCATGGAAGGTGATTTCATCAAAATTCACGAATGGCTATTGCCTCTGAGCTGGATTTACGGACTTGGCGTGGGAATCCGCAACCGGCTCTTTGACATGGGAATTCTGAAAAGCCGTGACTTCAAAGTGCCCGTTATCTCGGTGGGAAACATCACTGTGGGGGGATCGGGTAAGACTCCCCATGTGGAGTATCTGATCCGTCTGCTTCGCGACAAGACCAAGGTGGCGGTGCTCAGTCGTGGTTATAAACGCAAGAGCCGCGGTTATGTCCTGGCAGACAAGGATGCAACAGCTCGTATGATTGGTGATGAGCCCTACCAGATGAAGAAGAAATTTCCTGATGTCTATGTGGCCGTTGACAAGAATCGCTGTCACGGTATCGAGCGGCTCACAGAGGATGAGAACACCAAAGATACAGACGTTATTCTTCTCGACGATGCCTATCAGCATCGATATGTGAAGCCTGGAGTTAACATCCTGCTGGTTGACTACCACCGCCTGATCATCTATGACAAGCTACTGCCTGCAGGACGGCTTCGGGAACCCAAACAGGGAAAGAACCGAGCAGACATCGTCATCGTGACGAAATGTCCTCGTAACCTCAAGCCCATGGAATTCAGGGTGCTCACACGCGCCATGGACCTGTACCCCTATCAGAAACTGTTCTTCACCACACTGAAATACAACAAGCTGAAGCCCCTTTATTTCGGTGAGGACCGGCCCGTCAGTGACATCCAGCCCGAAGAGAACATCCTGCTGCTCACAGGTATAGCCTCACCCAAGCAGATGATCATCGACCTGGAGCCTTATACGAAGAATATCACACCGCTCACCTACCCCGATCACCATCAGTTCAAACGGAAGGATATCGAGCGCATCAACGAACTGTTCGCCGCCATGCCCGAACCCAAGATGGTCATCACCACCGAGAAAGACAATGCTCGGCTCTTCGGTGTGGAAGGACTGTCAGATGAAGTTCGCCAACATATTTATATGTTACCTGTGGAGATCGAGTTCATGCTGGAGCAACAAGAAGAGTTTAACGAAAAAATCATTGGATATGTACGAAAGAATTCAAGAAACAGCGTCCTGGCTAAAGCAAAGGATGACCACAAGTCCAACAACCGCAATCGTTCTGGGAACGGGACTCGGACAATTAGCTTCCGAAATAACGGATAAATATGAATTCCCCTACGAGGAGATACCCAATTTCCCTGTATCTACCGTAGAAGGACATTCTGGCAAACTTATTTTCGGAAAACTCGGGAACAAGGATATCATGGCCATGCAGGGACGTTTCCATTTCTACGAAGGGTATTCCATGAAAGAGGTGACCTTCCCTGTCAGGGTGATGTATGAGTTAGGCATCAAGACGCTCTTTGTGAGTAATGCCTCGGGAGGAATGAACCCCTCATTCAAGATCGGCGACCTGATGATCATCACAGATCATATCAATTTCTTCCCTGAACATCCGCTACGAGGAAAGAACTTCCCCACAGGACCGCGTTTCCCTGACATGCACGAGCCTTACGACCTTGCTTTAGTAGCAGAAGCTGACAAGATAGCAGAGGAGAAAGGCATCCGTGTTGTACATGGTGTCTATGTTGGAGTACAGGGACCGACCTTCGAGACCCCTGCCGAATATAGGATGTACCGTATCCTTGGCGGTGATGCCGTAGGCATGAGCACTGTACCGGAAGTCATCGTCGCCCATCACTGTGGCATCAAGACCTTTGGCATAAGCGTCATCACCGACTTAGGCGGCTTCGACGATCCAGTGGAAGTGAGTCATGAAGAAGTGCAGGAGGCCGCCAACAAAGCACAGCCCTTGATGACAGAAATCATGCGCGAGATGATCAACCGCGCCTAAATCAGTAACAGACAATGGAAATAGCCAAACTCGGTGAGTTCGGTCTCATCGACCGACTCACCCAAGATATCAAGCCCCAAAACGAATCGACGCTGAAAGGGGTGGGCGATGATTGCGCCGTACTTCACTATCCGGATACGGAGGTGCTCGTCACCACCGATATGCTGATGGAGGGTGTACACTTCGACCTGACCTATATCGACTTACAGCATTTAGGTTACAAATCAGCCATGGTGAACATATCGGATGTTTTCGCCATGAACGGCACGCCACGGCAAATCACCGTCAGCATGGCACTTAGTAAACGGTTCACTGTGGAGGATATGGAACAGTTCTACAGCGGACTGCGCATGGCATGTGACAAATGGAACGTGGACATTGTGGGAGGAGACACTACCTCATCACTCACAGGACTGGCCATTAGCATCACCTGCATTGGGGAGGCCCACAAAGAAGACATCGTCTATCGACAGGGAGCACGAGACACGGATCTCATCTGCGTCAGCGGAGACCTTGGAGCCGCCTACATGGGACTGCAACTGCTGGAACGTGAAAAAACGGTTTACTACCAACAAATCGATGAACTCAGCAAGAAGATCCAGGAGGCTAAGGCCAACGGGACCTACGAGCAACAGAGTGAGCGGTTTAAGAACCAAAGTGCCCTGTTGCGTGACTTCCAGCCCGACTTTGCCGGAAAGGAGTATCTCCTGCAACGACAGCTGAAACCCGAGGCTCGGGGAGACATCATCCAACGACTGCGCGAAGCTGGAATACGCCCCACCTCCATGATGGATATCTCCGACGGACTGTCCAGTGAGCTTCTGCATATCTGCAAGCATTCAGGCTCCGGATGCCGTGTCTATGAGAAGAATATACCCATCGACTACCAGACCGCTGTGATGGCCGAGGAGTTCAATATGAACGTCACCACATGCGCCCTGAACGGCGGTGAGGACTATGAGCTTCTTTTCACCGTTCCCATCGGCGACTATGAGAAAGTGGAGGCCATGGAAGATGTGAAAGTAATCGGACATGTTACACGTAAAGAATTAGGTTGTATGCTGGTAACCAGAGACAACCAGGAATTTGAGATTACCGCACAGGGATGGAATCCTTTACATTAATCTGTTACAAAACGTTAAAGGGGAGAAGTTTCTAAGGAAAAGTTTTTGAGGTTCAAGAAAAAGTTGTACCTTTGCACCCGCAAAACAAAACCAATGGTGCCATAGCTCAGTTGGTAGAGCAACGGACTGAAAATCCGTGTGTCCCCGGTTCGATTCCTGGTGGTACCACTCCTCCTTTCATTAGCCCCTGTAATCGCCCTCACCCTGTTTCTGACAACAGCTGTCTGGGCACAAGACAATCCTTACAAGCAGTACACACAGAATCTTCCCTTCAAGATGATTGAAGTGAAAGCACCTTCGTTTCCCGACCGTTCGGTGAACATCAAGGACTTTGGTGCGAAGGGGGATGGTTCTGCTCTTTGCACCGATGCCTTCAGACAGGCCGTGGAGACTCTCACCCAGCAAGGAGGTGGAAAGCTAATCGTACCCCAAGGCGTATGGTTCACTGGTCCTATCGTACTGAAGAGCAACATCAACCTACACCTGGAGAAAGGGGCAGTTATCCTGTTCTCTGGTGATGAGAAACTATACGACATTATCAGTACGTCGTTCGAGGGCTTGGAGACCCGTCGTTGTCAGTCGCCAATCTCTGCCAATGGTGCCACCAACATTGCCATCACAGGAAAAGGAGCCATCGACGGCAACGGCTTATGCTGGCGTCCGTTGAAAAAGCAGAAGGTGACCGACGCCCAATGGAAGAAGTTCACCTCGCAGCCTGGTGGTGTATTCAAACGGGACGATCTCTGGCTTCCCAGTGCCGGTTATCTGCATGCTGATACGACGGCGAATATGAATGTGCCCACGGGGATGCAGACCGAGGAAGACTGGAACTATATCAAACGCTTCCTACGTCCTGTGATGCTGAGTCTGGTGAACTGCAAGAACGTTCTTCTGAAAGATATCATCATCCAGAACTCCCCTGCCTGGAACATCCATCCCCTGATGTGTGAGAACATCATTATAGATCATGTACTGGCCCGCAATCCTGCCTATGCCCAGAACGGCGATGCCCTCGATTTGGAGTCATGTCGCAACGCTTTGATTGTCAATTCCGTGTTTGATGCTGGTGATGACGGTATCTGCATTAAGAGCGGAAAGGATGCTGACGGACGCCGTCGTGGTCGTCCCTGCGAGAATGTGGTGGTTGACGGCTGTACGGTCTTCCAGGGACATGGTGGCTTCGTGGTTGGCTCAGAGATGAGTGGCGGTGTGAAGAACATCATGGTACAGAACTGTCAGTTCCTCGGCACCGACGTGGGGCTTCGCTTCAAGAGCTGTCGCGGTCGTGGCGGTATCGTGGAGAACATCTTCATCCACGACATCTCCATGTTCGACATCCAGGGCGATGCCATCACCTTCGACCTTTACTACGGAGGGAAGTCGGTAATCGAGGTATTGGAGAGTGGTGAGAAAGTGAACAACATCGAGTCGATGCCTGTTGACGAGACGACACCTGAGTTCCGTAACATCGATATCCAGAACATCATCTGCCGCGGTGCTCATCGTGCCATGTTCTTCAATGGTCTCCCCGAGAAGCCCATCATGAATATCACACTCAAGGATATCTATATCACAGCAGAGAACGACATGGACTTCTTCAACTGTAAGAATGTGCAGCGCAGGAATGTGAACGTAACCATCAGGAAATAAGAATGACAACTAACAACAATAGCTTATGAAAAAAACAATTCTTTCCGTGGCCATCATGACTGCGATGAGTGTTATGCCTGCTCTCGCTTGGCAAGGAAACATCGTGGTAAGCACGCCACACACCTCGTTGGTGATGCATGCCAACGACGGTGATGCCCTTTGCATCAACTACTTTGGCGAGAAACTCTCCAGCAATGAAGTACAGCAGCTACAGGGGTCGAACATGGACTTGAACCAAGCTGCCTATCCTGCGTTTGGACAAAACGACATGATGGCCCTGCCCGCCATCCAAGTGCTGCATAACGATGGTCAGTGGACCCTCTACCCCACCGTGGATGATGTGACAACCTCCACAGAAGGACATGCCACGATAACCACCATCACCATGACCGATAAGAAATATCCCGTCACGTTGAAGGTGTTCTACAAAGCCTACAACACCGTGGATATGATAGAGACATGGACGGAGATCTCTCATCGCGAGAAGAAAGCCATTACCCTGAAACGCTACGATTCCGGGCATCTCGTTTTCCCACAAGGTGACCTCTATATGGTGCACATGCATGGTAACTGGAGTGCCGAGACCACTCCCACCTGCGAGCCTATCCTCCCAGGACTGAAAGTCGTGCGTAACAGTGATGGTGTGCGTAATGCTCACAACGATGCACCTGAGATGATGATCTCCCTCGATGGCAAGCCCCAGGAGAACAGGGGTCGTGTGGTTGGTGCCGCCCTCTGCTGGAGTGGTAACTACGAGCTGCGCGTGAATAACTCCGGTGACAACCGCTACGCTCATTTCTATGCCGGCATCGATCCCCAGACCACAGAATATATCCTCGAACCCAAAGAGGTGTTCACCACACCGAAGCTCGCCTTCACACTCTCCAATGAGGGAATGAGCGGCGTAAGTCGCAACTTCCACCGATGGGCACGCTACGAAGGCTGGTTGAATCAAGGTGACCAGACCCGTAAGATCCTGCTGAACTCCTGGGAAGGTGTGGTCTTCAACGTCAACGAGGAAGGGATGTTCAACATGATGGACGACATCAAAGAGATGGGTGGTGAGCTTTTCGTGATGGATGATGGATGGTTTGGTGACAAATACCAGCGTAACGACGACACCAGCACCTTAGGCGACTGGATGGTGGATCGCAAGAAACTGCCTAACGGCATCGCTACCTTGGTACAGAAAGCCAAGAGCCTCGGCATCGAGTTCGGTATATGGATCGAGCCAGAGAGTGCCAACACCAAGAGTGAGCTCTTCGAGAAACATCCCGACTGGGTACTGCAGGAGAAGAACCGCGACCTGAAACTTGGACGTGGCGGTACACAGCTGCTGCTTGACCTCTGTAACCCAAAGGTGCAGGACTATGTCTTCAAGATCGTGGATGACCTGATGCAGGAGAATCCTGACATCTATTATATGAAATGGGATGCCAACTGCTCCCTGCAGAACTTCGGATCGAACTACCTGCCTGCCAACAAACAGAGTCACCTGTATATCGAATACCACCGCGGCCTCATCAAGACACTGGAACGTATCCGCGCCAAGTATCCCAAGTTAGTGATCCAAGACTGTTCCAGCGGTGGCGGTCGTGTGAACTATGGTCTCCTACCCTACTTCGAAGAGTTCTGGACCAGTGACAACAACGACCCCTATCAGCGCGTATTCATCCAGTGGGGTACCAGCTACTTCTTCCCCTCGAACGCCATGGGACAGCATATTGCACACTCACCTTACTGGAACACTGGACGCACCACACCGATTAAGTTCCGTACCGATGTGGCTATGTCTGGACGCTTGGGCATCGAACTGCAGCCTCGCAGCATGACCGATGAGGAACGTGAGCAGTGCCGTCGCGCCATTGCCGACTACAAGCCACTGCGCGACATCATTCAGTTGGGAAATATCTATAGGTTAGTATCGCCCTACGATAACCAAGGCATCGCCTCACTGATGTACACCAACGACCAGAAAACAAAGGCTGTCTTGTTTACCCACCGCATCCAATACCTATATAATATAAAGACTCCGCGCATCCACTTGGCTGGTCTTGATGCCACCAAGAACTACCGGTTGCATGAATTGAATGTCAAAGTGGGCAGTAAGCCATCACCGCTCGAAGGAAAGGTGTTCAGCGGCAAGCTCCTCAAGGAGCAAGGCCTCTACCTCCCGCTGGAAAAGGACTATAACAGCTGCGTGTTCGAGCTGACAGCAGAATAAATGAATGGGAAGTTCTTTCACTTCCCATTCATATTCATCTCCCCATAGAATGAGATGGGGTCACGTTCCTGTGTCCTGACATCAATGGAGGAACTGCCATTGTCGAACACCTCAACGAGATAGAGGTACTTGGCCTCATCATTCTCCACTTCCATCACCAGTTGCCACAAACCAGACTTGATCTGATGGACATCGTAGCCGTTGAGATGACCGATGAAGTTGAGACCCTTTCCGCCTCCATAGGGAATGTTCCAGGCCTGTCCGATATAAGGCAGATAGGAGATCACACTGTCACCACGTAACTCCAACGAATAAGGTGAGGAAAGCTGACGGGTATAGCTGCGGTGAGGATGCATAGAACGCACATCGATGACAAAACGACGACTCTCGATGCCTTTCTTCACCTTCTGGGCTACCCATTGGCTATACTCTTCCTTCGACACCTTCTGACCGCTGATGGTGTAAGAAGCACATGCTGTCAGCAGTGCAGTAATGCCAAGTAACAAAAGAATCTTTTTCATATTGTTTAACCTTAATCCATCACAAAAAAAACATCATGAATAGGCAGAAGTTATATTAGCCTTCTACTTGTTCGACATGTAGCCTTTCATCCGCTCTATTCCATACTTGGCCACGACAAGATCTTCTTCAGATGTGGCACCGCTGAAAGCAAAGGCCAACTTACAGCCCTCGTACTCGCCGTAGGCACCACCGGCATAACCCAGCTCGCCCGTCAACGTCTGATGATCAGGATTACCGCTGTCGGCCCCAGTGGCAATCACTTCACCACACTTTGACCATGCGACGGCAACAAGATTAAAGCCACCCTTCAAGTCGAGAGGAGTCCCTACAACCCTCATCTCACCTATCCAGTCAACATCTTCACCCTTGTTAAGGAAAGAGGCTGTAGCAACACCCTGGATTCCCATCTCAATGGCCTTGGCTTTCATATCGTCCAATGCCTTCACCAGATTCTCTCTTAATTGTTCGTTTGTCATATTCTCATTGGCTTTAGTTGATTCCGTCTCGTGTTTTTCCTGCTGTGGCGCTTGGCAGGAATAGCATATTCCACATAATAGGAACATCAATAAAAGTTTTGTTTTCATATTTAATGGTCTTTTAGTATTATATCTATGTATGTCGTGAAGCTGTAACTGAGCGACTGCGTTAATTACTCCCGAACCCACAAGGACTCACACTTTTCGGTATAAGATCTTCTGCAAAAATAAAAAGAAATCGTGAAACCACCAAATAAAGGGGATTCTTTTTACGCAAATCCAACATTATCACACTCACACACAGCACAGTTATCATGCTCCTTCATAATCTACAGGATTTGTTTATATCCGAAAAAGACTCCATATTCCTTTTACTCATCTCAATACACAGTCTTTTACTTACTCTCCATCGAAAAGAAAAAAACTTAAGGAAATATTTGGCAGTTCAAAAAAAATAGAGTACCTTTGCATCCGATTTGGAGAAATCGTTGGCTAAATCAGGCTTCGCCTCAGCAAAGAACAGTCTTTGCATTCGGCTTGTTCTGATTTTGACATCGCTTTTACGACCAAAGACTCAGTGCTAAGCTGAAGGAGAGATGGTAGAGTGGTCGATTACAACGGTCTTGAAAACCGTCGTGCTGAGAGGCACCGGGGGTTCGAATCCCTCTCTCTCCGCGACCTATCATTTTTTTTGTGTTTTGTCCCCGACTTTTGCTTCGGAGGCAGCCATTTTTCGGGGGCAAATTCAGGTCTAAACGTGCCGATTTCGGTAAAACATTTTTTAAAGAATGCCCCATTTTGGTTAATAAACCGTAAAAGTTTCCCGTATCCACGCTTTTTGACGAGTTTTGAGCTTTCAAACTGTAATTACCCAACTTTTCTATGATTTGCAGATATGGGTTACATGTCGAATTTTTTTGTTGCTATGATTTACCACATAATACTACATTTTTCCGATATGGTTACAAATACCATCCGTTTTCGCTATGATTTTAGTTGATTATTTTGACCTAACAGACAAATTCACATGGTAACTTTGTTAATGTTTTACCGTTAATTGCCGCATATTTCTTTCCATTACTTCTATGGGTTTCGCTTTCAATTAACATTTGAAGATATACGTACTATCCAAACAAATCCATTTGTTTAGCCCTATCCTTTCTACTTGTTGGCGGCTCAATAGACCAACCGTAATCCTGGAGATTCTTCCGTAAGACATAATCCATAATGTTATTCCTCTTGTATTGTTTTGTGCCATTCATGAATTTCTTCTGGCTTTCTTTCTCCTGAATGACTTGAATCACCTGAGTATAACTGTCTTTGAATCTTCTTGCCTGCTCACAAATCTTCATCATGTAATAGGCAACTTCCTTCTTTGTCAGATAACGGGACAATAGCCTGTAAACCACTTCCTCCTGATGTTCGAGACCATACCAGACATTCGAATGCAGTTTCTGGGCTGGAGTCCTCTTTTCCCTGTGCTCCTGCTTTTCTGTCTCATATGGATCAAGTGGCAAATCACCTTCTTGCCATGGCTGCAGGCTACCCTCCTTGGGATGAGATCTCGAATAGATATAGATGAAGACGGATTGTACTTTTCCTCCCCTGCCAGCTTTAGGTCCTGCTTGAAAGTCAAACCAATAGTCTGAAGCCTGATTCTGATACATCCAAAGCAGCTCATTCTGGGCAAGTTCAAGTATATTACACCTTATGGAATTGAAATTCCGGAAGGAACTGGCTTTCTTCACTTTACCTGTCCTGGTATCTTTTATTTCTTCAAGATTGAAGATTTTCCTGAAGTCGTCAAGTGTAATTGGTATCACCCTTTTCTTGAAGATTATCCCCTGTGTCTTGGTTAACGGTGTGGAATACCTGAAGTTTCCTCCATATTTACAGCATAGCTCATACATTTTCTGAGAGTATTTGGATCTCAGTTTCATGGCTGTCCCTATGTCAAATGAAGTAAAGTCCTGGGTAAGGTTAATGAGATAAGGCATTATTTCGGGTGAGATCCTGACAACGTAATGGTCTTCTTCCTGATTATAGAAAAACGCATCCACCCAATGGGCCTTACCCTCCATGATTCTCCCGTCAGGCGTGGTCTTGACAATCGGGACGAACTTTTTACCAAGACTACAAAGAACTTCGTATGTACGAGGAACATTCTTCTTCCCTCCTATGATTCCTAAATCATTATCATTCAGATAGAAATACAGTTCTTTCCAGTTGTCTGGAACGCCAAGACCTTTTTCTACGAACTTGTGTTTAACTTCTGCTGAAAGGAAATACATAGCCCTTCGCTCCAGGAGATTGTAGGAAATTGGAGAGTTTATGATAACATTGCTCCAACTGACATTCTCATGGTGTATCTTAGCAAGATCGATAAGTTGATATATTTCTGTTCTGCGTTTAGGCATAAGCTTCGTTAATAGTCCGTGGTACAATTCGGACTGCTTACATGTTATGGCAGTTGCACCCACTGGCATAAAACCAGTACTGACCGTATTCGACGCTTTTTTTATCAAGCGACAATGATGTTTGATGCAAAGTTACCTTTTCTTGGCATACCTCCAAAATCGGCCGTTTGTTAAATTCGTTAACACTTTTGCCTTCACTCGTGGTGTTTTGCGATTGATCATCGCTTGCAGAGTATTGTTTATTTAGCGCAAAACCTTGCAAGTTAGAGGCGCAAAGCCTTGCAAGTTCACCGCAAAACCTTGCAAGTTGTAGCGCAAAACCTTGCAAGTTCAGCGCAAAACCTTGCAAGTTCGGTTCCAAACTCCCTGTAAATAAAGGATTTTTCGCCCACTGTAAATAAAGCTTATAAAATAGATAATTAAATAAAGCTTTATGAAACCTTGAACATTGAGGGAAAAGAAGAGGCCATCCGGACACTTCTTTTCAAGTATTGATAATGGTATTTGCCAATGATCCATCTTCGTTACAAACTTTTCCGTCGCAAAGGTACTGTCTTGTAGCTATGTGCCAAGTACCGCCATGCTATTTGCTGGAGAAAAGCCGCGGCAGCCTTCCACAGATTGGAAATCTGGGTATTCCATGTCTTTTCTCGCAAATTCCTTGTCTCCATTGCTATTTCAAGCCAGTTTCCATTGCTATGTAA
>CACXMM010000046.1 GCA_902768785.1 uncultured Prevotellaceae bacterium
TTTCTTCTCCTTCGGCGTTCTTTGATAAAATCTTCTCATAAGTTTAACACATTTATTAAGTTCCTAAATGTGTCAACCTATATCAGTATAAGACAATATTTCGATATTTCGATGTTATTGTTTTTCCCTGCAAAGTTACTATTTTTTCTCGAGAACTGTTTGTTTGTGCCCTGAAAAATCACATTATTAATATTATATAGGGTTGAACAGTGTTAAACTTCCCAATTTGCTTGGTCATGTCGTCAATTCTTTTTATCTTTGCATCTGTTATCGCATATCGTGGTTGCCTTGGGGGCAGCGTCTTCGTGGCAGGTGTGCAGATTGCTTTGTTAATGTTAAACTAAAATATGAACAACATGCAGTTCTTAAGACTTTTGTGGGCATGGGTGTTGACGATAGTCAGCTGTGCTGTGCAGGCGGACGAGGTATTCCAGAAGGTGACCTCGCTCGACGAGATTAATGAGACCGATTCGTATATTATCTGCAGCGAGTCGGTGAGTGGAGCCATTTATAAGACATCTGGTAATTTCTTGGGGGTGTGTTCTTTTACGGCACGACAAGTAAAGGGTGACTATATTGAGATTGATCCAGACAGGACAGGGACGAATGAAATAGTGCCCGATGTGTTCAGGATGATCCGAGTGAGAAATGGGGTTTATGCGATACAGTATGTTGCTGATGGAGACCTGCTCAGCTATGAACGTAGTAACAACAATTTGCATAAAGATATCTTAGGAACAAGTGATGATAGGGCGCAGTGGAGATTCAAAACATACGAGAATGGTGTCTATGTGAACTGTGCAAGCCGTGCTGATTATTTCATCTCCCTCTATAAAGGCAAGTTTGGCGTCTATAAAAAATACAAAGACTGGCATGACAAGACACTACTCTATAAACGAATAGGGACAAGGGCGAAGCGTGTTGTTGTCGGGAATGCCCGTTATGTATCGTATGCCTCTCCAGACAAGGTGGAGCTGACCCTGCCACAGGGATTGAGGGCTTACGTTGTAGATCAGGCCTATCCCGACCGGGTGCGCCTGAAAGAGATCGGCGCTATCCCTGCGAACACCGCAGTACTGTTGTCAGGAGAGCCAGGAACCTATCTGATGCCTTATGCCACACAGGCGGTGAACACGGTGGGTGAAAATCTTCTGATGACCAGTGACGGGAAGGTCGTGGGTGACCTCCACACCATCTATAGTCTGGGTCAAGTAGAAGGTACGGTGGGGTTCTACTTAGTCGATAGCAGCGTGAAGATTCCTGAAGGGAAGGCGTATCTGAAGATAGAAACAGCAACTGCGGCGAAATGTCTGATGATGTGGCACGATGAGAATGCGGGCATCACCACTGCTGTCCAGCAGACTGAGCAAGAGGCGCATGATATGCGTTACTATGACTTATGCGGACAGAGGATACGTTCCCCGCAACGGGGTGTCGTTATCAGGGACCGACGGAAATACAAGGTCAAATAACCCTACAAAGAAGAAAATACATGAAATCATACATTCAACCTTGGATGGAAAGCATACACATCGACAGCTTGTCATCGGTGCAGGCCAATTCGCAGGAACGTATCCTGAAGGTGTCGCAGACGATCATCACCGATGCAGACCAGATCCTGTCGAAGGAGCTCTGGGGTGATGATGACCTGTGGGAGATAGAGCCCATGGATGAGGAAGAAAAGCCGTAGTGCCCTGACTCCTATCCTTCCACGCGGATGGTCATGGTTGCCGCATCGAAGTGTAATCCCGGGCGGTTCAGGAACAGTCCAAGACTGCCGTCATCAGCCAGCTGCCGTGGTGAACCGATGGCGATAGGATGGTGTGGCTGCATCAGCCATAAGGTGTCGGCAATCTGCAGGGCCAGTTCTAAGTCATGGGTGGAGAGGAAGATAGTCTTCTGGGTATCGCGGCTCAGTTTCTTCAGTAAGTGCAGGATATCCACCTTACTGGGATAGTCGAGGAAAGCGGTAGGCTCGTCTAAGTAAATGACAGGTGTTTGCTGGGCGAGAGCCTTGGCAATCATCATCTTCTGTCGCTCACCATCGGAGAGGGTCTGTACCAAACGGTCACGGAGGTCTTCAATGCCCACTAACTGGATGCTTTCTTCCACAATTTTGTCATCATCTTTACTCAGTTTGCCCCAGAATCCCGTATAGGGAGAACGCCCCAAAGCGATGAGTTCGCTGACCGTCATGTTCTGGATGTCGGGCTTGGTGGTGAGCACCACGCCGATCTGACGGGCAATCTGCCGGTCGGATAGACTGGCGAGATTTTGGTCATTGACGAAGATCTCCCCAGACAGCGGCGGCAGAAAGGCACTGAGCGTACGCAACAGGGTGGATTTACCGACGCCGTTTGGACCGATGAGACAGGTGAGCTCACCAGGGCGGATGGTGGAGGTGATGTTCTCAGCGACAACCTTCTGGTTGTTCTTCTCCTGATAGCCTATAGAAAGGGAACGAAGGGTAATCATAACGTTAATGTACTAAACTGCGTGCGAATTCGATGATGGAATCACGTCCTCGGGTGAAATCCTCATGGGTGAGATCTACCCGGTAGTCGGGAGCGATGCCCTGTTCGGTACTTTGCTTGTTTACATCATACATCGGACAGGCTGAGAAACGAACACTCCATCCGTTGGGGAGTTCACTGCTGAACGGCATACCCGCACCGCCGCCTGTCTGATCACCTATGATCACGGCATGACAGCACCGCATGTATTTCACAAACTCATTGGCAGCACTATACACCTGACGATTGGTGAGCACATAGACGGGCTTATGCCAGCGGACACCGTTACTGGGCTTGATGCGCTGCTCCTTCATTTCTGAGAAATCCTGATGCCCCTTACCGTTCTTGTGGCGCATATATCCCACAAGGATCTCCTCGTTGGTGAACCGCGCCGCTAATTTCTCGGCAACGGTGAGCAGACCGCCGCTGTTGTCGCGGATATCGATGATCAGTGCCTGACAAGGTGCAAATTCCAACAGTACCTGATCGATGTTGCCGGCACCGAAATCACTTTGAAACGAGCCATAGCGCATGTAACCGATGTTATCGTCGAGGATCTTGTATCGGATAGCTGCGGCAATCTTATAGTCCGTACCCAGGTATTTATTGATAAGGGAGTCGGAGTAGTTGCTGGGATAGTTCTCATGCCACGACCAGTTACGTGCAATGTCGAAGGAAGAGAAGAGGTTCACATGACCGTCTTTCAGTTCCGACAACATGTTGGCACATATCTCGAAGAGATGATCGTTGCTCATCCCTGCCGCCACCTGCTTCTGGTATTTCTCATGGATCGCGTTCCAGTCGATACCTTTCTCTTGAAAGAAGCAGTAGTGTTCATCCATGATCTTCCACAGTGCTTCGAAGTTCCCGTTTGCCGTATCGTCGAACTCGTCTTCATCCACACACGAGGAGAAGACCATCGCGGTGAGCACGAGGAGGACAAGATGGGAGAGGGAGTGGATATGTATTCTTGAAACTTGTATCATATCTTTTATCGGTAGAGCGGACGAACCAGTCCGATGAGTAACAGATGGGAATAGGTGTGGTATTTCAAATGGTTCACCTCTGCCTGCTGATAGTCACCTAAGTATCCGACACGCAGAGCCGCCTTTTTGATCGGAATATCCACCGTGAGCTGATGCCGCAGGGTGGGAGCGTTGAACGGTGTCGTGAAGACCGCATTGTGGTCGTAGTTCCCGCGGGTGAAGATCTCGTAATAGCTCTGTCCGTAGTTCGGACTGAACAGGACGCCCAGCAAGGGGACGGCCACTTCGTAGCGCAGAGTGAAATGTTTGCGGAACAGTGGAAAGCGCCATGAGGTTGCCACATCCGGTCCTATATGGAGATAGGCCCTTGCCTGTGCAGGGTTGTTGGTGTTCCGGGTGTTGTACAGGAAGCCGACAGCCGTCTCTGCCTGTCCTCCAGCCTCGATGCACCAGTTCTCCTTGAGCTGCCACGTATGGCGTATGGCATAGTCGTAGGTGAGCATTCCTCCCATTTCGTTACTGTTCTCTGCCCGCTGCTCGGCATAGAGGAAAGCCCCCATGAGTGATGACTGACTGCTCCACTGGGGATGGTTGCGCCAATGGCGGTGGGTTTGTGACAAGAAGCGCACCTCCGTGCCAGAATACTTTTCAGGACTCAGATAGGTGTCGAGCGTCTGTGAGGTACCTATCGCCGCCATAGTGGTATGCCAGTTGTCCTGTGCCGCGACGTCCTGTAGAAAGGTCACGGCTCCTATAACGATAAGTAGAATCCGTCTATATGTCATCAGGGAAAAGACTTAGTTGTATCGTATTCTCATCACGGGTTGGATGATCCTGATGTGCCGCCTTCTCTGGCTTTTCCGGCTTTTCAGCATCGGTATCGAGGTCTTCCGGTTCGGCAATACTGACAGTCTCCTGTTCCTGTCCTCCATTCAGTTCTTCACCTTCTTCCTCAGTATCAGGCTCATCGGGTTCATCAGGTTCATCGATATCTTTCGGATCATCAGTATCTTTCGGCTCTGGGAAACGTTGCGGCTCTAACTCCTCGATGCTACCGATGGTATATGTGCTGATGCGTCTCCCTTTGGCCTTGGCGCTCCTTGCCACCGTGAACTGCTCTGCATCGATCTCCAAGGGCTCACGGTACTCGTCAAGGCCGCCAAAAGTAACCTTAATCAGCGGATAGGTCACATCAGTAAGAAGTACCATCCGGTTATTCGGGTTCTCGCCGATAAAGCTCTGTTTCCGTTTGCTGGCATCCATCAGGAACCGTTTCAGATAAGGATATCCCTGTTGGTCGGCATCGTAAACCACGGTTGTCCATACCTTGCCCGACTGGAATTTCTCAATGCGGAGGATATCGTCCTCATAGTGGTTCGTGACATCGAAGGTGGTCAGGTAGTACAATCCGCTTTTCAGCACCACCAGAATCTGGTCATCATCGTGGAACTCCCCAAGGTATTGTCCATGCTCGTCATAGTTCAGCCGGTTGACATCCGGGTCGAACCACACCTTCCTTCCACCTAACGTGGAACGACCGTGACTCTTCAGGGAGATACGGTGCACGGTTTGTTTCGACAGCAGGTTGCCCCTGACACCTTTGCTCTTGATGGCCAGATCGCTGAAATCCTTCTCCTCGAACATCTTTTTCTTTCGTAAGGTAGGATCATAGGTGATCTTGATAACCTCGGCCTCTCCGTTGGGATTGGCAGTGAAATAGATCACCTTACTGCCTTCCTTACCTAAGGTGAGGTCGTACTCACGGTCACGTTTTATAGTCGTCAGGGTGAAGCGTTTCATGAAGTAGTACCCTTTCCTGCCGTCGCGATACACGACATTGTAAACGGTGCGGGTGTCGTTCTTCTTGAAAACGGCTACGTGGAGGATATTCTTGCCTACGAAGATCTTGTCAGCCACACGCACCACCTTATATTTACCGTCTTTGTAGAAGATGATGATATCGTCGATGTCGGAGCAGTTGCACACAAATTCGTCTTTCTTCAGTCCTGTACCTATGAAGCCGTCCTGCCGGTTGATGTAGAGCTTCTCATTGGCCTCTGCCACCTTCGCGGCCTCAATGGTATCGAAGTTCCGGATTTCTGTCCGTCGTGGGTGATCTGCTCCGTATTTATCTTTCAGGTATTGGAACCAGTTGATGGTGACATCCACCATGTGGGCAAGATCATGGTCGATCTCGGCTATCTCCTTTTTCAGACGGGCAATCAGTTCATCAGCCTTGTCGCTGTTGAATTTCAGGATCCGCGCCATCTTGATGTCCATCAGTCGGAGGATATCCTCTTTGGTCACCTCGCGGATCATCTTGGGGTAGTAGGGAGTCAGACGGTCATCGATATGTTCACAGGCGGCATCCATGGTTGGTGCCTGCTCGAACTTACGGTCTTTATAGATACGTTCCTCGATGAAGATTTTCTCTAATGAGCAGAAATGCAGTTGCTCCAACAGCTCATGCTTTCGGATCTCCAATTCCTTGCGGAGGAGTCCCATCGTTCTATCGACCGAATGGCGCAACACATCGCTCACGGTGAGGAACTGCGGTTTGTTGTCCTCGATCACACAACAGTTGGGTGAGATGTTGATCTCACAGTCGGTGAAGGCATAGAGGGCATCGAGTGTCTTATCGGAAGATACACCAGGGGCGAGGTGCACCTGGATCTCCACCTCGGCGGAGGTGAGGTCGGTGACGTGGCGTGCTTTGATTTTCCCCTTCTCAATGGCTTTGGTGATACTCTCGCATAGGGTATTGACGGTCTTCGAGAAAGGCAGTTCGCGGATGATGAGGGTTTTGTTGTCGAGTTTCTCTATCTTGGCACGTACCTTCAGCAACCCACCGCGCTGACCGTCATTATATTTGCCCACGTCGATACTGCCGCCTGTGGGGAAATCGGGATAGAGCGTGAATGGTTCACCTTTCAGATAGGCAATGGCAGCCTCGCAGATCTCGTTGTAGTTATGGGGGAGGATCTTGGAACTGAGTCCCACGGCGATACCTTCTGCTCCCTGCGCCAATAGGAGCGGGAACTTGGCAGGTAAGGTAATGGGTTCCTTGTTGCGACCGTCATAGCTCAGTTGCCAGTCGGTGGTCTTGGGATTGAACACCACATCAAGGGCAAACTTTGACAGACGAGCTTCGATATATCGGGGAGCAGCGGCACGGTCACCGGTGAGGATATTTCCCCAATTTCCCTGGCAGTCCACCAGCAGGTCTTTTTGTCCCAGCTGCACCAGAGCGTCACCGATGGAGGCATCTCCGTGGGGATGGAACTGCATGGTGTGTCCAACAATGTTCGCCACCTTGTTGTATCGGCCGTCATCCATACGTTTCATCGAGTGCAGGATGCGACGTTGTACGGGTTTCAGACCGTCTTCGATGTGAGGCACAGCGCGTTCCAGGATCACGTAAGAGGCGTAATCCAAGAACCAGTTCTGATACATTCCACTCAGATGATGCACGGCTGCGGCATCGAAGCGGTTCACAGGTTTGTAGTCGGAGTGCCCCTCGGAGAGTTCTTCACCCTCTTCTCTCTCCTCTATGATGTCGTCTTTGATCTCGTCGTCCATGAATGCTTTTTCTTGATAAGTGATGCAAAATGATTGCTTTCGATATTACCTTGTCAGGGAAGTCCCCATTTTTAGGGCAGTTGCAAAGATAGCAATTATTTCTGAATTGCGGAAACTTCTGACCGTTTTTCTTTAGGAACCTCAGATAAAATCGGGTGCAGACAACAATCAACTGGCATCAATCTCTGTCCGGATATCTGAAGAAGAAGCTCCTATCATGAAAAGGAGGCGTCCTTTCTCTGGGATGAAAGCGTGCTGGACGGTATCCCAATATGTGAGGTCGCTGCGCTGGATGCGGAGGATGACGTCTTTTGTCTCACCCTTCTTGATGTGGATACGTTCGAAAGCCTTCAGTTGCTTTTGCGGATGCTCAACCTTCGAGTCTGGATAGGCAACATAGAGCTGTACGACTTCATCACCATCGTAATCGCCTGTATTCGTAACAGGTACGCTTACCTCGATGGCTTGCTTGTTTTGACGAAGGATGCGAGCCTTCCCGTATTGGAATGTTGTATAGCTCAGACCATAGCCGAAGGGGTAGAGCACGTCTCCCTTATGGTACATATACGTTCGGCCATGACGGATATCGTAATCCATCATAGCTGGCAAGTCGAGAATATCACGCACCCATGTCTGTGTAGTACGTCCAGCAGGATTGATCTTCCCAAAGAGGGCATCGGCAACAGCATGCCCCTGTTCCTGACTGCAATGTGTGATATGCAGGATGGCAGGCAGGTGTTGGTTACTCCAATTGATGGTGTAGGGGAAGCTGCTGACCAGTACCAAAACCGTGTTGGGATTGACGCGATAGAGTTGGCGTATCATATCCTCGTCAGGCAGCTGCAGTGACTTGCGATCGACAGCCTCACGCCCATCGCTGGGAACAGGACAGAAGAACCAGTCGGCTTTGGTGCCGTAGGGATGGTTACCTGTACAGACAATGACAGCATCAGCCTCGCGTGCCATCTCCTCCGCTTTGCCCATACGGTTGTCTGGGATGTAGCTAATGGTAAGTCTTTCTGTTTCAGCCATCTCGCGTAGTGCTTTCAGAATGGTGACCTCATAGGGTGGATGACCACTATACCAATCGTAAACCATCTGGTCGGCATAAGGTCCCACCACCAGAATCTTTCGTGTCTTCTTACTGTTGAGGGGTAATAAGCCATTGTTCTTCAGCAGGACCACCGATTTGTTGGTGACCTCTCTTGCTGCTTGCAGAGCCTCCCTCATCCTATAGGGAGGTGTCGCCGTCGTGTCTTTCCCGATGTTAGCGTATGGATTCTTCGTATCTGCGCCATCCAGCATACCCAGTTTGAGAGCCACGAAGATATTGCCACGGATAGCTTCCTCGATATCTTTCTCTGAAATGAGACCCTTGTCGAGTGCTTCTTTGACAGCCTCCTGATAGCGGTCGAGGAACATGCCTGTCTTTGCCTTGATCACTGCAGCTGCACCCTCAGTCAAGGTTGGGTAGGCATGATGGGCTTCCACCAGGAGACGCAGTCCTCCACCATCCGTACAGATGATGCCGTTGTTACCCCATTCCTTACGTGCTATCTGGTCGAGTACGGGGTTGATGCACATCGGTGTGCCATTCCATGCATTATATGATGCCATGAAGGCACGACTGCCCCCCTCTGTGATACCCTTGTAGAAAGGATAGGAATAATACTCTCGGAATAGTCGTTCGTCAAAATTACTCGAGGTCGAGTCACGACCGTCCTCATTGCTGTTGGCAAGGAAATGCTTCATCAGTGCTGCCGTCTTCCAATAGCGAGGGTCGTCACCCTGCAATCCTTTCACCATCGCGATGGAGAGCTGACCAGTCAGATAGGCATCTTCGCCATAGCTCTCCTCTGTGCGTCCCCATCGAGGATCACGGGCAAGGTCGGCATTGGGTGCGTAGATGACGAGTCCTTTGCGTGGGATATCCCTCTGGATATAATAGCGGGCCTCCTCAGCCATCTGCTGTCCTACCCGCATCACTGCCTCACGATCCCAAGTCTCGCCCAGTCCGTAAGCCTGTGGAAAGATAGTGGTAGGATAGGAATATTTGTTGGCGGGTCCTCCCAATACGATACCATGCAGTCCTTCATAGCAGGAGAGTGAGGGAATACCCAGACGTGGTACCCCAAGGTTGGTGGAAAGCAATGCAATTTTTTCATCGAGTGTTAGCTGGCGTATCAGCAGTGTGATGCGCTGGTCGTCCTTTAACTTCGTGTTCTGGAAGTCATGTGTTTGGGCAATTGTGGTCGTATAGACACTACTCATAAGGAATAGGGAGACAAAGAGTCTGATCATGGTTAATAGCGTTATATATTAAATAATGTTGCAAATATATGGATTTTCCACGAAAAAGCACTACCTTTGCACGCATAATTTCGAAATTATTGTATTATTTATGGCACAAGAAGATGTATTTAAGAAAATCGTGAGCCACTGCAAGGAATATGGTTTTGTGTTTCCCAGCAGTGAAATCTACGATGGTTTAGGTGCCGTTTACGACTATGGTCAGAACGGTGTTGAGTTGAAGAACAATATCAAAGAATATTGGTGGAAGAGTATGGTGTTGCTGCACGATAACATCGTGGGCATCGACTCCGCCATCTTCATGCATCCCACGATCTGGAAAGCCAGCGGACACGTGGATGCTTTTAATGATCCGCTGATTGATAACCGCGACTCGAAGAAACGTTATCGTGCCGATGTGCTGATCGAGGATCAGATAGCCAAATACGATGAGAAGATCCAGAAGGAAGTGGAGAAAGCCCGCAAGCGTTTCGGAGAGGCTTTCGATGAGGCTAAATACATGGAGACCTCTGAGCACGTGAAGGAGCACATCGCCAAGCGCGACGCCCTCCACGCCCGCTATGCTGCCGCCATGCAGGGACCTGACCTTGAGGAACTGAAGCAGATTATCCTCGACGAGGAAATCGTGGACCCCATCAGCGGCACTAAGAACTGGACCGACGTGCGCCAGTTCAACCTGATGTTCTCTACCGAGATGGGTGCCTCGGCCGATGCTTCGATGAAGATCTATCTGCGTCCGGAGACGGCTCAGGGCATCTTCGTGAACTACCTGAACGTGCAGAAGACCGGCCGCATGAAGATACCTTTCGGTATCGCCCAGATTGGTAAGGCCTTCCGCAACGAGATTGTGGCCCGTCAGTTCATCTTCCGTATGCGAGAGTTCGAGCAGATGGAGATGCAGTTCTTCGTGAAGCCCGGCACCGAGCTCGACTGGTTCCCCAAGTGGAAGCAGACGCGTATGGCCTGGCATCAGGCTCTTGGCTTCGGTGCAGAGAACTACCGTTTCCACGACCACGACAAGCTGGCCCATTATGCCAACGCCGCCACCGACATCGAGTTCAAGATGCCGTTCGGCTTCAAGGAGGTGGAGGGCATTCACTCCCGTACCAACTTCGATCTCTCCCAGCACCAGAAATACTCTGGAAAGAAGATCGAATACTTCGATCCGCAGACCAATGAGCGCTATACACCGTTCGTCATCGAGACCTCTATCGGTGTGGACCGTATGTTCCTTTCCATCATGTGCCACTCTTACCAGGAGGAGCAGCTGGAGAATGGAGAGACCCGTGTGGTGCTGAAGTTGCCAGCAGCCCTCGCTCCCACGAAACTGGCCGTACTGCCTCTGGTGAAGAAAGGTGGTCTGCCCGAGAAGGCACGCGAGATCATCGATAACTTGAAGTTCCACTTCAACTGCACCTATGATGAGAAGGACACCATCGGAAAGCGCTATCGTCGTCAGGATGCTGTGGGTACTCCCTATTGTGTGACTGTTGACTATGATACGCTGAACGACAACTGTGTCACCCTGCGTTTCCGTGATACCATGGAACAGGAAAGGGTGAGCATCGATCAGCTCCTGGGTATCATCGAGGACAAGGTGAGTATCGCCAGTCTGCTGAAGAAGCTGCAATAAGGTGGAGCAAAACGATATCCTATATGTATAGTAAGATGAAGGTAAAGGGCATAAAGGAAGTGAAAGGGAACAGATGGATGAGCAGGGTGATGCCCCTGTTCCTCTGTCTGCTTGCGTTTGGTTTCTGTGCTTGTAGCGAGAGTGATGATGAAGAGAACGAGTTCGCCGATTGGAAGGCTCGCAACGATTCCTATTTCAATGAGGTATATAACCGTGCCAAAGGGACATCCGGTGAATGGAAGACCTTCATTACCTGGAGCAAAAATGAGGAGATGGCCACTGCTGCCTCTGATCATATTGTGGTACAGGTCCTGGAGCAGGGCTCTGGAAGTGGTAGTCCGCTTTACACCGACTCCGTACGCATCCACTATTCGGGTAGACTGATCCCTTCTACATCCTACTCCAACGGCTATGAGTTCGATAAGAGTTGGACAGGAACATTTAATCCCGTAGTATCGAAACCATACACCTCGAAAGTGAGTGACTTTGTTGACGGCTTCAGTACAGCTTTGCAGCACATGCATATCGGTGACCATTGGCGTGTTTATATCCCTTATCCGTTAGGTTATGGTATTTCTGACAATGGGACAATTCCCGCCTATTCCACCCTTGTCTTTGATCTTATACTTGTGGCATATAACCATCCGGGAGCTGGGGTTCCTAACTGGTAATCTTCCTCCTGTGCTCATAACAAAAACAACTGCCTCCTGATCTCTCAGGAAGCAGTTGTTTGCTTATTCTTGAAAACGCTCTTTCTTTTGATCGTGGTGTGATCCTGCTTAGCGGTTCTGCATGTCATGATCCAACCACATGCCCGTTATTGCGAATACTGCAAACAGGGCGCATAATGTTGAAATACTCATTGTGTTACCCTTTCTTGTAAACTTTAATATATTCAACTTCTATGTATAAATCCGCCCTCGCGGGCATATGTTATCCTTATTCCAATCTTTTTTCTTACCTTAACTAATCCTATTGATTCATTATGTTAATTAAAACCTATGAAAAAAAACTATCGAACTTTCCTTTATGCAATCTTTTACCTTCTAATACCTTATTGATTTCGAATGCAAAGATACAACTGTTTGCGCACACAAACAAGAATTGTTTGCATTTTATTCACTAAAACTGTATTTTCTTGATTTATATCAAGTATAATTGTGCGCGAACACACAGATAATAGTATTCATAATCCACATAAGGTTGCCAAGAGATTCTACACCCTCATCGTGTGATAATAGAAATGCTCCCAGCCTTCAAGGTCTCTGCCGTGCCTGTCAGTTCAATGACTGAGGCTTCGTCACTGCTCTGTATCAGCACTTGAGCCATACCGTTGAAGGCTGGAATGCTGAATTCCTGACAGTTCAATCCTTTCGGATGGTCTTCTCCCAAGTAGGAGGGATCGCCGTTGCCAGCACCTATGATCCTGCCATTTCCTTTCAGGTGGAACGTCAGCATCGGACAGGCATCGGGAACAACACGTCCCTTACTGTCCTGAACTTCCACCGTCACCACAGCCACGTCGCGGCCGTCGGCAGTGATGCTGTTACGGTCGGTTTTCATCACGATCTTCGCGGCGGGTTTTGTTGTCTCGAGGACTTCTGTAAGGATGCGCTTGCCATTCTTATATCCTACTGCCACCACCTTCCCTGGTTGATAGACAGCTTTCCATTTCAGATGTCCGTTGCGTGGCATCTTCTGTCTGCCCAGTTTCTTGCCATTCACGGTCAGCTCCACCTCATCGCAGTTGCTGTATGCCCACACTTCCACTTCTTCCCCCTCATGTCCCTGCAGGTTCCAGTGGGGAAAGATATGCAGCGTTGGTACATCGGTCCACCACGACTTCAGATACCATGCCTCGTCTTTCCAGAAACCGCAATAGTCGAGAATACCAAACTCAGAGTCGTGTGCAGGGTATTTCAGAGGATTGGGCTCACCGCGGTAGTCGAAACCTGTCCAGTAGAAGATACCTGCCCCCCAGGGACGGTCTGCATAGAACTGCCATCCGCGCTCAATGCGGTTTTCTGTTCCATCCTTATCTGCAGACAGGTTCATGGAGCGCATGTGTCCTGGGATCTTTGGATCATCGAAGTAAACGCCACGCGTACCACAGCCTGTTGTTTCCTCCGTTCCCACTATCTTCCATGTAGGATTCGTCTTCTTGCGATTGTCCACATCGTTCTGAAGGATGTAGTTGAACCCCACCACATCCAATCCTTTGATCATCTCACCACCCCCCGCGTTAGCAATCGTCGAATGGCGCGTGGGGTCGAGCAGCTTCGTATATTCCCTCATGGCGGCGGCGATGCGGGTGCCCTGTATCGTATTCTCCATGCCCCATTCCTCGTTGCCATCACTCCAGAGAATGACAGACGGATGGTTGCGATCGCGTTTGATCATATTTTCCAGGAGTCGCCGATGCTCCGTGTTGATACCCGTCAGGCGGTTCTCATCGATGACGAGGATACCCTCACGGTCGCAGATATCAAGGAGTGCTGGCGTCATGGGGTTGTGGGAAGAGCGGTATGCGTTACATCCGAACTCCTTCAGTCTTTTGATGCGCCATGCCATCAGTGCCTCGGGGATGGCTGCCCCCACACCTGCATGGTCTTGGTGCATATTCACTCCTTTCAGTTTCAGGGGTTTGCCGTTCAGCAGGAATCCATTTTCGGCATTGAAGTCAATGTCGCGCAGTCCTGTGGTCGTCATATAAACATCAGTCACCTGTCCGTTCACCTTGATGGTGGTCTCCACCTTATATAAATAGGGGTCGTCGGTACTCCACAGATGGGGATTGTTGAATGGTATCTGCTGCTTACAACTACTTGTCTGCTTACCTTGTAAATTCAGAGAGGCAACAGCCATCTTACCTACTTCTTGGTCTTCAGCATCCAGCAGACGTTGCTCTATCTGACAGGATTGTCCTTCCAGACTGTTGTTATGAATCTCCGTATCGATATGGACAACGGCTTTATCATAGGGCGCTTTCAGGTCGGCATAGACAAATGTGCCAAAGGGAGCCACGCTGACTGTCCCTGTCTTTACCAACCAAACATCACGGTAGATACCAGCCCCCTCGTAAAACCATCCCTCTTCCAATGAGGCATCAGCCCGTACGCAGATCAGGTTATCACCACCGTAGTTCACATACTCTGTCACGTCATACACCTGAGTAGCATAACCGCTGGGTTCCGTACCCATATAAAAACCGTTGAACCACACCTGTGCATGACGGAAGATACCATCGAACTGCAGATAATACCTGCAAGGAAGATCTTCAGTTCTTCCATCTTTCAATTCTTCAATTCTTATATTCTTCCTGTACCACCCCACACTGGTCTCTGGATATCTGTACCCCACCGTCTTGTACCCATGTGAATGACTGGCTTCCGAGGCATAGGGAAGGGATGTTACCCAATCGTGGGGAATGCTTACCTCCTCCCATTTCGAATCATCGAACTTCGGAGAGTAAGGACCCTCGTTGTGTATTGAGTTCGCTTTCGTCAGATAGTTGAAATACTCCGTGCCGCAGCCGAAATCTTTCCGGGGGTCGGAGGCGTTACCGAGCGCGAATCTCCAGCCCTTGTCTAAACGAATGGTTTCTCGGACACATGACGGTGTCTGTGCTTTCAGCGTCAGGACAAACAATGCCGATAAAAGTAATAGAAGTTTTTCTCTCATGTTATTTTGTAGCTTGATTCAGACTGCAAAGGTAATCATTATTCATGAAAAACGCAAACAGTCAGGCATAAAATACTTATACCTATCTCTTACAAAAATGAAGAGTGATCCACCGGGGTTAGTGGGGATTATCTCTTCTTTGCCCTGAAATAGAGCATGGCTCCCTCTACGTGGAGATCGAGGATGTCGTAGGATGGCTCCAGCCGCTGGCGGACGTCGATGGCAGTATCGAACGGAGGCGTAAACCATCCCATACGAGTCATGACGGTCTTAGCAAGCCAGTCGGCTACTTTCTGTTCACCTGCCACATAGAAACAGGCGAGTAGTTCGCCGCCAGGTTTCAAGGTGCGTAGAATCTCTGCGTATGCTTTGTCTTTATCGGGAAACACATGGAGACCGTTCATGCACAGTACGTAGTCGAATGTGTTGTCGCCGAAGGGCATGCTACCCACGTCACCCTGCAGGGTGCGGCAATGGGTGATGCCAGCCTCACGGAACCTGCTTTCCGCACGGTCGAGCATGTCCTGACTATAGTCCAGACAAGTAATCTCAGCCTGTTTCATCCGCTTGTACTTCTCCGTTGTAAACACGGCCGTGCCCACAGGTACGTCGAGTAGTTTACCGTTGAGATGATCTGGAATCCAACCCAGTACCCTGCGGGCAATCTCGTTGTCATCAACACCTCCCCAGAGTAATTTGAAATACACACGGCTCCACCACTTGCCCTGTGTGATGGCATCGTCGTAGAAACTCTTGCTAAACCGATACGATCTTTTGATTTTGTCTGCCATAACTGTCTATTTTCTCTTCACTGATGTATTAAAAACGCCGGCAAAATTACTGGAAGAATGGTGCAACTTGGTTGCAAAGTGATGGTGTTCCTGTAACCATGCCCGTGGTATTGTCAAGAATATTCGTAAAAAATTAAGGATTGCAAAAGTTTTCTAATTGGAAGGATGGAACTGAACGGAGTGTATGGAAGTGTCCAAAAGAGCCTTTTTGTGCAAGTAAAGGCTGATTGGACTCAAAGTAAAGGTTACTTGGAACCCAATTAAAGGTTACTTCAAACCCAACTAAAGGTTACTTGCATTCGTTCCAGACGTTACTTACACCCTTTCCGACGTCATCTAAGGGTCGTTCCGCCGTCACTTTACCCCTATAGATGACGGCGGAATGAGTGATAGATGCCGTCGGACTTCTTTGAAAAAGAGAGGTTTCTACTTTTGAGGGTTCTTTGGGTCGCCTTCGGCGAGAAATCCAACAAAATCTAAACAAAATCTTACAATTCTCTGTGCCGTTATTTGTTTGATTTTGGATAGATTTTGTAAGATTTTTCTCTCCGCTACGCTTTGAGTGACCGTTGGTTCTGCCCGTAAGGGCACCCCAAGAAAGTCGTTATGGTCTTTTTACCTCACAAAAACAGTGTTTTTACCACCTAAAAACGCTGTTTTTGTCCCCTAAAACCTATGTTTTTGGAGCCTAAAAACGCTGTTTTCGCAAGTCAAAAATGCCGAATTTTTACAATGTGTTCATTATCAGCAACTTACCTAACCTCGTGAGAATTGCGTTTTTTCGACCGAAAGGGCAGTTGGTTCCCAAAATGCCCGTTATTCGCGTTAAACGAAGTTAATTCGTCAAGATTGTTCAAGAATTTAACAAATGGGAGAAGGCTTGAAGGAGCGAAGTTACAATGCACTCGGCATAAAAAAGAATGGATTCTTTTTGTTCTGCTCTCGTTTTTTCGTAACTTTGCAAGAATTCTCAGCTTTTCTTTATATAAAGGCAATTTGGTGGATTGAAGAAAATCTGGGTTACGAATTGGAAACCGTACTCAACTCCACATTTTGTTATAAACTGCATCAAAGAACACCCGATGCTGAGCCAGCAACCATTTATGCCTCATCATCGGGTGCAAAGGTACATAATTTCTTCGAACTGAACAAATTTGGGATTAACTTTTTCTTTTGAGCTTGCTTAACACATTTGAACTGACTGCGGCATCTTTTGTGGCACCTGCCAAAAAGGTGCGTATTAGGCTACGTCCTTCTATCGAAATAATATGCAGATTATTCTTATGTTTCGTATTATTTTACTACCTTTGCATACATAATTCATAACAGATAGATCACTTATGGCAAAGATTAATGTCCAGAATACAGAGATAACCGTCATTGCTCATAATGACGATGATTACATTTCACTGACTGATATGGCTCGTAGTCAGTTGCAAGAGCACATCATCTTCCGTTGGCTCAGTCTGAAAAGTACGATTGAGTACCTTGGTGAATGGGAAATGCTCTATAATCCCAATTTTAATTGTACCGAATTCGGTACATTTAGAAATATGGCGGGTAGCAATAACTTTGTTCTGTCAGTCAAGACATGGATAGAAAAGACTGGAGCCATTGGTATCTTCTCTAAGGCAGGACGATATGGTGGTACTTATGCCCATCGCGATATTGCCTATCACTTTGGCATGTGGATAAGTCCTAAATTCCAGTTGCTGTTGGTTAAGGAATACCAACGACTGAAATCTGAGGAACAGAAAATGTTGGGCTGGACGGCTAAGAGAGAACTATCCAAGATTAACTACCATATTCATACCGATGCCATTAAGAGCCATTTGATTCCAGAAGAAATCACTTCTGCGCAGGCCAGCATCATCTATGCTGAAGAAGCCGATGTTTTGAACGTGGCTATGTTCGGCATGACTGCCAAACAATGGCGAGAAGCCAATCCCGAATTGAAAGGCAACATTCGTGACTATGCCACCATCAATGAGTTGATTTGTCTCTCGAATATGGAAAACATCAATGCCGTGCTTATCAATGATGGAGTCCCACAAGGCGAGAGACTTGTCAAACTCAATCAGATAGCCATTCAGCAGATGCAAGTGCTAGAAGGGAATGAGGGCCGGAATTTGTTGAAGTAAGTTCCGCTTTTTTATTCGTCTCTAATAACGATTTTTCCACCGCCTGGGCCAAACACGAAGTCACCTATCAGACGTACAGATCTTGGTATGCTGAGTGTCACAAACTGGCGACAGGTTGCGAAAGCCATAGAGCAAATAGTCATTACGCCATCAGGCACAACATACTCATCACCCGTGAAAGAGAAACGGGCAAATAGCAACCGATGCCCATCAAAGCTATACGCTACTCCATTATCATCTATACGGAACTCTCCTTCATCCTCAAAGGCCCACGTCTCTTCATCACGATTAGCATATTCTTTTGTCCAGAAGTAGACTGCTGGCGTCATTTCCTCATTCTCCTCCTCATCCTCGCTGAACACCAGCTGGTCATGTTCATGCACATGAGCCGTCCAAGGAACATGAAGCGTATCAATTCTGCACCCAATCAATGCCCCTGGCTCTATCTCTTCCACACCTTCGGGAATCCAGTAAGCACCTTTTACGTTTGCCCCCTTCAACAATCGTTTCCCATCTGCTGAATACACAAAGCCATAGCTGTCCATCCAAAGCCTATCCGTATCTTCCATGAGTTCCGCCTTATTTGTATATTATATCCTTCCCAATATACTCAATCCGTTCCATCAGATTCATGAAGCCTCCCATTTCAATATGCCCCTTGGTATATATTTCATAGTCATGCTGATGATTATCTGACCACGTGGCAGGCACTTTTGTTAATCCAATACGCTTATAGAATTGTTGTTGCTTATCGGGCCGTTGCGCAAACTTAGATGTCAAGACTATAGGTTCCCCAAAATCTTCAAACATACATCGCAGACGGTTTGCCTCCATCCCACGATCTTCTCTCATAGAGAAATCTTTCAAAACAAATACGACATTGACATCAAACTCTTCCCATCTATCCTTACCATTCAGATGCAAAGACACAGCATGGCAGATATAATACCCATCAGGTGGGAAAATCCAGAAACGTGGATTGTCTAACCCTTTCTCCTTACAAAAAGCCTTTAGTCTATCCTGCAAACCATCCACATCAAAAGGATCTCTTGGAATATCTATATCCTCAGACATGATTTTCAGCTTTCTCATCTTTCAAACAATTTAAAGAAGAATAATACTGCAACATAAGCAGCAGGTATATCTTTTGCATAACCAATAGTCATATTATTACGGTCTCTGACCGTTCCTCCGGCCTCCACTTTTCCCACCATCATATTGTTACGGTCTCTAACTATTCCGTCAGATTCCATCTTACCTACCAACATGTTATTTTTGTCCCTGATAGTTCCCCTCAGTTCAATCGTTCCAACCAACATATTATTTTTGTCTCTGACATCACCATCTGACTCAATTTTTCCAATTAGCATATTGTTTCGATCTCTGACAATTCCATTGGCTTCAATCTTACCGACAAGCACATTGGAATTGTCTCGAATATCTTGTCCATCGCAAATAGAATGAGATAGAAACAAGAAGAACAATAAGATATTTCTCATGACAATATTTATTATTTTGCAAATAGGAAACCCTATTATTTGAGTCAATTATTACAGTACTGTGACATTTCCCCCATCATAAGAGATACAAATAAGTCGCCCTTTTCTTTTATCAAATTTCACTAAACAACTATGCAGATTTTTCTCAAAAACGGCTTTGGGTCCTACATTAATAAATACTCCCAATTTATAATCCTTTCCAAACATTTTTGTATTATCCATATAATCGAATAGCTTTTCTATATCATTCTCTATTTCAGATTCAGAGGCTTTTACTTTGATTTCACATACAATCAATTGCTTGTCATTATTATGTTGACCTCCATGTATTACAATGTCGGGGAACTTTCTACCTTTATTATCCACATTGTTATTATCTCCTACGCATTTATAGAGCTCTGCATTAACTACGATTGATGGTCTTTTATCCGACCATTTATCCATCCGATCAATATCATCATATAATCTGTTAGCAAGTTGACGATATAATTCATATGCAAACGCTCGTTCATTAAGAGGGATGTCTTTCCCGTTATCATCATATGATATCAATTTCAGCTTAGTTTCCTTTAGGGATTCAAGAAGCTTTGTATAATAATAGTTTACTTGGTCTTTTGTTTGATCTTGTGAACACATGTTTACTCTACATTTAATGTAATTACAATCGAATCATCTTCTAAGACTTCCTCATTATCAACAGCCATTCCTTTAGGAAGATTATTCATAACTCTTTCATAGGTATACTGCTGGACATTACCGTTATACTCATGTTCAATTTCATCTATTTCATTGATTAAGCATTGGACATCAGTAATATTGCTGATTTCCATGACAAAAGGCATGCCCACGGATGGACGGCTATATGTTATCTGCCCCGTAGGAAAGAACGACACAATACTGTTCTGGGATGTAGTTCTTGTGTTGACCCCATGTTCAAGTAACGTTCTCCTAAGCATCTCAGCATCATTAAATCTTGTTTTAATAGTAACTCTTCCATTGTGTTGGGAGGCAGCAGCAACTTTCTTTTTCGTCTCAGACAGTGATTCTACAGACGATGCAATAATTGAAAGTGCGATAGGAACAAAAATAGCAGTTAACGACATAATAATATCAATTTAATTCTTCTTGTTTCTTCAGAACTCTATGAAATATCTCTGTATTCCCCATTCCGTTTATGCCAATCACCCCATTCTTACTTATCCTCACTTCATATTTGTTATTACCAAAATCATTCATAGAATAGCGATTTGTCAAGAAATGGAACCGTTGATTTTTGGAACCAATTAATGGTACATCAAAACTCTTAAGAGATTCAATATAAGGGCCATCTATTAGAACATCGATATGGGATAATATCGAATGAATAGTTTTGTTTTCTTTTGTCTGTATGTCTTCAAGTGTATAACCTGTAAAAACAATGGTAGACAATCCTTTGTCCCATGCTAACTCTAACAACAAGGAAAGACCCTCTTCTTGCTCAAAAGGCTCACCTCCTAATATTGTAATCCCCACTGCTTTAGATGGAACTTTGCTCATCAAATCATATGGAGTATACAAAAGATGCTCCTCAGATTCCCACAACTCTTTTGCGAAACAACCTTTACATCGTATATGGCATCCTTGAAACCAAACACAACTACGTAAACCTGGCCCTTCAGCTTCTGTAGTTGGTATAAAGCGATTGACATTTAAAAATGAGGACATCTACAAATCTAATTTACGACCTGTACCTTTATCATTGGGGATGGTTTGATTGTTGAGTGGTTTACATTCTACCATTTCTTGTATTTGAACCATAAAATGAGGTTTTAACTGGATTGTATCAAAGAACTCTTCTTTAGAAGAAAACCCATTGTGCTCTTCACGATAGCTAATCGCACGTTTAGCCATAACGATAGAAACGCCAGGTAAGGAAACAAAATCACTTTCTCCACATGTATTAATATCGATAATGTTGTGTTCTATTTTCTCCTGTACATTGCCAATTATTGGAGTCTGCACAACTCTTTGTTGTTCTTTTTCTACAAAATGTTCTTTTATCTGTTCTGCATAGTTAATTCCATTGGAAAGTTGCTCCGTTTCACCATCTTGCTCCAATTCCATCTTTCTTTTCGTAAAAGAATCTAATGTAAAATAAGTATGAGCGATTCCACATAACCAGAATACTGCAAGCACAGATTTAAACCAACTTGCTTCTTTGAATTGATCATCCAAAGCAAAGAGTCCTCCAAGTAATACTAAATAGACTACACCAAAAACCATCCATAATTTGTTGTTACACTTCTTTCCAAAATAGAAGAAAGAAACACACGACAAATAGAAAAAGGCACATACTAATGGCCACCATTCTTTTTTAACATTTTCTTTACCCATATCGTTAATTATTAATTTTTATAACTTCAGTTTCCTCTATCAAATTGTTAACTTCATAATACTCATGAGTGAACTCAGAATCTACTATCTTTGCTTCCAATAAAGATTCCAGAGGCTGAATATATTTAAGACAGGATTTACCTTTAGTATTGACCGTTTGGCTTTCTATTTTACCATCAGGATATATTCTTATCTTTATTTGCTTTCCCATTTTTTCCCGTTATTAAAAATCAATCCGTCGACCAGCCATAAATGCCTCAGTATTATTATCTTGTTTTGAGTCTTGTGTACCTGTAGCTGTCATTGAAGCACTCACGGCATTTTCGTTTGCCCATTCACGCAATTTTGTAAATTCCGCTTTTCTCATCTGCCCCATAGGTACAATCCTATGTATTGTCGTTTCGAAATCCTTCATACAGAGATCTGTTTTCTTTTCTCCGCCTACCTTTCTAGCAAAAGCTTCAATCAAGGAATCAGCTACCCATGCTTCTATTTCTGCACCCGCAAGGACAACGTCTTTACCGAATGTCTCTTCTCCACAAAGTGATGCTAATCTGTCTGTGTCAAAATTGGAAAGATTTCGCTTTAATTTTGAAATGTGTATCTCAAGTATTTTCTTTCGTTCATCTTTAGACGGGAAATCCACAAAGAAGATTTCGTCAAAGCGTCCTTTACGTAGTAGTTCTGGTGGTAAGCCTGAAATATCATTTGCTGTTGCGAAAACAAAGACAGGGCTTGTTTTTTCTTGCATCCATGTTAGTAAAGTACCAAATACTCTTGTTGAAGTTCCACCGTCCCCACCGTTTCCTTTAGATCCAGAAAGGCCCTTTTCAATTTCATCTATCCACAGAATTGAAGGTGCAACAGCTTCAGCAGTTTTCAAAGCAAGTCGAATGTTTGATTCTGAAGAACCAACGACACCTTGGAATATCTTACCCATATCCAAGCGTAGTAGAGGCATGTTCCATGCTGACGCTACACACTTTGCAGTTAGAGATTTACCACATCCTGGTACGCCAGTAAGCAAGACTCCCTTCGGCGGTTTTACACCAAACTCCTTAGCTGTATCATCAAAACAATGACTACGCAAATCAAGCCATTTCTTCAAAGTTTGCAATCCTCCAACATCTTCAAGATTAAGATTGGAATCAATATATTCAAGTATACCTGTTTTTCTTATGATTTGCTTCTTCTCATTCAAAATGGTTTTTAGGTCATCTTTGTCCAAACGACGGTCTTGCACCAAAGCACGAGATAAGCAGTTTTCTATCTCAAGTCGAGTTAAGCCTAATGAAACATCAACAAAACGCTCAAGAAGAATTTCATCGACATCAATTGTTACCCCTTGTACTCCACGATATGAATTAACAAATTGGGTGATTATGTCGCGAACCTCTTCCTTTGATGGTAATGGAAAATCAAGTATTGTTACCTCTTTCTGTAAGTCAGTACTAATTTCAAAAGAAGGAGATATAATTACACAATTGCAAACATACCCTTTATTTCTAATACTAATAGCAAAGTCTTTTAGTCGTCTTCGATATATAGGGTTTGATTTATCTGTTAAATAATTGTGAGCGTCACTAAAGACAAATAAGTTTTTCGAACTCTTATCTTTTGCCTGATTTTCGCAGTAGTCGATTGCTGCTTTAAGGTCTGTAACTTTATTATCAACAACATTACCGTTAAGCTTAATACCTTCTGTCGAATTCCAGATATATAATTTATGTTTGATATCATTTGCTATTAATTGCAATTCGGAAAGAATTCTTTCTTCTTCAAAAGATTCAATTACAAGAACTGCATACCTTGCCTTAATGTAGTCAGCAATATTCTTTCGTATATTCTCAGCCATAATAATAGGTTTTAATTATGATATATAGCCACAACAAAAGAAATGTGAGTCTGTCATTTAATCCATTGGGAGGCCTTCGACTGCCTGAATGTTAGATTAGAAAAACAGCTCACACCCTTGTATGACGTAATTGGATACAATCCACTACTATCACAACCAAGGGAAGAACGTCTTTACTTTTCAAACATTCATGAGAGTTGTCGAAGTTCCCAATATGGAAAAAGCTAAACGCTTCCTATGTCACGACTGCAGCGATCCTTCCGCCACGATGCAAAGATAAGAATAATTTAGCAAATAACGTTCATGTGAGCTGTATTTTTTGCAAAATTACACATTTTTATTCTGAATTCTTGCATTTTGACTATACTTTTTGGTAGATTTAACGAAATAGTGCACATAATGATTCCTCATACGAATACAGCAGAAGGGTGTAGCCTAATACGCACTTTGTGGCGGAGTGCCACACAAAGATGCTTATCTGCTTTCTGATGAGCAAGCTCGACAGATATTAGGCTTTTGTTTCCCTGAAGTGTTATTTCACAATAGAGAATTATCAGAAAGGGTCTATCTGGAAATCATAATGTACCTTTGTGCGCAAATTACAAAAACTAAACAAAATATGGAAGTAATATCAATTGAGCGCAGTACCTACGAGGAACTGCTGACGAGCTTCAACAGTTTCGTCATAAAGATGAAGGAGATGGCCAGTAGAGGCAATGACAAAGGGTTGGACGATTGGCTTGATAACCAAGACGTGTGCCAAATGCTGAACATCAGCCCCAGAACATTACAAACACTTCGTGACAATGGAACGTTGGCCTTTTCTCAAATCAACCGTAAGGTGTACTATAAGCCTGAGGATGTGGAAAGGATTCTGTATGTTGTGGCAGGTAGAGATAAGGATAGCAAGATGTATAACCTCAAAACGGAGTGCCTATGAACGAATTGATAATGCCACATAACATTGGAGTGAAGAATGCACTGGAGAACATGAAGGAGGTGCTGGCCCTATACAAGAAGGTGATAGGCAATTATCGTCCATTGCTTGATGGTGAACGCTACCTGACAGACAGAGAGGTGGCGCAGATTTTGAAAGTCAGTAGACGGACGCTACAGGAATACCGTAATGATGGTGAACTACCTTATATATTATTAGGCGGCAAGGTGCTCTATCGTGAGAGTGATTTGGAAAGGGTTCTGGAGAGTTGCTATCATCCTGCATATAAACGATAGGGGAAAAAGGAAGAACCGTTAGTGGTTCGTGTGCTGAAGGAATATAACGCAGAAAGACGGATGACAGACTATCGCTAATCATTCGTCTTTCTGCTTTGAAGGTTTTGGGACGCTGTACTCTATACCATCTTAATGTCTTTGAATGATGCGTTGAGCTTATTGCCGAGCATCGTCAGGTCGTTATCAAGTTTCTGACTTGTGATTTTTGCATAAATCTGGGTGGTCACGATGTTGGTGTGTCCCAATACACGGCTCACGCTCTCGATGGGCATGCCCTTTGAAAGCGCCAATGTTGCAAACGAGTGCCTTCCACAATGATAGGAGATGGCTTTCTCAATGCCGCAGACTGTCATCACCGTTTTCAACTTCTTGCACATTGACCAGTAGTTCATCTTGCCGAACACCAGTTTGTCTTCTTGTAGGTGCTTGTAGCGGTCGATGATTTGCAAGGGTACGTCCATCAGCTTCACTTGGAAGGGAATGTTGGTCTTGTGTCGCTTGCTGATAATCCACTTATCACCGTTGATATCCACGATGTTATCTGTCGTCAGGTTCTTCACGTCGATGAACGATAGGGCGGTGAAGCACACGAATACAAAAATATCACGAACGAAGGCGAGATTGTCATCCTCGAACTCATGGGTTACGACGGCTTTCAGTTCGCCCTCAGTCAAGAACTCCCTTTCCTTACAGTTGGGGCTAATATGGAACTGCGCGAACGGGTTACGGGGAATCTTGCCGCTGTAGTGTGCTCTCAGAACAACACCTTTCAGCCACATGCACCTCTGCCAGATAGTACCGTTTGCTAACCCACGCTCAGTACTGAGATAGGCGGCGAAATCCTTGATGAACTCTGGTGTTAGTTCCAACATCGACATGTCTGTGCGACGGTAGTGCGACTGAATGAACTCTGCCACATCCTTCCGCGAACGCTCCATAGCCCAAAGCGTGCTTGCAGCCCTGTCCTTGCCCACACGTTTCTTCTGGTTGGCAATGTCCTTGTCGAAAGCACTCAGCAGCGTTTCGTACTCGCTGCCGAAACCCTGATAGGAGTTGCGCACCATCTCAGCCGTCACAAAAGCCTCACGATCCGAAAGATGCTGATAATGCTTGATGATCTGCGCCTTGATGTTATCCAGTTCGCGGTTAATCTGCAATGCCTCCTTGCTGCGACCTTTAGCGCAATTGCCCTTTACATCCCACATG
>CACXMM010000047.1 GCA_902768785.1 uncultured Prevotellaceae bacterium
GAAATGTTACGGGCCACCACGAAGTGGTCGATCGTGGGAGCAAACATATTACCAAAGAAGATGGCAAGCATCATACCCTCAGGATAGCCGGCATTCATCACACGGATGATGATGGCCATGGCACCTACCAGGAAGCCATAGATATACTGTCCGCAGGATGTGCGACAAGAAGTAACGGGATCGGTAGCCATGAACACGGCACCGAAGGCGAAGCCACCCATCACGAAGTGGTGCCACCACTCCATGGAAGAGCCTGTTGACTGGAAGATGAATGCCAGTACGGCACCACCAACGAACACGCTCAGCATGGTGCGCCAAGAGGCGATGCCTGTCCACAGCAGGATAACAGCACCGATGGCGATGGCAATCACGCTGGTCTCACCGATAGAACCGGGGATGAAACCACAGATCATATCACAGATAGAAGCATCGGGAGCAATACCCTGACCGATCTGTCCCAGCGGAGTAGCTGCGGTGAAGCCGTCGGGCAGCGTGTTACCGAGTCCGAAGATAGAATTCTTGGCTACCCATATCTGATCGCCGGTCATCTTAGACGGATAAGCGAAGAACAGGAACATACGGGCTGCAATGGCGGGGTTGAAGATATTCATACCCGTTCCACCGAAGATCTCCTTACAGAAGATCACACTGAAGGCGCAGGCCAGAGCCAGCATCCACAGCGGACAGCCGATGGGAACGATCAGCGGAATGAGGATTCCCGATACCAGATAGCCTTCCTGGATCTCCTCGCCTTTCCACTGTGCCCAAGCGAATTCAATGCCCAGACCTACGATATACGATACGAGAATCTTAGGAAGAACGGCTAAGAAACCATAGCAGAAAATCTCACAGAAGCTGGCTGAATCCAGTGTGCCTGCTGCGAGATAGTTCTGGTAGCCGATATTATACATACCAAACAGCATGGCTGGCATCAGGGCGATGACCACCATACTCATAATGCGCTTCGAATCAATGGCATCGTGGATGTTCACTCCACTCTTGGCCGTGTCGTTAGGAACGTAAAGGAACGTTTCGAAGCCGTCGAACACCGAACGGAAGGCATGTAGCTTGCCACCTTCCTCAAAATTCGGTTTAATCTTATTGAGATAATTTCTTAATGCTGACATAGTTATGCGTTTTCTTTACGTAAAATATCCAGACCTTCACGCACGATGCGCTGCAACTCAAGTTTAGAAGAGTCAACAAACTCCGCCAGGGCGAAGTCCTCAGGACTCACCTCGTAGATACCCAGAGCCTCCTGACGGTCGATATCACCGGCAATGATGGCCTTGATGAGGTATTCGCCGTAGATGTCCATCGGCAGTACCTTGTCGTACTCGCCACTCATGATCATGTGGCGCTCACCACCTTTGATGCGGGCATCCAGGGCGTAGCTCTTCTTACCACAAAGCCACGAGAAATAACTGCGGTTCACTGAGAACTGCTTGAAACGCGGGAGGATCCAGCCCAGGAACTCATCTGCATCATTCCCCTCAGGGATAACAGTAATCTCTGAGGTATGACCACCTACATAGTCGTCGGTAGTACAGGGCTTACCTGTGAGCACATTACCATTGATGATGCGAACGTTTCTGTCTTCCTTCAGGTTGCCTGCCAGCAGGTTGCCGATCTGCTCACCTACCAGGGCCTCAACATAAGCCGGGGTTTTCACTTCACTTCCTGCGACGGCAATCACCCGACGGAGATCAACTTTACCCGAGTTGAACAGACGACCAAAGAAGATCACTGCGGTGGGATCGACGGTCCATACAACCTCGCCCTTGTTCACCGGATCGAGATGATTGACTTGAACACTGACGTTACCTGCAGGACAGGGACCGTCAAAAACGGTAACCTCCACATCCTTTGCCTGGGTGAGTGCAGAAGAAGATTGCTGACGGCCAATACCTAAATAGGTCTTTGCCACCTTTGACAGAGCAGTAAGACCTGTCTGGAAGTCAGCTTCATTCCTCTGAAGTTCAAACTCGAAGTCGGCAGCCAGAGGCTTGTCACGCAAGGCACTTACAAAAATGGCCTTCGGCTTCGTCTCAGGGTTGGTGGAAATGGCATAAGGCAACTGATCGATGTAGCCAAAGAGACCAGCGTCTAAAAGTGACTTCAGCACTGCCTCACCATCCAAACGGCTCACCTCTTTCTTGCCAAAGTCAACATACTGCTGCTGTGGGTCAGCCTTGACCTTCACGCACAGCACTTTCCTTCGCTCACCACGGATCACGGCCGTCACCTGTCCGCTTACTGGCGATGCGAACTTCACATCGGGATACTGTTTGTTGACAAACAAAGCATCCCCGGCTTTGACAAGATCACCTTCCTTCACAACAACTTTCGGAGTCATTCCAACAAAAGCATCGGGCGTAAGCGCAAGCTCCGTCCCCTTTGCGAATGTCATCATCTTCTCTAAAGCTTTGCCTTTCAGGTTTATGTCCAAGCCTTTTGATAGCTTAATTACATTTGCCATAGCATATTATTAAATGAAAATTGATGTTTGCTCATCAAAAAGATGCTGCAAATTTAAATAAATTTTTGCACATTCAGCACAAAAAACGAACGAATTATTCTAAAATGCCAATTATTTGATGTAAATTTGTTCCCGAATTCAGAAATTGAAGATTATTAAAACGATCATCAGCGGCGCGGTATGGACTTTTTTGAGTCTTTACCTCTTGCTTGTTATACTGCTCCATATTCCAGCAGTACAGGGATTTCTTGGACAACAGGTCAGTGATGTCCTGGGTGAGAAGCTGGGAACGGAAGTGAGAATCGGCAAGGTGAACATTGGCTTATTCAACCGTCTGATTATCGATGATGTGGTGGTTTTCGATCAGCAAGGGAAGGAAATGCTCTGTGCTGCCCGACTCTCCGTGAAGGTGAATCCCTACTCTATCACACAGGGAAAGATTATCATCTCAGCGGCTCAGCTATTCGGAGTACAGGGATCGTTCTACCAGAAAGATCCTGACACGCCCGCCAATTATCAGTTTGCCCTTGACTCCCTGGCATCCAAAGACACCACACAACACACCCCTTTGGATCTCCGCATCAGTTCCTTGATCATCCGTCGGGGACGGTTCCGTTATGACCGACTTGATCAGGCACCCACTCACGGACGACTGAATCCCTACCATCTGGATGTGAAGGATATCAGTGCTCATATCCTCTTGCCTTATCTGACTGATGACAGTTTGGAGACCACGGTGAAACGTCTCTCTCTGAAAGAAAGTGCAGGTTTGAACCTTCAAGGACTGTCGTTCCACTTGAAAGCAAATCAGGAACAGGCAACCATCAAGGATTTCTCCATGAAGCTCCCCTCAACAGAGGTATCCATCGACAGCATCGGTGCTTCGTACGATGTGGTGAATGGTGCTTTGAGCATGGCCACGCTGACTTATGGAGGAGAGATCGTTAATTCCAAGATAACACCTTGTGACATAGCTTTTTTTGAGCCATCGTTACAGTCATTCAACGACCCCCTTACCCTATCCTCTTCTTTCTCAGGTACAAGTACGACACTAAGGATTGACCGCTTGTCGCTCAACTCTTCATCCGGTGACATAGACATCAAAGTCAGTGGAGGCGTAAGCAATCTCGGATCCACACCCCATTGGTTTACCCAGATTGATCATATTCACGTCAATGGCAACACCATTGAGACGATTGCGAAGGATTTGCAGGGAAAGAGCGTACAGGTTCCAGAGGTGGTAACCCGTCTGGGAGATATTGACTTCCGTGGACAGGCCGGTGGTGTGGGCGTAGAGGAATTATCCTTGAAAGGAACCTTACTCACCGATGCGGGTACAGCCCGACTGTCGGTTGGTTTAGAAGACAAACATTTCTCTTCCCATGTTGATACGGATGGCATCAACCTGCGTCGTGTCCTTGATAACGAGAAGTTCGGGAACATCACAGCCAACATAGATGCACATGGTGTACTTCAACCGAAAGGAATGCCTTCGATCACCATGAAAGGAGATATTCATCAATTCGACTTTAACGGCTACTCCTTCAATCATTTATCACTTGACGGCACCTATCAAGACAGTACTTTTGACGGTAACATTTCTTTGGATGACCCTAACGGAGACATCGACCTCTCTGGCATGTTCCTTTTTAATCATGAGCGGTCGAAACTCGATCTAACAGGAACTGTGCGTCACCTCAATCCCAAGGCATTGCATCTCACCGATCAGTTCGAGGAGGCGGTGTTCGATGCCGATATCGATGCTGACTTATCCGGCAGTTCCATCAACAACATCAATGGCGTGCTTGAAGTGAACGATTTCAAGATGACTTCAGAAACAGAAAGCTACCAACTTGACAACCTGTATCTGCTGGCAGCAAACGAGGGGGAGGAACGCTTCCTGACTTTGAAGAGCGATTTCGGAAAGGTTAACATCAGAGGACAGTATGACTACACATCACTGCCACAGAGTTTCATCAACTTCATCGGCTCGAAGCTGCCCACACTGCCCGGTCTGCCCAAGACCAATGATATCCAACCCAACAATTTTTCCATTCAAGCAGAGATCACGAAATCCGACTGGCTCAATACACTTCTCGATATCCCCGCCTCCCTCAAGCGTACCATGACAATAGAAGGAGAGATGAACGACCGGGAGAAGAAAATGAATATGACAGTTCGCATTCCTTCCTTCAGCTTCAATGACGGAATCTATGAGAATGGCATCGTCAGTCTGCGTACGTCTGATGTTGGCGAATTGTTGATCAGTAGCCATTTACGTAAAATCATGGACAACGGCCACCCGGTGGACCTCACCCTGAATGCCAATGCCGCCAACAACGAACTGATCACAAGCGTGAGCTGGGACAACAACCAGCCGAATCCCATCAAGGGTACTGTAAACAGCACAACTGAGTTTTTCCAGACTGATCAGGGCAAGCAGGCAGCACACATGCGACTGCATTACTCTGAGATTCTTGTGAACGATACTGTTTGGCATGTGCAACCCTCCGACATTATCTATAGTGAGAAGAATCTGCTGGTTGACTATTTTGCCATACAGCATAACAAACAGCATATCATCGTTTCTGGAAAGGCAACAGAGAATGCCAATGACTCGATCATTGCCGATTTGCAAGATGTCGATCTGGGTTATCTGATGAACATCGTGAACTTCCATGCCGTGGAGTTCGATGGAAAGGTGTCTGGAAAAGCGTCCATCAAATCAGTCTTCAAGGATCCGGATGCCCATGCTGATTTGACTGTCAACGATTTCCGCTTCCAAACAGGACACATGGGTACCCTCTTTGCCAAGGCGAACTGGAACAAAGAAGACAAACAGATCGATATCGACGCGCATGCTGAGGATGTTGATGGAAGGACGCTGATCAACGGTTTTGTCTCACCATCCCGTAATGAGATCGACCTTGCCATTCTTGCCAGGAATACCCGACTGGAATTCCTGCAGGACTTCTGCGACAGCTTCATGGCAAACGTGAAGGCGAGGGGCACGGGTGATCTCCGCTTAGCAGGTGATCTCGATATGATGAACCTCACAGGAATGGTGGTTGCCAACGGACCTTTAGACATCACAACCTTGAACACCCGTTATGTGATGCAGAACGATACCGTTCGGCTCATCCCCAATGAGATCATTTTCCGTGCTGATACCCTGACCGACAGGAATGGAAACCGGGCCATCATCAACGGAGCTCTTCACCACAAGCACCTCACCCAGCTCACCTTCGACCTGGACATCCGTGCCGAGCACCTGTTATGCTACGATTTCCCCGATTATGGCGACAACACTTTCTACGGTACTGTCTATGCCACGGGGAATTGTACGATTACAGGGAGAAAGGGGCGCATCGACTTCGATATCAGCGGCACGCCCGAGCGCGGATCGTTTATCGAGTACAATGCCGCCAGTCCGGATGCCATTTCCAGTCAAGAGTTCATCACCTGGCGCGACAAATCGCTGTTGACAAGAAACAATGAGGATGATCATTCCACACCCGTTCCATTGACTATTCCCCTACCGTTACAAGATATACCCACTGATATCTATATCAACTTCCTGATCAATGCGACGCCCGACTTCACCTTGCGCGTTCTGATGGATCAGGGCAGCGGTGATTATATCGCCCTGAATGGAAATGGAGCATTACGTGCTACCTATTATAATAAGGGATCATTCGATATGTTCGGTAATTACCTTGTGGATCATGGCATCTACAAACTCACCATTCAGAACGTCATCAAGAAAGATTTCCAGTTCCAGCAGGGTGGATCGATCGTCTTCGGCGGTGATCCCTATCATGCCGCACTGAACCTCAAAGCGCTCTACTCCATCAGCGGCGTCCCCCTTTCCGACCTGCAGATTGGCAGCAGCTTCAGTGAAAACAATGTTCGTGTTGACTGTATCATGAATATCATTGGGTCTCCTGAATCCCCCCAAGTGGAATTTGACATCGACCTGCCCACAGTGAACTCCGATGCCAAACAGATGGTTCGTTCGTTGATCAACGGTGAGGAGGAGATGAACCAACAGGTGATTTATCTTTTGGGTATCGGACGTTTCTACACGCAGGATGCAAACAATGCCAGTGAGAATGCTTCTCAGAGTCAAACCAGTCTTGCCATGCAGTCACTGCTCAGCGGTACCATCAGTCAGCAGATCAACTCCGTACTCAGCTCGTTCGTGAACTCGAGCAACTGGAATTTCGGCGCCAACATCTCTACTGGTAATGAAGGATGGAACAATGCCGAATACGAAGGTCTGCTCAGTGGCCGACTGCTTAACAACCGTCTGCTGATCAATGGTCAGTTCGGCTATCGTGATAATGCCAATGCCACGACATCGTTCATCGGAGATTTCGATGTACGTTACCTGCTCTTCCCCAACGGGAACCTTGCCATTAGAGTGTATAACCAGACTAACGACCGCTATTTCACGAGGAATAGTCTGACGACACAAGGTCTGGGTTTGATTCTGAAAAAAGACTTCAACACCTGGCGTGACCTGTTAGGAGTAAGAAGAAAAGAAAAGAAAAATGAAAAATGATATCAAATAAAACAATATGAAAAAAATACATCTCATCGTTCTGGGACTGTTTACCACAGGTATGGCCCTCACGTCATGTCACGAGAACCTGGAAGAGCGTACCGCCCGCGAATGTAAGGAATACACCGAGAAATACTGTCCTATGCCCGTAGCCGCAAATGTGGTTACCGACAGCATGGTTTTTGAACGCGACACCAAGACCCTTCATTATTACTACACGTTGAGCGGTCCTGCTGATACCCTTCTGGTTGGTGAGAAAGAAAAAGATTTGCGGAAAACCCTCCTTTCGGATGTGATCAACGCACCCAACCTGATGCACTACAAAGAGGCGAAATATAGCTTCCGCTACACCTATTATTCAAAGAAGAACAAGGGGAAGAAGCTATATGACTACCTGTTTACCGAGAAGGACTACCTTCAATAGTCGCCACCACATATTCGGAGCGGGTACCGATACGGAATTTTCCGCCCCAGATGCCCATGCCGCTGCTCACATAGTAGCGGGTGTTTCCGCGTTGATAGTCTCCAAAGGCACATTCGTACACAGCTTCCGTAATCCATGAGATGGGCCACACCTGTCCATGATGAGTATGTCCACTCAGCTGGAAATCGATGCCGTTCCGTTCTGCCTCGTCCAGATGATAGGGCTGGTGGTCAAGGACTATCAGGTATTTCGAGCGATCCACCCCCAGCAGGAGATCCTCCATCTTCTTCCTTCGCAGGTTCGTACGATCATCTCTGCCAATGATACAGAGATCACCCATTTCCATCACGCTGTCCTTAAGCAACGTGATATCGGCCTTCCTATAAAACAGTCGGGAATCCGGCTGCCCGGCATAATACTCATGATTTCCCAAGCAGGCCACCACCGGGGCGTTCAACCGGAGGAACTCCTTTTCCATCTGCTGCTCATCCAGCGGACGGGTACTGTTATCGATGATATCTCCTGCGATCAGGATCAAGTCGGCTTTTTCCTGATTGATCATATCCACCCATCGTGCCAGCTCCGCCCTGCGGTTATGGTATCCCACATGCAGATCACTCAACATCACCACTTTCAATGGCCGGCTGATCTTTTTCTCCGTAGTCAGTGTCAACGGCTGTCTAACCTTTTGTCTATAATGAATATTACCATAGATGAAAAGAACGAGGAGCACACCGGTTACTGTCAGCGTTCCCGTCAAACTGTTCTTCAGGAACGTGGGTGGCACCAAGTGCACCCATCTGCCAATGTCCAATAGCAGGAACGCCATGAACAGATACAAGAGAATGATTATCCACGACGTACCGATCTCATAGATCACCGTAGCCATAGGCAATGATAACTGCTGGTGCATGCGGAAATTTAAAATCAGCAACAGGAAAGCCGCTACCATCAATACCACGACAATCGTTTTTAGCCACGGCGACAGAGGTAGAATGCGCCACACATGCCATAACACATACACATTACCTAATATCGGCAAAAGCAGAAAGATGATCATTCCCATTTTCATGTCAATCCAAATTATAGTGGTACTCCACGGAAAAATTCGGCAACAAAGGTACGATAAATAATCTGAACCACCAAAAAACTGATTAATAGTGGTGGTGAATATGAGAAAAAAATAGTACTTTTGCAACCGGTTTTTTCAAAGAACAAGAAGTATGGACTACGCTATTATAGGAACCGGAGCCATCGGCGGATACTACGGTGGTAAGCTGGCAAAGGCAGGAAATACAGTACATTTCCTGCTGCATACGGATTATGAGTATGTCAAGGAGAACGGTCTGCAGGTGGATTCCTGCGACGGTAGTTTTCATTTGGATCAGGTACACGCCTATCAATCAACTGCTGACATGCCGCGCTGCGATGTGGTACTGGTATGTCTGAAATCCACCAACGAGCATCTGCTGCGTGATCTTCTTCCCCCGCTGCTTCACGATGACACCGTAGTGGTACTGATACAGAATGGTATTGGTTTGGAACCTGACCTGCAAGTCCAGTTCCCTACCCTGCAGATCGTGGCAGGACTGGCTTTCATCTGCTCAGGGAAGGTTGGACCAGGACATATCGACCACCAATGCTACGGCAGTATCAACCTCGGTAACTACTCATGCAAAGACAAGGATTTGTTCCACCGTCTCTTGGAGGAATTCCGTGCTGCTGGTATTGAAGCAAATGAGGTGGAGTATGAGGAGGCACGATGGAAGAAAGCCGTATGGAACATGCCCTTCAATGGAATGACGGTAGCGTTGGATACCATGACGAACAAGCTTCTGGAGAATCCCGCCACCGAACAGCTCATCCGCGACCAGATGATGGAGGTGGTCGCTGCATCCCGTGCCTTGGGTGTAGAGCATGTGGATGAGCCGTTTGTGGAGAAGATGATTGCCATGACAAAAGCCATGACACCTTATAAGCCGAGCATGAAACTCGATGCTGACTTCCACCGTCCGATGGAAATCGATTACCTCTATTCCCGTCCAATTCAAGAGGCCAAGAAGGCGGGATGCCCCATGCCGAAACTCGAAATGCTGGAACAGGAGTTGAGGTTTATACAGAGTAAGTATTTATAAGTGAGGAGTGTTTTCGAGGAGTGTTTTCGAGGAGTGTTTTCGAGGAGTGTTTTCGAGGAGTGTTTTCGAGGAGTGTTTTCGAGGAGTGTGGAGTGAGATATGTTTCAAGTACAAGTGGTTTTGTATATGAATAAATACTGTATCTCAGTACTATTCTCACTCCACACTCCTCACTCCACACTCCTCGAAAACACTCCTCGAAAACACTCCTCGAAAAGACTCCACAAAAGTTTTGCAAGCAAAACTTAGTTAATCAAAAATACCTTTGTCTGACCGTTGTAGGTGGCCTTGATGGTGGCACGACCTTCAACAACAGGACTGATGTCGAACTTGACACCAGGCACGTCAGACGTGGCTTTCAACTGGGTTCCTGCAGCTAAAGGTCCATAAACCTGATAGCGGATCTGATCACTGTATCCATTCTGATTGGTGAAGCGGATAGGCGTGGAGGGAATCGTCAGATTCTTTCCGTCAGCAGTAATGGTAACCTGCGGTATCTTGGGAGCTACGCAGGCATTGCCAGCCTTACCGAAGCCGATGCCGTGGAGGTCGAAGAGACCTTGCGGACGCTGCGGCTGCTGAGGACCGCGGCGACCCCACTGTCCTTGTGGCTGCTGGGGCTGCTGCACCTCCGGACCCTCTGTTACGAGATAGATGGCATGCTTACCAGTAAGACCTTCAACAGCAGGGACATCAGCTACACAGTCTATGACACCCTTGGCTTCTGCAGGCACATTCACGGTGGCTATCTCCTGACCCTTCCAGGGATCGTCAAGCAATACATGGATCTTGAAAGCCCCCTTGCCGCTGGGAGTCAGGTTCAGAGTCAGCTTGGTACCATTGCCTGACTTTGTACCCTCGAACGCCTTCACGCCTTTCGTGTCCTTTGCCAATCCACCGAAACCGAAATATTTGAAGCCCACGATGCCGCCGTTCTGGATACCAGCGAGATCCATCGAATTGTTCCATACGTCGTGGTTGTCCTGCATCCAGTTGTTGGCGTTGGGACCATAGACGAAGCAGGCGTAGCCGGCACTGTAGTAGGCGTAGGGAGGCAGACCGAAGATCTGGAAGCCCTCACTGGTCACCTCGGCACCCGTATATTCATTACCGTCAGAGGCCTTGGCCGTCCACTCGTTGTTCTTAACAAAAGGATCATAGCCCGTGATGCGTACCTGTCCGCCCTTGGCCACAGGCTTCTTGTCCCACGTGATCTTCACGGGAGCCACCATGGTCTGACGGGCATTACCGAAGCCACGTGGCGGACGGTGATAGAAGACATACCACTGACCATTGATCTCCTGTAATGAGCCATGGGTGTTATGTGCAAAATTGGTGGTGATGAGCTTCGAGCCATCCTCGTTCAATACCACACCACGGGAATCAACCAGCACACCACCAGAGCGCCAAGGACCTAACGGAGAGTCTCCGTAGGCATAGCGAAGGGCAGAGTTGGTGTTCCCCAAGCCATATTCCTTACCGCTGTAGCCACTAAACACCATGACATATTTGTTACCCACCTGACGGATAGACGATGCCTCGAAGAAATTGAAGTCGAGCGGATCCTGTCCCTGATAAAGGGCTTTGTACTCTGAGCCGGGTTTGTCGAGCAACCGTCCATCAGCACTGCTGGCAGGGATGAATGGATCAATAGGCTCTGTACCCTCACGCTTCGAATACATGGTCTTTTGGTCAAGTTCGACAGCTGTGGAATGCTGGAAGCCATAGAACACATAGGCACGGAAGCCGATGTCGTAGTCCTTGTCTTTCTTGTCAGTGATATTCTCAATGAACACCGACGGGTCGAAGTCAATCAGGGAGCCAGGGACACACTGACGCCCGTCGTCAGTAAGGTTGATCGGTGTAAAGGGTCCGTTGGGGCGATCGCCCTTGCAAACCATCGGCGTGCGGCGCCATCCTCTTGAATGGGGATAGAGATAGTAGGTTTTCTTGCCTGTCTTCCTATCCTTCACCTCCACAAGATCGGGGGCATACATCGTGTCCCATTGTCCGTCGATAAAATAGGTGAATATCGGACCTTCATCACGCCACTTGCTCAGATCCTCTACAGGAGCCGACCACATGCGGATGTCAGGACCACAATAGGCAGAGTAGTTCACATCGTGCGATCCGATGATATAGGCACGGTACTTTCCTGGGTTGTCAGGATCTTCAAAAACACGGGGTTCTCCATCGGGTACATGCTCCCACAGCGGGAGATAAGGGTTCTGCGCTTGGACGCTCATAGCGATCAGAAGCAGCAGGAAGGGTAATGTAATTCTTTTCATCTTGTTGATTGATTGGATTTTTTGATTGCAAAGATACTCTTTTTCTATCTATGTCCCTTTTTCATTTGTTTCCTTTTCTTTCTTATTTGTTGCGTGACAGCCATCAGGGTATTCTGTGAACAAGAAACACAATAAAACGGCGACAGGACGCGTTATAGTTAGTGATGAAACAGAAAACATTATTCATCCTTCTGTGGATGCTGCTGACAACCGTTGGCATTCAAGCCCAACAGTTCACGCTGCAAGGTAAAGTCACCGACCAGAACAACAACCCTGTTGAGCTGGCCACTGTATCGGTATGGAAACAGGGAAAGGCAGTGATGACAAACTTGAAGGGTGAGTTCAGTATGACATTACAATCAGCTGATAGTGTGGAGGTTAAATTCTCCATGATAGGATACAAGACAAAGACACGTGTCCTGCGGAATCCTCGTGGGAAGCAGACCTTGCTCATCCAGCTCTTCGATGAGAGTAAGGAACTGGGCGAAGTGGTTGTCACCGAACGTATCCGACAGACAGGCAGTACACAACGGTTAGACACGAAAGACATGCAGAACACGCCCTCTGTGACGGGCAATGCCGTGGAAGAGATGATCCAAGGTCAGGCTGGTGTGAGCACCCATTCGGAACTGTCAAGTCAATACAATGTCCGTGGTGGTTCATTCGACGAGAACTCTGTATATATAAATAATGTGGAGGTGTATCGTCCCTTCCTGGTACGTAGCGGTCAGCAGGAGGGCTTGTCAATCATCAACCCCGACATGGTGGAACAGATCGGCTTCTCCACAGGTGGCTTCGAGGCGAAATACGGGGACAAGATGTCATCGGCCCTCGACATCCAATATAAGCGTCCGAAGAAATTCGAGGCCACCGCATCAGCCAGCTTGTTAGGAGCCGGAGCTTATGTGGGCTTCTCCAACAAGAAGTTCTCGTGGAGCAACGGACTGCGCTACAAGACCACCCGTTACCTGTTGGGTACCTTGGAGACGAAAGGCGAATATCAGCCGAACTTCCTCGACTACCAGACCTATCTCACCTTTGATCCGAACAAGCGATGGAGCATCTCCCTGATTGGTGACGTCTCTGAGAACCATTACAATTTTGACCCTGAGGACCGTGAGACGAAGTTTGGCACGATGGAGAACGTCAAGTCGTTCCGTGTCTATTTCGACGGATGGGAGAAGGATATCTTCCGCACCTATTTTGGTACGCTGAACATCACGCGCCATCTCTCAGACAACAGTCATCTGTCATTAATCTATTCCACGTTCTACACCAACGAACAGGAACGGTATGATATCCAAGGACAATACTGGCTGACACAAACGGAGACCAGTGAGAACTTGGGGGTAGGAACCTATATGGAGCATACGCGTAACTACCTCACGGCGAATGTGCAGAGTTTCAAGGTGATGCTACAGCAGAAAGTGAAGAAACACGACCTGCAGGCGGGCTTCACATACAAGATCGAACGGGTGAAGGAAAAGACTCGGGAATATGAGATGCGCGACTCCAGTGGCTACAGTATCCCACACACGGGCAAAGACCTGAACATGATCTATACCCTCGATGCCCGTAACGAACTGAGAGCAAACCGCATCGAGGTGTATGCTCAGGATACGTATAAGTTCACCAGTCCTGGTGAGAACACTTTCTATACCTTGAACTATGGTGTTCGTTTCTCTCATTGGAACTTCAACCGCGAGAGTCTGTTCAGCCCACGTCTCTCCTTAGGAATCGTGCCCGCCTTTAACCATGATGTCACCCTTCGTCTGGCCACAGGTCTTTATTACCAGGCTCCGTTCTTCAAGGAACTTCGTGACACCATGACCCTCAACGGTATCACCTACGCTACCCTGAACGAACGCATCAAGAGTCAGCGATCCATCCATTTCATTGCAGGGTATGACCAACGTTTCAAGATGCTGGGCCGACCGTTCAAGTTTACGGCAGAAGCCTACTTCAAGCTGTTAAGCAACCTTGTGCCCTATACCGTGAACAATGTGAAGATCGTCTATGATGCCAGTGAACAATGCAGCGGTCATGCTGCAGGTCTCGACCTGAAGCTGTACGGAGAGTTCGTGCCCGGCAGTGACTCCTGGCTCACCTTCTCTCTCATGGACACGAAGATGCGCATCAACGGGAAAAGCATTCCTCTCCCCACAGACCAGCGATGGGCAGTGAATCTGTTCTTCACGGATTACTTCCCAGGTACCGACCGATGGAAAATGTCTCTGAAGTTAGCTTTTGCCGACGGTCTGCCTTTTGGCGCACCCCATAGGAGTCTTGATCAGATGCCGTTCCGCGCTCCCGCATACAAACGTGCCGACATCGGAATGAGTTTCCGTGCCTACGGTGAGTCAAAGATCGAGTCGCCCTACCCTATCGTGACCAATACGGCGTCCAGGAAACGGTGGGCTAAGAATGTATGGGTGGGCATCGACTGTCTGAACCTGTTCGGCATCAACAACGTCAACTCGTACTATTGGATCACCGATGTCACCAGTCAGCAATATGCTGTTCCCAACTATCTCACAGGCAGACAGGTTAATCTGCGTGTACTGATAGAACTATAGTACCCTTTTTTGGATAAATTAAGCATACTTATTTGGCGCATTGGAAAATAATCCGTACCTTTGCGGCAACTTATTACTTTTATAACAGCTATTTAATTTTCATTCATCATGAAGATTTCACACATTGAACATTTAGGTATCGCAGTCCAGAGCATCGAAGAGGCTCTGCCATTCTTCGAGAATGTATTAGGACTGAAGTGTTATGCAGTCGAGACTGTAGAGGATCAGAAAGTAAAGACCGCCTTCCTGAAGTGCGGTGAGGTTAAACTGGAACTGCTGGAGCCGACATCACCTGAGAGTACTATTCAGAAGTGGATAGACAAAGGCAACAAAGGTGTGCACCATGTGGCATTCTGCATCGAGGACGGTGTGGCCAATGCATTGGCAGAAGTTTCCGAGAAGGGTATTCGTCTGATCGACCAGGCACCCCGCAAAGGTGCAGAGGGACTGAATATCGCCTTCCTGCACCCGAAGTCAACCTGCGGCATCCTGACAGAGCTTTGTGAGCATCCGGAATAATGGCATTCCGGATTTTGTCCATCTATCACAAATCCGCAATTTGCAAAATCATAAAATTGTGAAATAAAACAATGAGCAAACAATTAGAAAAGATCAAGAATCTGATCGCCAAGCGTGAGCAGGCTCGCCTTGGCGGTGGCGAAAAAGCCATTGAGAAACAGCATGCACGTGGCAAATATACAGCTCGTGAGCGTATTGACATGCTGCTCGACGAGGGTAGCTTCGAGGAGGTGGATATGTTCAAGCTCCACCGCTGTACCAACTTCGGTATGGAGAAGAAGCAGTACCTTGGCGACGGTGTCGTTGCCGGTAGCGGAACGATCGACGGTCGTCTGGTTTATGTCTTCGCACAGGACTTCACCGTGAACGGCGGTTCTCTGTCTGAGACCATGGCAGAGAAGATCTGCAAGGTGATGGATCTGGGTATGAAGATGGGTGCACCCGTGATCGGTATCAACGACTCTGGTGGTGCCCGTATCCAGGAAGGTATCAACGCACTGGGTGGCTACGCAGAGATCTTTGAGCGCAATATCCTGGCTTCAGGTGTGATTCCGCAGATCAGCGGTATCTTCGGTCCTTGTGCCGGTGGTGCTGTTTATTCTCCTGCCCTCACCGACTTCACCTTAATGATGGAGAACACTTCGTATATGTTCCTGACGGGTCCGAAGGTGGTGAAGTCAGTAACTGGCGAGGATGTGGACCAGGAGCACTTAGGTGGTGCCAGCGTACACTCTACCAAGAGTGGTGTGACACACTTCACCGCATCTACTGAGGAAGAGGCTATCGAGATGATCAAGACGCTCTTGAGCTATATCCCCAGCAACAATATGGAGCAGGCTCCGCTGAAGGAGTGCAACGACCCCATCAAC
>CACXMM010000048.1 GCA_902768785.1 uncultured Prevotellaceae bacterium
CGCTCAAGGCACTCTTCAAATTATTCAAATTCGTTTCCAATAAATCGCCGAAGGCGACCCAAAGAACCCTACCAAAGTTGAAACTATACATTTTCGAAGGAGCGTCATCTAAGGGTTGTTACGAACGGCGTTATCACCTGTTCCGACGGCATCTATCACTCATTCCGACGGCATCTATAGGGGGTAAAGTGACGGCGGAACGACCCTTAGATGACGGCGGAAAGGATGTAAGTAACGTCTGGAACAACTCCAAGTAACCTTTACTTAAGTTCAAAGTAATCTTTACTTAAGTCCAAAGTAGCCTTTACTTTGAACGCAATGAGCCTTTACTTGCAAAAAACCGCCTATTTGGATGCTCCGAAACCGTGCGGCACATCCCATCCTTCCAATTAGAGTTTTTTTACATTGTTAAAATTCCGACCAATTATTTTTACAAGATCTTCAGACTTGTCATGAGCCTGCTATCGGTTGAATGCTTTTTAGTTCTGTGCCTAAAAAATATTAATTCTTTGGAGATATTTTGCTTATGCCATGGGATTTGATTAATTTTGCAGGATATACATGACAATGAGGACATTGCTCTCATTCATAAACCAATAAACCATGGCAGCAGTACAAATCAAAAGGGTGGAGACGAAAGCGGAGCTGAAGGCTTTCGTGGATTTCCATTACGATCTTTACGAAGGGAACCAATATGATGTGCCTAACCTGTTCAGCGATGAGATGTTCGTTCTGAATAAAACCAAGAATGCGGCCTTCGATTTCTGCGAGGCAGAATACTTCCTTGCCTACAAGGACGGTAAGCTGGCTGGTAGGGTGGCGGCCATTATCAACCACAAGGCCAATGAACGGTGGCAGCGTAAGAGTGTGCGCTTCGGATGGATTGACTTCATCGATGACATTGAAGTGAGCCGCGCCCTCTTTGAAGCCGTGGAACGCTATGGAAAGGAGAAGGGCATGACCGAAATCATCGGTCCTCTGGGATTCACCGACTTCGATCCCGAAGGTATGCTCACAGAAGGTTTCGACCAACTGGGTACCATGGCCACCATCTATAACTACCCCTACTACCCACAGCACATGGAACAGCTGGGGGGCTGGGAGAAAGACAATGACTATGTGGAGTTTAAGATCTTTATCCCTGAGCAGATCCCCGAAAAGTTCGCCAAGATTGCGCAGATGGTGGAGAAACGCTATAACCTCCATGCGCGGAGCCTGACGATGAAAGAAATCTACAAGGAGAAATACGGACTGAAGGTGTTCCACCTGATCAATGAAACCTTCAAGGATCTATACGGGTTCTCTGAACTCTCCGACCGCCAAATCAAGCAGTATCTCGATATGTACCTGCGGTGGGCTGACCTGAATCTGATCGTGGTGATAGAGGACTGGAACACGCCGGAGCATAAGCTGGTGGGTGTGGGCATTACGCTGCCCTCGCTCTCTGAAGCCATGAAGAAATGCCGCAGAGGCAGACTGCTGCCTTACGGCTGGTGGCACCTGATCCGTGCACTGAAGTTCCACAAGACGAAATATGTTGACTTGGAGATGGTGGGCATTCTCCCCGAATACCGGATGAAAGGTGCCAACGCACTGCTCTTTGCCCATCTGATTCCCTGGTATCAGAAATATGGCTTCTACTGGGGAGAGAGTCAGGTGGAGATGGAGTCGAACGAGAAGGTGCAGAGCCAATGGCAGTATTTGGAGACAGAACAGCACAAACGCCGCCGTTGCTATATCAAGAAAATCTAATTGCAGTAGGAATCTGAAACCTATACATGGAAATTAAAAAAGTTGAAACGAGAAAGGACTTGGAAGCATTCATCCAGTTCAGATATGATCTTTACCGCGACGACCCCTACGATGTGCCCTATCTGCATTTCGATGAACTCAACAACTTGTGCAAGGAGAAGAACGCATCGTTCGAGGACTGTGAGGCTGATTACTTCCTGGCTTACGAAAATGACAAGGTGGTGGGCCGTGTGGCTGCCATCATCAACCATAAGGCTAACGAGCGATGGGGAAAGCGGATCGTACGCTTCGGATGGTTCGATTTCATCGATGATCTGGCAGTGAGCAAGGCACTGATACAGACCGTGGAGGAGTGGGGAGCCCAGCGGGGTATGCTCCAGATGGTGGGACCGATGGGCTTTGCCGACACCGATCGCGAAGGAATGCTCGTGGAGGGCTTCGACACCCTGGCCACAATGTATGCCCATTACAACTACCGCTACTACCCTGAGCATATCGAGCGCATGGGCGGCTTCCGCAAGGACAACGACTACGTGCAGTGCATGGTCAGGGTACCTGAGGAGGTTCCGGATAAGTTTGCACGCATCGCCAAGATGGTATCTGAGCGCTTTAACCTGCGTGTACACAAGCTCACCCGAAACGAGCTGCTGCGACAAGGCTACGGAAGGAAGGTATTCCAGTTGCTCAATGCCACCTATAAGGATCTCTATGGCTTCTCACAGTTGTCAGATAAGAAAGTCGACCAGCTTGTGGACCAATATATCAAGATTGCCGATATGAACCTGATCACCACCGTGGTTGACGGGAACAACAACGACATGATGGTGGGCTTCGGCATCACCTTCCCCTCACTGTCAGAGGCGATGCGCAAGACACACAACGGTCGTCTGATGCCATTGGGATGGTGGCACCTGATAGATGCCATCAGATGGCACCATGCCGACACGGTGGATATGCTGCTCATCGGCGTGCTTCCCGAATACCGTTCACGTGGTGCCAATGCCTTGATCTTCAATGACCTGGTGCAGCAATACCAGCGCTATGGTTTCAAATGGGCACAGGCCATGCCACAGATGGAAACGAATACCCACATACTGAACAACTGGCAGTATTTCGATGCACATGTGAACAGACGACTGAGATGTTATAAGAAGGACTTGGGCGTGTGCAGCGAAGGAAAGGGAGATCATCAAGGAGAGAAAGAGTAAAGAAGAAATATGGAAGAGCAAATCAAATATACGGATGATAATATCCGACACCTGTCGGATATGGAACATGTGCGCACCCGTCCCGGTATGTATATCGGTCGTTTGGGTGATGGCTCACTACCAGAGGATGGTATCTACGTGTTGCTGAAAGAGGTGATCGACAACTCCATCGATGAGTTCAAGATGAATGCCGGTAAGCGCATTGAGATAGACATAGAGGAGAACCTGCGTGTCAGTGTGCGCGACTATGGCCGTGGCATCCCCCAAGGAAAGCTGGTAGAAGCCGTGAGCGTATTGAATACCGGAGGAAAATACGACTCGAAGGCTTTCAAGAAGAGCGTAGGACTGAACGGTGTGGGTGTGAAGGCCGTGAATGCGTTGAGCTCCCATTTCGAGGTGAGGAGCTTCCGCGATGGGAAGGTACGCGCCGTGTCCTTCGAGCGTGGTGTGCTGAAGACAGACAGGACGGAGGACACTCAAGACGAGAACGGAACGTACATTTTCTTCGAGCCCGATGACACCTTGTTCAAGAACTACCAGTTCCATAGCGACATCGTGGAGATCATGCTGCGGAACTACACCTACCTGAACACAGGTCTCACCATTATGTATAACGGCAGGCGCATCCTTAGTCGCAATGGCTTGAAAGACCTGCTCAACGACAATATGACCACCGAGGGCATCTACCCCATCATCCACCTGAAAGGAGAGGATATCGAGATTGCTTTCACCCATACCAACCAATATGGCGAGGAATACCACTCGTTCGTGAACGGACAGCATACCACTCAGGGCGGTACCCACCAGAGTGCCTTCAAGGAGCATATAGCCCGCACCATCAAGGAATATGCGGGGAAGAACTTCGAATATACGGATATCCGTAACGGACTGGTGGCTGCCATCGCCGTGAATGTGGAGGAGCCGATGTTCGAGAGTCAGACGAAGATCAAACTGGGCTCCCAGACCATGAGTCCGGGTGGCGTGAGTGTGAACAAATACGTGGGTGACTTCATCAAGACCGAGGTGGATAACTACCTGCACATGCACACCGACGTTGCCGAGGTGATGCTGCAGAAGGTGAGCGAGAGCGAGAAGGAACGGAAAGCCATGGCGGGTATCACGAAGCTGGCTCGCGAAAGAGCGAAGAAGGCAAACCTCCATAATAGGAAGCTGCGCGACTGCCGCATCCACTACAGTGATGTGAAGAGCGACCGCAAGGAGGAGAGCAGTATCTTCATCACCGAGGGTGACTCCGCCAGCGGATCCATCACCAAGAGCCGTGACGTGAACACCCAGGCGGTGTTCTCCCTGAGGGGAAAGCCCTTGAACTCATTCGGTCTGACGAAGAAGGTGGTGTATGAGAACGAGGAGTTCAACCTCCTGCAGGCGGCCCTCGACATCGAGGACGGTCTCGACACCCTCAGATACAATAAGGTGATCGTGGCCACCGATGCCGATGTCGACGGCATGCATATCCGTCTGCTCATCATCACGTTCTTCCTGCAGTTCTTCCCGGAGCTCATCAAGAAAGGACATGTGTATGTGTTGCAGACACCCTTGTTCCGTGTACGAAACCGCAGGACAAAGATCAAGAACAAAAAGGTATTGGCCGAGGCAGATGAGGCTAAGGGGAAGAAGAACGATTTCATCACCCGCTACTGCTACAGTGAAGAGGAGCGCCAGGATGCCATCACCGCCTTGGGACCAGAACCTGAGATTACCCGCTTCAAAGGTCTTGGTGAGATCTCTCCCGATGAGTTCGTAAACTTCATCGGGCCTGACATGCGCCTGGAGCAGGTCACCTTACATAAAAACGACCAGGTGCAGAAACTCCTGGAATATTACATGGGAAAGAACACTGCCGAGCGCCAGAACTTCATCATCGACAACCTGGTGGTGGAAGAAGACAGGCCAGAGGAGGAAGAAGTCTATGATTAATACAACATGAAAAAGAACATCATTACACTCGCAGCACTGCTGCTTACGCTTTCCCTCCATGCACAGTTCCGAATCAACATGGGAGGGGACAGTCCTCTGCGCAAACTGCAGATTGCGGAGATGGCCATTAATAACCTGTATGTGGATACAGTGGATGAGTCGAAGTTAGTGGAGGATGCCATCCGCGGTATGCTCAAGGAGCTGGATCCCCACTCCTCGTATGCCACCCCCAAGGAGGTGAAGTCGTTGAACGAACCGTTGCAGGGGAACTTCGACGGCATCGGTGTGCAGTTCAATATGATTGAGGATACGTTGCTGGTGATACAACCCGTGGTGAAAGGACCGTCGGAGAAGGTGGGTATCTTGGCAGGTGACCGCATTATCAACGTGAACGATACCGCCATCGCAGGTGTGAAGATGTCACGTGAAGATATCATGAAACGACTGCGCGGTCCACGAGGCACAAAGGTGAAGTTGGGCATCCTGCGTCGGGGTGTCCCCGAGACGATGTATTTCACCGTGACCCGTGACAGGATTCCCGTGAAGAGTGTTACCGCTGTCTATATGATCCGTCCGGAAATTGGTTATATACGCATAGAGAATTTCGGTGCCACCACCTATCAGGAGTTTATGGAGGGAGTGAGAACATTGAAGGAGCAGGGCATGAAGAGTCTGCTCCTCGACCTCCAGGAGAATGGTGGCGGCTACCTCCAGGCTGCCGTGCAGATTGCAAATGAGTTCCTGCCGGATAAAGACCTAATCGTCTATACCGAGGGAAGGACGTCACAACGCATGGACTACCGTGCAGAGGGTAACGGACAGCTGCGCTCCGGCAAGGTCGTGGTTTTGGTGAACGAGTTCACAGCTTCCGCAGCAGAGATTGTATCGGGAGCCATTCAAGACCAGGACCGTGGTCTGGTGGTGGGTAGGCGCACCTTCGGTAAAGGACTGGTACAGCGCCCCATCGACCTGCCCGACGGCTCCATGATCCGTCTTACCATCTCCCATTACTACACCCCTTCGGGCCGTTGTATCCAGAAACCTTATAAGAAAGGTGACCTGAAAGAATATGAGATGGATTTCGAGAACCGACTGAAACATGGAGAGCTGACGAACCCCGACAGCATCCATTTCGCCGACTCCATGAAATACCAGACGCTGCGACAGCATCGCACCGTCTATGGTGGCGGTGGTATCATGCCCGATGTCTTCGTGCCCCTCGACACCCTTCAATACACACGTTTCCACCGTCAGCTCGCAGCGAAGAACATCATCGTGGAGAATAGTCTGCGCTATATCGACAACCACCGCGCACAGCTGAAAAAGAGCTATCCTACCTTCCAGCAGTTCAACAAGGAGTTTGAGGTCCCCCAGTCGCTCCTCGATACAATCCTTGCAGCTGCGGAGAAACAGAAGATCAAGGCTAAGGACGATGACGAACTGAAACGTACGCTGCCTTATCTCAGTAAGCAGCTCAAGGGCCTCATCGCCCGCGACCTATGGGATATGAGTGAGTATTTCCAGATCATGAACGAGGTGAACCACATCGTGCAGAAAGGACTGGAAGTCATATCAAAAGAATAAAACTAAAAGAACCTATGGAAAAAAAACTACATGTCGGCATCGTGGGTACCGGATGGATTGCTGAGAAGGCAGCCATCACCTTGAGAGAATTAGCCACCGTGGAGTGTTATGCCATCGCATCTCGCTCACAACAGAAAGCTGATGCCTTTGCTGCACAGTGGGGTATCCCTGTAGCTTATGGCTCGTATGCCGACCTGATTGCTGATCCAAAGGTTGATCTGGTATATGTAGCCACGCCCCATTCCCATCACTATGACGTCACTATGCAAGCTCTTGAAACAGGGAAAGCCTGCTTGGTGGAGAAGGCGTTCATGGCTAACTATGCACAGAGCCAGCGGGTGGTTGATCTGGCACGTCAGAAGAAGGTGTTTTTAGCTGAGGCTATCTGGACCCGTTACCAGCCCATCGTCCCCGTTATCCGCAACATGATGGCCGAGGGCAGGATCGGTGACCTCCGACTGATCACTGCGAGCATCGGCTACAGCATGGGTAACAAACCACGTATCATGCGTCCTGATCTCTGTGGCGGTGCCCTTCTCGACCTGGGTGTCTATGGCATCAACTTCGTCAGGATGTTCCACGATGCTGAGATCGTGAATACCGAGTCACAGTGCGTGAAGTCAGATACCGGCATGGATCTCACCAATGCCATCTCGTTCACCTTTGCCGATGGCGTACTGGCCAATATCCAGTCGTCAGCATGCTGTGTGAACGACAACCAAGGCATCCTCTGTGGTACCGAGGGCTACCTGATCATCGACAATATCAATAATCCCCAGACTGTTCAGGTATATGCCCGCGACCGCGTGTTCATCGAGGAGATAGCCGTTCCCCAGCAAATCACGGGTTATGAATATCAGTTCCTGGCTTGTCAGGATGCCATGGAAAAAGGGCTCACCGAGACGCCCTACATGCCGCTCGACGAAACCCTCTATATCATGAAGATGATGGATACGCTGCGCTTCAAATGGGGCGTCAGGTATCCGATGGATGAATGAGCGCAGACGAGTGCACCCTCATTGCCAGGGCACGGTTCTCCGCCGCTTCCATGATCTCACGCTCTCCCGGTCCTTTGTCATTGATGCCGCAGAGGTGGAGGATACCATGGATGATGACGCGGTGCAGTTCTTCTTCGTAACTCTTATTAAATTTCTCCGCATTTGTACGGATGGTATCGAGTGAGATCACGAGGTCACCGTTCAGCACATCACCCTCGCAGTAGTCGAAGGTGATGATATCGGTATAGTAGTCGTGCCCCAAATACTCTTTATTCACTTCAAGGATTTTCTTATCATCACAGAACAGGTAGCCCACCTCACCTACGGTCTTGCCATAGCTTGCTGCCACGGCACGTATCCAGGCCGTGGTGTCGCGTTTCCTGATCTTGGGCATTTTCACGCCTTCCGTTTGATACGTTATCATGTTGATTCTATTTTATCCCTTTATCTCTTGGGAAGGAACTCCCTCACATCCTTTCCGAAGTGCACCAGTTCGCGCACCATCGATGAACTGATACTCTCCATGCCCGGTTCGGCAAGGAGCAGTAAGGTATCGATATGTCCGATGCGACGGTTGATATCTGCCTGTTCACGCTCATACTCGAAATCCTTCACCGAGCGCACCCCCTTGATGATGAAGTCGGCCATCTCGCGGTGGGCGAAATCGATGGTCAGATCGGAATAGGTCTTCACCGTAATCCTTTTCTCGCTCTGATAGAGCTCCTGGATTTTCCGCTTGCGGATCTCCGCACTCTGCATATACTGCTTATGCTCGTTCACGCCCACGCCGATGATGATTCGGTCGAAAAGGGGCAAGGCACGGCGTACAATATGGTCGTGCCCGATGGTATAGGGGTCGAAGCTCCCCACGAATATTCCTGTTCTCATACGGTTGCAAATTTAGCATAAAAAAACGAAATAACGAGGGAAAAGAATAAATTCTTGTTATTTTTTATTATCTTTGTGGCGGTCTTTTGATCAAGCGATTAGGATATGAGTGCGCTCAAGAAAGGACTGGTACTGGAAGGAGGAGCGATGCGTGGCCTCTTCTCTGCAGGGGTGATGGACGTGATGATGGAACAAGGCATCGCGTTCGATGGGATCATTGGGGTCTCAGCAGGGGCGGCTTTCGGCTGTAACTACAAATCACGGCAAATCGGCAGGGCTATCCGGTACAATATGCGTTTCGCTCACGACAAACGCTATTGCAGCATGCAGTCGTTCCTGAAAACCGGTGATCTCTTTGGTGCAGAATATGCCTACCACATCGTGCCTGAGCAGTACGACAAGTTCGACAATGCCACGTTTGAGAAGAATCCTACCGAGTTCTATATCGTCTGCACGGATGTCGTAACGGGAAAACCTGTCTATAAGAGATGCATGACGGGTGGTCATACAGCCTACGAGTGGATACGCGCCTCGGCCTCGATGCCTGTGGTATCGCATGTCGTGGAACTGGAAGGGTATCACCTGCTGGATGGGGGCATGACCGACAGCATCCCCTTGGCCTATTTCCAAGGCATTGGCTATCCGCGGAACATTGTCATCCTGACGCAGCCTGCAGATTATCAGAAAACGCCCAACCGTCTCATGCCACTGATCAAATGGAGCCTGCGTCACTACCCCCATACGGTATCGGCTATGGAGCACCGTCATGAGATGTATAACCAGCAGCTGGACTACGTGCGTCAGGAGGAGCAAAAGGGTAACACCCTTGTGATACGCCCCGCAGAGAAACTACCCATCGGTCATATCTCACACGATCCCGAGGAGATGAAAAGAGTGTATGAGATTGGACGCACCGCTGGAATGCAGAGGATGGAAGAGATCAGAGAGTTTTTGAAATGAAGAATAAAGAATTTGCTGTCACAATGATGATTTGAAATTCGTCTGATTTATCTCCGCTCCGCTTTGAAAGACCGATGGTTCGTCCCATTCGTAGAGTAATAATTAATAATCACTAAATACAACTGCCTATGTCTGATAATAATAAGAAACTCAATCGCCGACAGTTCCTGAAGATGACAGGAATCGGATCGGCATCAGCCGTGGCCATGCTTGCCATGAAACCTTTTGATGCCCTTGCTAAAACATTTGCTCCACAGTCAGCACCCAGAATGCTACAGGAGGGTCAGAACATGATGACCTACCGTGTGAACAGGCACTCTGGTGACAAGGTATCACTCCTGGGCTATGGCATGATGCGCCTGCCACGCAATGGAGGACAGATCGATCAGGAGCTGGTGAACCAGGAAGTGGACTATGCCATTGCTCATGGCGTGAACTATTTCGATACGGCACCGATGTACAGCGGTGGTCAGTCGGAGATTGCCACGGGTATCGCCTTGAAACGTCATCCCCGCGAATCTTTCTACATTGCCACGAAGATGTCGAACCAACGGCGTAACCTGTGGTCGTTGGAGGAGTCGAAGAAGATGTACTACCAGTCGTTCAAATCGCTCCAGGTGGAGTATATCGACTACTACCTGATGCATAGTGTGGGAGGTAGCGGCATGCAGGACTTCACCCCCCGCTTCATCGACAACCACCTGCTCGACTTCCTCCTGGAGGAACGGAAGGCAGGACGCATTAGGAACCTGGGCTTCTCCTATCACGGAAACGTGGAAGTGTTCGACTGGCTTATCGACAATAACGACACCTATCACTGGGATTTCTGTCAGATTGAATTGAACTACGTTGACTGGCGCCATGCTTCTACAGGACGGAAAGGTGATGCCGATGCCGAGTATCTGTATAACAAATGCGAGAAGGCGGGTATCCAGTGCGTGATCATGGAGCCCCTGCTGGGCGGTCGTCTGGCACGTTTACCCGAGGAGTTCGCACAACGGCTTACGAGTCTTCGTCCCAATGACAGTCAGGCCTCATGGTCGTTCCGCTGGGTTGGTTCGCTGCCGAATGTTCTCACAGCCCTGAGCGGTATGACCCTCATGGAGCATTTGGTGGATAACGTCAAGACATTCTCTCCCCTTGATCCCTGCTCCGATCAGGAGAAAGAGGTATTGGCAAAGATCGCCGATGACATGAACGGCTATCCCACGGTGCCTTGCACAGCCTGCGAATACTGCATGCCATGTCCGTATGGTGTGAATATCCCTGGGAATTTTGCCTATTACAATGAGTCGGTGAACAAGAAGCTGCTACCCCTGCCGGATAAGTCTGCTGCCGACTACCGCGAACGTCACAAGACTTATGTAGAAGGATACAAAAAGGCACTGGCCGAACAGGAACGTGCTGACCAGTGCATGGATTGTGAGGAGTGTCTCTCCAAGTGTCCGCAGCAGATCCGTATCCCCAATCAGATGGCACGACTCGTAGAACTGCTGTAGGAAGGGTTGCGCCCTACTCGACGTTCTCGATGCTCACCCCATCGAAGTCACTCATTAGCTCCAATAACCGGGTAATATACCGGTCACGCTTCAGACGAAGATCCATCCCTACAACATAGTGGTGGTCTTCGTCTTCTTCTTGTCGTTCCATGTAATAGGAGCCGATGCCTACATGAGCGCGCTCCAGCACCTCCATCACATGGTGGACATGCTCCTTGGAGGGGGCAGAGAAACGAATCGATACCGTACGGGCACCGAAACGGTGGAGGAAGAAATTAAAGGCCTCCAGGCACAGCAGGGCCAGGACGGTAGCCACGATGGCGATGATGTACATCCCTGATCCACTGGCCAAACCAATGGCCGCCGTACACCAGATACCTGCCGCTGTGGTAAGTCCTTTCAATACATGCTTCTGGAAGATAATGGTTCCTGCACCGATGAAACCGATGCCGCTCACCACCTGTGCCGCCACACGCGACGGATCCAAACGATAGCCGTTGGTTCCCACGACGTCGCCGAAGCCAAACTGCGACACGATCATAAACAGCGCACTGCCCAATGCCACAAGGAAGTGGGTGCGGAAACCTGCATCCTTGGCACGGTATTCGCGGTCTAAGCCGATGATACCGCCTAAGAGGGCTGCTACGCAAATTCGGATGATATATTCTGTTGTCATATTGTTTGATTGATTCGCGATAACTAACCCTGCCCTGAAAGGGAGGGGAAAGACTACGGCCTGGCGAGTAACGCACGCCGCAAGTCTGTTGCAAATATAGATATTTTTTTCGAGATACGATACAAGGAACGCGAAAAACAACATAAAAATCGTAGCGGAGAATGCGGTGGTTTCAAAAACTCGTTGTATCTTTGCATCGTGAACGTTCAACGATCATCTATCCCTACTCCCCTACCCTTCGAATAATCAATAAAAACTAATAGCTTATGAAAAGAATAGGATGGTTGCTGGTGGCCCTCGTATGTCATCTCCAGATGATGGCGGGAGACATCTTTGTGGCCACAAACGGAGACGACAGAAACGCAGGAACACGCGAACACCCGTTCGCTACCGTGGAACAGGCCTTACGACAGGCACGTGAGTGGCGACGACTGAAACGTCCCGAAGTGAAAGGGGGTATCCGCATCAACCTTGAGAGTGGCACCTACCTGCTGCAGCGCCCCATCTTCATCCGTCCTGAGGACAGCGGTACGGAGGAGTCACCCACTGTCATCAGGGGGGCTGCCGTCATCAGAGGCGGTATCCGGATCACGCAATGGACACGCGGATGCAGCGATGTGCGCGTCGCTCCCTCATTGCGGAACAAGATCTGGACGGCAGAGGCTCCCATGGTGGGAAACAGAATCCTCTGGTTCCGACAGATGGACCAGGGGCGCATGGCTACACAGTTCGGCACCTTCTTCGTGGACGGTGGTGAGGCGGCCATTCAGACACCCTCGGTGAAAATGGAGCGGATGCTGAATTTCAATACGAAGGAGCGGACGATCACCATCCCCACACCCAAGCAAGACCTGAGTAAGGCGAACCTGCTGGAGATGGTGGTGCACCAGCGATGGGCCATGGCTATCCTTCGCGTGAAGGAGATGCGGGTGATGGGCGATTCCACCATCGTCTCGTTCCATGAGCCCGAGAGTCAGCTGGAGTTTGAGCACCCCTGGCCTCAACCTGTCATCAACGGCGAGAAAGGCAGCTCGTCGTTCTGTCTGCAGAACGCCCTGGAGCTGTTAGACGAACCTGGAGAGTGGTATCAGGACTACCCCTCTGGAAGGGTATACTATTATCCCCGCGAGTCAGAGATCCTGCAGCCGCAGGATACTTTCTTCGCATGGCCCTTCGTTCCCGTACTGAAAACACTGATCCATATCAGCGGAACCCCCGAACGGCGCGTGCATCATATCCGTTTTGAGGGGGTGAATATCATGGATGCCGCATGGACACGCCCCTCGGAACAGGGACATGTCGCCTTGCAGGGAGGCTTTGCCATGATCGATGCGTATAAGCTGCAGGAACCCGGACTCCCTGAAAAGGCAGAGCTGGAGAACCAGGCATGGATCGAACGTCCTGATGCTGCGGTAAAGGTGAGCTATGCCGATGACATCGTGTTCGACGGCTGTCACTTCGCAAATCTCGCCGCCACAGGTCTCGACATGGAGAAGAGTGTGAACCGTTCAGCCGTCCGCCACTGTTCATTCTACGACATCGGCGGTACGGCCATCATGGTGGGCACCTTCCCCGATCAGGGCTTCGAAACCCATGTGCCCTATTCTCCTAAGCACGATGAGGATATCTGCGACAGCATCACCCTCAGTAACAATGAGATCCGTCATGGCACGACAGAAGATTGGGGTGCTGTGGGCATCGCTGCCGGCTATGTGCGCAACATCCAGATACTGAACAACGATGTGTCCGACCTCAACTATTCCGGCATCTGTGTGGGATGGGGATGGACGGCTCTGGAAAGTGGTATGCGCAACAACCGCATTGAGGGCAACCATGTATATTACTATGCCAAACAGCTCTATGATACCGGGGGCATCTACACGCTGAGCAACCAGCCCAACTCCTTCATACGCCGCAACCGCATCAGTGCTCCCGTCAAGGCTCCCTATGCCACCAACGACCGCGCCTTCTGCATCTACTTCGATGAGGCCACCGATGGTTTCACCGTGGAGGATAACGAAATGGTTCCCGGCAGCTTTGGGTATAACAAGCCGGGAACCAATATGGTGATTCGAAGGAACGAATAATTTGAAGGAATGACTAATTCTATCATGGAACCACATAATGCCATCTATGATGCACGTCAGCTGGGCACGCCACGCATGCTGATTCTTGGCTTCCAACATCTGTTTGCCATGTTTGGAGCCACCGTTCTCGTGCCCCTGCTTACAGGTCTGGACGTATCTGTCACCCTGCTTTTCGCAGGAATCGGCACACTCCTGTTCCATTTCATTTCCAAATGGAACGTGCCTGCTTTCCTCGGCTCTTCTTTTGCCTTCCTCGGAGGCTACGCCTCTGTCAAGGAGATGGGTGTGTCGCAGGGACTCTCTGAGACGCTCGCCCTCGACTATGCCTGTCTGGGCGTGGCCTGTGCCGGCCTCCTCTATTTCGTCATGGCGGCATTGATCAGGTCGTTTGGGGTCAAGAAGATTCTGAAATACTTCCCTCCCATTGTCACTGGTCCCATCGTCATCGCCATCGGACTGGTGCTTTCCGGTTCTGCCATTGCCAACTGCCAGACAAACTGGTTGCTGGCCATCATCTCCATCGTCACCATCATCGTCTCGTCGGTATGGGGCAGGGGTATCATCAAGATTATCCCCGTCCTGCTGGGTGTCATGGCCTCTTTTGTCATTGCAGCCTGCATGGGCCTGATCGATTTTTCGCCCCTCGGCGAAGCGGCATGGGTGGGTTTTCCCATCAGCAAGGACCGCACCATCCTGGCAGTGTTCGAGGACGGCAACACATCGCTGATGCTTTCCACTATCCTGGCCGTCATGCCCATTGCCTTTGCTACCATCATAGAGCATATCGGTGATATGTTTGCCATCAGTTCTACCGTTGGCAAGAACTTCCTGGCAGAACCAGGTTTGCATCGCACACTTACCGGTGACGGCATGGCCACAGCCATAGCCTCGGTCTTTGGCGCACCGGCTAATACCACCTATGGTGAGAATACAGGTGTGCTGAACCTGACTAAGGTGTTCGACCCGAAAGTCATCCGTATAGCAGCAGGCCTGGCCATCGTCTTGGCCTTCTGTCCTAAGTTTGCTTGCCTTATTCGACTGATGCCCGATGCCACCATTGGCGGCGTCAGTCTGATTCTCTATGGCATGATTTCAGCTGTGGGTGTGCATAACCTCGTAGAAGAGAAAGTCGACCTGAAGAACTC
>CACXMM010000049.1 GCA_902768785.1 uncultured Prevotellaceae bacterium
GCCGCAGGCGATCAATATAAATATTATTCTCATTCGTGGAAGAAATTATTCAAATTATTCAAATTCGTTTCAAGTTTCTCGCCGAAGGCGACCCCCAAGAAAGAAACCATAGTCTTTTTGCTTCACAAAAACGGTGTTTTCATCACCTAAAAACATTGTTTTTACCCCCTAAAACCCATGTTTTTGGAGTCTAAAAACGCCGTTTTCGCAAACTGAAAATGCCCAATTTCTATAATAACTTAATTATCAACACTTTACCAAACTGCGTATTTTGGCCGTTTTTTCGAGCGAATGGTCGGTTGATGCCGCAAATGCGTTAAATTCGCGTTAAACGAAGTTAATTCGTCAAGATTGTTCAGAATTTTAACATCTGCTTGTGTCTTCGGATGATTCCTTTAGAACAGGAAGATGGAAGCAGGAAGCAGAGAACCCTCGTTGTTTCTCAATCTTTTTCCGGAAACTATTGTGATTTTCAAAGAAAATGCTTATCTTTGTCGTCATAAATAACTAATAACTAAAAGTCGTATGAAGAAATTACTCCTTACCCTCATGGCACTATTCGTCTTTGTAGGAACAAAGGCGATCAATAGAGATTCTAACGGGACCTATCTCATCAGTTCCTTATCTGATTGGATCACATTTGCCTCCATTGTGAATAACGGTAGTAATCCTGCTGCTAATGCCAAGATGACAAAAGACATTGACTTGGGCAGTAACCAGACCATGATAGGTACCGCCACTCACCCCTACCAGGGTGTATTCAACGGTCAACGTTATACCCTGACCGTTAACCTAAACGGAACAACGGCCTACACGGCACCGTTCGCCTATTGTGGAGACGGAGCCACCATCAGCCGGCTTGTCATAGCAGGCAACATCACCTCAACCAAGGACAACATCGCCGGTGTGGTGGGCAATGGTTCGGGAACAGTCAACCTCAATGTGGTACAAGTAACAGCCACCATTCACGGTGACCAGTTTATTGGCGGTCTGGCAGGTTACATGCAAGGCGGTTCCACACTCAATGCCACCGACTGTTTCTTTACAGGTGTTCAGAGCAGTAACCGCTGTACGGCAGCCATGATTGCCACAAACGAAAGTGGTGTGAAAGTGCAACTGACCAATACGTTACTAATGGGTACCTATACGGGAGAGAACCGCCATTGTGTAAGTCACGACGGTACCACATTCACAGCTACCAACAGCTACCTTTGCATGGACTACACAGACAGTGCCCCTGGCAGTGGACTGTCGATTGTGGACCGCGACCGCATTGCCACTGGTGAGATAGCCATGCTACTGCAGGGAAACCGCAGTGAGCAGATATGGGGTCAGGACTTAGTGAATTTCAGTTCAACCCCCGTCCTGACCGCAAACTCCTCCATGCGGGTCTATAGCAACGGTGACGGCATGTACGGTAATGACCCCAACTTGCCCCGTAACAATGCCTATGCCATCTGGTGTGCCGGTAACACGACACTTTATTTTGATTATGCCCCCATTGGTCTGAGGGCGGGTGACAAATATAATGGACAAACGGTCACCAGAGTATGGAGCGGAGCCAATGTCGTGTCTTCACCCAGTGGAGATTTCCCAGTTTGGAATTCGACAGTCCGAGAAATGGTGACAGACGTTGTCATTCAGCCTGCTTTCAAAAAGATGCGACCTATTAGTCTGTATGCTTGGTTTTACAATTTCCAAAAGATCACGGGCATCACCAACCTGGAGAACCTCAATTCTTCGCGCACCACCACTATGGCACTGATGTTCCAAGGCTGTTCAAGTCTGAAAGAGATAGACATCAACCCCTTGGACATCTCGAGTCTTGTCAATACCAGACAGATGTTTTGCAGTTGCTCGAACCTTCGTGCTGTCTATTGTGACAAGTCATATTATCCACAAGTGTCAACAGCTAACAGCAAATACATGTTTTTATCTACGCATGTCATTGGACCTTGCAACAGTGTTTATGCCAGTTCTGGAACGGGTTGGGTCATTGACTATAACAGCGACATACATAGCTATTATGCAACCCCAGACAAGCTCTTCACGCCTTCAGTAACTAGCAAGATTCCTTACGCCATTTTGTGTTATGAAAGTGATCCTGTACAACAAAAAGGATATTATACGTTCTATTTTGATTATGTACAGAAGAATCTATACAGCGGCCAATGGTATGGAGATGGTGACATATTAGTTGTTTATGCTGGCGATGCTGTTGCTTCGAGATTCTGGGAGGAGTATTCATATTATCGCTATGGATCGTATTGTAAAGTAGCAGATGACTGTAACAGGGTGATCATCAAGGAGGCATTCAAGAATGTAAAGTTAGAGTCGTTCGATGAATTCTTTAAAGATTTTAGTAAAGTTGAAACCTTTACTGGATTGGAGAACCTCAACACCTCTGAGGCGACAACCATGAGAGAAATGTTTTCCGGATGTTATTTAGTGAGAAGTCTTGACGTGAGCCATTTCGATACACGGAAAGTGACAGACATGTCACATATGTTTGCTAATTGCAAGACCTACTTGACCAGTCTTGATTTGAGCAATTTCAAGACGGGAAATGTGAAAACTATGACGGGTATGTTTTATAACTGCTACTATATGACCAGCCTTGATATAAGCGGTTTCGATACCCAGAATGTGGAATACATGAATAATATGTTCTATAATTGCTATTACCTGACTAGTCTTGACGTGAGCAGTTTCGATACACGGAATGTGACTGACATGATGCGTATGTTTAACAATTGTGCTTCACTTACCACACTTGACGTGAGCAATTTCGATACGCGTAACGTGAGAGACATGAGATATATGTTCGATAGTTGCTATAAGTTGGTCAAACTCGACTTAAGCGGTTTTGATACACAGAAAGTGAATCAAATGGATTATATTTTCTCTCAATGCAAAAGGTTGACCACCATTTATTGTGACCATCAGTGGGTCGCAAGTCTGTATAGAAATGATTGGTTGTTCTCGGAAAACGATGCGCTCGTAGGAGCCATTTCTTTCAACAGTAATTATAAGACAATTGATTATGCCAACCCGACGACAGGCTACTTCACGAAGAAGCCGAAATTTACCTTTACTGTGCCGGCATCGGGTGTAGGCGTGTTCTCAGCAGACGTGCGTGTGAAGGTACCTGAGGGGCTGACAGCTTACTATTGCATGGCTCCAACTGTGCAAGGTAGCAGTTTGACAGCAAAAGCCAATCAGGTGAACGGACAGGTGATAGATGCCAATACAGGTGTGTTGTTACGCGGTGAGCCTGGAACGCAGCATACGCTGTCTATGTCGCTCTCGCTACCTGCCGGAAAAGACGGAAATAAACTGGCCGCTGCAACAACACCGACAACTATTTCACAGTCCAGTGGCCAAAACACCAATTTTTACCTGAATGGGGGACATTTCGAAAAGGTCCCATCGGCAACTATGAGCATGCCTGCCAACAGTGCCTATCTGCCTGTACAGACTTCGTTGCTGAATGGCTTGTCTTCCCCAGTTGTCTATCTGGTTTATATGGAGGGAGGCGTTGCCACAGGATTAGAGAATCCATCCTTCACGGTTCATCCTTCACTACCGGAGACAGATGTGATATACAACCTCAACGGTCAGAAGCTATCAAAAGCAAGGAGGGGTATCAACATCATCAATGGCAAAAAGGTGATCGTGAGATGAATGACGTACGAAAGTTCAGGAGAAACTACTTCATTTAATATTGCAACAACATCAATACTCGTTATTATGGCAAAAGTATATCAATTCATGGCAGACGGCTTCGAGGACATCGAGGCGCTGATTCCCGTAGATGTGCTGCGACGCGGCGGTGTAGATATCCAGACCGTGAGCATCACTGACAGTAATATTGTTGAATCGGCTCACGGCGTACAAATGGTGACCGATCTGACCTTCGAGGAAGCTGACCTCAAGGATGCCGACCTGCTGATGCTCCCTGGTGGTATGCCCGGTGCTACCAACCTCAACGCCCACGAAGGACTGAAGAAGGCGCTGGTGGCACAGGCTGAGGCAGGAAAGATGGTGGCAGCGATCTGTGCTGCTCCCTTGGTGCTGGGCGGCTTAGGAATCCTGAAAGGCAAACGCGCCACCTGCTATCCCGGCTTCGAACAGACATTAGACGGTGCTACCTATACTGCTGACCTCTGGACCATTGATGGGAATATCATCACGGGTGAGGGTCCTGCAGCTGCCTTCCCCTATGCTTACTCCCTGCTCGCCCTTCTGGTCAGTGAGGAGAAAGCCGCAGAGGTGGCAGAGGGCATGCGCTACCTGCATCTGATGGAAGCAAGGATGATGTAAGGACGCGCCATGGACTATGCGATTATTTTAGCTGGAGGCAAAGGACTGCGCATGGGCTCGGATATCCCGAAACAGTTCTTGCCTGTCGGCGGATTGCCTGTGCTGATGCACACGATACGCCGATTCCGTGAGTACGATGCCACCCTGCACATGATCCTTGTACTGCCTAAGGCACAGCAGGACTACTGGAAGCGCCTTTGCGAGAAGTACCAGTTTGATATTGACTATGCCGTGGCTGACGGTGGAGCCACACGGTTTCACTCCATCAAGAACGGACTCCAACTGATTCCCGATGGAGAACAGGGGGTGGTGGCGGTGCATGACGGCGTGCGGCCCTTCCCTGCTGTGGGGGTGATACGTGACTGTTTCGAAACCGCGAGACAGACGGGGGCGGCCATACCTGTTATCCCTGTGGTGGAGACGATACGGCATTTGGAAAACAAAGTTCAACGTTCAAAGACCGTTCCACGTGATGAATACCGATTGGTGCAGACCCCACAGGCCTTCGACATCCAGCTTCATAAGAGAGCCTATGCACAGGAGTACAACGACGGTTTCACCGATGATGCGTCGGTGGTGGAGAGCTTAGGCCATCCCATCACCTTGGTGAACGGCAACCGCGAGAATATCAAGATCACCACACCATTTGACCTCACCATTGCCGAAGCCCTCATCACCTCTCATCCCTAATCCCTCATCTCTCATCCCTCATCACCATGCATTCCATCCTCCAACAAGATATCCAATATATCCCGGGTGTGGGTCCGAAACGCAAGGAGATACTCAGCAAGGAGCTGGGTATCACCACCGTGGGTGACCTGTTGGAGTACTATCCGTATAAATATGTGGATCGGAGTAAGATCTACCAGGTGAGCGAGCTGTCGGGAGAGATGCCCTTTGTGCAGATCAAAGGGAGCATACTGAGCTTTGAGGAGTTTGACATGGGACCGCGGAAGAAAAGGGTGGTGGCGCACATGTCAGATGGTACGGGAATCGTGGACTTGGTGTGGTTCATGCATGCCCAACAGATCACCAAGAACTACAAGGTGAACACTGAATATATTGTCTTTGGCAAACCCACCATCTATAACGGACGTTACCAGTTTGCTCATCCTGAGATGGAGAAAGCCACCGATATCCAACTGTCGGAGATGGGTATGCAACCGTATTACATGACCACGGAAAGGATGAAGAAGGCGGGCATCACTTCACGAACCGTGGAGAAGATCACAAAGAGCATGCTGGAACGACTCACAGAGCCTTTGCCTGAGACACTGCCGCCGTTTATTGTGAACCGTCTGCGACTGGTATCACGCGACACTGCTTTCCGACATATCCACTATCCCAAGACCGCCGATGAGATGAGTCATGCGAGGGTCCGACTGAAGTTCGAGGAGCTGTTCTATGTGCAGCTGAATATCGTGCGCTATGCCAGTGATCATCGCAGGAAATTCAGAGGGTATGTGTTCCAGCATGTGGGGGAGATATTCAATGAGTTCTACCAACGGCATCTGCCCTTCCCCCTGACAGGGGCCCAGAAACGGGTGATCCGTGAGATCCGTGCGGACATGGGCAGTGGACGACAGATGAACAGGCTGTTGCAGGGGGATGTGGGATCAGGTAAGACCTTGGTGGCCCTGATGTCGATGCTCATTGCCCTCGATAACCGTTTCCAGGCGTGTATCATGGCTCCTACGGAGATCCTCGCTGAGCAACACCTTACCACCATCCGTGAGTTCTTAGGCGACATGCCCGTGCGGGTGGAACTGCTCACGGGTATTGTGAAAGGGAAGAAACGAAGGGAGGTGCTGCAGGGCATTGCCGACGGTAGTGTGCAGATCCTCGTGGGCACCCATGCCGTCATCGAGGAGACGGTGCAGTTCCTTCATTTAGGTTTCGTGGTGGTGGATGAGCAGCACCGCTTCGGTGTGGCACAACGGGCAAAACTGTGGAGCAAGAGTCAGAATCCGCCGCATGTGCTGGTGATGACAGCGACTCCCATCCCCCGTACGCTGGCCATGACAATCTATGGGGATCTCGATGTGAGCGTGATCGATGAGCTGCCCCCGGGAAGGAAACCCGTGGTGACTATCCACAAATACGATAATCAGATGACGAGTCTGTATCAGGGCATTCGGCAGCAGATCCTTTTGGGACGACAGGTGTATATCGTTTTCCCGCTCATCAAAGAGAGTGAGCGCATCGACTTGCAGAATCTGGAGGAGGGCTTTGAGGCTTTGCGACAGGTGTTTCCTGAGTTTCAACTGAGTAAGGTGCACGGACAGATGAAGCCTGCTGACAAAGAGGAGGAGATGCAACGCTTCGTGAGGGGTGAGACACAGATACTGGTAGCCACCACCGTCATTGAGGTGGGCGTCAATGTACCCAATGCTTCAGTGATGGTCATCTTAGATGCCCAGCGCTTCGGACTCTCCCAGCTGCACCAACTTCGCGGACGGGTGGGACGAGGGGCTGATCAGTCGTACTGTATTCTGGTGACAAATCACAAACTGAGTAAGGAGACGGCCATGCGCATCGATATCATGTGCGACACCAACGATGGCTTCCAGATAGCGGAAGCTGACCTGAAGCTGCGCGGCCCTGGCGACTTGGAAGGAACACAGCAGAGTGGTATGGCGTTTGACCTGAAGATTGCCGATATTGCTCGCGACGGACAGATCGTTCAGCTTGCCCGTGATGAAGCACAACGTATCATCGAGGATGACCCGCTGTGCCGGAAAAACGAATATCAAATGCTTTGGAACCGTCTTGCCGAATTGCGCAAGACCAACATCAACTGGGCTGCCATCTCTTAGTCTATGGACGGCTGCCGTTTTCCTCGTTCCGTACCTTTTTAATAGACAACGTCTGATCACAATAGTCAACCACCGCCGGACGGTGGGTGATGAAGATGATGGTTTTATCGTGCGACTGAAGGATATTTTGCAAGAGCTGGCGCTCCGTATCGGGATCGAGGGCACTGGTGGCTTCGTCGAAGAGCATGATGTGACGGTTACGCAGCAGGGCACGGGCAATGGCGATACGCTGAGCCTGTCCTTCACTGAGACCGCCCCCCGATTCTGCACATGGCGTATCCAGTCCTTGGGGCAGGTCGAGCACGAAGTCGGCACAAGCCATTCGCAGAGCCTCGTGCATCTCCTCGTCGGTGGCAGAGAGCTTTCCTAACCGCAGGTTTTCGCGGATGGTGCCGCTCATTAGGGTGTTTCCCTGTGGCACATAGACGAAATTACAGCGCATGCGGGGAGAGATAGGACTGGCACTGTTCTGGTTATATAGTAGGATCTCTCCCTCCTGTGGATGCAACAAGGCAAGGATCAGGCGTACCAAGGTGGTCTTGCCTGCTCCGGTTTCACCGAGGATGGCTGTACAGCTGCCGGGATAGAAATCGAACGACAAACGGTCGATGACCTTTCCGTCTATGGTATCGTAAGCGTAGGTCACGGAGTCGAAGCGAATGCCACACGGACCTTCCACCTCAATCGGGTCTCCCTGCTCTTCCAGAGGATCCTCCTCCAGTTCCATCAGTCGTTCGGCAGCCGTGAATACGCCCACGAAGGCTGGTACTAATTTAGTGAGTCCGCGTGCTGGACCTTGTATCCTGTTGACCAATTGCAGGAAGGCGGTCATACCACCGAAGGTAAGGGTTCCCGCTGACATGCGCAAAGCAGACCAGAGGAAGGCGACGAGATAACCCAGTGCGAAGCCGAAGTTCAGAATGAGGTTACTGAATACAGAGAACATCGTGCGCTTCACCACGTTCTGTCGCAGCTCGCTCTGTGTGTTCTCCAATCGGTCAACCATCATTGTGTCGCTCTCGAGGGTTTTGATGAGCATCCTGTTCTGTACCGTCTCCTGCAAGACACTCTGAACCTTTGAATCACTGTCACGTACCTGTCGGGTTAAATGGCGCATTTGGTTGATGTAGATCTTGCTCACAGAAATAAACAGGGGTAGCATGGCGATGATGATGACAGAGAGCCATCTGTCCATCGAGAACAGATAGAAGAAAGCACCGAGGAACAAAGCCAGTGTGGATACCGTACCGGGAAGGGTCTCCGTGAGGAAATTCACAACACTGTTCACATCACCTTCCAGACGGTTGATGACATCGCCGCTATGTAGTTTCTCTTTTCCATGCCACTCAGAGCGTAGAATGCGATCAAGCATCTTCTGCTGCATGCGGTTCTGTGCACGGATTCCCAAGATGTTACGCACCCAGATGCTGCTGATGCTGATGGCGAAACTGGCCAATACCAGGATGCCCATCATGCCTACAGCCCAGTAGAGCGATCCCTCCACGGTATGGGAAGCCACATCGATAGCATGTTGCACGGCCCACACTTGAGAAAGGCTCACGGCTACGCCTAACAGGCCCAGCGTGGCATTCAGTACTGCTTGCAACTGATTGCCACGCCATGCGCGCCAAAGCCATTTTAGGATGACTTTTGCGCTGTATTTGCTTTCCTTACGTTTGAAATAGTCACCAATCTTCATCTCTCATCCTTCATCTTTCATCCTTCATCCTTCATCTTTCATCTCTCATCTTTCATCCTTCATCTCTCATCTCTGATCCGCTCCCCACATCATCTTCTCTCGTAGTGTGGCGAAATATTTCTGTCCCTGTCGTTTGACAATATGGACGGCATACGGAGCCTTACGGATAGTCAGCCGGGTATCTTCCTGGCACTTCTCCGATCGTCCGTCGATAGCAATGAGAAACTGGTGGGAACGGCTTTCCACGGTAATGGTTATCACACTGTCGTCTTTGATCGCGATGGGACGGATGTTCAGACTATGCGGTGCCACGGGTGTCAGACACAGAATTCCTGCCTGGGGTACGATGATCGGTCCGCCGTTAGACAATGAATAGGCTGTACTGCCTGTAGGCGTACTCACGATCAAGCCGTCGGCCTGATAGGTTACCAGATACTCACCGTTGATACAGGTGCGGATGGAGATCATCGACGCATTGTCGCGTTTCAGTACGGCGATGTCGTTCAATGCTCGCGGACAAGTCTCCAATGTCTGTCCTTCCATCTCTACCTGGATTACGGCATGCTCTTCCAGTTCGTAGGATCCGCGATACAAGGCTTCGATGGCTCCTTCGATTTCGTTTGGACTCACATCGGCGAGGAATCCCAAACGCCCCATGTTCACACCCATGATGGGAATACCCTTGGCACCAACAAAATGAGCTGACTTCAGCAAAGTACCGTCACCACCCATCGAGATGACGAAGTCGGCCTCGAAGTCTGTACCGTCAATCACGCGAGCCCCCTTTGCCTCGATATGCTGTCCTTCTGTAACGAAAGTATAGAACTCCCGCTCTATAGCTACCTCAGCACCTTTCTCGGAGAGATAGGAGAGTATTTTCTGGATGCTGGCCGACTTCTTTGCCTGATAAACATTGCCAAAGATGGCAAATCTAAGCCTGTCACTTCTGTTCTTGTCCATACGTGAATCCGTTGATTGTTTTCGCAAAGGTAATGCTTTTTCCTGAAACGACAAAGTGAATGGGTATAAAAAGAAAAAACATCCCCAAGTCATGACGACTGGGGATGATAATTATAAAGATGGTCAGGAAGAGGAATCCATAACCACTATGGGCTACTTAAGAAAATCTGAGTACTTGTCCTACCTTGATGTTGGTGGTCTTACCTAAACGGTTCACTTTACGAAGCTGGTCAACCGTCATACCGTGCTGCTTGGCAATAGAGTAGAGGGTTTCGCCCTTCTGGACCTTGTGAGATGAGCTGGCCTTCGGTTGTGCCTTGGCTACAGGCTTATTAGCTACAGGACGTACAGCTGTCTGCTCATTAGGCTCGCCAATCACGGGAACATCCTGAGCCTCGGTCTTGGGCATCGTGTTACGTGCGATGGTGGTGGTGCGACGCTTGGCATTGCCGTTGCGGAACATGTAGTAGTCGGCTGTCACATCCTGATTCTTGAAGTCGAACATCAGAGCGGGATCGAGAGCTACACCGCAGAGACGGGTCTCGAAATGCAGATGAGAACCTGTACTACGACCCGTATTTCCGCCAAGACCGATGGGGTCGCCAGCCTTCACGGGTTCGTTTTCACCAACCAAACGCTTTGACATGTGACCATAGATCGTCTCCAATCCGTTATTGTGACGAATCACCACATAGTTTCCGTAACCTGCGGCCTCGTAGTTGGCTACACGTACCTTTCCATCAAAAGCGGCACGGATCGTATCACCGATATATACCTTGATATCGAGTCCTTTGTGCATACGTCCCCACCTGCGACCGAAATTACTGGTAACCACACGACTCGGCGTGGGCATGTGGAAGCCACGCAGATCGATCTTGAAAGAGTCAGGCAACGTGGTGGCACGATGTGCGTACTTGTTGCTCCATTCGGTATATAGCTGTGAGGATAATGACTGTGCCTGCTCACGTTGGATAATGTGGCGCAGTGCGACGGTATCCACCGCCTTCATTTTCTTGTCGATTGGTGCCTGACGGGCCAAGAGGTCTTGTCCCATAACGGGTGTTGCGGCCAGAGCCAATACGACTGTCATTGCAAATGTTCTTATTGTTTTCTTTAAACGCATAATCAAATTTTTATCGCCAGGAATAGGCAGTTAATAGTGTGATGTGGAAAGCCGACAAAATAGAACCAACTATCGGTTTTACCAAAAATCGGTGCAAAGATAGGAAAATTTTTCTTAGATTGGTGTTCAATTAACAGTTTTTATTGTCGATTTAACATATTGATATGCACAAATATACGTTTTTGTGCACGCTCACACACTATTCTTGTTCTATTCAGTTAAAAAACTCGAACGGTTTTGTTCTTATGACCAGATTCGTCTCAGACAAGAGGGGAAGGAGATATAAAATGGGGCACACCCAAGTTGGGCATGCCCCTATTTTGAAACTCAAAACAAATGTTGTGTTACTCTGCTACGAGTGTGAAACGCTTGAAGTCAACGATCTTCAGCTCCTTATCCTGAGCAGCAAGCCACTGGGCTACAGTAGCCTTGTCGCCATCACCGAACTGGAACTCCTGATCAACCAGACAGTTCTCTTTCAAGAACTTCTGTACACGACCTTTGGCGATGTTCTCAATCATCTGGGCAGGCAGGTTAGCAGCCTTTTCAGCGGCAGCCTTCTCCTTCAGCTCACGAGCCTTCTGAGCTTCCTCTTCAGTCAGCCAGCCCTTCTTCATGTTAGACTCGATATGATCCTCGCTGTCAACCAAGTTCGGGTTGATGCCGTTCTTCTTCAGTACGGAGTCAACATACTTCTCGATCTGCTCCAGCTTGGTCTTCTCCACAGCAGTCTTGTACTCCTCGTCGATAACAGCTTGGGGTACGCTCTTCTCGTCAAGAGCCACGGGCTTCATGGCTGCTACCTGCATAGCCAGTTTGTGACCAGCCTCAGAAGCTGCTTTGTTGGTCTGTACCATAGTCGTCAAGGTATGCTTACCCATGTGGTCATAGACCTCAATATTCTCACCATTCAGAGTGAGGTAGCCGTCAAGCTCCATCTTCTCACCTGTGATACCAGAACGCTGGGTTACTGCGTCGGCCACCTTCTGTCCGTCGGCGAGTGTCAGTTCCTTCACCTCGTCGAGTGTCTGGCACTTATTAGCGATAGCAGCGTCGAGGATGCTCTGTGTCAGTGCGATGAAATCAGCACCGTTAGCCACAAAGTCTGTCTCACACTTCAGTGCGATGGTAGCGGCGAAGCCGTTCTCTACCTTTACGAGCACGCAACCATTAGAGGTCTCGCGGTCGCTACGCTTAGCGGCGATGGCCAAGCCACGCTCACGAAGCAACTCCTTAGCATGATCGAAATCACCTTCGGCCTCAGTCAGAGCCTTCTTCACATCAGCGAGTCCTGCACCGGTCATTGCGCGGAGTTTCTTGATATCATCAATTGAAATTGCCATTGTATTATTCTTTAAACGTTATTACGATATTACGTTATTACGAGTTTTACTCTGCAGCGGGAGCCTCTTCTGCTTCCTCTGCAACGGGAGCTTCCTCAGTAGCAGGAGCCTCTTCCACTACCTCTGCAGGAGCTTCCTCCTTACGAGCCTTGCGGGCGCGGGGCTTTACCTCACTAGCCTCTTCGGCTTGCTCTTTGGCAGCTTTCTCATCAGCACGCTCAGCCTTGCGCTCCTCGAGACCCTCAGCAATGGCTGTGCAGCATGCGTTGAGGATGACCTCGATAGAGTCCTTGGCATCATCGTTAGCGGGAATCATGAAGTCTATGCTCTTTGGATCGCTGTTGGTATCCACGATGGCGAATACGGGGATGCCCAAACGGTTAGCTTCCTTTACGGCGATGTGCTCCTTCATCACGTCAACCACGAACAAAGCAGAGGGCAGACGGGTCAGGTCGGCGATAGAACCAAGGTTCTTCTCCAGCTTTGCACGCTGACGGGTGATCTGCAGGATCTCACGCTTTGAAAGGTTACCATAGGTACCATCACTCATCAGCTTATCGATACTTGCCATCTTCTTCACGGCCTTGCGAATGGTCGGGAAGTTAGTAAGCATACCACCAGGCCAACGCTCGATTACGTACGGCATATTCACGGCGGTAGCCTTCTCTGCTACGATGTCCTTAGCCTGCTTCTTGGTAGCTACGAAGAGTACCTTCTTGCCAGACTTGGCGATTTGCTTCAAGGCCTCTGCAGCCTCGTCAATCTTTGCCACAGTCTTGTGCAGGTCAATGATATGAATACCATTGCGCTCCATAAAGATATAGGGAGCCATGGCGGGGTTCCATTTGCGCTTAAGGTGTCCGAAGTGGCAACCTGCCTCAAGCAGCATGTCAAAATTTGTTCTTGCCATTTTCTAAATGCTTTAATTGTTTGTTGTTTACTTTCTTTTTAATCTTTGCTAGATCAACTAATGGGTAGTCTAGTTGTACTAGTCTTACTAGCAGTACTAGCCAGAGTCCCATTCGTTTAGATACTAAACTGTTCAGTTTCTTTCAAGAACTTCGTCCTCTGAGGTAATCAGAAAGATAAAATCTCAAAGAATAAAGTTCAAAGAAAAGATTAACGCTTACTGAACTGGAAGCGACGGCGAGCCTTCGGCTGTCCCGGCTTCTTACGCTCAACCTCACGGCTGTCACGTGTCAGGAAGCCCTGATCCTTCAGCTTCTTCTTATCTTCGGCATTGATCTTAACCAGTGCACGGGCAATAGCGAGACGCAGAGCCTGACTCTGACCTGTAAAGCCACCACCATCGAGATTTACTTTGACATCATACTTCTCGGCTACCTCCAGCAGGTTCAGCGGCTGCTTTACCACATACTGCAGGATGGCTGATGGGAAATACTCAGTGATATCTTTCTTGTTGATTGTAATCTTGCCTGTACCTTCACTTACGTAAACGCGTGCAACTGCACTCTTACGGCGACCTATTGCATTAATTACTTCCATCTTACCTTAATTATTTATACTGGTTAATATCAATTGCCTTCGGCTTCTGAGCAGCATGCGGATGCTCCGTGCCATTATATACATAGAGGTTGTCAAGGAGCTGACGGCCCAGACGACCTTTGGGCAGCATACCTTTTACAGCATGGCGCAAGATACGATCCATTCCGAACTCCTTCTGACGGAGCTGTGCCGGTGTGTTGAAGCGCTGACCGCCAGGATAGCCCGTGTAGCGGGTATAGACCTTGTCGGTTTCCTTCTTACCGGTGAAGTAAGCCTTCTTGGCATTGATGATAATCACGTTGTCACCACAATCAACATGTGGGGTGAACGTTGGTTTGTACTTTCCGCGAATCAACTTCGCTACCTTGGAAGCGAGACGGCCCACTACCTGATCGGTAGCATCAACAACCACCCACTCCTTCTTCGCTGTTTCCTTGTTAATGGAAATAGTCTTGTAACTTAAAGTGTCCATTGTTTAATGTAAAAATATAAAACGGTTTTCTTTAACCGGATATGTCGCCATCCGACCGCGCCTGGCTTCACGCACCTGGAAGCGAGCAGACTCTCCGCCTGCCAGTGAGCAGCGATTCACAAACCACAACGACGGCTGCCAAGGCTGCTATTTACACGCTACCCTCGGGGGTTCATACGGCCCCACGTAGAATCGGGTTGCAAAGGTACGGCTTTTCTTGAAATATCGATGCGATGACTCTGTGAGAAAATGAAGATTTACGAATATTTAACAAACAAAGCTTAAAAACCACGTGCATTGTTGCAAAATTCATGGAAAACCCTTACCTTTGTCACTCAACTCAATATGACAAATAGAAAGAACAAGATGAAAGTATTACTCATTAATGGGAGCCCACGTCGCAAAGGGAATACATTCACCGCTTTGTGTGAGGTGGCGAAGACATTGGAGAAGCATGGCATCGACACCGAGATCGTGGGTGTCGGCGTGAAGCCCGTGCGAGGCTGCATTGCCTGTAACCAATGCAAGACGAAGGATTTAGGCCGTTGCGTGTTCGATGACGATATCTGTAACCAGATCGGAGAAAAGCTTGATGGTATCGATGGATTGATTGTAGGGTCCCCCGTTTACTATGGTCAGCCTAACGGTTCGGTGCTCTCCCTGATCCAGCGTCTCTTCTATTCGGCTGGGGCGAAGGTACAGAACAAACCTGCTGCCAGTATCGCCGTATGTCGTCGGGGTGGGGCCACCGCAGCCTTCGAGACACTTAATCTGCCTTTCCAGATGATGAATATGCCACTGGTTACCTCTCAGTATTGGAATATCGCCTACGGACGTGCAGAAGGAGAGGCTGCTCTCGACAAGGAGGGCATGCAGACCATGCGAACCCTGGCTAACAACATGGCGTGGCTCCTGAAGAAAATTCATGCTGCTGGTGAAAGCAGTATGCCTGAGCGTGAACCTTGGGATCCCATGCACTTTATCCGTTAATTACCATCTTGAACTTGATGATGTAGAATCACACCATTATGCAAGCAATCATCCTTGCGGCCGGAATGGGCCGAAGACTCGGAGAATATACTCGCGACAACACCAAATGCATGGTGAAGGTCGGAGGAGTGCGCCTCATCGACCGTCTGCTGCGTCAGCTCTCCCAGTTATCTTTGAGTCGTGTAGTCATTGTTGTGGGCTATCAGGCTGATCATCTAAAGAGCTATCTCGGTGACCGCTATGACGGTGAACTCACCATTGAGTACGTAGAGAACCCCATCTACGATAAAACAAATAACATCTACTCCTTATCCCTTGCCAAGCAACAGCTACAGGAAGACGACACGCTCCTCATCGAGAGTGATCTGATCTTTAGCGACCGTCTTTTCCCGATGATCCTTGAAGACAAGCACCCGAACCTTGCATTGGTGGCAAAATACGAGAGTTGGATGGATGGGACGATGGTGCGCATTGATGCTGAACGTAACATCGTGAACTTTGTCCCGAAGAAAGCCTTCAACTATGCGGATGTAGCTCATTATTACAAAACGGTGAATATCTATAAGTTCTCAAAGGAATTCTCCCGCAATGTCTATGTACCGTTCCTTGAAGCCTATTGTAAGGCATTGGGTAATAATGAGTACTATGAACAAGTGCTGCGGGTAATTACGCTTCTTGACAATAGTAACCTGAAAGCACTGGATATTGGTAATGAGAAATGGTATGAGATCGATGACGTCCAGGATCTCGATATCGCCGAGACCATCTTTGCTGAGAACGAGGAGATGCTGAGGCGTTTTAATTATCGTTATGGGGGACACTGGCGGTTCCCGAAGATGCTCGACTACTGTTATCTGGTGAATCCCTATTTCCCACCGCGACAGATGAAGGAGGAACTGAAGGCGAACTTCGACACCCTGCTGACGGAATACCCATCGGGAATGTTCGTCAACTCCCTCCTTGCAGGGAGATATTTCGGTATCCGACAAGCTTATTCCATCGTAGGCAATGGTGCTGCCGAGCTCATCAAAAGTCTGATGGAACGTACCGAAGGTCGCATCGGCGTGGTTTATCCAACTTTTGAAGAATACCCGAACCGGTTACGGAAGGAACAGATTATATCCTATTTCCCTGACAATGCAGATTTGTCGTATGGGATAGATGACCTGCAGTCTTTCTTTGATGACAAAGACATCCAGACACTCTTGCTCATCAATCCAGATAATCCCTCGGGCAACTTCATCCCCATAGAGGAAGTAGTCCGTCTGACGGAGTGGTGTCGAGAAAGGAACATCCGTTTGGTAGTGGATGAGTCGTTTGTAGATTTCAGTGAGGACTTCGAAAAGAACACCCTACTACGCAATGACCTGTTGGAGCGATTTGCTAATCTTGTGGTGATGAAGAGCATTTCGAAATCGTATGGTGTGCCTGGCCTCCGTTTGGGCGTCCTTGCCAGCAGTGACACAGAACTGATTTCCTGGATGAAGAAAGATATTTCCATTTGGAACATCAACTCGTTTGCGGAGTTCTATATGCAGATCTTCAGCAAATATACAGCGGAATACAACAAGGCTTGTCATAAGTTCATAGCAGAACGTCGGCGGTTCCGTGAACGGCTTGGTGAGATACCCTATTTGCGAATCCTTCCCTCACAGGCAAACTATTTCTGCTGCGAGGTGACGAACAAGTTCACTTCTGCGGAACTCACCATGCTCCTGTTGGAACGTTACAATATAATGATCAAGGACTGCAACTCGAAAAACTTCCTCCAGGGAAAGAATTACATACGAATCTCTGTGCGCAACCAAGAAGATAACGACCGACTGGTACAGGCACTGAAAGAACTATCGGAAATATGAGAGTGTGCATTTGCGGTGGCGGAAACCTCGGCCATGTCATAGCGGGTTATCTCGCAGCACAACAGTGTTGTGAGGTGGACTTGCTGACACGCCGTCCTGAATGGTGGTCGCACGAGCTTGTTGTCCACACCCCCGAGGGAATCGATCTCCACGGAACCCTCCACAGTGTCTCTTCTGAGCCCGAAAAAGTGGTAGGCGGTGCAGATATTGTGTTGCTTTGTCTGCCAGGTTTTTCCATCGGTAGTGTATTACAACAGATTGCTTCGTCACTTTCGTCCCATACCCTTGTGGGCAGCATTGTCTCCAGCACGGGGTTCTTTGAGGAAGCGCAACGTCTGTTACCTGACACAACTCCCCTCTTCGGTTTCCAGCGTGTCCCCTTTATCTCACGCTTGGAGAGTTATGGACACTCTGCGAGTCTGTTAGGGCGTCGTCCACTGATGCGCATTGGCACAATGCATGTGCATGACAAACAAGTGCTTGCCAGTCAGCTTGAAATGCTCTTCGGTGTTCCCGTGGAAGTGTTGGCCAGCTACTACGAGGCCAGCATCAGCAACAGCAACCCCATCCTCCACCCTGCACGACTCTACACATTGTGGAAAGACTGGCATCCAGGTATCATCTATCCGCGAAATTGTCATTTCTACGGGGAGTGGACTGTAGAGGCATCTGAGATGTATATCCTTATGGACGAGGAGCTACACCGGCTGATTGAGGTGTTGCCTGTGACACCTAACTGTCTTCCAACAGTTCTCGACTATTACGACAGTAATGATGCTGTGTCGCTTACCAGGAAGTTACGGTCGATAGAGGCTTTTCAAGGTATCATGGCACCGATGAAGGAGACAGAGGGAGGTTTTGTTCCCGACCTTGGCAGTCGTTATTTCACAGAGGACTTCCCTTATGGACTGAACATCCTGCGCCGCATGGCGAAAGAAAGGAATATTTCCACTCCCACGATGGATCTTATCTACCAGTGGGGACAACAAATGATACAATATGCCTATGACAACCATTGACCATCATGGTCTGCGCCAGCGCTTCAACCCCGACGGCTCGTTACTCCGTCGGCAACAGTTGCGTATGTTGGAGATTCTTGTGGAAATCGACAAGATTTGTCAGCATCACCAGATTCCTTATTGGCTGAGCAGCGGTACACTCATCGGTGCTGTCAGGCATAACGGCTTCATCCCATGGGATGATGATCTGGATATTGAGATGATGCGCAGCGACTATCTCCGACTGATGGATATCCTGCCACGGGAGTTGCCCAGCTGGCTGGCTTTACAGCGTTACACTACCGATGCGAACTATTTCTTCTTCTATGCGAAAGTACGCGATCGTCGTTCGAAGATCAACGAAGGAAACAACTACGACCGAGCATGGAAAGAACAGGGCATCTATATCGATATCTTCCCCATGGAAAGACAGAACCTGTGGTTGCACCGGCTATCGGAGAAGACTGTCGGACACATGTATAAGATATGGCGCACCAGCCGTGATGACCAGCGTAGTATCCGCCGAGTACGCACGATCTTCGATATCAACAGAAGGTTTGTCTTCCCCGTCATCCGCTTCTTGAACAAATTGTTTGCGGGATCTGTCATCACCAGTGGACTGGGCATCCCTTTCCACAACCCACGTTTCGAGAAGGATATCTTCCCGCTGGCTACCCATGTGTTTGAAGACCGTTCCTTCCCAGTGCCCCACGACTACGACCATCACCTGCGTTGTATCTATGGTGACTATATGCGGTTACCCGATTTGGACAATCTACAGCTTCATACTGATCAAGTAGAGATTTATGACTAACGAGACAGAGACATTAAAAGAGAAAACGGCCAAAGGGCTCTTCTGGGGCGGCATGAACAATGGTGTTCAGCAGCTCATCGGACTGGTGTTCGGCATCATTCTCGGACGACTGCTGTCGCCTGATGATTTCGGTATGATAGCCATGATCACCATCTTTACCGTCATTGCTGTCGAGCTGCAGAGCAGCGGTTTCAAGACCGCCTTAGCCAACATGGAGCATCCTACCGGCAATGATTATAACTCGGTGTTCTGGTTCAATATCGCGGTGAGCCTCTGCATCTATGTCATCCTGTTCTTTTGTGCACCGCTCATCGCCAGCTATTATCGTCAACCCGCACTCACCCCTCTTTGTCGTTATGTCTTCCTGAGCTTTGTGTTCTCCAGCTTCGGACTTGCGCAGTCGGCCTACCTCTACAAGAACCTGCGCACCAAGCAGCAGGCAAAGAGCGGTATGACCGCCATCATCATTTCGAACATCATCGGTGCTGTGATGGCCTGGAAAGGTTTCTCCTATTGGTCGTTGGCCACACAGAGCATCGTCTATGTGCTCATTAGCACCCTGATGTACTGGCATTATTCCGACTGGCGACCGAGATGGCACTTTGATCCGGCGCCCATCAAGCGTATGTTCCCCTTCAGCTGTAAGATCATGTTCTCGGCCATCTTCACACAGGTGAACAACCAAATCCTCAATATCCTGCTCGGACGGTTCTTTACTGCCAAAGATGCAGGAAACTATAACCAGGCTTACCAATGGGACTACAAGTGCTTCAACCTCTTACAGGGTATGGTGCAGACAGTGGCGCAACCGGTATTTGTTGATTTGAAGAGTGATGGAGAACGGCAACTCAGGGCTATGCGCAAACTCATCCGCTTCACCGCCTTCCTGTCCTTCCCCCTGCTGTTCGGCTTTGGCATGGTGTCGCATGAGTTCATTATCACTGCCATCGGCGAGAAATGGAGCACCAGCGCCTCCTATCTGCAGCTGCTTTGCATTGCCGGTGCCTTCATGCCCATCAACACCTTATTATATAACATGATTATCAGTAAGGGGAAGTCGGATACATATATGTGGAACACCTTGGCATTAGGAATCTGTCAGCTCATCCTCATGCTCGTGCTCTATCCCTATGGGGTGCGCACCATGGTCATCGGATATGTCATCCTGAATACCTGCTGGCTGTTTGTTTGGCACCACTTCGTACAACAGCTCACCGGCTACCGTCTGCTCTCCTTACTCAAAGATATTGCTCCCTTTGCCCTGTGCGCCTTGGGAACCATGCTGATCACAGCCTTCGTCACCCGCGGAATACAGAACCTCGTCCTCCTGTTGATTGTCAGGGTTATCCTGGCTGTCATCCTCTACTACCTCGTCATGCGGATTGCCGGAGCCCAGATCCTGAAAGACTGTATGCAGTTCATCTTGTCGAAAACCAAAAAACAAGCACCATGAAACACCCTGCTAACATCGATGTCGCCGTTTTAATCTTGTTCTTCAACCGTCCAGACCACCTCAAAGAAGTGTTTGATGAGGTGAGAAAAGCACGTCCTACGAAGCTGTTCCTCTATCAGGACGGACCACGTGGAGAGCGTGACATGACTGGTATTGAAGCTTGTCGGAAGGTGGTAGAGGACATCGACTGGGAGTGTGAGGTGCACCGCAAGTATCAGGAGCGCAACTATGGTTGCGACCCCTCGGAATACCTGTCGCAGAAATGGGCTTTCTCTGTTGTTGACAAATGCATCGTCTTAGAGGATGA
>CACXMM010000050.1 GCA_902768785.1 uncultured Prevotellaceae bacterium
TTGCTGTTCATCGCTGCCTTTGTGATTGCCGGACTGAATTGGCGTTTCGGCTGGTGGATGTTGCCCGACTGGGTAGCCTGGGTGAGCGCCTTCCTCTTTCTAGCATCTTATCTTCTGTATGCCGAAGTCTTGCGCGAGAACGCATATCTTTCCCGCACCATAGAGGTCCAGGACGGTCAGAAGGTCATCGACACGGGACTGTACGGCATTGTCCGTCATCCCATGTATATGTCAACAACTGTGATATTTCTGACCATGCCATTGGTATTGGGTTCTCCCATTTCTTTTCTGGTTATGTTGGGATATATTCCAGTCATCGCCAAGCGGATTAGCAACGAAGAAGCTGTATTAGAGAAAGGACTTGAAGGCTATAAAGACTATAAGAAGAAAGTGCGATACAAGATGATTCCTCTTTTGTGGTAGTTCACGTCTTCTCTGTTCGCCTAAAAACAGACCCCTAATCCCCCTGCTTAGGGGGAGGAATTATATCCGAACTAGCAGGTCATCCCCCTAAGCAGGTATTCTGCCCCCTAGTTATTCCCTTCGGTCATGTCCAGGGGAAGCGGGGGATAGAGGGGGTGCGGAGGATTGAGGGGGTCCTAGATTCGTCCGATTCGTGTTCAAAACCAACCCTAAAACCCACAAATAATAAGTATTTTCCCACCCAAAAAATTCATTTCACCATTTTTTCCCTATTTTATTTTGTTCTTACATTTTTTTCTCATATATTTGCCGCACAATATAACCACATAAAACTATAATTCATGAATACTACGACAATTCTTCGCCAGGCAGAAAACCTTATAATTCATGAATACTACGACAATTCTTCGCCAGGCAGAAAACCTGGCGTCTGACGAGGAGAAGTTGATGCTATTGGGCGATTTCATTGGAGAAAATTTGGACAGCCTGGAGGCAATGGATTTGATCCGGTTGCTTTCTCCCTTGGTGGATATCACCAGGCGGATTTATGAACAGAATCCTGTTCAGGAGACTATTTCCGACTATGTGACAGCTTTGATTAAACTGGCTGAGAACTATATCCGTGATGAGCGGAGTTGGTTGGCGATGCCTCTGCTGGCGAAGGCTGAAGAGCTCCTCGACGACCAGCCGGATACGGAAGAGAATGCCCAGTGGAAGTGTCACTCTTATTACGACATAGGCGAATGCTACTCGATGAATACGCGTCGCCTGATGGCGAAGAAAGCCTTTCAGAAGGCGCTCCAGCATGCCACGACTGAGGATGACAAGGAAAACTGTGAGTACAATCTTAACCGGCTGGAGAATCCCTCACTCAAATACGACCCTGTCGAGGACAGCGATGCTTATCTGTCGGTGATCGACGAAGTGGAGCGTAGACTCTATGAACAACTGAAGGGTGAGCCACGCTACATGGGCTTCTGTTTCCGCTATTGGTCTGCCAAACGTGATCTGTTGGCAGAATATGGCATAGAATGGCGTTCGCCAGGTATTATGAACCCAAGAGTAATATTTGACTAAACGATACGACGATGTCTTCAGTATGCTACATCAACATCTATGAGATTCCCCACGACCGTGGTGTCAATATGGGCAGGAGTCTCATGCAGCAGTACGAAATTCCTGAAGAGGAACTTGTCGTTGGACAGGAACTGCCTCATTGGAATCATCGTAAAGGGGATAATCCTGTCGTGACATTCTACGACGGGCGACAACTCGGCTTGAAGTTCAGAGGCCTGGAGTTCACTGTCAAGACGGGAGAGGAGGTGCTACTGAGTGAGGGAATACGATCAGATCCGGAATCTGCCATGTGGGGGATTCAATCCGAGATTCAGCATTGTGTCAAGTTGGCAAGGCACCATGGTATTGATATGAAACTGACTCCATCCGACGTTCCACCGCATCCGGGCAGCAGCTATTTCTGGGATGCCCCACAGTTGCCGTCAGAGGATATGTATCCCTTCACAACCGATGCTGACGGCAATAGGTATCCCATGCAGTTCATTTGTCAGATCAACTGCGCGAATCTTCCCGATAATGACTGGTTGCCCAAGCGGGGGATGCTCTGGTTCTTCGGCGAGATAGACTACTTTCTCGGCTATGACGTGAAGCAGCCCTATGGACTGGGAAAATGGCCCGAATATGCTGTCAAGGTCATCTATGCCGATGTGCCCACCGACGAATTGAAACGCATAAATCCTTTCCAGGAGGACGACATGATACCGCCTCATGTCATCACCTTCTCCGAAGGTCCTGTGCGTGGCGATGGTTTCCGACTTTTAGGCAAGCCCTACGAGGAAGATGTGGACAACGAGTTCGGAACGGGGTGGGTACAGCTGTTGCAGTTGGATACTGATGCCAACGACTATTTCGACCTTCGTTTCTACGACATGGGGCTGCTCTATCTGATGATCAATGTCGATCAATTGCAGGAGGGCATATTCTCCCGCATACGCCCCTATATGACATCCTTATAAATAAGCTTAAGCGGAAACAATATTCCTATGCAGAACGGGAAGAACATCAAGGTGTTCCTGAGCAGTACCTTCAAGGACATGGACGCAGAGCGCGATCTGATCATGAACCGTGTAGCGCCAACGCTTCAGCAGTTGCTGGCGCCACAGGGCATCACTCTGCAGTTCATCGACCTACGCTGGGGGGTAAATACCCAGGACGCTGATGAGAACGAACGGGAGAATATCGTGCTTCGTGAGTGTATCTCCGAAATTCGCCAGTCTCGTCCTTTCTTCATCGGTCTGCTGGGCGACCGTTATGGCTGGATACCATCCGTCGAAAGTTGGCAGGTGATGCTCGATGAGATGACCGACGAGGAGAGAATGTACATCCGTAAGGAATCCAGGGAGCAGAAGAGTGTTACAGAGCTTGAGATGCTCTTCGGTGCCCTGATGGATACCAGCTCTTTGCGCCGCAGTCTGTTCTGTTTCCGTAATCCGGCTGTCTATGAGCAGATGGACGATGTCGCTCGCCTTAGGTTCTGCAACCTGAATGATGAGGCCGACCGCAAGCTTGCATCATTGAAGCAGAAGATTGTCGATGGTTGTCAAAATGCCCGTTGCAGCAACAATATCTATGAGTACAATTGCAGTTGGGATGGTCAGTCGCTGACCAGTCTCGATGACCTGGGCACGTTCCTCTGCAAGACCCTGCATGCTCAGATTATGTTGCATGAGGGTAGTAATGCGGTGGAGAATCCTGTCAATGAGTTCCAGCAGATGGCCGATGCCGACCTCATGAAGATTGCAAAGGAAGGTGAGCACTATGTCTATTGTGATTCGCGCAAGCGTCTTTTGAACGAGATCGCGAAAGGATATGATGACGACCTGAAACCCCGACTGGTCTATGCCCACTATGGCTATGGAAAAACAGCTTTCCTCTGTGAAACATACCGACGCTTTGAGGAGGTCGATGGTCTGTTGGTATTCATCCACTTTACCCGTTATGGCGACACCCCCGGCATGGCGCTGAAGAAATGGCTTGCCGATCCCCGAATCCATCCACGGCGCCGCTACAGCCTTGACGAGGATGTGGACTTCGGCGAACTGGCCGAGGAGTTCTATCATGCTACCAAGGACCTCGATATGCCTCCACTCCTTCTTATCGACGATCTTCATCTGATGCAGGATGTCTATGAGTTCATGTTTGGAGGACTGCAGAACTTCTGTATGCTGATTGCCAATACGGAAAGCGAGAAGATGAAGCTTTTCTCCGAATGGGATGTCGAGAAGGTTCTCTTGCCTCCTGTCAATGCCAATGAGGGTGGGCAGATTGTGCAGGAATTGATGAAGGCGAAAGGCAAGAGCCTTCCGCAGAGTGTCCTCAATCATCTGATGGATGCCCGCTCCGAGCATGACGAACTATGTTGCGGCTGCCCTTTATGGGATGTGCTGATGGTACGCAAACTGACGAGTTTGACTGCCTATGATTATGAGCAGATCCGAATGCGTGGCGACGGAGATGCTGCCATCGAGAATTACCTGACGGAGATCACCGACGAGATGGGTAAGCTTGCACCTTATCCTGAACAGCTTTTCGTCGTATTTCTCCACGACGCTGCCCGTTTCATGAATTTCGGTTTTCTATGGACTTCCATTCGTCTGTTGGCTGCGTCAACCTTCGGTTTGCGTGAACAGGATTTCCAGGCATTTGCCGGAGATTATTGGAACCAGTTGGAGTTCTCTTCATTTAAACGATGGTTGGGCGACCTGTTGACGATTGATTCAAGGACAGGCGTCATCGACTTTTCCTATCAGAGCTATCGACAGATTGTGAAGTATGTTCGCCATGAGGATGACGAGCCGTTCGCTAACTTCTACGAGAATGTCACGGCCAGAATGGGCAATCTGCTTTATGAGAATCCCAATGATGAGTTCGCTGCCCGTGAGATGGGAGCCATTGCCATCAACAATCCTGCCCAGGAGGTGCTGAAGGCAGTTCTTTCCAGCACATCCTCTCTCGTTTGGCCCCATCTGGTGAATGCCGCCATCGCTCTTTCCGATCACGGCAACGACTTCGTCCAGTGGTTTAGGAAAGTCCTGGATATTGGGAATGACAATGCGGTTGTGCTTGCCAGGGATATTGCAATATTCCTCAGCTATACAGGCGATAAGAAGACAGCTGCCGAGATAGTGGGCATCTTCAATACGGAAACTGCCGAGCAGATCAGGAAAGGTGAGGCCTATGTTTACCAACCTCATAGCTGGGTGAACCGCAAATACAATATGTCCTTGCTGTTGCTCCAGGGCTCTGGCCTTATGTTTGAGGCTGGTGATGACTTCATGGGACGTCTGATGCTCAGTATGGCCGATGAGGGTTCGGCAGTCCTGAATGCGGCCATTCCCGACCATGATGACTATCAGCAATTGCAGCTGTTTGTCGATGATGCAAGGTCTTATCATGAAGGGAATGCTGTCGAAATTGATGATTTCGATTACGATGAATATGGTGCCGACGACTTGATCTCGTTGGCTGTATATCTCCTTTATCTGCGTCGTTCACCCGAAAAGGCCGAACAGGCCTTGGAAGCATATAATCGTAGGAAAGGAGAGGTGGTGCCGTTCAGTTATCAGGAAATTCAGGCCAACATGTTGCATTGTATCCTTGTGATGCGACGTGGCAATTATAATCCTCTTGCCGAATACTATAAGCTTCTGGCACCTCAGATGCAGCATCTTCCTGACGAAGAGGCTGTATTTGCGGCTTCCATGTTCTCGATGTTGTGGAACGTCGTTTGCCGTAACAACTTAGGTCGTGCCGATATGCCAAGGCAGGTGGCTGAGGCTCTCCATACTTTCCGTAGAATACTGGATATTAATCGGAATGGTAATGTTGCATCCGAATTGTACCTCCAGCTCAGTTTCTACAACCTGTGCAGTGCCAGCGAATTGTGCAACGAGTCGTACCTCTATCATGGCGATCACAAGGCGGCCGAGAACCTGATATCGATGTTGCGCGATGCCATCAATGATATGAAGCATGCTCATAACAATACGGCTATCACCACTACGGCCTATTCGTTGGCCTATTCGGTTATCAGCAAGTACTATGAGCAGTATGGCGACTACAATAGCGCGTTCTACTATCAGAAGCAGCAGGAGTATGCCGTCTTCAACAACTTCCAGCGTTTCCGTGAAGGCAATCCCGAGGTTGTCCGTCGTTATGCAGCGGCACTCGATGGCACGGGCCGGCTGTTGTTCCAGTTCTTCCACGAATACGACCAGGCCCAGCAAAGTGCCACGCAGGCTATCATGCTCTTCGAAGAGCTGTTTGACGACAACCCCACCTCCCTGCATGCCGACGATTTGTTGGTGGCAGCCTATTATCAGATGATGCGGCTGAAGGTGGGCGGCAGGATCGATGAGGCTGTAGCACTTGGACAGCAGATTTTGGAAAAGGTCGGTCAGAAGCCCGAATCTGAGCCCAACCTGATGAATAAGGCATTGATCTTCGACGAGTTGGGCGAGATGTTCGACAAGCAGGGAAACACCGGCGATGCACTGGCAAGCCTGCAGACGGCATCGGTCATCCTGTCAATGGAGCTTGAGGCTGATCCTGACAACGACGACAAGATGCGCAGTTTTGTGATCAATAAGGTTCATCAGGCTCGTGTGTCGGCTTTGAGCGCAGGTGATGGCGCGAATGCGCTTCTTTTCCTGCAATACGCGGGTGAGGTGGTCGGGAAGATGACAACCATGATGCCCGACTCGCTCAAGGTGCGCAACGTAGCCCTCCACTATTATGCTGCTCATGCGCAGGTGGATATGGTGAACAATGATATGGATGCTGCTGCCGACTATCGCGAGAAGATAGTCTCGATACTCAACGAATCCGTTTTCGTGAAAGGTCGTGTCGAGGATTTCCAACTCCTGATCGATTTCTTGCGCATGCTTTGTCAGACGGCCGTTGACTATGGTCGTCTTGAGATGGCAGAAATCTGTGTGGGATTGGAATATCTTTTGAAACAGAGGGCTTTGCAGGAACGTATTGTCGATCTCGAACGGGTTGACATGGCTTCTACAATGCAATTGCTCCAGCAGATTGATGAACTGAAGAATTAATGGCAATAACGAACGCTTATGTGTGTAAATGAAACAGAATTAACGGATAAGGTCAACCTGTTGGACTATGCGCCCGAGAACTTCAAGGACTATCTCCAGTATCTGCGCGATGTGGTCGCCTATAACGAAGGACGGCGACAACAGGAATTGTCCGCCATCAGTGGAATCCTTCGGGGACGGCATTATATCATCACCGGTAACGAGGGCGTAGGAAAGGAGGAGGCTGCACGTGCCATCTATGCTGAACTGAAGAAACTGGGTGTGGTCAGAAGCTTTGCGAAGCGGGATGCCGTCACGCTCTTCGATTCGACCGAAGGATTTGCCAGTAACATCGCCCAGCTGATCGATGGCAACAGGAATACCCTCATCTATATACAGAATGCCGACACCTTTGGAAGAAAGGGCACCGTAGGCTCGACCACGGGTATTGAAGCTATCTGCAATAATACGGAAAGTTTGGACAATTGTGTCATCATACTTTCAGGAACCCGCAATAAGTTGCTCGAGGTGGTCAACAGCAGCCCGAAGGCTCATGAGGTCTTCACCAATATCTTCCATTTCGACGACCTGCATGAGGACGCGCTCTACAAATACGCCCTGCAGGGCTTGAGGATTCGCGAGTGTGTGCTCACCTCCGAGGCAAGCGACAGTCTCTATGAATATATGAGGTATGTCTATTCGATGCGCGGCAACCGCTTCACCAATACGAGCTACATCGACAAGGTCATCGAGAACCAGATCCTGCCACACATGATCAGACGTGTGGTGGGAGAGGGGGGCAGCCCGCAGAGTTTCAGTCAGATGGTGATTGAGGCAGCCGACATCCCCGAAGTGGAGATTCCTGACCCTACCGACGCCATTGCCAAGCTCAATGCCTTGGTGGGCCTCGACGATGTGAAGAGGCGCATTCTCGCCCATACCTCGCTCGTGAGGCTGAACAAGCTGCGTGCCGATAGGGGGCTTTACAACAGGATGCCGCCCATGCACATGGTGTTTACGGGTAATCCCGGAACGGGTAAGACCACAATTGCCAAGTATCTTGGCGAGATATATCATGGCATTGGTGTCCTCTCGAAAGGTCATGTTGTGGTCACCGAACGCTCCAAGCTGGTAGGTCGTTTCATCGGTGATGCTGAGCAGAATACGCTCGATGCCCTTCAGCGGGCTTCAGGCGGCATCTTGTTCATCGACGAGGCTTATTCGCTTTTTGTCAAGGCCGACGACACCAAGGACTATGGCTTGCGTGTTATCGAGGCCCTGCTGTCCTTCCTGGCACAGGAGGAACCCGACCTGATGGTCATCCTGGCTGGATATACCAACGAGATGCACGATATGTTGGAGTGCAACCCAGGGCTGAAGAGCCGCTTCTCCTACGTCTTCGAGTTCCCCGACTATACACCCGATCAGCTCATGGAGATCGGTCATAAGGTGCTGGAGCGTGAACATTATGTGCTGACACCCGAGGCCGGGAAGAAGCTCTCCGATTATGTGATCGATGCCTACAATCACAAGGACGAACACTTCGGCAACGGTCGTTTCATCACCCGTCTGCTCACCTCACAGGTCATTCCTGCCATGGGTAACAGGTTGTCGGCCTTGTCTGCCGATCAGATCAGCAACGAGCAGCTGACACGGATTGAGGCTTGCGACATTCCCGATCTGAGGTTGCACTATCTGAAGCCCGAAGCCATCGACCGGCTGTTGCTCAATGCGTCACTCCAGGAGTTGGACAAGCTCGTGGGCTTGCAGACCGCCAAGAAGGCTCTTCACGATTATGTCACTGTCTTGTGTCTGCAGCACGAGCAAGGTACGCTGCGCCTTCAGCCTGCCAATCTGTGGTGGGAGTTCATTGGCCGTACAGGAACGGGCAAGAGTACCGTAGCCGAGATCCTTTCCAGGATCCTCCAGGGACTGGGCATTCTCAAGCTCGGTCATACGGTCAGTGTCAGTGCCGAGGAGCTGATGGGCAACGACAGCTTCAAGGTGTTGGAGCATGCCGTAAGGAAAGCCAGCGACGGACTGCTGTTCCTCGATATGGACGCCCCCGAATACAAGAACCAGAACTACGATAATCTGCGCATGTGGATTCTGAACAAGATTACCGAGTACAAGCAGGTGACGGCATTCGTGATGGCCCGTGTCACCAACAGCGACGAATCCATCGCCAAGACGCTGGCAGCCGGCGGTGTCGCCTCTTATCACAATTCGATAGTGTTCGACGATTTCTCCATCGAGGAACTGTCCGATGTCCTGGTATATCTTTTGCATCGTGACTTCAAACTGGATATTTCTGCCGATGCCAGGAAAAGCTTGCATGCATTTGTGCGTAATCTGAAGAACGGCGAATCGAAGAATATGCCCGTCTCTGCACGAACCATGCAGCATCTGTCACAGTCGATAGCAATGATTGCCCAGCTGAGAATCGCATCCGATGGCAGTTCCGACCCTGAGGTCATTGCCGAAGACGTCGACCACTTCGTGTGGAGCCGTCAGGCTTCGGGAAAGATTGGATTCTGAAACATTTAAGGGAAAAATATATGAAACAACTGCTTACAATTTTTGCACTGTTACTGCTATGCATGGCGGGCTATGCAGCAGAAACCTATGTGGTGAATTCACCCAATCTGAACATGAGGGTAGCACCTAATGGCACGGCCGAAAAAATGGGTTCGCTTACGAAGGGTGATGTCATCCAGGTGGATACAATCATCAACGGATGGGCCTCCTGCACGAATGAGGCTGGCGAGACATTCTATGTGGCTTCAAGATATTTGGAGAAAGGGAAATCACTGGCATCGGGTGATGAAGGTGTAAAACCCGCGACCGACGAGAAGGATCCCGCTGTGGTCATTCAGAAACAGGTCCTCGAAGCATTGTCTTCCGTGGGCATCCATATCGAGCAAAGCAAATCGACCCGCTATTTCGAGTATATGCTTCTCCTGCCGCTTATCGTATTATTGGTTTGTTGGATATTATCCAAGATTCTGGGCAGCTTCTTTTTGGGGAAATATATCCCATTGATGGGATTGGCCATTTTGGGCTATTACGAGCTGAAGTGTATGCTGTGCTATAGTGGCAGTCCTGGATTCTTCGTTCACGATGAGTTGTTCTCAATCGCGTTCTGGCTGGTCATGCTGTCCATCCTGTTTTTTGTCCAATCCATCTTTTTTGGATTAGCGGGAGAGGATGAAGCGCGCTCGGCGGCAAAGCATATCGGTACTGTTACCGTATTTGGCTGTGGAATCCTTTATCTGCTCACCTTTTTGTTCCTCTCTTTCCTCCAGCCGTGGATAATTCTGCTTTTCTTCGTCGGATTGGCATTACATCTTATCGCGATGTTTATCGATGGCGATAAGGGTGTGTTGGGACTGATCGGCTTTGCGATTTATGCCCCCCTCTATGTGGTGAGTGCATTGGCCACCTTCCTGTTCTTGGTGATGTTCGTTGGCCATATGATCTATCTGATGGGATGGATTGGTAGCGTTATTTTCATTCTTCTTCTCCTTGCTATGCTTGGTGGTGGAGGTGGACCAAAGATCATAGGGTTTATCATTAAGGAATGAAAAATCGTATAGGACATGGCAACAACGAGGCGAAAGACGAAGCTGCATAATTGGCGGCTGAAGTTCGACCGGATATTCTCTGAGAGTGTCTGGCAACAGATTTTGGTCCTGATCGTTATCTTCTTGGTGGCATTGGTCATCGGATGGATTGTGTGCTCGCAACTCACTTTTGGCGAGGATGCACAGAAACTGACGTTCTGGGAGTGGGCGTTGTATATCCTGATCGATGGCAATGCGCTCAACACCCTCTATATGGATGACTTTCCCGAAGGCGGACAACGTTGGGTGATGCTGTTTGTCACACTCGGTTCTCTCTTGGGCATCATCCTCTTTGGCGGCATGCTCATCTCCATCTTCACCAATATGCTCGAGCGTCGTATCGAGAATTACCGGTCGGGTAAGAAGACCTATCTGGTCTCTGGTCATACGGTGGTTCTTGGCTATGATGAGATCGTCCCGTCGATTATCAGGCAGGTTTGTGAAGGCAATCAGCAGATGTATGTGCTGCTCCAGAGTTCATTGCCCAGCGAGGAACTTCGGGAGAAGTTGCGGGTGTCGATAGCCCAGGAATTCGAAGAGCGTATCATCATCCGTAATGGGCACCGTACCTCTCTGCAGGACTTGCAGGAACTGCGTCTGGCCCAAGCCTGCAGCATCTATGTGGTGGGTGACCGCACAGCCGGGAATCACGATGCCATGAACATCGAGTGTCTTGACAAGATAGCGGAATTGTTGAAGCAGGCTGGCAGTGAACATCCCGACACCGTCACCGCCGTCTTCGAGGATGCCGAAACTTATGCAGCCATGCAGGTGACCGACCTGTTTGACAACTTGCGACAAGTCGGTGTAGAGTTTGTTCCGTTCAACTTCTATGTCGATTGGGCCAAGCAGATGTTCGTCGATTGCAACTATACCGATAATGGGGTAACCCACAATTATCCTCATTTGGATCGTGACGGCATTACGCCCGACGATCATCGTCATGTGCATCTTGTCATCGTCGGAGCTTCCACCTTTGGCATGACGTTGGCTATCGAAGCCGCCAAGATGTTGCACTTCCCCAATTTCGACGGTAAGAACCATAAGACCGAAATCACCTTTATCGACCTGAATGCCGATCAGGAGAGGTTCCTATTCCTGAGTCGTTACCGTCATTTCTTCGAAGTTGAGTCCTATCGCTATGAAGGCGAGTTGATACCCGCCACTAAGTTCAGCGGTGATGATGCCGACTTCCTCGATGTAGAGTTCGGTTTTGTCAAAGGTGATATCTATTCGCCCGAGATTCAGAAGTTGATCACCCAATGGGCTACCGACGGCGATCAGTTGCTGTCCATTGTGTTAGCCATGACCGATGCTCGTCTGAATATGTCGGCAGCCATGAGTCTTCCTGACGAGGTCTATGAGTCATGTGTGCCGGTCTTCGTTCGTCAGAACACGTCCAGCACGTTCCTCTCAAAACTTCAGGCCACGTCGGCAGCCCATCAATATGAGAAGAAGACGATTGGTCCCGATGGTCAGGTCGTTTCTTCACAACCTGTCAGTCGTTATGCCAATATCTATCCTTTCGGTATGACCGATATTGTCTTCGATGTTCAGAAACGCACTCGACTGATGGGCGAATGTATCAACTATTTGTATCACCTCTATTTCAACACGACAAAGGTTTCTGACGATGGTCTGGAGGGGATGATGAAGTACGATCGTCAACAGGTGCTTCAGGAAGCTCATGCGTTGTGGAAGACGTGTAAGGAGTCCGATCAATGGTCAAGCCTTTATGGGGCCTATAACATTCCTTTCAGGGTACGGACCTTTGAAGCGATGGGCATCAACGACCTGATGCATCTCGATGCTGACCTTGTCGAGCGTATGGGCATTGTCGAACACAATCGCTGGACGGTCGAGAAACTCCTGATGGGATTCCGTAAGCCCTTGCCGAATGAGGACTCCTACAACCTGAAGGCAGATGCCAGCACCGTCAAGGACTTCAAGAAGAACAACAATAAGCATCATTTCATCCACAGCGATATCCGCCCCTTCAACCAGTTGGATAGCATTCAGGAGATCGACAAGGAGATTGTCCGTTTCATCCCCTGGTTCCTGAAGATGACCGATGTCTAACTTGCTTTTATTGTTTTTGTGGGTGAAAGAGGGGAAAATGAGAAATTCCCCTTTATGCCTTCCGAGAGGAATTCATCAGGATGAAATAACCCTTATCTAATAGACTATGTCCGAAATAGAAATACTTCCAGCAGAGTTCAATGAAGAACTGAAGCTGCATTATGCCCAGGCCATCAAGGCTGGGTATCCATCAAGTGCCGGAGACCACGAGGATGAGTTCTTCGACTTCAACGTCAGTATGGTCAGCGATCCCTTAGCCACATTCTACGGCCGTGTGGATACTGATCAGATGATCGAAGAGGGCATCCATCCAGGCGACATCGCCGTTATCAACAAGGCAGAGGAACCGAAGCATGGAGATCTCATCGTCACTTTCGTCAACAACGAGTTCGTCATCAGGTTCCTCGACCTGAGCCATCTGGAGGACCACTACATCCTGCTCCATCCCTCCAATCGCCGCTACAGCGCCATCCGTATCAACGACATTGAGAACTTTGAGGTCTGGGGCGT
>CACXMM010000051.1 GCA_902768785.1 uncultured Prevotellaceae bacterium
CAAGTATCAGGAGCGCAACTATGGTTGCGACCCCTCGGAATACCTGTCGCAGAAATGGGCTTTCTCTGTTGTTGACAAATGCATCGTCTTAGAGGATGATGATGTGCCATCGCAGTCGTTCTTCCCCTTCTGCAAGGAATTACTCGACCGCTATGAAGATGATGAACGCATTTGGATGATCTCCGGGTTCAACATCGATGAGGTGACTCCTAACACCCCTTATGACTATTTCTTCACACAGACCTGCAGCATCTGGGGATGGGCATCGTGGCGGCGTGTTATCGACCAATGGGACGGACAGTATTCGTTCCTCGATGACGACTATGCCATGCAACGTCTTCGCGGAGTTGTCCACACAAGGAAATACAGGAAGGAGTTTATCCAGATGTGTTATGACCACCGTGCCTCAGGGAAGGAGTACTATGAGAGCATCTTCTGGTCGAGTATGATCCTGAACAGCGCCATGGCCATCATGCCCACTAGGAACCTGATCAATAATCTGGGGCTGACAGCCGACAGTACTCATTTTACGGGAAGTATCTATACAACACCCCGTGCCTACCGCCGTATCTTTACGATGAGACGTCATGAGTTACAGTTCCCTCTACGTCATCCGGAGCATATCATCGAAGATACCAGCTATCAGGAGCGTCTCTATCGTGTGAATGCCTGGGGGCATCCCTGGATCAAGGCGGGTCGCTCCCTCGAAGAACTTTTCTTGAATCTTCGGTATGGTCAGTTCAAGCAAATAGGCAAGGCCTTGATGAACCGTATTCATAAATGGACAGGGAAAAAGAAACATGCCTGATCCTATTGTGCCAAGGGCCAGGTGAGATACCGATGAAGCCAATAGCCGTGGTAGAGCAGCAGATAGATGGTCATTGCCGCTATTGTCCCCAATAAACCGTTGTATAATACCCGGTGTTCTGTGGTGAACAGGTAAGCGATGGTCAGGGGTATGACAAAGAGCCAGTGGGCAGCCATGATATACACCTCGTTAATGGCAAAGCCGAGAAGGATGTGCAAGGTGATGTTAAAGGCGAGAATCCCCATCAGCAGCCATAGGAATCGTTTGTGTCTTGCACGCCAGATGCCTGTCAGGAACAGGAGAAGGATCAATGCTTCCACGCCATACTGAATCTTCCACGTATAACGCACGATAACGGGACGTTTCATCAGGATATCTCCCAAGAGATGCTCACGATGCAATTGCATCGACTCCCCGAAGAAATTCTCCGCCAGAACCTCTATTCTCGAAGCCGATCCATCTATCCATGCCATCTGTTCACTGATTGGATTCTCTTTTTCCGAGGGAGCCTTGTCGGTGGTGCAGTTTACACCTAAGGCAAGGACTAGCATACAAAGGGACGGTATCACCACAGCCTTCAGGAAGAACATGGGGCGAAAAAAGGAATGTCCGTTGACGACCCATACGCAGAGGAAGACAAGAATGCCGTTGCTCAATGTTACACCTGCCAGACAGGTAAAATACACCACAGCCTCCCAGATACCGAAATGTTCCCCTCGCTGTAGTTTCATTCCTGATTGGTAGAGTACATATATAATAAGGTATAGCGACAGACAAAAATGGTCGGCTACGAGAATCGTTATCCAGATATATCCCAGACTGAAGAAGAACGCTGTCAGGAGAAAAGCGGGGAGGCGATGGATCTTGATCACATCTCGCAGGATACGATGGAAGAAAAGAAAAGCATAGAAGGCACAGAACACCAGCAGACCTCCCATCAGAAACTGGGCGCAATTCACGGAGGTGAGTCGTTCGAGTATGCTGTTGAGCCACGCCAGCGGATACATGGCAAAGGCCAGCAAAGGATGGCGTACGATATCGTATCCCAGGTGCCAGTCGGAGAGCACACTGTAGGTGATGGGGTCAAATCCCGACATGTGGTAGTTGCGCATAAACACACGCCACGAGTGCTCACTGTAATCAGCAAACAAAGGGAAGAATTTCGAGATGATCAGATATTGGTACGAGAGGATGAAGGTCAGCGCATAGATTGCCGGCCATCGCTCTTCTCTTCTGATCATTAACAGTTCCTTCAGTCTCTTCATCCTACAACCATTCGTTGATGAGCATACTTCCATTATACAACCACAGTCCGGCCGTGAGCAAAAACAGGATGGCGCGCACTCCTTTTTGTAACCATCCCCCGGACCGCTTCAGGATATAGCCGTATGCGATGGGGAGGATGAACAGCCAGTGTGCGGACATGATATACACATCTTTCAAACCGAAGCCCAAGACCACATGCACCATGAGCTCCACACAGAAACAGGCAAGGACAAGCTGCATGAACCGTTCGCGGCGACCGCAGTACAATCCGAAGAGGAAGAGCAGGACATATCCCGCCTCTATCACATAATTCCACAGATAGGTGTATTCAACGATTACAGGACGGGGATGCTTCGGGTTGGAGATGTCGCCTAAGAAATAGTCTTGGTGGAACAGCACCGACTCTCCAAACATGTTCTCAACCAATGAGGGCATACGGGGCGTCTCCGTGTCGATCCATTGTTTCACTTGATCCTTGGGACTCTTCTCCTGAATTACTGTTGGAGCCTTCTTCTTCTGTGACTTCAGCACGTTGAGGGCACGGGGCTGGGCGAAGGTGACATCTGCATAGCGGCTGACGGCTGCCAGGAGTAAGACAGGAAGAATGACTACCGTCATCAGGTAGGTGGGACGGAAGAAAGAACGACCATTGACAAAAAGGGCAGTCAGCCACACCTTCACACCATTGGTCAGCGTAGTGCCGGCCACCAATAGGAACAGTAGGACTGCTTGTCCTTTCTTCAACGACTCTCCCGTCAGCAGTTGCCGACCTCCTTTCTCCAAGACCATCAGCAACAGGGGCAGTGACCATGAGAAATGATCGGGTACCACAAAAGCCAGCTGGATGTATGCCATGGAGAAGAGCAGAAACGAGAGGAGAGTCGTGTCAGTCTGTGACAGCCGGAGCACCCCTCGGAGGATGCGGTACAGGTAATGATAGGCCACGCAGGCAAGAAAAACCTGACACACAGCCCATATCCACTGTACACAGTTCACACCTGTCAGATGCATCAGTCCTTGGTCAAGCCAGTAGAAGGGGTAGAGGAAGAAATTGAACAACGGATGGCGATACACGTCATATTCCGTGCTCCATCGGGTTATCATGGAGTAGGCTTTGGGGTCGTAGCCAGAGATGTGGAAGTAGTGGATGAAATAATACCATAATCCACCATGCAGTCGGGGACTCACCTTGTCGAAGAACTTCACCACGAACAACCCGTTGAGGAGGGAGATATAGAGGAAGACTAAGACCATCGGCCACCGTTCCTCACGGGGAATGCACCAGATCCTTTTCATCTTAGCATGTATTGAGTGAGCAGCCAGCCGTTATGTGCCCAGAGGTAAACTGTAAGGAGCAGCATCGTCATCCTGACAAAGAACACAGTCTTCCCCCTGCTCTTCAACAGAAGATACCCCATGGCCACAGGCATGGCAAACAGATAATGGGGTGACATGATATAGATCTCGTTGATGCCGAAGCCCAGTCCCATGTGCAAGGCCATATCGACAGCCATCATCGAGAGGACAAGCCAGAGAAAACGGTCACGGCGCCCCCGCCAGATACCCCAGAGGAACAGGAAAACCGTCACAATCTCAGCGAGGTAGTTCCATACATGACTGTACCTCACGATAATCGGACGTCTGCGGAACACATCCCCTAAGAGATGATCTTCATGTAGCTGCAGCGACTCTCCGAAGAGGTTCTCCACGGCAGTGTCCCACCGTGATGTGGTAATATCTGTCCAGCGCATGAACTCTCCCTTTCCGAGAGGTTTCCCTGTATAAGCCGGACGGCGGGTCTTCACAGTGGTCTTGGCTGTAGCTGCTGGCAGGGTGTCTCCTTTCGCACGCCGTAGGGAGTCCTCCTGTGCCCTCACCTTCTGCAGCGCGATCTCACGTTGCTTCTTCTCTTTCCGTTGTTTGATCTTCTGTGCATGACGAGCCTGCTCGTTCTCCAAAACGAAGGTGTGATACTCCCATCGGCAGAACATCCATATCAGGATGGCGGGTAGCGCTACGGTCAGCAGCAGGTTTGCAGGATGGAAGAACCGTTTGCCGTTGACGAACAGGTTCGCCAGGAACACTTTGATGCCGTTGTTCAGTGAGATACCTGCTGTGAGGATGAAGAGCCAGACGGTCTGTGCCCTTCCCATCCTGCTGCCGTCACACAGATGCCGTCCTGCAATATATAGGGTCAGCAGTAGCATCATCATCGACAGGATGAAATGGTCGGGCACCATCGTGGCTACCATGATATATGCGAACGAGAAATAAAGAGTGGTGAGTAGCAGCGCATCTCCTTTGCCAATGTGCATCACCTCACGGAAGATGCGGTGAAGGAACAGAAATGAATAAAGGGAGGCGGCCACTAAGATCATGGCCGTAATGACCTGGGCTCCGTTCAGTCCTGTCAGCTGGATCACACCCTGATTGATCAGGTAAGGGGGATACATGAAGAATGCGAGCAGCGGATGACGATAGACATTATACCGTGCTTCCCATGTGGATAGCACATAATAGGTAATCGGATCATAGCCCGACACACGGAATCGTCCGATGAACAGTTTCCAGTAGTCGTCTGTGGGATGCATGAAGACATTCCCATACTTATAAACCGTCAGGACATTCAGCAAGGTGAGTACCAGCAGGACTGCCAAGGCCAGTCCGCGCTCCTCTCGCCTTATCTTGAAGCATCGCAGCAGTTCTCTCATCGCTTCAGGAAGAATCTCACCAACAGGAAGTTCACGGGCACACAGACACAGAGCATCGGGATAGGAGCCAGCTCCTTACTGATGCCAAGCCACAGGAAGAAATTCAGAGAGATCATCTGCAGCGTGTAGTTCACGCAGTGTGAGAACAGGAAACCAGCACCCCTTCGGGTACTGGCCTTCACGCGGAAGGTGAAATACGTGGAGGCCAGGTAGTTGAACACCAGACTCACCCCGTAGCCGATGGTCATCGAGACACTGGGATTGAGCCAGTGGATCAACAACCAATACACCGCAAACTGGATCAGTGTGGCGATGACTCCCACCACACCGAAACGAATCATCTCGCCTAACCGTTCCCTACCGAAACGGTCTATAATATCCTTCATTCGCATAATCAAGCATCTCACGGTCACCACGACTGTCACCATAGGCGGTAAGCTCTATGGCCCGACGGTCGGGATACAGCGTACGTAATCTGGCAACCTTTTCTTTCCCAAAGCAGTTCTTTGTGAGGAAACGACCCGTCAGTACCCCGTCTTTCACCTCTACACGAGTACAGAGGAACTGTATCGCATCGGAGAGGTCACCGAAAAACGGGCGCACCCAGTTCTCCACACTCGCACTCACGACGACCACCTGACAGTCGTCTTGGAGCAGGGAGCGGATCTTCTCCACTCCTGCCGGTCGCATCAACGACGACTTCGCTTGAGCGAAACGGGTGGAGAAGTCATTGAACACCTCTTCCTTCATCCCTGCAAAGCAGTAGGAGAACACCTGCCGTTTCACTTTCCAGTTGGGGTATAGTCCCAGCTTCATCGCCACCAGCTGCGGGGAATAGCGAAGGAAACACTTCAGGAACTCCTTGTCACCCTTCACATACCGGATGAACTCTACCAAGGTGTCACGTCGTGTCAGTGTACCGTCAAAGTCGAATGCATGTACTTTCATCGGGAACAGGGGTGTCACCGGTTAGCCAGGGCATACACCTCGCGCATCTCTGTCTGGTGCAATACCTTGAAGCCACCGACGGTGATGGAGTCGTTGCGACTGCACTGCTTCGCCAGCTGGTCGAGTTCCTCCTCCGTGAACTTCCGTCCAATCAGCTCTGTGATACAGGTGGGCATGCCGATGGCATGATAGAACCGTTCCATCGCTTCGATGCCGCGCAGGGCAGTACCCTCGGGGTCGGTATAGTCGTTGGTCACACCCATCACGTTCACGGCGAAACGTACGAAGCGTGACACATCCTCTTTCATCACATAACGTGCCCATGAGCCCCAGATCGCTGACAGTCCGGCACCGTGGGCCACATCGAAGAGGGCACTGATCTCATGCTCCAGCTTGTGTGAGGCAAAGTCACGGCGGGTGCCGCAACCGGTGAGGTCGTTGTGTGACAAGCTGCTGGCCCACATAATCTGTGCGCGATGGCGGTAGTCGTTGGGATCTTTCAGTACATAGAACACACTCTCCTTCACGGTGCGCATCAGGGCTTCGGCAATCTCGTCGGTCAGTGTCATATCCACATCCTTCGAGAAATAACGCTCCATGGTGTGCATCATGATATCGGTGGCACCGCAGGCTGTCTGGAACGGTGGCAGCGTATAGGTGCGTTCAGGGTTCATCACGGCGAACTTACAACGTACGAGGTTACTGTTCACGCCGCGTTTCAGGTTCTTCTCATCATCACTGATCACACAGCTGTCGCTCATCTCACTGCCTGCAGCGGGCAATGTCACTACGGCACCGACGGGATAGCAAGCCTGAGGCACCGCCGTCCCCTCGAAGAAGTCCCATACGTCACCGTCGTAGGCCAGTCCGTAGGCGATGGCTTTCGATGAGTCGATGACACTGCCGCCACCCACGGCGAGCACGAAGTCAACACCCTCCTGACGGCACAGTTCAATACCTTTTCTTACCAGGGAGACACGAGGGTTGGGCACTACGCCGCCTAAGGAAACGTAGGGGATGCCCTCTTCTTTCAGCAGACTGCCAATCTTGTCAATCAAACCTGAACGGACGGCGCTCTGTCCGCCGTAATGCAGCAGCACTTTCGTACCTCCGTATTTCTTCACTAAACGGGCGGTCTGTTCCTCGGAGTTCTTTCCGAAGGCCACCTCTGTCGGTGTATAATAAATGAAATCTACCATATTGTTTGTTTTTTAAATAGCTTGTCGCATTTCATCGTGCCAGGCAACGGCCTTCCCTTCCCGCAACGAAGCGGGTACATCGAGGATGCGCTGGTTACTGCTGCCGCGGAACCGCAGGTCGGGATCATGCAGCGACTGTACATAAGGACCATCCACGAGTACATCGATCTGCTCTAACAACGTCCGTTGGGCAGGCTGCCGCATCAGTGCCTCGAAGGTGAAGCCGGTGTAGCACCAGATGGTCTTCTTACTGGCATGCCGGATGGCCTTGGCCAGTTCGGTGAAGTCCTCTGCCTGATACATCGGGTCGCCACCTGTGAAGGTGACATCGGCAAAGCTGTCGGCCATGATCACCTCCATCAGTTCCTCCACGCCCATGGGATGGCCGTTGCGGATGTCCCATGACTGTGGGTTATGACAGCCGGGACAGGCATTCGGGCATCCTGCGCAGTAGATGGCGGTACGGAATCCCGGACCATCCACCATGGTGTCTTCGATGATATTCAGTATAGAGAGCATCGTCGTATAGGGATTAGAGTCGTTCAAAGAGGGGCAGCTGGTTTCCGCCATCGACATGGGTGACACGGTCGTTCAGCTCGCACAATTTCCCGTGGTTCCAGCGGTCGGTGGTTCCTACGAGGTAGCCGGTGATGCGCTGCAGGCGGTCGATATGGCGACTGCCGCATTTCGGGCACACCTCCAGGGTGGGGTCGGCATTCTCATAGCCGCAGTCCATGCAGCGGTTCCTGTTATGGTTCACGCTCCCATAGCCCATATTCAGCTGGTCCATCATATCCACCACGCTCATGATCACCTTGGGATTGTGCGTGGCGTCGCCGTCGATCTCCACGTAGAAGATATGTCCGCCGCGTGTCAGCTCATGATAGGGAGCCTCCACCTCTGCCTTATGACGCGCACTGCACTTGTAATACACGGGCACATGGTTGGAATTGGTATAGTAGTCGCGGTCGGTGACACCAGGTATCGAGCCGAAATCCTTGCGGTCCACTTTCGTGAACTTTCCACTCAGACCTTCTGCGGGGGTGGCGAGCACGCTGTAGTTATGCTGGTATCTCTCTGAGAATTCATTCACACGGTCGCGCATGTAGGTCACGATGCGCAGTCCTAAGGCCTGAGCCTCCTCCGACTCACCGTGGTGCTTGCCGATGAGGGCCACGAGGCATTCTGCCAGTCCGATGAATCCGATGCCCAGTGTACCTTGGTTGATCACGGGTTCGATGGTATCGTTCGGATTCAGTTTGTCGGCACCGATCCACAGACTTTGCATCAGCAGGGGGAACTGCTTCGCGAAGGCGGTCTTCTGGAAACGGAACCGGTCGTCGAGCTGTCGTGCCGTGATGTCGAGCATGTGGTCGAGCTTGGCGAAGAAGGTGGCGATGCGCTGCTCCTTGTCATCGATGCCCATGCACTCGATGGCCAGACGGACGATGTTGATGGTGGAGAAGGAGAGGTTCCCGCGCCCCACACTGGTCTTGGGGCCGAAGCGGTTCTCGAAGACACGGGTGCGACAGCCCATGGTAGCCACCTCATGGAGGTAGCGCTGGGGATCGTCGGCGCGCCACTCATCGGTTTGGTTGAAGGTGGCATCGAGGTTCAGGAAGTTCGGGAAGAACCGTCGTGCCGTCACCTGACAGGCTAGCTGGTAGAGGTCGTAGTTCGGATCCTCGGGCAGGTAGTTCACCCCTCTCTTCTTCTTCCAGATCTGGATGGGGAAGATGGCGGTCTCACCGTCGCCCACGCCCTCGTAGGTGCTCTTCAGGATCTCGCGCATGATGCATCGTCCCTCTGCCGAGGTGTCGGTGCCGTAGTTGATGCTGGAGAACACCACCTGGTTACCGCCGCGCGAGTGGATGGTGTTCATGTTATGGATGAAGGCCTCCATCGACTGATGCACGCGGCCCACCGTTTTGTTCACGGCATGCTGCAGCACACGGTCGTCGCCTGTCAGTCCGTCTAACGGCAGCTCCAGGAAGTCGTTCAGTTCCTTATGATACAGATGGGAGTAGTCGGCACCGCTGAACTCCTCCAATTTCTTCACCTCCTCGATGAAACTGGCACGCACATAAGGTGCCAGGTAGTAGTCGAAGGCAGGGATGGCCTGACCGCCGTGCATCTCGTTCTGTGCCGTCTCCATGGAGATACAGGCCAGCACACTGGCTGTCTCGATGCGCTTGGCAGCCCGCGAGGAGCCATGACCGGCAGAGAAGCCGTGGTTCAGGATGTTATCGAGCGGATGCTGCACACAGGTGAGCGACTTCGTGGGATAGTAGTCCTTGTCGTGCACATGCAGGTAGTTGTGGCTCACGGCATCACGGCTCTCCTCCGACAGCAGGTAGTCATCGACAAAGGGCTTCGTGCTCTCCGAGGCGAACTTCATCATCATACCGGCAGGTGTGTCAGCGTTCATGTTCGCGTTCTCGCGGGTCACGTCGTTGTTCTTGATGTTGATGATCTCCAGGAACACATCACGGGTCTTGGCCTTCCGGGCGATGCTACGCTGGTGACGGTAGGCGATGTATTTCTGTGCCACATCCTTGCGGGCACTCTTCATCAGCTCCATCTCCACGGCATCCTGGATGTTCTCGACGGTCATCTGCGACTTCCCGTGCACGTTGATATGGTCAGTGATCATCTGGATGAGGCGCTCGTCCTCACCCTTGTCGGTATGTAACATGGCCTTGCGAATGGCCGCCATGATTTTCTGCTCGTTGAATCCAACGATACGCCCGTCTCTCTTTACAACTGTCTGTATCATGAGTAGTTAACGATTGGGTATAATTCTATGCTGTTTTTAATCTTAGACTGTCGTTTCCTGTAAAGGTAGTTTTCTCCTTGCGAAACCAGGTACAAAGATACAATAAATACACAGAAGTTTCCCGTTTTGGAAAACTTTTGTCATGTTAAAAAGTGTCAAGTCCCTAAGAACCAGCTACTTGTTTTTTCGTTTTGGAAAACTTCCTTTTTTTCTTGTTTAAATAATGAACAGGGATGATCTGAAGAAAGAAAGGAGGAGAGGATCAAAGGTTAAAATTTTAGAATGATCTTGACGAATTAACTTCGTTTAACGCGAATAACGCGCTTTTTGAGAAGCAACCGCCCTTTCGGTCGAAAAGACGCAATTCTCGCGAGGTTTGGTAAGTTGTTGATAATGAATGCTTTGGGGAAATTTGGCATTTTTATCTTGCGAAAACGGCGTTTTCAGACTCCAAAAACGCCGTTTTTAGGTGGTAAAAACAGCGTTTTTAGGTGATGAAAACACTGTTTTTGTGAAGCAAAAAGACTATATTTTCTTTCTTGGGGATCGCCTTCGGCGAGAAACTTGAAACGAATTTGAATAATTTGAATAATTT
>CACXMM010000052.1 GCA_902768785.1 uncultured Prevotellaceae bacterium
TAAGATAAGTGAAAAATCTGACATGGCAAAATCCTGAGCAACTTTTTGCTGCTCAGGATATTAAAATATGTTTAATGTTATAGTGCTGCGGAATTAAGGCTATATATAAACTTTGAAGACGAACGACTGGGATCCATGTATGCAGACAATTTGGGACTACTACTTGATGCCTACCATGAAATGTACGATCAGGAGAAGCCCCTGATTTATCTTGACGAGATACAGAACATTAATGGCTGGGAAAAGTTTGCCCGTCGACTATCCGAGTCAAAATACCACGTTATGATTACAGGAAGCAATGCTCAAATGCTCAGCAGAGACATTGCTTCTACACTGGGAGGAAGCTATATCCAACGCAACATCTACCCTTTCTCGTTCGAGGAGTATTTGAATTATTACGGTATCTTGCTTGATAAGAACTGGGAGTTCATACCCGAAAAGCGGCTTTCGGTAATGCGCCGTTTCAATGATTATTTCTATAATGGAGGCTTTGCAGAGTCATTCAACAAATCCGATAAGCGCGAATGGCTCACTTCGCTTTATCAGAAAATCCTCATGGGCGATATTGTAGAACGAAACAAAATCCGTAACCCCCGAATATTCCGTCTTCTGGCAAGGAAACTGGCAGACAGCGTCATGCAACCAACTACCTTGAAACGATTAGAGCATATCATCAAGTCAACGGGCGACTCTATTAGTCCTACTGTACTAAAAGACTATCTAAACTACATGGAAGATGCCTTTCTCATCTTCTCTATTCCCAACCTTGTATCGCCACTGACTGAACAGCAAACCATCGTGAAACGGTATTTTGCAGATAATGGCATTCTGAACCTTTTCCAAACTGGAGCTGAAACGAAACTATTGGAGAATCTCGTTGCTACGCATCTAAACAAGCTATATCACAACACAGCAGAAGAACTACGTTTGTTCTACTACAACAAAGGTGTTGAAGTAGATTTTTGTATACCTGAAACCCGAACTGCCATTCAGGTATCTTATGACATTGATGATATTAACACTTATGAGCGTGAAGTGGGTGGACTAGTCAAATTCCTGAAAGCTTTCAAGGAATATAACGGTCTGATCATCACGTGGGACACAGAAAGACAGATAACAGAAGACGGCATTACCATCAAAGCAGTTCCTGTTTGGAAGTGGCTTCTGGAAAATCCTTAGAAGCCTCCGCCACCCTGGAATCCGCCTCCGCCGAAGCCGCCAGGCATTCCGCCACCTGGGAAACCACCGCCTGGGAAGCCGCCTCCTGGGAAGCCACCGCCACGACCACCACGGCCGCCACGACCACCACGGCCGTTCTGTTGACCGCCCCATCCTTGACCACTATTATTGCCAAAGAGGTTCAGACGGTAGCTCACATGGAGCATCGCATAACTGGTGATGGAATTCACCTCACGGTCAGTCCAGCCGTTAGCCGTTACATTGCGGGTGAAGTTCGACTGCTGGTTCAGGATATCATACCACTGTAGCATCACCGTCAGCTTCTTGCTTTTCAGGAAACCGTGTGACAGCTGGGCATTCCAGATCAGCTCATTGGTGTTCAGCGTCTGGTCGTCATAACCCCGTTTACTGAACATATTGATATCTGTTGACAGACTGGTGCCCCACGGGAAAGTGATTCGAGTGTTTCCACCGTATGAGAAGTTCCAGGTGGTGAGGTTACGGGAAGCCTGCAGTCTGTTCTCCGTATGGGCATAGGTAGCACGACCGTTCAGTGAGACGCTGAGCCAGGTGTTACGGAAACTCAACGACACATCGGGAGACACATTATAGGTATGTGTGACATTACGATCAGGAATGGCTGTGCGGTTCAGGTTCACATAACCAATCTGGTGGTTATAGCTGGCGTTCACGCCTCCACTGAAATCCCAGCGGTTCAGGGTGTCGAGACCGAGATTGAAGGAGCCGCCGCCATTGATGCTCCAGTTACCGTTGATATTCTCCGGACGGGATATGCGTCCACCAGTTTTCTCGTTGTAGGTAACAACATTACCAATCGAATTACTCGTGGTGCGGAACCCTGCATTGGTACTGAAACTCCAATGACGCTGTGCCTTGGGAACCTGGAAGCCTTCTGGGCTCTCCTCGAGCTTAGGAGCCCGCATCATCTGGAAGTTCACGTTCAGGTTTGTATTGAACGAAGGCTTGAGTCCTGGGTTACCCATCGAGATGTTCAGGGGGTTCGTGTCGTCATAGATATCGAGCAGCTGCGTGATACTCGGCTGCGACGACTGTCCTCTCAGCTGTACCTGCAGGTTGGTCTGCTGGTTGAAACGGTAACGCACATTCAAGGTTGGTGACACATTGGTCACGGTACGTGTCGTATCGATGGGAATACCCAGATACTGCTGGATGAAGTGTGAGTGCTGGGGCTGGATGGTTACACCGGCATTCATATTCAGCTTGTCGCGCACCACTCGCAGCTGGAGATCCACATTATGGTTGTTTTCCGTACGTTCGGAATAGCGGCTCAGACGGTCGCTGAGATACATCTCATAGGGATTGTCGAGATAGCCGAACAAACGGGTCCATTCACGATATTCGTTGATGACATCCGCAAAGGCCTGATCGGTATAGGTAGGGAAGTCGTAGGTAGCGGGATCGCTCTTCTGACGACTGTAGTTATATCGGTAGTTCATCTGGAGGAAGATTCCCTGTGCACCGCCAAAGCCACGACCGAAATTCCTCATGCCACCGCCACCGAACGGACCGCGAGCCATCACGGAATCCATGGGCGACGGTTTTGGTTTGAAGTTGTATAGCGGCTCGGTATAGGTAACACCTATGGAATAGCTGAAGTTATCACTGTTCGACAGGGTGTAGCGGTTGGTTTGATAAGTAGAGTCTTTACCTAACGTGTTCATGGTCTGGTAGAGACGCACGGCAGAGAGGTTCGCATTGCGATTATCGTTGTCGCTGTAGTTGATGTTCGAGCTGATGGCCACATTACGTCCCTTACTGCCCAGACGGCGGGTGATCTGCAATTGAGAACTGAGGTTCTTGTTCTCGCCGTATGACAGTGACTTCCTCTCGTTACTGTTCACGATCAGGTCATGCTCATCCATATAGCGCAGGCTCTCTTCGCTCAGGGCATCACTCACATAGTCGAAGGGATTGGCATTGAACGAGGCTGATGTGGAGAACGAACGGCTGTCACTGCTACCCAAGCTGACATTAGGACGGAAGGAGAGCGTGGTGACACTGTCGATGTTCCACTGCAGGTTCATGTTTCCCGTCCAGTTGTTGTTCCGAGAATAGCTCTGACTGATGCTGTTCGAGAAGGCACCGCCACGGGTATTGACGAAGTTCTCCGATCCTGTGCGGTTCCAGTTATCGGCATCATTGCGTGTCCAGGTTACTCGTCCGTTTACCCGCAGGTCTCTTGTTTTCTCGTAGCTGATATCCAGTGCCGCCGTCTTTGTTTCACGCTGTCCTTGGTTGTTACCACGGCCACGACCGCCACGACCAGAGAAGTTACGGTCGTTCACGTTGTTAGCATTACCCATGAAGGTATAGCGCATGTCTCCGAAAGGCTTCATCGCAGTGAGACGGATACCATAGCGTTTGTCGGTGCCGTAGCCCACATCAGGGTTCATCTGCAGACCGTTACGGGCACTGCGCTTGGTTTCAAACTCCAGCACGAAGTCGTCATTGCCGTCATCAATACCTGTCGCCCTTGACAAGTCACTCTTCTCATCATAGGCTTTTACCTTATCAATCACATACGAGGGCAGGTTCTTCATCACCGCATCGTTGTTGCCTGTCATGAAGTCACGACCGTCCATCTTGAAACGCCTCACCGTCTTACCATTGATGGTCACCCCACCGTTCTCATCGATCTTCGCACCAGGCAGCATCTCCACCAACGACTCGATGACGGCCCCCTCAGGAACACGGAACGCGTCGGCGTTATATACCACCGTATCATCCTTGACCACCATCTTGGGGACATTAGCCAGCACGACGGTCTCATCCAACTGCAAAGCATCATGTTCCATCGCGATCTGCCCCACAGCAAGAGCCCTCCCGCTCACCTTCGTCAGCGGCTTGTTCACCACTTTATAGCCTAAGTAACTCACCCGGAGCAGGTAGCTCCCGGCCTTCAAGGTGTTGAACGAGAAATGACCGCGACTGTCGGAATAGGCACCAGCTACATAAGTGGTGTCGTTCTTCCCATTCGTGGTCTTTCCTAATCTATATAACTGAATGGTGGCATTCGCCAAGGCCTCGCGTTGTTCACTATCGATGACACTACCTGATAATGACTCGCTCTGAGCCTTTGCGCCCAGGCTGATCGCCATTGCCACAAACAAGACAAGAGGGCGTAAATGAAACATCATACAACAAAGGATTAATAAACTGCTAACATACAAGTCTGTATATTAGAGTGTCATCATCCTATAAAGTTTAATCTGCCCCTGCGAAATTAACAAAAAAAATAGGAATGGGATGTGTTTCGGAAAGAATAACACATAAATATACAAAAAGCGCCAAAGCATCCATGATCGATGGGCTTTGGCGTTTTAATAATGAAAACCTCAGATTACTTCAGCAGGTTCATCGTGTCGGTGGCAATCATCAGTTCCTCGTCGGTGGGGATGACCACGACCTTCACCTTGGAGTCGTCGGCAGAGATGATGGCTTCCTCACCACGGGTCTTGTTCTTCTCTTCGTCGAACTTCACGCCCAGGAACTCCATGTCCTTGCAGACCTCAGAACGCATGCTCACCTGATTCTCACCCACACCGGCAGTGAACACGATGACATCGAGTCCACCCATGGCAGCTGCATAGGCACCGATGTACTTCTTGATGCGGTAGAAATACATGTCCTGAGCCAGCTTGGCCTTCGGATCACCTGCCTTTGCCGCATTCTCCACGTCGCGCATATCACTCGAACCGCCAGTAAGGCCAGCCACACCACTCTTCTTGTTAAGCAGATTGGACATGCCGTCGGCATCGAGTCCAAGCTTCTTCTCGATGAAGGTAACGGCACCACCGTCGATGTCACCAGCACGGGTACCCATCACCAGTCCTTCCAGCGGGGTAAGACCCATGGAGGTGTCGATACACTTACCGTCCTTCACAGCAGCGATAGAACCACCGTTACCCACATGACAGGTAACCATCTTGGTGCCTTCTGCAGGAATGCCAAGGAACTCACAGGCACGGGCTGATACATAACGGTGAGAGGTGCCATGGAAGCCGTAGCGACGGATGCCGTACTTCTCATACAGTTCGTAAGGGATGGCATACATGTAAGCCTTCGGCGGCATGGTCTGGTGGAAAGCAGTATCGAAGACACCCACCTGAGGCAGACCGGGCATCAGCTCCTTCACGGCATTCACACCCTTCAGGTTAGCAGGGTTATGCAGCGGAGCCAGATCAGAACATGCCTCAAAGGCCTTCAGTACCTCATCGGTGAGAATCACACTCTTGTTGAACTTCTCACCACCATGCACCATGCGATGGCCCACGGCATCGATCTCACTGAGATCCTTGATCACGCCAATCTCAGGGTCGGTGAGCAGGGAGAAGATGAACTTCACACCCTCGGTGTGCTCGGGAATGTCGTGCATAATCTGCTTCTTCTCGCCATTCGCCAGCTTCACCTTTACAAAAGCACCGTCCAAGCCCACGCGCTCTGCGCCGCCACTTGTCATCACGGACTTATCATCCATGTTATATAATGCATATTTAATAGAACTGCTGCCACAGTTTAAAACCAATATTTTCATAATCTTTAGTTATTTACTGAAACGAATGTGAATAATATGAATAATCTAAATCACTAATATGAATAATTAATCTGAGATGTAGAGTTTATAATTATCTTGGTTTAACAAGACAAAGTCGTCATCATCTGGGAGATATAAATACCGCTCTGTATGAAGTCCCCTCTCTCCATAGTTAAATAGAAGACCACGATTCTTCTGGGTAATACGCATATAATTGAATAGTTGCGCACGATGGTCGGAACAAAGTTCATCAACGGATTTGAGTTCGATAATTATACCCTGATAATAAAAATCAGCAAAATAGGTTTTCTGCATTTGCGCACCCTTATAATAGAGTGTCAGCAATTTCTCGCGCTCAACATCCATGCCTCTGAGTCGAAACTCCATGGCAAGAGCTTCCTGATATATGGGTTCTGCCATACCTCGTCCCAATGCATTATAGACTTCCATAGCAGCACCAACTACTTCATACATATCCTTATACTCTTGCCTTTTCATCAAATATAATTATTCATATTAGTGAATTCAATTATTCACATTATTCATATTTGTTTCCTTTATTAAATAATTAGTTAATTACTTCTTATTTACTTCGCATCCATTGCCTGGCAGGCAGTGATGGCAACAAGGTAGTAGATATCGTCAACGGAGCAACCACGGCTGAGGTCATTCACCGGACGGGCAATACCCTGGAGGATAGGACCGACAGCGATGGCATCACCTAAGCGCTGCACCAGTTTATAGGCGATGTTACCTACTTCGAGGTTCGGGAAAACAAGCACATTGGCGTTACCGGCAATCTCACTGCCCGGAGCCTTCTTCTTACCTACGCCTGGAACCAAGGCGGCATCAGCCTGCAACTCACCGTCGATCTTCAGATCAGGATTCAGTTCCTTGGCAAGTTTCGTGGCCTCAATCACCTTGTCAACCACCTCATGGGTAGCACTGCCCTTCGTAGAGAAGCTCAGCATAGCCACACGGGGATCCTCGAAACCAGCTACGCTCTTGGCAGTCTGGGCGGTACATACGGCAATCTGGCTCAACTGATTGGCATCGGGCATAGGCGTAACAGCCACATCACCCACTACCAGCACACCATTCTCTCCGTATTCGGGCTTCTGGGTGATCAGCAGCATAGCACCGCTCACACAGGTGATTCCCGGGGCTGTTTTGATAATCTGCAAGGCAGGACGCAAGGTCTCGCCCGTCGTAGAGAGTGCACCGGAGATCTGTCCGTCAGCATCACCAGTCTTGATGATCATACATCCCAGATAGAGCGGATTCTTCACCAGTTCACGGGCCTGCTCGATGGTCATGCCCTTCTTCTTACGGAGCTCAGCCAGCAGCTGGGCATACTCCTCACTCTTCTCACAGTTCAGCGGATCGATGAGTGTGGCCTTGTCGATGTGAGTCAGTCCTTTCTCTTTAGCCAGAGCATGCACCTTCTCGGGGTTACCGATCAGGATGATATCCGCCATGTCTTCTGCCAGCACGCGGTCGGCTGCTGTCAGTGTTCTCTCTTCTTCTGCTTCGGGAAGCACGATGCGCTGTTTGTTACTCTTAGCGCGATTGATGATTTGTTGAATTAAATCCATAGTTCTGTAGTTTATATATAATTTGTCATATCGATTTTGCAAAAGTAGCAAAAATAATCCACATAGCAGATGGATAGTCCGATAAAAATTGTTATTTTTATGAACTATGATCTCTTCACTATGAACGATTAACGATGAACAGAATGGTGGACTTCCTCCAGTCCCATCTCCTTGGTGAGGATTCTCTCCAGTTCCTCTGCCGAGAGGCGTAGCTGGAAGTTTCCTTGAATAGCCACACTGATACGTCCTGTCTCCTCAGAACAGACCACGGCAATGGCATCTGTCTCCTGGGAGATGCCTAAGGCCGCACGGTGGCGCAAACCCAGTTCCTTCGGGATATCCACACTATGAGACACTGGCAGGATACATCCTGCAGCCCGGATACGTTTCTTCGAGATCACCATGGCACCGTCGTGTAACGGTGAGTTCTTGAAGAAGATATTCTCGATGAGCCGCTGGTTGATATTGGCATCGATCTCATCACCGGTGGTGACGATATCGGTGAGTGGGGAGTTTCGTTCAATAACAATCAGTGCTCCGACCTTGTGGCGGGCCATATTCATACAGGCCATCACGATGGGCATGATAGTCTCCTTATCGGTACTCCGCTTTCCCTTACCGTCACCTCGGAACACTTTCATCAATGAATGTACACGCTGCTGGGCACCGAGGTTATAGAGGAATTTCCTGATCTCATCCTGGAAGATAATGATGATAACGAGCACTCCCACGCTCACCAACTTATCCATGATACTGCCTAACAGACGCATCTCCAGGATCTGACTCACGAAGAGCCATACCACAATAAACACAAGGATTCCGATGAAGACATTCAGCGAACGCGACTCCTTCATCAATCGGTAACAGTAGTAGAGCATCGTCGCCACCAGGACGATATCCACAATATCTTTTATTCCAAAGTCAAACACAGTTGCTATCGTTTACGTTAGAGATGAGTATTTAAGGAAGAGGTAAGGGTGATGGTCTCGACAGCCTCACGCACATCATGGACCCGAAGAATGGATGCCCCTTTCAACAAGGCCACCGTATGGAGCACGGTAGTACCATTCAAAGCATCATCGGGGGTGACACCCAGCACCTTCCAGATCATGCTCTTACGCGACACACCCACGAGGATGGGCAGGTGCATCACATGGAGACGCTCCAAGTCGCCCAACAGCTCGTAGTTCTGTTCCAATGTCTTACCGAAGCCGAAGCCGGGATCGAGGATGATATCTTTCTGCCCGAGGTCACGAAGCTGTTGTACCTTTTCAGCGAAGTCAAGCAGCATCTCACGAATGGTAGGAGCTGACGACATCAGGATGTAAGGTACGCCAAGACGGGCTACGGTAGTGAACATCTCCTTATCGGAACTACGGTCTTCCTTGTGCTCTCCACCGAAAACACCCTGACAATTGCCACCTGACACATCATTGATAATGGAGGCTCCGTATTCATCGACAGCCATTCTCGCTACGGCAGGACGGAAGGTATCAATGGAAAGGACGGCATCAGGAAACTCACGACGCACCACCGTTAAGGCAAAACGTAGTCGTGCCATCTCCTCCTGTTCATCCACCAACATGGCTCCTGGTCGTGTAGAGTATGCTCCGATATCGATAATTGCTCCTCCTTCTGCCAGAATCTGTTGGGCACGGTTGGCTATCTCCGTCTCTGTCTGCACTCTGCTACCGGCGAAAAACGAATCTGGCGTAGCATTCAGAATACCCATCACCGTTGGGCGCGACAGATCAAGGAGCTGACCGTTTACATTGATTGTATAGTCCATACCTGTGTGCAAAGATACAAAGAAACATGCACAGGACAAAGAAAATCACATTTTTTCTTTCAAATGAAAAATAATCATTACCTTTGCAATAACAAATAAAACTGACTATGGATATTAAGGAACTATACAAGCTCTATAAGCAACATCCCTGTATCACTACCGACAGCCGCAACTGTCCTGAAGGAAGCATCTTCCTCGCACTCAGAGGGGAGTCGTTCAACGGAAATACATTTGCCATCCAGGCTTTGGAGAAAGGATGCGCCTACGCCATCGTTGACGAAGACATCTCCGAGGGTAATCTCCTTCCTCCTTCCTCCCTCCTCCTTTCTCGGATCATAAGAGTGGATGACTGTCTGCAGACCTTCAAGGACCTGGCTCGCGAGCATCGCAGACAGTTCGACATTCCCGTGATCGGCATCACGGGAACCAATGGCAAGACCACAACTAAAGAACTGGTTGCCGCCGTCCTTTCGGAAGAATATAACGTACTCTACACCCAAGGCAACTTCAACAACGATGTAGGTGTTCCCAAAACATTGTTCCGACTGGATGAGAACCATGACATCGCCGTGATTGAGATGGGAGCCAGTCATCCTGGAGACATTAAGACACTTGTAGAGACTACAGAGCCCACCTGCGGACTGATTACCAACGTTGGACGGGCTCACCTGCAGGGCTTCGGTTCCTTCGAAGGGGTGAAGCGCACTAAGGGAGAGTTGTACGATTTCCTCGCTTCGCAGCAGAAAGAGGACTTCGAGAAAGGGTTCCTGTTTATCAATGAGGATGATCATGACTTACAGCAGATGGCCGATGAGCGCGGACTGATTTTCCGTTCTTCATATGGTTTAGGAGATAACGAGGACATCACAGTGAAAGGACAGGTCATCTCGTGTGCTCCCTTCCTCAAATTCAGTTGGTTTGTACATGATGAGGAAGAGGGTGACTCAGAGAAATACGAAATCCAGACGCACCTGATCGGTTCCTATAATGTATATAATATGTTAGCCGCCATCTCCGTCGGTCTTTACTTCGATGTGGATGTAGAACTGATTAACCATGCACTGGCCAACTATGTTCCCAGTAA
>CACXMM010000053.1 GCA_902768785.1 uncultured Prevotellaceae bacterium
ATTAAGGCTGAGATTGCCGAGGAAGTGAAAGAGATTGTAGCTAAGGGTGGTAAACAGCCGCATCTGGCCGCAGTGTTGGTGGGTCATGATGGTGGCTCTGAAACATACGTAAAGAACAAGGTATTGGCTTGCGAGGCCTGTGGTTTCAAATCTTCGCTGATCCGCTATGAGGAGGATGTGACGGAAGAGGAACTGCTGGCTTGTGTGGATCGTCTGAACAGCAATGGCGATGTTGACGGTTTTATTGTACAACTGCCATTGCCAAAGCATATTGATGAACAGAAAATTATCGAGGCAATCGACTACCGTAAGGATGTGGATGGGTTCCATCCCATCAATGTAGGGCGTATGGCCATCGGACTTCCCTGCTTTATTTCTGCCACACCACTTGGAATCATTACCTTGTTGAAACGTTATGGTATTGAGACAAGCGGAAAGAAATGCGTCGTCCTCGGTCGTTCGAATATTGTTGGAAAGCCCATGGCACAGCTGATGATACAGAAGCAGTATGGGGATGCTACGGTTACTGTCTGTCACTCCCATTCTAAAACTTTGAAAGAGGAATGCCGTGAGGCAGATATCATCATTGCTGCCATCGGACAGCCTGACTTCGTGACAGCTGATATGGTGAAGGAGGGGGCGGTGATTGTGGATGTAGGCACCACACGCGTTCCTGATGCAACGAAGAAGAGCGGTTTCCGCCTGAATGGGGATGTGAAGTTCGACGAGGTGGCTCCTAAGAGTAGTTTTATCACACCAGTACCTGGTGGGGTAGGACCAATGACCATCTGTTCACTGATGAAGAATACGCTTGCTGCAGGGAAGAAGGAATATTATAAGTGAAGATGATTTATCGGTTTATCGAACTTTCGTTATAACGGTATTACGATCAAACGAAGTGATAGAGAAATGACAGCAGAGGAATATTATCAGCAGGGCAATGCAGCAAGGAAGCAGGGACTGTGGCACGAGGCAATCAACTGCTATATTCAGGCGATAGCACTCGATCCTGACAGTCCTGCTGTAGAAGCCAAGCAGATGCTGGATGACATCATGGCTTTTTATTGCAAGGATATGTATAATCCCTGATATGCATGGATTAGGGCTATGTGGTTTTTGTATCATTATCTGCATATGTCCCATTTTCTTATGAAAAAGGGTTTCGAGAAGAAAAAGAACTTTTTTCTTTGTGCTTTGAACACTTATTTGTACCTTTGCACGTCAAAGTCATGCTTAGCATGTAATAACAGATATTAATGCATTAAACAAATACATTATGGCGAAAATGAAAGGTGCCATTGAGGTAAATACCGAAAGGTGTAAGGGATGCAGTCTCTGCGTCATAGCCTGTCCCCAGAAGGTAATTGCCCTGGCCAACAAAGTGAATCTTCACGGTTATCCTTATGTGGAGGCTGTCAATGAGGAAGCCTGTGTGGGCTGTGCTTCATGTGGCATTGTCTGCCCTGATGGCTGCATTACCGTGTATCGTAAGAAAATAGAAGAATTAAAAAGTTGAAAAATTGAAGTTGGAGGCGAAGAACTTCAATTCTTCAATCCTTCAATTCTTAAATTCTTGACAATGAAAGAAAAAGAGGTTGTATTGATGAAAGGCAACGAGGCGATTGCCCACGCTGCTATTCGTTGCGGATGCGACGGCTATTTCGGCTATCCCATTACTCCGCAGAGTGAAGTGATTGAGACGCTTGCTGAGCTAAAGCCTTGGGAGACTACCGGTATGCAGGTGGTGCAGGCTGAGAGTGAGCTGGCTTCTATTTATATGGTCTATGGCGCTGCCGGTGCCGGTAAGCGTGCGATGACTTCCTCGAGTTCTCCTGGTGTTGCTCTGATGCAGGAGGGTATTACTTACATGGCAGGAGCCGAGGTACCTGGCGTGTTTGTTAATGTTCAGCGTGGTGGTCCTGGCCTGGGTACTATTCAGCCTTCACAGGGTGACTACTTTCAGGCTACCCGTGGTGGCGGTAACGGTGACTACAAAGTCATTGTCCTGGCCCCATCGTCTGTTCAGGAGATGGCCGACTTTGTGGATCTCGCCTTCGAATTGGCTTTCAAGTATCGTAACCCTGCCATGATTCTTTCTGATGGAGTCATTGGTCAGATGATGGAGAAGGTTGTACTGCCTCCGTTCAAGCCTCGTCGTACGGACGAAGAGGTAATCAAGCAGTGTCCATGGGCATCTACTGGTAAGCCAAAGAACCGTGAGCGTGTGGTCATTACCTCACTGGAACTGAAGCCTGAGATTATGGAGCAGCGTAACATCGCACTTCAGGAGAAATATGCTAAGATTCAGGAGAACGAGGTGCGCTTTGAAGAACAGCTGATGGATGATGCAGAGTATGCCATCGTTGCTTTTGGTTCTGCCGCCCGTATCGCTGAGAAGAGTGTAGAAATTGCTCGCGAGCAGGGCATCAAGGTCGGGCTATTCCGTCCTATCACGTTGTTCCCATTCCCTATAAAGCAGATTGCTGAGTTATCGAAGAAGGTGAAAGGTATCCTTGTGGCCGAGATCAACGCTGGTCAGATGGTGCAGGATGTGCGCTTAGCGGTGAACGGCGCTATTCCTGTGGAACAGTTCGGTCGTCTGGGTGGTATCGTTCCCGATCCAGAGGAAATCGTTAACGCATTGAAAGAAAAGATAATGAAATGATTTTTATGAAAGAAATGAGAATAATTGGAATAATTTAATCCAGAAATTTGAAGAAGTATTTTTTTTCTGATCATAATTATTCTAATTCTTGCCAATTTCTTTCTAAATAGAAGAGAATTATGGATAGAAATCAAATAGTTCAACCAGAGAATATTGTCTGCAAGAAGCCTACGCTCTTGAACGACAACAATATGCACTACTGTCCAGGCTGTAGTCACGGTGTGGTGCATAAGCTCATTGCTGAGGTGATTGAGGAAATGGGTATGGAGGATAAGGCAGTAGGTGTAAGTCCTGTGGGCTGTGCTGTCTTTGCATACAATTATATAGATATCGACTGGCAGGAAGCTGCCCATGGTCGTGCTCCTGCACTTGCCACTGGCATCAAGCGTTGCTGGCCCGACCGTCTCGTCTTTACCTATCAGGGAGATGGTGACTTGGCATGTATCGGAACCTGTGAGACCATCCACGCCTTGAACCGCGGTGAGAACATTGTCATTATCTTTGTGAACAATGCCATTTATGGTATGACAGGTGGTCAGATGGCTCCTACGACCTTAATTGGACAGAAGACCTCTACTTGTCCTTACGGTCGTGATCCTGAAATCCACGGCTATCCCCTGAAGATGGCTGATATTGCTGCACAACTGGAGGGTACTTGCTATGTGACGCGTCAGAGCGTAGAGACAGTTGGTGCTATCAACAAAGCTAAGAAGGCATTGAAGAAAGCATTCCAGGCATCAATGGACGGTAAGGGAAGCTCACTCGTGGAATTTGTCTCTACTTGTAACAGCGGTTGGAAACTCACTCCTGCCAAGGCTAACGAGTGGATGAAGGAGAATATGTTCCCCTTCTATCCGAAGGGTGATCTCAAGGATACGACAGGTCAGTAATTGACAATTGATAATTGATAATTGACAATTGATATGAAGAAAGAAATAATTATCAGCGGTTTCGGTGGTCAGGGTGTCCTCTCCATGGGAAAGATTCTGGCTTACTCTGGACTGATGGAAGATAAGGAAGTGACTTGGATGCCTGCATACGGACCTGAGCAGCGTGGCGGTACTGCCAACGTAACAGTGATTGTAAGTGATGAACGCATCTCTTCTCCCATTCTCAGTAAGTATGACATCGCTATTGTGTTGAACCAGCCGTCGTTGGATAAGTTTGAACCGAAAATCAAACCAGGTGGTATTCTAATCTATGATGGTTTCGGTATTATCAATCCGCCAACGCGTACAGACATTAATATCTATCGTATCGATGCCATGGACAAGGCTGCCGAGTTGAAGAACTCGAAGGTATTCAATATGATCGTATTAGGCGGACTATTGGAAGTCTCACCAGTGGTGAGCGACAAGGGCGTGGAGAAAGCTCTTTTCAAAACATTGCCGGAACGTCATCATCACTTGATACCTTTGAACATGGAGGCCATCAAGGCAGGACGAGAGATTATCGAGAAGATCTAATATCATAAGAGACGGACAACAAGTTCGTCTCTTTCCTTTTTCTGTCACTCCAGCTATTTATGGGAACTGATAGCATGGAAGAGTGAGTATTCAAACTCGGGGTTTATCTGTTCTAATTGGGTGATGATGCCTTTCATATCATCACGGTGGGAAGCATCTTCGAAAGGACAGTTTCTCACTTGTTGATGAAAACCCCGTTCCTGAGCATATTCTTTCAAGAGTTGTTCGCGGATGAGGCAAAGTGGACGGATAAGGGTCATCGGAAACTTATCCATTTGCATCATCGGCTGCATGGTGGTAAACTGTCCTTGGAAGGTGAGATTCAGCAAGGCCGTTTGCATGATGTCGTCTTTGTTGTGCCCCAAGGCAATCTTATTACATTGGCGCTCACGAGCCACCTCAAAGAGCTTCTTCCTTCGGTACCAGGAACAGAGAAAACAATGCGTTTGCCGATGGTCGGTGCTCTCATCGAAAGATGTCTCCGTGATGTGTAAAGGAATGCCCAGCTGTGAGGCAAAGTCAACAAGATAGTCCTCATCATTCTGATAGGGGATGTTGGTCATACGAATAAATGCTGCCTCTACTTGAAAACGGGGAACAAAGATCTGGGAGCGATGGGCCAGTAGTTCTAATAGAGCCATGGAATCCTTACCGCCAGAAAGACCTACAAGGATCTTGTCGCCCGTCTCGATAAGACCGTAGTGCTTGAGGGCATCGTTGAACAGCCGTGTTACTTTCTTTTGAACCATGGGCTATACATATTGCATGAGGATATCCCAGACGGCAATGATATGGCATACTGAGCCTGCCAGAACAAAGAAATGGAATACGCTGTGCATATACTTTTTCTTGTTCAGACTATAGAACGCAGCTCCCGTGATGTAGCAAACTCCCTCAGCAACAATCCAGATGACGGCAGCCGTGCTTACACAGGCAACAAGGGGCTTGAAAGCCACGAGGATGGAGAGTCCCATGCCAATAAAACAGAAGGTCTCCAGATTGCTATGCTCTTTCAGGCGGATGAAGCTCACCGTGGTACCTGCAATGGCACAGAGCCATACAAAACAGAACAAAATCCATCCCCAATAGCCTTGGTCACGCATGGCTATAAGCGTGATAGGTGAGTAGCTACCCGCAATATGCCAATATATAGCGGCATGATCAAAACGCCGCAACACTTCTTTGGCTTTCAGTCGTCGGGGCAGAGCATGGTAGATGGTGGAGGTGATATATGAGCCAAGCATGCCGAAAAGATAGAGGATGACCCCCGTACGAGCCCATCCGTCACCACCCCGAAAGCACCAGATCAGGAAAATGATACCTATAACCGCACCAAGCAGAATGCCCGCACCATGCGAACTGCTGTTGATGATCTCCTCTTTCTTGGTATATCTAATCATCTTTCGTCTTTCATCTCAAACTCCTGAATCCCTCCATAGGGCGTAAGATGTCTGAAACAGTCATCTTCCGGAAAGAGTCCGGCATACACACCTGCACAGATGAGTACTCCGCCGTGCGCAAAGATGGCAACATGGCTGTAAGGTCGTTTCTTCAGTTCATCCAGGAAGTTTGCTACTCGGTCATACACGAGGCGATAGCTCTCTCCGTTGGTAGCAGTAAGATTCATATAGTCATCGTACCACTTACGGATAGCAGGATCCTCACGTTCGATATCCTTATAGAGTCGGTTCTCCCAATCGCCCATGTTCATCTCTTTCAGTCGGTCGTCGAGCACAGGATTCTCATAACCACAGTAAGCGGCAAGCTTACGGGCACGTGTCAATGGTGAGGAGAACACTTTGTCGAAGACTGTATCACCCAGATTCCGCTTGGTTTCAGCTGCCTCCTGTTCAAAGGTGGCCGCAACGGGAACGTCGGCCCATCCATAGCATGTGCCTTTGGGAACGTCAACAGACGTATGTCTGATCATTGTTACTTTCATGTTATCTGATTGAAGGATATTATATGGGTAATTTATACAGCTGAGCCGCCACGATAAGGTAGAAACTGAGTTCTATCAACAGGAAGAGAGCACCGCAGCAGTCACCTGTGTAACCATGTATTTTCCTATTCATGAGATAATAGAGGAAATACATGACGATACAGGGTATGAAGATAAGAAGATCCCAGCGCAGAAGACCGTTTACCGTTCCTATATATAATAAAGGTATCATCGGTAGCATGCCCTGGATGAACAAGCTGATGCCAGCCGGTATGCTCATTTTCCGATAGACAGTGTGGTTCTTTGCTGTGTCCTCGCTACGGGCATAGGGAAGGAACATGATGATCTGTCCTGCCAGCATCTTACTATATGCATCACCTGCAAGCACTGCCAAAGCCGCATATTCGGGAACCATGGAGTAAAGAGCCGCAAACAACAGAGCAAGATAGAGAATGATGCCCAGCACCCCATAGGTGCCGATATGGGAGTCTTTCATGATGGAGAGAATTTTCTCACGATTGTTCCCACCTCCACCGAAACCGTCTAAGAAATCACACAATCCGTCCTCGTGCAGTGCCCCTGTCATCAGAATGCGGAGAATGATGGCTAATAGCAATGTGATGGAGTAGGGGAATACCCCACTGCCGAAATAGATGATGGCCGCCATGGCACCTCCCGTGAGCCATCCTACTAACGGCCAGTGTTCCACTACTGATCTATAGCACTGCTGTGGCGGCTGGTAAAGTCGCCAGAAGGGCAGACGGGTGAAGAAGATCAGCGCCGCCCAGATACGTTGCCACCATTTGGTTTGATCAATATTGATTTCCATGTTTTATTATGATCTGTTCCCTTAAAAGTACTTTGTAATTTCTGCATCCTTGAAATTGTTCATCTCGTTCATCATGTTCACGGCACTCACGATGATGGGGTAGGAGCAGAGCGCCCCCGTACCTTCACCCAGTCGCATACCCAGATGCAACAGCGGTTCTGCGTGCATGAGGTCCAACATCCTCTTATGACCGCTTTCGTCACCGCAATGACCGAAGATCATGTAGCTGAGAGCCTGCGGATACAGTTGCGTGGCACCCAGTGCACAGGCCGTCATGATAAAGCCATCTACCATCACCAGCATCTTCCGTTCGGCAGTGCGGAGCATGGCACCGATGGCCGTCACCATCTCGAAACCGCCGAAGTAACGGAGGATGTTCGAGGGAGGAGGAAGGAGGAAGGAGGAAGGAGAAATGTCTTCCCTCCAGGTTAGATAGTGTTGTACGGCCGCATGCAATACCTCTTTCTTATGTTGTATTCCAGGGGTGTTGAGACCGGCTCCTGCTCCGATGCATTCATCCAGAGGGATTTGTCCGAACAGGTGCATCCAGATGCTACTGGGTGATGTGTTCGCAATACCCATCTCACCGATACATAGGATGTTACAACCTTCCGCATAACAATCGTCCACCAATGCTGCACCCGTATCAATAGCCTTGTCGAACTCCTCCTCGCTCATGGCAGGTTCATATAGGAAGTTCTTTGTTCCGTTTGCAATCTTTCGGTTGAGAATGTTGGGAACACTGCTTAGGTCATGATCCACGCCTACGTCAACAATACGCAGTTTGAAACCGTGCTGTCTGCAGAACATGTTCACGCCTCCGCCGCCATGGGTGAAGTTGATCATTTGCTGCCAGGTTACATCCCGTGGAGAGACGCTCACACCTTCGCGTTCAATACCGTGATCACCTCCTAATAGCAAGTGACAAGGATGATGAAGTTGGGGCGAAAGCGTCTGCTGTACCATACATATCTGCATGGCCAGCGTTTCCAGTCTGCCCAACGAACCCTTCGGTTTGTTCAGGTTGTCAATCTTGTCTTGTATCACCGCCCGAATCTTCTCATCGGGTCGTTCTATTGTAAACTGTCTCATCACTCATTTCTTATTATTCATCTCTCATCCTTCATCTTTCATCTTTTATCTTTCATCCTTCATCTTTCATTTAATCTTCACCGCAATGCCACTCACCATTAGAATGACCTCATCAGCCTTGCTGGCCACATACTGATTCATCCAGCCTTCCAGATCGGTGAATCGTCGCTGCACAGCATTCTCGCTCACACCGCCACTACCAATCTCATTGGTAACGAAGATGAAGGTGGCATCCTGCTGGGTGAACTTATCGAACTCTGTCTGCAGGGCTTTCAACGCCTCCTCTACAGAAGGTTGTTCCCATTCGTTAACCGTACGGTCGAAGAAGAAATTCGTGCACCAGAGCGTGATACAGTCGATTACCACCACACGACCTGTCACATCGTGCTTGCTCAGCCATTTCTCCTCTTCGATGTTGGTCCATTGAGCACCCCGCCGTTCCTGATGCTTGAGCACCCGCTGCCGGAACTCCTCGTCCCAGATATGTGCCGTAGCCAGATAAACGGGATGACAGCTCATTTCCAGTGCCATCTTCTCAGCCGTAACGCTCTTTCCTGAGCGTTGACCGCCCGTAATCAGTATGATTTTCTTCATCCTGATGCAAAAGTACGCATTTTATTCCATAACGCGAAGCATTCTGTTGCAA
>CACXMM010000054.1 GCA_902768785.1 uncultured Prevotellaceae bacterium
TCCTGCCCGCATCCACCTACATGATGATCCTGCCTGATGAGGTCAATGCATTGAAGTACAAGATCGAACTGATCTACGGTGACCATCATCTGGTGGGATATTTCTAAGGCTGTAAATAATCAGGGGCTAATGAAGGAGGAAATATGTGATTAAATTGTTTTATTAACTTAAATATCTATAACCATGAAGAAAACGATATTATTAATTGCTGTATGCACTCTTGTTTTTTCCGCAAGAGCACAGTTCAAAGTTCAGAGCGATGGAAAGATCGCTATACAAACCACCAGCACGGCCTTGTCGCCTATATCTATTAATTGCACAGGTAATACGGATTATTACCTGACATGTGAAACACCCTTCGGGAATAGTGGTATGTCTGTTTATGCAAAAGGACTTCTTAATAATAGCACGACGTATGTTTCAAGTGGATATTTTCGCGGAGCTTATGGTCAGAATGTTACGGGGGTAACAGCCAGAGCGGAATATGGTAACAATTGTATCGGTGTGTTAGGCTCTGCAGATGCGGGAATCCCCTCTATCGGAGTGTATGGCAGGGCTAATTATACGTCTAAGGGGGCGGGAATATATGGCTCTACAAATAGTTATACAAGTATTGCATTGGCACAAGGTGAACTCTATGCTGGTTTCTTTGAGGGCAATGTTAAGACTACGGGTAATATCACTGTAGGTACGACGATATTGGGTACCCTACTTGGCGAATCTTCCAATAACAACACTTCTTCCAATAACACGATGTCTTTAAGAACTACATCCGTGACAGATGGCTTTTCCAGCCTTGTTGCCACCGCTTATCAAAAAGAACGTGTCAAACTACCAGAAAACAGATTCGTCTTTGATGACTCCCAAGAAGAAATCAAGGATAAAGGCGATGAGCGTGAGCCAGACAAAATGGATGAACAGTTCTATGAGAAGACACACTACGCCCTTGATGCCGACCGTTTGGAAGAGGTGTTCCCGGATCTGGTATATGTGAGAGATGACGGCAGCAAGGTTATCAACTACATGGAGATGATTCCGCTGCTGGTGCAGAGCATCAACGAGCTGAATGCCGAGGTCAAGGAATTGAAGAGCCAGGCTTCTGGTGGGAAGGCCAGGTCTATGCGATCTGCAACAAGCATAGAGACTACGTCCTTGGCAGGGAACGTGCTTTATCAGAACAGCCCGAACCCCTTCAAGGAAACAACCACCATCCGCTTCTCCTTGGCTCCCGATGCCAAGGATGCAGCTATCTGTATCTTTGACATGCAGGGAAAGATGCTTCAGAAACGTTCCGTATCCGTCAATGAAACCAGCCTGAATCTGAACGGCTATGAGTTAGGAGCAGGCATGTATCTCTATACCCTGATCGTCAATGGGCAGGAGGTTGATACCAAGAGAATGATTATAACCCAGTAAGGAGTGAATTCATAAAAACATGGCTTATGAAACGCATAGTCTTTATCCTGCTGCTATTGCCACAGTTGGCCTTTTCCCAATATAGGTCAGATGCCTTTCGCCTTAGTAATACCGATGGAGTTTCCCAGATAAAAGTTGAGAGTACCTTTAATAAGGATACAACCATAAACTTGGAGCAGAAATCAATTACAGGTCTCTCCCTATCAGGAACAACCATCATGGAGAACTCAGACGACAGCTATGTCAGGGTTACCTTAGTAGATCAGTACAACTATGAGTATCTTGTTTACGAAAACTACCCATTGCTTTCGGATAAATTGGAAACCGAGTTTTCAAATGTCGCCTTGGAAACGTTATTACTGGACGGTATCACGCCCCAACACTTACAAATAAGTCTGAAGAATGCTTCATTGCGATTAAGAACAGTTAACTATTCAACCGATCCTGTAGAAAAAAGGAAGAAAGGAAAGAACGCCTTTGACCTCCAAAAGGAGCAAACCCGTTATGTTGCCAATAAGTTGAACGAGAACCTGAAGAAACGGAATATGACCTGGCGTGCAGGGGTGACTTCCATGACTGAGAAAACGTTCGCGGAGAAAAAAGACATGTTTGGCGGAACTGTTCCTGAATTGTATGGATTTGATTATTATGTTGGAGGTATATTTGTGATGCCAAGCAATGATCAATCTATTATGACACTAAACGCCACCACATCAAACCAGTTTGTCGCAGAGTGGGACTGGAGGAACAGGCATGGGAAGAACTGGATGACACCAGTACGCAATCAGCATGAATGTGGATCTTGCTGGGCACATTCTGTTGTCGCTGTCGTTGAAGCATTTGTTAATCTTTACTACAATTGCCTTCTTGATTACGATTTGTCGGAGCAAGAGATTATAACATGCACGCAAAGTGGGTGCAATAACGGCACCGAAAACCGGGCATTTACATATATCAAGAACCCCGGTGTGGTGAATGAAGATTGCTTCCCATACACAGGTACAGTGCAAGACTGCAGCAATAAATGTCCGAATCCAGATGAGCGTGTTTTCATAGAAGATTTTGTAGAGGACGATTATCGTGTTGAAGACAGTCTTGCTGCGGTCAAAAGAGCCCTTTTCAAGAGACCATTAACGATGGCTGTTCAATGCTGGGATCATTCAATGACAGCCGCTGGCTACAAGACCATATCCATCGGCGATGTAATATACTTTGGCAGTCTGTCTAAAAATGACAGTGTGGTGATCAACGGCACACAACATCAAGGTCTTATCGGGAGAACCGCCTGGCTTTTAAAAAACAGCTGGGACACCACATGGGGCACAGGAGGGTATTGTTATCTTGTCTTCGATATAGGAAACGCTTCCTGGATTGGTTATCCTACAGGAGCGATTTCCTGTATCAATTACGATGATTCAGATATTGTGATATCTGATGCTGACGGCGACGGTTTATATTTCTGGGGAATCGGGCCTAAACCATCCCATTGTCCCTCATGGGTTCCAGACGAAGCGGACGGAGACGACTCGAATATTAACTATGGTTCACTGGACAGTTATGGTAACCTTGATGTCCTGCCTGCGGGCATTACTATTAAGACACCTGTTACCTACGCATCAAATAGTTCCACATCCTATCGTTTGGGTATCGTGAATGGAGGCACCTTAACGATTACGGGAACTACGACACTGACAGGAAATGCAAGAATCAGGGTTTGCGAGGGAGGAACCCTTGTTGTGGATGGAGGTACCATACAGAATGCTGATATAACGATGGTTCCCGGCAGTACCGTGATCTTGAGGAACGGTGGCAAGATTAATATGGCCTCTGGGAAGGATTTTGATGCTCCAAATGGTGTCACCGTCAACTTAGAAAGTGGGGAGATACAATAATATCCCCATATTTTGAACAACGAATCAATATATTTTATATTTTTGCACTGAAATACCAATCCTAACAAAAATGGAATAATATGATGAGTAGATTAGCAGTTTTATTCATGGCATTAGTTCCGGTTCTCTCATTCGGACAGGAACCGTACAAGACCTTTCTGGAAGAGGGGAAGAAATGGACCTACTCCTATAGTAACCCCTTCACGGGAAATCATTATCTGTATTCCCACGTAGTCAAGGGAGACACGACCATTCTCGGGCAGTCATACAAGAAGGTGAAAGATGAGAGTTCCGGCAGTTACCAGTACTCCCTGCGGGAAGACGGGAAGAAGGTGTATTGCGTGTACCCTTCCACTGAGAGTCCCGTATTGCTGTACGACTTCGGAAAGGAGGCAGGTGAGGTGGTCAGCAAGGAGAGCGGCGCGGATGGCAAGATCGTCATCAAGGTCCTTTCCGTGGATGCTGTCAACGCGGGCAGTCGTTCACTGCGCAGGATGGAAGTTGCGAAATATGAATATCCTTTGGACGGCCAGGGCAATGAGGAGGATGCCACTTGCGAAAAAAGTGTATGGATAGAAGGCGTGGGCAGCAAATACGGACTTGCGTATCCTTTCTCCGTTTCCGGTAATTACAGTACCTTCTACTCGTGCCATATTGGTGACGAGCAGCTATGTGACGGTGAGATATTCTATGCAGCAGGAACCCCGGCAGGAACGGAGCCGTACCGGTCATTCATGGAAGAGGGGAAGATATGGACGTTGGCCGTTGACATGGCAATCAACCCGGAGGAGTATAACACACACAAGTATGTGGAGATGAAGCTGGAAGGCGACACCCTTATCGACGGCATTCACTTCAAGCGGCGTTACGAGCGCGAATGGCCGAGGGGTGAGCAGAAGCAGGAAGCGTGGAAAGCCACACGGATATATATAGGAGAGGACGGCGGAAAGGTCTATCAGTTCAACTCCCAGACTAAAGAGATGAGGCTGGATATGGACTACACGCTGAAGGAGGGCGATACCTTCCAGACTTCCGACTTCGGGGGTTATACTGACCACATGCCTGCCTTCCTTGTAACAGCCGTCACCGAGGAGGTCCTTCCCTTCTTCTCCGACAGGATCCCCCGTAAGTGCATCTATCTGGAGGCATTTAACAGCCACAATTATTTTACTGATGTATGGGTAGAGGGCATCGGCTCCCTTGAGTTCGGGATCATGGGAACCAATTATTATGAAACGGTGGGTGGTGGCTACATCATGGCGAAGTGCTGCAACGGTGAGAATGTGCTGTATGACGGTGCCGTCGAAAATGAGCATGAGGCGACCGTCGACGGATTGAGGTATTGTCTGTTCCCGGAAACCCATGAGGCGGCAGTAGCCTTCGGGAACAAGTGGACGGGCGAGCTGGACATCCCGTCGGAGATATCCGTTGACGGAGAGGCATATACTGTCAGCGGAATATCGCACAAGGCGTTCAGGGGTTGTACCGGTCTGACAAGGGTAAGGATACCGAAAACGATCGACCATATAACCCGAAAAGAGAATTTCGATGAGGATCAGATAGGCATGAACATGAATCCGTTCGCTGGCTGCACGTCGCTTGAATACATCGAGGTTGACAGTGAGAACACGATCCTGCGTTCCGAGGATGGCATCCTGTACAGCAAGGACGGGAAGAGCCTGTACTGCTATCCCGCAGGTATCAGGGAGGAGGCATACGCGGTGCACGATGGTGTCACGAGGATCGGAGGGGATGCCTTTGACAGGAATGGGTATCTTGTCTCGGTGGAACTGCCCCAAAGCGTGAATCGCTTGTGTGGAGGTGCTTTCTCCCATTGCGCAAGCTTAGAGACGGTAAGGCTCCCGGATGGCCTGAAGCACATCGAAGGGAACATGTTCCAGAATTGTGAAAGTCTGAAGTCCGTAGAGATCCCTGAAGGAATTGAAAGCATAGGAACATTCACATTCTATGGCTGCACATCGCTGAAACAGATAGACCTTCCCGAGAGCGTCCATACGATAGGCAAAGGCCCGTTCCCCCATCAGAATCTGGACATTCTGGTAATCAGGGGCATTCTTGACAGTCAGAGCGTGAACCGTCATCTTTTTGCCGGACTGAGCGAATCTGCAAAGGTCTATGTCCCCGCATCGGAGATTGACCGTTACAAGGAGGTATATTCGGGAACCATCCTTCCCTTGGAAGACTACCATACCGGCATTCAGGTAACCACATCGGCACGTGAGGACCACAACCCGGCTTACGACCTCAATGGCCGCAGGATCAAAGGTGTTCCGCAGAAAGGGGTGTATATCCAGAACGGAAGGAAAGTAGTGGTGAAGTAAAGATCATGCTTTCGCGGGCAAAAAAGATCTCGTGTAAATCTTACTTTTGCAAATGTATAGACTATCATGGTAGGAAATATGAAGAAAAAGAATTATTCGGTTTTTAGAGGCTTCACCTTGTTACTCCTTCTTTCTGTCTGGGGCCGTCTCTATGCCCAGCAGAATCTCGGTTTTTCCCCTTCAGCCATGGGAACGATACATCAGATGCGTGTCTATGATGACACTCTGTTTGTAGCAAGTGGCAAAGGGGTCTATGCCTATCCTCTAAAAACGAAAACACGTCAGTGGGAAATGTATTATTTCGAGAATATAGAAATTTTGGATTTCGTTAAGAATGACCGGTATTTGCTGGCTTTTGCAAAGTATGGTGGTTCGGACGGGGCGGATCCCACTTCACAGCAGAAGATTCTTCTGTATGATCAAGATAATAAAACGGTGTCAGATCACACCCCAGAAGACTTGAAGGAGAGTCTTTTCTTTAACGGTCAGTCGCTTAAGCCAAACGGCATGTCACAGTCAACTTCCGACCCAAATATGCTGTTTATGGTAGTTCCTGATTACAAGGACAGCCACGACAATAGCCGCGCGAACAGATTCCTGCTGAAGAAGTCAACTGACTTCGGGAATCACTGGGAAACCTGTCAATTCAAGACGAACGAAGGAATGTCTGACATAGAGTTGCCTGCCGATGGTACCGTGTTCCTTAGTCCATTCGATCCGAACTCGGGAATCATCTGTGGGTGGGTACGACAGAAGGGGCAGTATTTAGCCCGTACCAACGATTTGTTCATGACATTAGGGAATGGAGTCGAGACATTCAAGGCAGACGAGAAACGGGAAAGCGGGTCAATAGAGGGGCTTGCCTTTCACCCTCAAGATAGAAATCTGGTGATGTCCTACGGAGGAAACGGAATTGCCCGCTCGACAGATGGCGGAGAAAACTGGATCTTTGTATCCGACGATTCACCATACCGTTTTGTTTCCTTTGATGAAAAAGATCCTGACAAGGCTTACGCTATATGTGAAAATGAGGATCAACAAGATGGTATGCCACTCATTGTATATGAGTCAGATGACAAGGGAGTCACTTGGCGTGAGTTGTTCAGGATCGCCAGAACGGGAACATGTCCAGTTAACGCGGTAAGATACCATGACAGTGTTCTTTTTGCCACTCTTTTCCCTGACCCGCAAAGGACTATCCAGCAAGACGAAATCATAAAGATAGACTTGGGTGGGTATCACCCGCTTGTCATTGAGAACAGACACTGGTTCTATAACGTGAAAGACAACGGTCAGATAGCAGGACGTGTCGATTACAGCATTAGAGGGTCTGTCCAGGTTGATGGGAATCCTTGCAGGAAACTGTTTTCCACCTCAACATCAGGTGGAGTAAAATATGTGGGTGCATTATATGAAGATGACAGGCGTGTATCACTCTATTATGACAAGGACGGACATACGGAGAAGATTCTTTTGTACGACTTCAATCTGCAAGTTGGTGATGAGCTCCCAGAGGGCTGCTACGCCAAGACAATAGGCGATTTTCGGGTTATTCGACGCGACATGATAATGATTCCTTCTACAGGTCGTTCAACACTACGGCTGATCCTCAAGGCTGGAGACAAAGAGATCACCTGGATAGAGGGCATCGGAAGTGAAACCGGCTGGTTCCCTGTCCAGCCTGTAGGGGACATCCCATTTTTTATCCTTGAGGACATGGCTGCCATGTCTTTTGATTCTTGTAATGACAGCAACGTACCTATATGCACAATACATGACTTTGTAGAGATTTCAACAGGCATACTGTCACTTTCCTCTCCAAATATGACAAAGCCATCACTCTATGACCTCAATGGCCGAAGGATCAAAGGTGTTCCGCAGAAAGGGGTGTATATCCAGAACGGCAGGAAAGTGGTGGTGAAGTGATACATCTGAGAATTTACCCCAAAAAGCAAAAGAGAAGAATATGAAAAGAATCATTCTGTCATTCCTGGTATTCCTGCCATTTGTGCTTAATGCCCAGCATGCCTATCAGTCCCTCGTCGTTGACGGGAAGGACTGGGTATCGGTTTACCTCAGGGAAACACAAACCTTTCATTTCGAGAATGGTAAGATTGTGGGTAGTGACAGGACCAAAGACTACGGGGAGATGCATGAGGTGCTGCAGGGGGATACCGTGATCGACGGTCACACTTACAAAAAGGTGCAGACAACCACTCCCTACAGTTCCTATTGCAACTTTGCTTTGCGTGAGGAGGACAGGAAGGTGTTT
>CACXMM010000055.1 GCA_902768785.1 uncultured Prevotellaceae bacterium
CTGTCGGCTACCACCAACTGCGTGGGGTAGCGGTGACCGGTGCAGGCCAGGAGGGTGAGCACCAGCAGGAAGGTGAAGCGCATCGCCTTTCTCATCGTTCTCGTTTTGACGATGCAAAGATACGATTAAGTGAGCGGAATACAAAACAAAAAACCTTTTTTGTTTTTACTCCCGAACGAAAGTATCTTCGGCGAAGCCAAAGTACCAATTAAGTGAGCGGAATACAAAACAAAACCGCTTTTTTGTTTTTATTTGCTTTCCTCACTTCGTGAACTGCGACCGTTGGTTCCGAACGATCGTATCTTCGGCAACAGCCAAAGATAAACAATTTTCCACTATGAAAGTACGGTATTTACGGAAAATATTGTTATCTTTGTAGCATCCAAGTAGAAGAGCAAAGAGAATATGAGAAGAAGACAGTGGATAGGAATGGGGGTGCTAACCGTAGCTGTGATGGTCAGCTCCTGTCGCTCACAGTATATGATGAGTGGAATAGAACGGAGTCGGATCGTGGTGGATCAGCGCTATGATGCACTGAACGACGGGAGGGCGGATGCCCTGATGGCACCCTATAAACAGGTGGTGGATAGTATGATGTCACCCGTGGTGGGTGAGACAGCCCGTTATATGGCTGCCCATCGTCCTGAGAGTGAGTTGTCGAACCTGTTGGCGGACATCCTGGTGTGGGCAGGGAAAGCGTATCAGGAGAAGCCTGTTTTTGGCGTCTATAACATGGGTGGCATCCGTGCTGCCCTTGCTAAGGGAAAGGTGACCTTTGGCGATATCCTCGATGTGGCACCTTTTGAAAACAAGATCGCTTTCGTCACACTGAGTGGAGAGAAGGTGATGGAGTTGTTCCGACAGATGGCAATGACGGGAGGAGAGGCTGTGAGTCACGGTGTGCAGTTGGTCTTTACCAAGGATCATCAGTTGAAATCGGCTCTGCTGCATGGAAAGGAGATCGATCCGCAGGCCTCTTATCGCATCGCCTCCATCGACTATCTCATCCAAGGTAATGACAAGATGGAGGCTTTCAAAGCAAGTACCAAGGTGAACTCACCACAAGAGGAGTCGAACAACCTGCGTTATATCATCATGGATTATTTCCGTGAACAGATGAAGCAGGGGAAAGTGGTGGACAGTCAGATTGAAGGAAGAGTTGTCATCGAGTAAATCGATTCGTACTCGTCCCGCTGAAATGACAGAAATGGTAGATAATTTATCAGCCTATCCGGCTGGGAGTAAGGTCACACAGAAAGCACTGAAATCACAGAATTTTTCAGCCTGTACGGCTGATGGCTCCTGATATACTGTGGGTTATAAAAGGTCCCGCAGAAATTGCAGAAATCTTAAAGTTCATAGTTCATAGTTCAAAGTTCAAAGAACAGTGCGCCAGCCGACAAATAATCCAAGCCGCCCCTTTGATGGGGCGAGCTTACCTTAATGTAAGAGCGACGGGGAGGAAAGGCTACGGGTAGGCGAGCGAGCTCGGGAATGCGGTTAAGTCTCCCCATATAGGGGGAGATTTAGAGAGGGTGGATGTTTCTTTTGCCTCTTTTCTTTGCGCCAAAGAAAAAGAGGAAGGTAGGGCAGCTGAAGCTGCCAATGGATAATTGATAATTGACAATTGATAATTGGTTTCCTTGCACCAAAGAAAAAAGAGGATATAAAGATGAATAAGATGAAAAGAATATTCAGAGAAATAGCGATGATCGCTATGCTCTCTTTTCTGTCACTGACAGCGTCAGGACAAAAAAAACAGTTGGTGATTCTTCATACCAACGATACACATAGTACAATCTATCCCCTGAACCCGAACCTTGCGGATACAATGAAGGCAGGTCGTGGCGGGTTTATCCGTCGTATCACCATGCTACGTGAAGAACGGAAGAAGAATCCCCACCTGCTGTTATTTGACAGTGGTGATTTCTGTCAGGGATCCCCGTATTTCACGATGTACAAAGGGGATGTGGAAGTGGAACTGATGAACCTGATGGGTTATGATGCCGGTGCCATTGGTAATCATGAGTTTGACTTCGGATTAGAGAATATGGCACGAATGTTCCGGAAACTGAATTTCCCCATCCTTTGTTCGAACTATGACTTCACGGGAACGGTAGTGGAAGGTACAACCCGTGACTATCTGATCCTGAAGCGCAACGGCTTGAAGATCGGTGTCTTTGGCCTGTCACCTATGATGGATGGATTGGTATCGACAGAGAATTGTGTAGGGGTGCGCTATCTCGACCCGATAGAGCAGGCGAAGCGTGTGGTGACCATCTTGAAGAAGAAAAAGTGCGATGTGATTATCTGCATCTCTCATTTGGGATGGTCAACCCTGAATGGTGTGGATGACCAGAAACTGATCGCTGCCACCACAGGCATCGACCTGGTGCTGGGTGGACATACCCATACATATTTTAAGACGCTGCAGTATGTAAAGAACCTTGAAGGGAAGGAGATTCCAGTGGATCAGAACGGAAAGCATGCGCTCTTCGTAGGACGGATGGTGTTGGACTTCAAAAAGAAGTAGTTTTATTCGAAGTAGAAGGTGAGGGCGATGAACTTCGTACGGGAGTTGTCGGACTTCACGGCATTGGTGTAGAGGAGCATGTTCTTGTCTTTAAGCTCTTGAGCATGCTTGGAGTCTAAAGCACTGGTCAGACTATAGCCGAACTTCAACTCTGGACGCAACTTGAAGAAAGGCAGGTAGAAATCACAGCCCATACCTATCTCTAGGTAACAGTCAAAACGTTTCAGTCGTATAATATCGTCATCGCTCCCTGACAGGTTCATCATGGGATTCACTCCCGCCATGAGGTAAGGACGATGGTTGTTGAAACGCTTGGCACTGAAGATCAGGTCACAGGCGGTAGAGATATAGGCTGATTTCATCTCTTGCTGCATGGTGATAGGAGTACCATCCTCCAGGTGGTCGGTGTGGTTGAGGAAGGTGAAATGACGGGTTCCAAAATACATCGCGGGCGCTACACGGAAGGCGAAATGGTTACCCAAGCGGACTTCACCTAACACGCCCACGGTGAAACCGGCATCCCAGCGGTCTTGATCACAGGTGACAAGTTTCTCCACTGTGGTACCATCTTCATTGGTGATCAACTGCGGTCCGACATTCTGCAACTCCATGTCTTGAAGGTGGGTTCCCACAAGTACGCCAAAGTGGAACGGACGCAGGTCGATATACGGCTTGTTCTCAACAGTCCGTTCTTGCGCCTTGATGCCCGAAAACAGCATGACGACAGTGATGAAGGCAAGAAATCTTCTCATGTACATTTAATAACGGGATAATTGCACGATTATTGTATCCCCACGTTTCTTTGGCTCATCGTAGGAAATGCAATGGATACCTACTTTTGTGTAAATGATTGTTAAACACAGAAAATATCCATACCTAAAAATAGGTATATTCAAAAATATTATCTATCTTTGCATCATCAAAATAGCCACATCAACAATTGGCAGTATTAGAAAATTAAGTATTAACGAATAAAAAACAACATTATGGCTTACGTAATTGGTGAAGATTGTATCGCTTGCGGTACATGTATTGATGAGTGCCCGGTAGGAGCTATCTCTGAGGGTGAGCGTTATTCAATTGATGCAGATGCTTGCACAGAGTGCGGCACATGCGCAGGTGTTTGTCCTTCTGAGGCCATCTCTCTGCCCGAGTAATGCATCTTCATTTAATCTGATTTAAGCGGTTCGGTTGGACCGCTTTTTTGTTTATGCTTTTTCCCGGAAAGGAAATAGAAGCGGGACAGTTCCCAGAGAACCGTCCCGCTTCTTTCTTGCTTCTTCTTCCTTCTTGATTCAAAAAAGTGGAGCATGTATTTATGCTCCACTTTTTTGTTATTTAGAGAGAGAGAACCTGCTTTGCTGTCTCGTTATCCGGCTGGATAGCCTGCAGCTTGGCAGCATACTCCTTGGCCTTTGACATCTGGTCGTTCTGGATGTAATAAACAGTCAGGTAGTTGTATGCCTCAGCAAGTGTAGTCATCTCACCAGCATCTTTCTCTGCCTGTGCCTCAAGAATCGAAGCGCACTTCTCATAATAAGGTTTAGCGGCACCCTTCTTGATGTCGGGGTTGATCATGTGATGGATGTGAGCACGCTGATAAGCAGAGTAGCTCTCGTTAGAGGGCATAGCCACAGCGAGGTCGGCATAAGCCTGATCAGCCTTCAGCAGAGCAGCTTCCTTAGCGGCCTGAGTGGTCTCGTTCTCAGCAAGATCAAGGTAGATTCTTGCGATGGCACCATAGTCACTGGCCTTTTTCTTCTCCTGGGTATCGATATACTTCTGATAATACTCCACGGCCTTGTCGTGCATCTTGTTCTCTAAGTAGGAGTCGGAGATCAGCTTCAGCACGTCGCTCTGGGTGTTATCGAGATCGTAGGTCTTCTGGAAGTTCTCAATGGCCTCAGCATACTTACCACCACCTTTCAGGGCATGACCATAGTAGAGGTAGTCGCGACCCACGAACTTGGCACTGTCGCTGCGGTTGAAGAGGGCATCGGCGAACTGGAGAGCCTTGTCGTAGTTCTTCAAGTCGGTGTGGTTGTAGAACGACAGACGGTTCAAACCAGCACTGCGGGGGAACTTGTTGGCACCGTACTCAGCAGCCTCCAAACTCTCAGCAGACTTTCCAAGGAAATAGGCAGCGAGGGCATACTCAGTGAGCTTGTCATCCTCGAGCTTACCCTTGTCAACCTTCTGATAGTTCTCCAAAGCTTTGGCGAACTTGTTGTTGGCATAGTACATGTGGGCAATCTCAGCATCCACGGGATAGTTAGGATCGATTGTGGTGAGCTTGCGCAACATCTGCTCAGCACCCTGAGCATCTACCTTCTGGTAAACGCGGGCATACTTGATGTAGCCTAAGGGGTTCTTGGGGTCGAACTGGGTAGCTGTCTGATACCACATGGCAGCCTCACCACCGTTGTCGTTGATGGCAGCCATGTCACCTTTCAGCAGATAACCGGCGGCATTCGACTTGTTGGCTTTGATGGCCATGTCGGCATACTTCAGTGCGTTAGCCTGATCCTTGATGTCGAGGTAAGCGCGTCCTAAGCCTGCCAGTGCCTCAGCGTCTTTCTTGTTCTCTTTGATGAACAGCTTCACTGCGTCCTTGACAGCAGGACCTGCACCGTTGTTACTTACGATTACTTTGGTAATGGCATCGATCTTTGACTTGGTGTCTTGTGCCATAACTTGAGCTGAGATGCCCAGCATCAAAGCTCCTGCGAAGAAATATTTGATTGCTTTCATAACTTCTTGTTTTTTTAATTTTGTTAGTAATCCTTTTGTCACAAGTATGATGTTACTTTTCTTTTTTCGTTTAAATGCCTATCGTTAAAAAAGATTATCATTCGTTCTTTACGTTCACGTCACGAATCGTGATCTCTCCACGTACAGGGAGAAGACCCGACTTGAAGATGATGAGCTGACCTGTGGGCTGCTCGATGAAGTGGGCAAAGCCCCAAGGCAGACCGCGACGTGGGTCGTTCAGGAGAGCGTAGATCGTTCTGACGAATGGATATCTGTCGTTCAGCAGCCATGCTTGATAAGGCTTCCAACTGTTCATCTCGGTAGCCTTGTCTTTCTTGCTGACTGACATCACTGTAATGTTCTTCTTGAATGTGGTATTGGTGGTGTCTCGCTTGTCGTTCAGCCAGTTACTACCAATGACACCGATGGCGTTCGGTGTTTTCTCGACATATTCAATCACTTCCTTGCTGGTCTTGGCTGCAAAGATGTTCGGACTATTGATAGGCTTCCCTCCAAGAATGGAATCCACACAGTAGTGAACGGTGCTCGATTGTTTGTTGTCGAAGCACACCCAGATCTCTCCTCGCTTGGAACCGGGATTGATTTCATTCCAGTTCTTTACCTCACCGCTCAAGATGCGCTTGACATCTTTCACAGTGATACAAGAGTCAGTATTCTGGTTGTTGCAGATCAAGGCAAGTCCGTCGTATGCCAAAGGAATCGCTTTGGGCTGGAACCCGCGTTCCTTAAGGTTGTCGAACTCCTTTTGCGTGAAGTTTCTTGCCGCGATGGTCAAATAGATGCTGTCACTGAGCAACAGGTTGATACCATCGAGCTCGTTGGTGTAGATAGAAGAGAGCTTTGCCTTGGGATAGGTTGCCTCGAACACCTCCACCAGCTCGTCCATAATAGGACTAAAACTTTCGTCAGAAGCGAACTGTGCCGCTCCTGACGAGTAAGTGTCTGTTCTACCGTCTTTCGGTTTGTCCTCGCAAGAAGACAAACCGAAAAACAATGTTAATCCTACGAAAATGTAGAATAAGTTCTTATACATCTGCTGTAATTACTGAAGTTTGAATGTTACAGGAACTGTATATTTCACACGTACAGCTGAACCGTTCTGCTTACCAGGAATCCAGTGAGGCATTGCTTTCACAACGCGGGCTGCTTCCTTGTCGAGTGACGGGTCTACAGACTTGGCAACATGTACGTCGGTGATAGAACCGTCTTTCTCAACCACGAACTGTACGATGACACGACCTTGCACACCGTTCTCAGCAGCGATGGGCGGATACTTCATGTTCTGGCTAAGCCATGACATCAGAGCACCCATACCTCCAGGGAATGAAGGCATCTGCTCCACAACGTCGAACACTTTGTTCTCCTCCTCGTGCTTCGGGGGCTCTGGCTGAGCAATTTCTTCCTTAGCCTTCAGCACCTCACCACCTACTTCGTCGTTACCCTGAACGTCGAAAGCACCGATGGTCACGTTGGTCTTCTCAACTTTCTCGAGGTCGAGCTGGTTATCTTCCTTCACCTCACTATCCTTCTTGATCACAGGAGGAGTGAACTTCACAGAACTTTTCACCTTCTCAATTACCTTCTCGGGCTCTACCTTGACAACCTCTTTCTCGATTTTCTTGGCTTCCTTCTTCTTCTCGTTCAGAGCAGAGAGCTCGATAGCCTGGGTGTTCTCCACCTGGCGGTTAGCCTCGATAGTACGAGCAATGGTCAGTCCGAGGTAAGCGAGGATTCCTGCAGCAATCACTAACAGAACGGCCATCACATTTCTCTTCGAAGTGTTCTTACGCAGGACATAACCTCCGTATTTCTGGTTCCTTCCTTCAAAGACGATGTCGGCCCATTCATGGGATACCAAATCAATTTTTGACATAGTTAATTTCCTTTCCTTAATTAGTGATTATTTGATACCGCGCTTTTCGAGAAGCTTCATGTCATCCTCGTTCACTTTATCGATCACGTAGGTACCAATGCTACAAATCGTCATCTCGTCGAGAGCATCTACCATGTTCTTGTAAGAAGCCTCGTCAGTACACTTGATGATGATGGTCATCGTAGGTACTTTCTCGCTGCCGATCTCACCCTTCTTGATCTTAGCCAGCTCCTTGTCGTAGATGCTGTCGGGATACTGAGAAGGATTCTCCAGCTTCTTCTTATCCAACTCTGCCTTTGCCCTCATGATTTGAGCCACGGGAGTAGAACCGTCTTCAGTGACGTGCTCGATGAGCACCTTACGAATACCGTCCTTGCCCCATGTCGTCTCCTTCAGACAGTTGGGATCCTCATAGTTGGGAATACCGTCGATATGGTAAATCTTGTCGTTTCCACAGACAAAGAGTGTAATTGTCTGTGAAGCCTTCGACTCGTTCTTCTGGTTGTCTTGCAAGTTCTTATCGTTACTCGGCATGGTCAGGTTCATCGTCTGGGGCTTAGCCAAAGATGTACAGAGCATGAAGAACGTGATAAGAAGCATCATCATATCCACCATTGGCGTGAAGTCAACGCGGACATTCATCTTTTTCTGCTTGCTTTCCTTAACGGTTGCGGTTCATATCCTGAAGCTCAGACATCATCTTCTTGATGGTCTTGTACGGAGTACTTGCATCAGCCTTGATGGCCAGCTTCATATCCTCACCGTTTGCATCATAAGCTGCACTCACCCAGTCCTGGAACTCACTCATACCACCGTTCACACTGTCGGTAGGAATACCGCGTGTCTGCTGGTAGTCGTTGAGCTTCTCATTTGGCTGGCTGAGGAACTCGTTCAAATCCTTCATCGCAACACCGATATTCGCGGCGCCACGACCATTCTCCAGCTGCGCTCCGGTCAGGCTAATGCCATATTTAGCGGCCATGTCGCTCAGCAGGGCTTCCTGCTTCTGCGGCGTGTCCAAGCCTACAAAGATCTTTCCATCTTTGTCAACCAGAACCGTCAGAACGTTCGTCTCTGGAACCTTGATCTCCGATACTGACATAGGGGTCACCACCTTGACTGCCTCATTCTTGACGAACGTAGATGTCATCATGAAGAAGGTCAGCAAGAGGACCATCACGTCAGACATAGGGGTCATGTCTATCCAGACGTCCGATTTCTTAACTTTTACTTTACCCATAATTGATAAATGTTTTAAAAGGGTTAGCAAAAATTAAGCCTCATCCTTGTGGTTGTCTGCGTAGGTCTGGGCGATGGTGTAGTTAACCTCGTCGAGAGCGTA
>CACXMM010000056.1 GCA_902768785.1 uncultured Prevotellaceae bacterium
AATCTATGGGTGAATCGTATGGTGGGTGATGAACAAGAACCTGACGATGTGGAATGGTCAGAACCTGTGGCCTTCGGAGCTGCTCCCAATTCACCAACCATTGGCCGGTTTATGAAAGAAGTGCCAGAATGGCTCAGCCAGGGACAGCCACGCCCCTCCAAGCGTAAGGCTGTCGTCTCGTTTAAGTTTTTTGAGAAAGACACTCCGCTTCTCCGCTCAGGATTGATAGGCCCAGTGGTGCTAAAGAAAACAGCAGTCCTCGCACAGCAGCCTTCCGTTGAGAATGAACTATGGATAAAATATGGCAAGCATCCGATTTACGGTGTGCTGAGTACGCCTGTCAATGGACAGAAGAAACATCCGATTGTGATAGTGGCTCATGGTTTCAACGGATCACATCATTTTGGACGTAGTTATTTCAAAATGCTGAATGAGATGGGATATATGTGCTATACCTTTGATTTCCCATGTGGCGGAACTGGAAGCCGGACAGACAACAATACGGTAAACATGTCAGTGATTGACGAGCAGAAAGCATTGGAGACTATCGTGCGATATTTTAAGTCGCATTCAGATGTCGACAAAAAAAATATCGTACTTCTGGGTAGTAGCCAGGGGGGCCTTATTGCTGCTCTGACCGCTGCCAGCCTGCAGAAAGATATCAGTAAACTGATTCTCGAGTTTCCTGCCTTGTGCATCCCTGACAACTGGAACAGTCGCTATCCGCAGGTATCCGATATACCAGATACCACAAAAGTATGGCAAGTTCCTATTGGACGACAATTCTTTACAGAACTCCGTAATATGGATCCATACCAGGCTGTTGAGGCATATCGTCGACCTGTTCTTATCATACACGGTGATGCCGACCCTGTAGTGCCAATAGATTATTCCCGTCGGGCTGTTAAACTGTACAAGGATGCCCGGCTGCTTGAAATACCAAATGCCGGACATGGTTTTGGCGCGGAGGATTTTCAACGCTCATTGGCATGTATACGACAGTTCTTGTGTCCTTCCAGACATGCTGTTATCAATGGTGTTCCATGGTACGACCAACATGGTAACGTTGTGAATGCCCACGGAGCAGGTATAACTTATGATAATGGGCGCTACTGGTTGTTTGGTGAATACAAATCTGATTCAACCAATGCGTTTCCCGGTTTTTCGTGTTATTCATCTTCCGACTTGACCACTTGGCACTTTGAACGGGTGGTCTTACCTGTTCAGAAGAACGGCATCCTTGGTCCGCAACGGGTGGGTGAACGTGTGAAGGTGATGAAGTGTCCCAAGACAGGACAATATGTCATGCTGATGCATACCGATGCAATGGACTATAATGATCCGCATATCGGCATAGCCACTTCTCCAGCAATTAACGGAGAGTATCAACTGAAGGGTACGCTTCAATATAAAGGCAAACCGATAAAGCAGTGGGATATGGGCGTTTTTCAGGATGATGACGGTACTGGCTATCTTCTTATCCATCATGGACCCATCTATCGGCTGAGCAATGATTACTTGTCAGTTGATACGATGGTGGCCCGTGTGGAAGGAATGGGGGAGTCGCCTGCAATGTTCAAAAAAGACGGTATCTACTATCTGCTGACATCGAACCTGACTAGTTGGGAACGTAATGACAATTACTATTTTACGGCTCCATCTCCAGCTGGCCCTTGGACGCGTCAAGGAAACTTTTGTCCAGAAGGTTCACTGACATGGAACTCGCAGACGACCTTTGTCATGAAACTACCCGATGGAACACCGATGTATATGGGCGACCGTTGGAGCTACCCCCATCAGGCTTCTGCCGCTACATATGTCTGGTTGCCATTGCAGACCAATGGAGTTAGACTCTCTATTCCTGCCTATTGGAATGCATGGGATGTTCGGACTATAGCACCTGTTGACCCGTTAAAGGAATGTTTGAAGACACAAGTCAACTTCTCGTCGAATGACATTGGAGCAAAAACCACCATTCCCTTCAAGGGCAGAAGAATATTTGTAACAGGTGAGGCAAATGCTCACGGAGGGTATGCTAAACTGACCATCCGTAATCAAAAAGGGAAGGTGTGTGTAACAACTCTCATAGACTTCTATGCCAAAATGCCAGAACAGGGAATTCGTTATGCCAGTCCGATACTGCCAATGGATGAATATGAACTGGTGATAGAAGTGACTGGCGACAGGAGTAATTGGACTGACAAACGTCACAACCTTTATGGTACGGACGGTTGCTTTGTAAATGTTTTAGCAGTATATAATGAATAGATAATAAAGATTATTAATTATGAGAAAATGGTTAATGATATCCTGTCTTATGCCGGTGCTCGTATTTGCACAGACAGGAAGCTTGAAAGGCAAGCAGATTGGCGTTATTGGCGATAGTTATGTCCGCAATCATGTTGGTAAGATTGAGGATACCTGGCATTATAAGTTTGCACAGAAACATCAGATGCAGTATTTTAATTATGGTCGTAATGGGAATTGTATTGCTCTCGATTTGGAACGTTGGGGACCTGGCATGTACCAGCGCTACAAAGATATGAAGGACTCTTTGGATTATATCATAGTTATTGCTGGCCACAACGATGCCGTCCGCGAACGTCTTGACTCTATTGGCATGGATACATTCCGTGAACGTCTTGGCTTACTATGCAGTGGGCTTATTGAGCGATATCCTAATGCAATGATATTCTTTTTTACACCTTGGACTTGCAAAGATTTTATAGGCAGTCCACGTCAACAGGTGGTTGATACGATACTTGAGATCTGCGGATCATACGGAATCCCTGTTTTTGATGCAGCCCGTCATAGTAATATCTTTGCAGCAAGTGAACAGTTTCGGAAGATTTATTTTCAGGGAGGAAAAGGTACTGACACAGCTCACCTAAATCCGCAAGGGCACGACCGATTCTTACCTGTGGCAGAAAAATTCATTCTTCAATACATAAATGAACAATGATGCCATCTGTTAGACGGCTTTGACGCCCTCGCGAAGTCGTAGAGGATGTGTCTATTTAACTGTTTCTTAATTCCAATGGTGTCATACCGAAATGATCTTTCACGTATTTACCAAAGAAGGAGGGATTTGGAAAAGCGAGTTTGTCGCAGATTTGCTTAATACTGAGATCTGTCTGACGCAGGTAGTAACGGATATCCTCCAGCACATGTTCTGTAATCCATTCGTTAGCGGTCTTGCCAGAATTCTTCTTGCAGACGGCCGTGAGGTATTTGGGCGAGATGCAAAGTTTGCTGGCATAAGCTTCTACCGTGTGACGTTTCACATCGTTGGAGTGTAGCAAATCAAGGAAATGCTGGAAGTGGACCTTTGACGTCATTTTCCTATTATCATGCAAAGTAGCAGAGTCTTCCAGATTGGTATCTGATGCCAGCATCTTCTCCATCCGGCCGCAGAGTCCAAGAATGGCCGAGCGTAGCAGCGACTGGATAACGTCGGTTTTTAATGGATAGTCCTCTCCTTTGGTAATGGCCAGTGTCAGCATGTCATAGAAGTGGGTGTAGAATAGCATCTCGTCTTCGTCCATGGTCACGATATGGTGGCGACGGATGTACATCATGTCGTTCCAAATGTTCATTTTCTCGCGCAGAAAACTCTGAAGGATGCGGTTGGTGAGGAACATAGCCTTCAGGTTGAAGTCAGGGCTGACCATCACATCGGTCACCGTGACGTTCTGGGGTACGATGGCCACCTGGTTCTTGTGAAGTTCCATTTGTTTGCCATTCATCTGAGCCTGTACCTTGCCGTTGGTACAGATGACGACGGCATTCATGGCCACATGGGCTGTATTGACTTCGGTAAATTGCTGAATACTATCAACGACCACAATATCGTTGTCGGAATAGCCAATCTGGATATCCTCATTGTTAGCTAATGTCTGAAATGTTACTTCTTCATGCTGTTTCATGTTGCAAAAGTACTTAAAATTTTCCATATTCAATGTCTTATTTGGCATCAATGTTGGTTGTTTTGACCTCATGATGTCAAATTGATAAGATATGAAGTGAAATCGGACATCGATGATAGCCGATTTTGGATTAATTTTGCAGCTAAAACAAGTCATTTAGTTATGAAAAAGTATTTTTTGATACTGCTATCAGTCATATTACTGGGCAGTTCTTGCCAAAAGCAAGCAGCAAAATCGAGCATGAAGGCTCCGACGAGAGTGAAAACCCAGGTGGTATCACCTGGCATGATGGATAATGCCCAGACGTATGTGGGTATGGTAGAAGAACGCGAGGCTACCGCTGTCAGTTTTACGGGGATGGGTGTCGTTAAGCGTGTGCTGGTACGTGAAGGCCAGGCCGTAGGCAAAGGTCAGTTGATTGCGGAGATGGACGACACGCAGGCTCGCAACCTGCTGAGTGGTGCCGAGGCGCAGATGACGCAGGCCAATGATGCCTTGGAACGCTACAAGATGCTGCACGACAACGGATCACTGCCCGAGGTACAATGGGTAGAGATACAGAGCAAGGTGGCTCAGGCCAAATCGCAGTTGGAGGTAGCCAAGAAGAATCTCGCCGATTGCCGACTAGTAGCACCTGTAAGTGGTGTCATAGGTAAGAAACTGATTGGTGCAGGCGAGACTGCCTTACCCTCACAGGCCGTTGTGAGTATTCTTGACATCTCTGCAGTAAAGGTAAAAGTAGCAGTTCCCGAAGCTGAGATTGGCGGTATCAATGCCAGTACTCCAACGAATATCCAGGTGGAAGCCATCAATGGTAGTTTTCAAGGAGGCCAGATAGAGAAGGGCGTGCAGGCCGATGCCCTCACGCACACGTACGATATTAGAATAAATGTGGCAAATGGTGACCGGAAGCTACTGCCAGGGATGGTGGCCAATGTACGTTTTGTCTCTGATGGCTCGCAGGCTATTGGTAGCAAAATGGTTCCTGTAACGGCAGTACAGAGGAAGTCTGACGGCAGTCTGTTTGTCTGGACGGTTGGCAAAGACAGCACGGCTCATCGCACAACTGTTACTATTGGTCAGCCACAAGGCAATTATGTGAGTGTCATCGACGGGCTGAATATCGGTGGCCGTATTGTCACAGAGGGTTATCAGAAACTGAGTGAAGGAACCAAAGTGATATATTAGGATGAAAAATACGAACTGGCTCCGATGGCCGTTGGAGCATTACTCAATATCATTGCTCATCGTCGGCATCTTGTTTGTGATGGGTATTTACGGTATGTATATCATGCCGAAGGACGAATTTCCACATGCCACCATCCGACAAGGTGTGGTAGTGGCGGTCTATCCCGGTGCTACATCGGAAGAGGTGGAGCAGCAGGTGGCCCGTCCTTTAGAGCGCTATCTTTTTACCTTTGGTGAGGTGAATCGCAAAAAGACCACCACGCAGTCGCAGAACGGCATGTGTATCGTGATGGTGAAGTTGAACGATGATGTGAACAACAAGGACGAGGTGTGGTCGAAGATTAAGCACGGGCTGAATGGCTTTAAGGCGCAGTTGCCCAGTGGGGTGTTGGCCATCGTGGTGAACGATGATTTTGGCAATACCTCGGCTCTGCTCATCGCCATTGAGAGCGACCAGCGCAGCTACCGTGAACTGAAACAATACAGTGATGATTTGAGCGACCGCCTACGTCGCATCCCGTCGGTAGCGAATGTGAAAATCTTCGGAGAGCAGAAAGAGCAGATCAGTCTTTATATAGACCGCCAGCGTCTGCAAGCCTATGGTATTGGTCAGCAGATGCTCTTTTCGCGTCTGCAGGCTCAGGGCATCACCACGATGAGTGGCAGTATCAGCGATGATGACCAACAGATACCCATCCATGTGGAGGCACAGGAGAACAGCGAAGAGGAGATAGCCAACCAGATTATTTTCTCTGACCCTGCAACGGGTAAGGTGGTACGTGTTCGCGATGTGGCCCGTGTGGTACGCGAATATGAGCCGATGTCGAGTCGTATCGAGCAGGACGGACACCCCTGTGTGTTGCTGTCGATGGAGATGACGCCGGGTAATAACGTGGTGCAGTATGGTCAGGAGGTGGATCAGGTGCTGAAAGATTTCCGTCAGAACGAACTGCCCGAGGACGTGAATGTGACCCGCATAGCTGATAAACCCAAGGTGGTGGCAAAGAGCGTGAGCGACTTCCTGCGCGATCTGCTCATCTCGATGGCCATCATTATCCTGGTGATGATGGTACTGTTCCCCATCCGTTCGGCCATCGTGGCGGCCATCACCATCCCGCTGAGCACCTTTGTGAGTGTGGCGGTGATGTATATGATGGGTATCGAACTGAATATCGTGACGCTGGCGGCACTGATTGTGGTGCTGGGAATGATTGTCGATAACTCGATCGTGGTCATCGATGGCTATCTGGAGTATCTTGGCAAAGGCTTCAAACCCTTTGATGCCGCTATAGAGTCGGCCCGTCAGTATTTTATGCCTATGCTCTTGGCCACCATCTGCATCTGTGCCATTTTCTATCCGTTCCTCATCACGATGAAGGGTATGTTCCACGACTGTCTGGAGGATTTCCCTGTGACAATTACCATCAACCTGATGGTGTCGCTGGTACTGGCGGTGACCGTGATTCCATTCCTCGAAACGCGCATCATCAAGCCAGAGAAAGTGAGTACGGATGGTAATAAAATAACCAAATGGGTGCAGAATACAAATAATAAGGTGTTAGACTGGACTTTTGCCAACCCGTGGCTAACCATCGGTGGTGGCATCGCCGTCATTCTGCTCTCAACACTGATAGCTCCCACACTGAAGATACGTCTCTTCCCATATGCCGACCGCGACCAGTTTGCCGTAGAGATATTCCTGCCAGACGGTAAGGGACTTGCAGAGACGGAGCTGATAGCGGATTCTGTACAACATGTGCTTGAGAAGGATGAACGTATCACTGGCATAACAGGTTTCATCGGCTGCTCGTCGCCTCGGTTCATGGATGCATACGCCCCGCAAATGGCTGGAAATAACTATGCACAGTTCATTGTGAATACTCAGAGCGACAAAGCCACGCTTGCCCTCTTAGCCCAGTATCAGCCACAACTGAGTGAGGCATTCCCCAATGCCTATGTGAAGTTCAAGCGATTGGACTATTTGGAGGTGAGTGAGTTGGAGTACCGTTTTTATGGCGACAACCTCGACTCGCTTCATGTGGTGGCGGAACGACTGATGGAGCGGATGCGCCAGATGCCGGAACTGGAGTGGGTGCATACCGACTATCTGCAGCCTTATCCCCTCATAAACGTCGAACTCGATCCTGTAATCTCAGCTCAATTAGGCATTACGCGCACTACCGCCCAGCTGGCTCTGAGTGCCACATCAAGCGACCTGCGCGTAGGACAGATTTGGGAGGATAACTACGAACTTCCCATTGTGGTGAAGGACGATACCGATATGACCTTCTCGGATGTGGCCAATCTGGGCATTGCATCACCGATGTCGATGGTATCGGGAGGTCTGCACGGTACCAATTCTACAGTGCCTCTGCGACAGATTGCCAAAGTCGCTCCCAAGTGGAGTGAGAGCCGCATCATGCATCGTGGCGGTGAACGCTGCATCACGGTGACGGCCCAGTTTGCACAGGGTGTCTACACCGCTCCTGTAGAAAAAAAGATAGCCCGCATCATGCAGGAGGATATCCTGCTGCCACAAGGTGTGCGTACTGAGGTGGGTGGTGAGATTGAATACGGCGACGAGGCTATGGCTCATCGGTCTGGGACTGATGAACCGTGCCTTAGGACTGACCTCTATTTTCGGTCTTATCACGCTGATGGGAATGATTATGCGTAACGAGATTCTCATTTTTGAGCATGCCATCGACCTGATTAAGAAACATGTGGCAGAACATGGTGACTGGAAGAAGGACAAGCAGGCCTATAACAAGGCTGTGCGTCAGGCAGCCTACGAAGCTGGCAAACGACGCATGGTGCCTATCTTCCTCACCACAGCCACTACTGCCGTT
>CACXMM010000057.1 GCA_902768785.1 uncultured Prevotellaceae bacterium
CAACGATATCAGGAAGACTGTCAACTCGTTCAGTAAATCGACTGTCAACCACATCAGGAAATAAGCAAAAAACTGTCAACCGAAATCAGGAAAAGACAGTTTGACATAACATTGTAACAGCTGTTACATTGTTACAAATTCATCTGTTTCACACTACATAATTAAGGTACAAAACGTATGATTAACAAGGAGAATCTCCCAATAAATGAGGGATAGAATGCCTGTTTTTCCATCGGTTGCCTATACCCAAACGATCATGTGGCTATACCCAAACGATCGTGTGCCCGTACCCAAACGTTTATTCGACTATACCCAATTTGAAACGCATTCCAAACCTATAACCATCCTATTGCCAATTAACTTTATTTATCCCCAAAGACTCGCATGAGTCAGGATTTTTATCTACTTTTGCAAACATATTCAGACAGATGAATCGGTAATCGACTCAAGTCGCTTGCCAAAGCAAGAATGTAGCACATGATAAGAGACATAGTCATCGTTGGAATAGGTAGTGGTATTGGTGGTATCTGCCGGTACCTCATATCACTTGCCATGAATCATGCGGGTAATGGTTTCCCATGGGGAACATTTGCTGTAAACGTTGCTGGTTGTCTGTTGATAGGGATCCTATGGGGAGTGACAAGCCGTTTCCAGAACGTCTCTCCATCACTCTCTCTGTTCCTCATGGTTGGTTTTTGTGGTGGTTTCACAACCTTCTCCACATTCTCAAAAGAAGGACTGGCCATGCTACAGGCCAATAACTACATCTTGTTCTCTCTCTATGCAATAGGGAGTGTGGTATTAGGTATTATGGCAGTAGCATTAGGATATAGAATAATCGATAAATGTTTGTAATATGAAAAGAAATTCTTTTATCAGTTTAGCCATAGTATTTGCTATTGGTATGATGATGGCAGGGTGCAAGACTGCCGATGTTAATAAGAAACAGTTGGCAGGCACAATGGAAGAACCTCTGCAATCGGACACGATGCCCGACCATGTTCAGCAGGCATTAGCAAAGGCGATTAAATACCATAGCCATGATCTGTTGAACGACACTGTTAACGAAATACTCGTATCGAGCATTGACGAGGCTGACCAGACATCTACAGAGGGCTATGGCATCCAGGTGACGAAAGGAGCAATATCAACCACCTTCCCAAATATCCGCCATACTCGTGAACCACAGGCAAAGTACAATGCTAAGACGGGCGACCTCTGGCTCACCAGTTCGGCGATGGAAGGTACGGGCGTTCGAGTAGAGTGGCTTCATCAGATTCGTTTTGGCGATAATGACTTGGCGTATGTGAAGACAGAGTTCAACCCCTACGGCGTACAGCAAGAACTGCTACAGCGTTTGAGCTATACCATTGACGGTGAAACCATCTCGCTCTATGATGGAGAAAAGTTGTTGGCTACTGTTACCAATACCGTCAAGGACATGGGTGGTTTCGACGACGAACAGCCGTTATGGATAGGTGAACAGTTGTACTATGACGTCAGCAGCAGTGAACCCAAAGTCATATTCACCCCTGGCGTGAAGTTCAATACAGGACTTGTGCTGACGTATGACGATATGCCAGAGCTGTCGGCTCCCATCACTATTGATGAAAACGGATTGTTTACCATTCATGAAATCTCTGTGATGGACAAGCAATAAATAATGTGAGGCACTCATGTAGCAAAATAATTAAGCTGTGACTTTGTTGTCACAGTTTTTTTATATACCTTTGCATCAGAATATTAACTTGATTGTTTATGGAAATAATTAATCTCTCTACTCAAGCTATCATTAAACGAGTAGCTAAGTTTTCTCCAGTCATCATGCTGGTCTTCACCCTCTTACTTTCATCGTGTAGTGATGATGATCCGACACCAGTGTCGCCTGATGAAGTGGAGGTGACGCTGAAACAGATGACGCTACGCGAAAAAATAGGGCAAATGTTCTTTGTTCGACCAGAAACACTCGACACCACAATCCACTGGAAAGAATATGCAGAGTTAATACCTTTGGAGCTTCAAGAAGTGAACGACTGTATGAAGAAGGTCGATGCGAAGTATCCTGTAGGTGGCGTTATCCTCTTTGCATGGAACATCAAGGATGAGTCGCAACTCGTACAGTTCACCTCCCAGATAAAGGCACTGAAAAGTAAGCCATTACTCTGTATAGATGAAGAGGGCGGTCGTGTGGCTCGCATTGCTAACAATGACAGGTTCCCAGTGAAGAAGTTCGAATCGATGGCTGCCATCGGTGCTACAGGGGAGCCCCAAGAGGCCTATAATTGTGGAAACACAATCGGATCATACTTAAAGAAGTATGGCTTTGACATCGACTTCGCCCCTGTGGCCGATGTAAATACAAACCCAGAGAATGTGGTCATTGGCGCTCGCGCCTTTAGCGATGACCCTGCCGTTGCTGCCCCGATGGTGGTTAACTATCTTCAGGGACTGAAGGATGCTGGTATCACAGGCTGCATCAAGCATTTTCCCGGTCATGGCGACACCAAGGCTGATACACACTTTGGTTATGCCAGTTCTCAGAAGACTTGGAAAGAAATGCTTCAATGCGAGATGGTTACCTTCAAGGCTGGCATTCAATGGGGCAGCCAGATCATCATGACCGCCCATATCGGTGCACCCAATGTAACTGGAAGCGATGTACCCTCTACCCTATCACCTATCATCCTGCAAGACAAGCTTCGCGGTGAACTGGGCTACCAGAATATCATCATCACGGATGCCATGGAAATGGGTGCCATCACTCAACAGTACTCCAGTGCCGAGGCTGCAGTGGGTAGCATTCAGGCTGGTGTGGATATCGTGCTTTGTCCGAAGAATCTGACAGAGGCCTTCGAGGCTGTGGTTAAGGCTGTGGAACAAGGTTCCATTACCGAGGCACGTATCAACGAGAGCGTACGACGTATCTTGAAACTAAAAATGTCATACCAATAAAATGACTGCCCTTCACATAAAGAAACCGCGACACCTTGTTGGTATCGCGGTTTCTTTTGATGGTCAACACACTGGGATCATCAGTTCACAAACACAGGACCGACCTTCATCTTCTTGTAACACTGATCATCGTGTTCCATGGTCCAACCGTTCAAATGATCAATAATCAGGCGACCGTCTTTCAGATACTTGATGCTGTACGAGTTGTCCGTGATCAGGAAATCGATTACGTAGGTATCGTCTTTGAAAGACCAATTACCGCATTTCCTCATATCCCACTTCTCTGGCGTTACATACCAAATGTTGATAACACCGTCGGCTGTGAACTGCAAGCCATTCTGATTCATCACATCGTTCTCATCACACTGATCACTGAGCCAGAAGCCAATCAACTGATTCGTATTACCGTCAATAACAGTCTCATCTCCAGTAATTTCCTCAGACTTATCTCCACTGGAACTGCACCCTAATAACGGCAGGGATATACATAGCATCACAAGTGCCAGTACCCTCATTCTATCCGTCATTGTTCTCTTCATCATACAAGCATTTGATTTTTATTTCTACACCTTAAACGCTCTCCTACCCCAAAACTTGCATGGAGAAGTGTTAAATAATATAAAACAAAACTGTCATCACATTTGAACAGGTATCACGCTTGATCAAGTTAAGCAGAATCACAGCACACTTAGTGCAACACTAATGCACAACTTGTGCAGAACCTTTGCACACTTTGTGCAACATATCTGCACACTTTGTGCAACGCATCTGCATGATTAAAAAGAAAAACACAATAATTAGCAGGGACATGCATGGCAGTTATGTTACTTTTTCGTTTGCAATCCAATCATTTTACTAAATAATCAAAAGAAAAGAATGGGATGTGAAAAAAAAAGTGTATATTTGCAAATGGTTTAAACCCATATGATCATTACTTATTTAATTATACATTGATTATGAACGACAACAAATTGATGAACAAGGCTGCCGACAACATCCGAATTCTGGCAGCAGCAATGGTAGAAAAGGCTAAGTCTGGACACCCTGGAGGTGCCATGGGTGGTGCAGACTTCATTAACACGCTCTACAGCGAATTCTTAGTCTATGACCCAGAGAATCCCAACTGGGAAGGTCGCGACCGCTTCTTCCTGGATCCCGGTCACATGGCTCCGATGCTCTACAGTCAGCTGACTCTGATCGGCAAATACACCCTGGAGGATCTGAAGAACCTGCGCCAGTGGGGATCAGTGACTCCCGGTCACCCCGAGCGTGAGTTGGCACGCGGCATCGAGAACACATCCGGTCCGCTTGGACAGGGACATACGTTCGCCGTGGGTGCTGCCATCGCAGCCAAGTTCTTGAAGGCTCGCTTAGGTAATGTGATGAACCAGACGATCTATGCGTACATCTCCGACGGTGGTGTGCAGGAGGAGATCTCACAGGGTGCCGGTCGTATCGCCGGAAACCTGGGTCTGGACAACCTGATCATGTTCTACGATGCCAACGACATCCAGCTCTCTACCAAAACCGAGGTGGTAACCAGTGAGGATACCGCAAAGAAATATGAGGCTTGGGGATGGTATGTGCAGAAGATCGACGGCAACGATGTGGATCAGATCCGCGAGGCCATCAAGAAGGCACAGGCCGAGAAAGAGCGTCCAAGCCTGATCATCGGTCACTGCGTGATGGGTAAGGGTGCCCGTAAGGCCGACGGCTCCAGCTACGAGAGCAACTGCGCTACCCATGGTGCACCACTCGGTGGCGACAATTTCGTACAGACCATGAAGAACCTGGGTGCTGATCCTGAGAATCCGTTCCAGATCTTCCCCGAGGTGCAGGAAATGTATGCTAAACGTGCCGAGGAACTGAAGAAGATTGTGGCTGAGCGCTATGCAGCCAAAGCTGAATGGGCCAAGGGTCATCCCGAACAGGCTAAGCAGCTGGAGGAGTGGTTCAGCGGCAAGGCTCCGAAGATCGACTGGAGTAAGGTGCAGCAGAAGGCAGGTGCCGCCACTCGTGGTGCCAGCGCTACCGTACTGAGCGTTCTCGCTGAGGAGGTGCCCAATATGATCTGCGCCTCTGCAGACCTTTCCAACTCTGACAAGACCGACGGATTCCTGAAGAAGACACACGACATCGTGAAGGGTGACTTCAGCGGTGCGTTCTTCCAGGCTGGTGTGGCTGAGCTGACCATGGCATGCTGCTGCATCGGTATGGCTCTGCACGGTGGTGTGATCCCTGCTTGCGGTACCTTCTTCGTATTCAGCGACTACATGAAACCGGCTGTCCGTATGGCCGCTCTGATGGAGCTGCCCGTGAAGTTCATCTGGACGCACGATGCATTCCGCGTAGGTGAGGATGGTCCTACTCATGAGCCCGTTGAGCAGGAAGCACAGATCCGACTGATGGAGAAACTGAAGAATCACCATGGTAAGAACTCCGTACTCGTGGTTCGTCCGGCTGATGCCGAGGAAACAACAGTATGCTGGAAGATGGCCATGGAGAATACCGATACCCCGACTGCACTGATCTTCTCTCGTCAGAATATCGACATGCTGCCCGAGGGCAATGACTATAGCCAGGCTGAGAAGGGTGCCTACGTGGTGGCTGGCAGCGATGATGATTTCGACGTGATCCTGCTTGCTTCCGGCTCTGAGGTTTCAACCCTGGAGGCTGGTGCCAAACTGCTCCGCGAGGATGGTGTGAAACTGCGCGTGGTAAGCGTTCCTTCAGAAGGTCTCTTCCGCTCACAGAGCAAAGAGTATCAGGAGAGCGTACTGCCTGCTGGAAAGAAGAAGTTCGGACTCACCGCTGGCCTGCCTGTGACCCTCGAGGGTCTTGTTGGTGCTGACGGCTGCGTATGGGGCTTGCAGAGCTTCGGATTCTCTGCTCCTTACAAGGTGCTCGACGAGAAACTCGGCTACACTGGAGAGAATGTGTACAAGCAGGTGAAAGCACTGCTGGGATAAGACCCATTCACCATCATTGTTATGGAAATAAAAACTATTGGTATAGCATCTGACCATGCAGGCTTCGAACTGAAACAGTTCGTTAAACAGTATCTGGAGGAAAAGGGACTAAAATATAAGGACTATGGTACTTATACAGAGGATTCCTGCGACTACAGTGACTTTGGTCATGCATTGGCAGAAGGTATCGAGAAGGGGGAAGTTTTCCCTGGCATAGCCATCTGCGGAAGCGGTGAAGGCATCAACATGACGCTGAACAAACACCAAAGTATTCGCGCCGGATTATGCTGGATTCCCGAAATCGCACACCTGATCCGACAGCACAACAATGCAAATGTACTGGTGATGCCAGGCAGGTTCATCGACACTGATATGGCACGTAAGATTATGGATGAGTATTTCAACACCGAATTTGAAGGTGGAAGGCACCAAAGACGAATCGACAAGATTCCTTGCGCATGCCCATCTAAATAATACGTACCTTTTTATCGCTTCCCAGAGCGATACGAACTCAATAAAAGACGGGTTGTCATGTTAGACAATCCGTCTTTTATTGTACATTATATCTATTAGTAGCTAGCGTTCAATACCAAACATAATTGAACAGACACAAAAAAATCCCTCCGGAGAACGCTCTCCAGAGGGACTACCAAAAAAGGCGGCTACCTACTCTCCCACATTGCATTGCAGTACCATCGGCGCGGCCGGGCTTAACTTCTCTGTT
>CACXMM010000058.1 GCA_902768785.1 uncultured Prevotellaceae bacterium
ATCATATCTACAATATATGTTTGAATTTGAAATTGCCTGCAAAGGTACACACTTTCACCGAAATAACCAAACATTCAGCAAAAAATGTGATTACCGGACCATAACAGCAACTTAGAGCTTAGTCTTGAAATATTCGATGGTCTTTTCAAGACCTTCATCCAGTTTCACCTTCGGCTCCCAGTCAAGCTTTGACTTTGCCAGCGTGATATCAGGTCGGCGCATCTTCGGATCATCCGAAGGCAGTGGCTTAAACACGATTTTACTCTTTGAACCTGTCTTCTCTATCACCTTCTCAGCCAGCTCTAGCATGGAGAACTCACCAGGATTACCAATATTCACAGGACCAAGGAAATCATCCCCACTCTCCATCATACGGATCATACCCTCAATCAGGTCTGACACATACTGGAAAGAACGGGTCTGAGTACCATCGCCGTAGATGGTGATGTCTTCGTTTCTCAGAGCCTGCATGATGAAGTTAGAAACCACACGTCCGTCGTTTTCTGCCATACGAGGCCCATAGGTGTTAAAAATTCGGATTACCTTGATACGTACACCATGCAGACGATGATAGTCAAAGAACATAGTTTCTGCGCAACGCTTTCCCTCATCATAGCATGAACGTAAACCTATGGTGTTCACATTGCCCCAGTATGACTCAGGTTGTGGATGCACATTAGGATCACCATACACCTCACTGGTAGAAGTCTGAAGGATCTTACACTTCGTTCTGCGAGCCAGTCCCAGCATGTGGTAAGCACCAAATACAGAGGTCTTAGTGGTCTGGATAGGGTCTGTCTGATAGTAAACAGGAGAAGCCGGACAAGCCAGGTTATAGATCTCATCTACCTCTGCCCAATAAGGCTGACACACATCATGACGGACAATCTCGAAATTGTGTTTGCCCAGCAGATGCCATACATTCTCCTTGCTTCCCGTATAGAAGTTATCAAGACAGATAACGTCGTTACCTTCTTTTACCAGGCGTTCACACAAATGGGAACCAATAAAGCCTGCTCCGCCAGTAACTAGAATCCTCTTCATAATTATACTAATTTGTTTATAATGTGATTATTTCCCTGTATATTTTTTGATGACACTGTAAGCTTGGTAAAGCCCGAGTTCACCTGCTTTACTGAGATCGGAAATGGCTTCATCTGTTTTCTTCAGGCGAATATACACCAGACCTCTGTTATAATAAGCCTCCGCCAGATTACGTTCCAGCTTAATGGCTTCGGTATAGTCGTCGATGGCACGCATATTATCGCTGCGCAAGGCATAGAGTGTACCACGGTTATAATAAAGATAGGCATTCTTAGGCGCACGCTTGATGGCATCCGAGAGATCGCCTAACACATTGGCCATCTGCAACTCGATGTTTGTACCTTGAGAAGCATTGAACTCATTCACCTTGGCCTGACAGACGGCACGCTGCCAATATGCTAACGAAGAGGTGGAGTCGATCTGCAGATAGATACCCAGATCATCGATGGCGTTTTCAAAATTCTGAATAGAACTGTAGGCAATCGACCTCAGGAAGAGCAAAGGCTTCACGCTGCTGGCGCTCTTGGAAGCATCAATAGCCGTACTGAGGGAATCGATGAAAGCAAAGGTCTGCTTCATGCGATCCTCGCTCAACTTCGCCTGATCGTTGGAGATATAGATAATACGTGACTTAGAGCGACTGTTAAAGACCTCAACACTCTCCTCGTAAGGTATCTCTGTCTTGACATCGCTGACAGGACGGTGGAAAGAGAGACTGAACATCGGCAGGAACGAGAGTTCTGCCTTTCGGTTCTGCACACGGCCCCGATAATCGCTCTTGTATTCATGCTCCACCTCCTGTTCATCAGCCACGACAAGTTGATTGTATTTCTCCAAATCCTCATCGCTACGCTTACGCATCTGTTTTTTTGAGAGACGAGGCTGTTTGCCATAACGCTTATCCATCTGTGCTTTGAGGATGCGGAACTCGTCAAGCTCTGCCTGTTTGGTATTACCCAAACGACGATAGCAGGAAGCTCGGTGCTGGAGTCCGAACCAGAAATTTGGATACTCTTCGATAACTTTCGAATAGTCTCTGACAGCACCACGCAGGTTACCTGTCTGTTCCAACAACAGCGCACGGTTAAAGAGTGCCATGAGGTTATCCGGCTCCAACTTCAACACAAAGTCAAAGTCCTCTATACCACGGTTGTCGTCACCAACCTGGGCACGAAGCAAACCACGGTTGTAATGGCCGAGGAAATTATTGGGATCGAGGTCGAGGGCCGTATCATAGTCAGCCATCGCACCACGCAGGTTATTCTGATTATAGCGTGCCATCGCACGGTTGATGTAGTTGCCGGGATGTTTTGGCAACAAATGAATACTTTTCGAGAGGTATTCTTCTCCCTCCTTCCACTTCTGACGGGCCAGGCTGATGATGGCACGTTCTGCCCAAGTACTGCCATCATAAGGGTCCAGTTCCAGACTCTTGTCTAGCGACTTCACAGCTTTCGTCGTATCCTTCTGCAACAGATAGACCTCCGCCTGCATCGAATAGGCTCGGGCATATTTCGACCAACGGGTAGTCATCGTGTCTATCTGGGCTAAAGCCATGTCATAGTTCTTGTCTTGGATAAGGCAAAGGATGCGATTATGCCAAAGTCCCTGATTCTCAGGGTCATAACGAAGTGCGCGATTGTAGTCCTCCACCGCCTCTGCATATTTTTTCTGATTGATACGGCAGAGACCACGAAGCTCATAGGCACTCACCACGTATGGATTGCGCTCGATGGCCTGAGAGCAGTCACTCTCAGCCCCTCGGTAGTCATCGAGATAGAACTTGGCCACACCACGAAAGAACCACGGTTCAAAGAGCCATGGTTTCTGACTGATGGCCTGATTAAAATATTGGATTGACAAGACGTAATCCTCATAATAGAGCGCCGAACGTCCTATCATGACCAGACGGTCGGTATTGAACTGGGCATTCGCCAGTATAGGCCAAACGATCAAAAGATATAAAATGCGACGCATTTTTATCTTTTGACAGGTTTGGTCTTATACCCACAACGGTAACGTCCCTGAATGAGGGCACGCAACTTACTCTTGATAAGTTGCTTACGAAGCGGTGAGATACGGTCAACAAACATCTTACCATCGAGATGATCAAACTCATGCTGCATCACACGGGCCAGATAACCCTCTATCCACTCATCGTGGTGCTGGAACGTTTCATCATCCCATTCCACGTGAATACGGGTGGGGCGAATCACCTTCTCATGGATGGCAGGCAGTGACAGACAGCCTTCCTCCGAGGTGTCAGTCTTCGACTCGTCGTACTCCACAATATGAGGATTGATAAACACCTGACGGAAGCCCTTATATTCAGGCAGATCCTCTGACAGCACATCGAGGTCGATTACCGACAGACGGATCGGTTTACCAATCTGAGGGGCAGCTAGTCCGATACCTTCCGACTCGGCCAACGTATCCCACATGTCATTGATTAACTCCTTCAACTGGGGATAATCAGGGGTAATATCCTCGGCCACCTTGCGAAGCACTGGCTGGCCATATATATAAATAGGTAATATCATTTCTTACTTCTTAAATAGTCTTCTAAGATTATCGTGGCACTGATCTCATCGACAAGGCCCTTGTCCTGACGGGCTTTCTTCTTCAGACCACCGTCAATCATGGCCTGATGGGCCAATACAGACGTGAAGCGCTCATCAAAATAATCAATGGGGACATCGGGAACGGCCTTGCGCCAACGGTTCACGAACTGCTGCACACGCTGCAGATTCTCACTTGGCTGACCATTGGGCTGACGAGGCTCACCAATCACAATGCGCTCCACCTGCTCCTTTGCCAAATAGGCCTTCAGCCAGTCGAACAATTCCGATGTAGAAACAGTCGCCAACCCTCCGGCTATGATCTGCAGAGGGTCGGTGACTGCTATACCGGTACGTTTCTTACCGTAATCGATGGATAATATCCGCGCCAAGAGCGAATCTTATTGGGCGTTATAGAGCAGCCATGCGTCAGGATAGGTGGCGCGAAGCTGGTCGCGGCTGTTCACAGCACCCAACTTATCGCTGAAGGTAGAGGCTACTACACGGAACATATTGTTAGACTCATTCTTCACAATCTGAGCATCATAACCAGCATCGCGGAGACGCTGCTGCAGACCGTCGGCATTGGCACGTACGCTGAATGAACCTACAATCACGCTGAAAGCCTTCAAGCCTGTACCGCTGATCAGAGAAACATTCTCCTGACGTACAGATACGTTGTCAAGATTGTCTACAACGCGAGTATCGTTAGCAGGCTTAGCCTCTACAGGAGCCACAACAGCAGTCTCATCCTGCTGCTGGGAAGCCTGCTGGGCAGTATCATACTGCTTTGCCTTCTCATAAGCCTTCTTGTAGGCACTCTCACTTGACTTACAGCTTGTAAAAGCCATTGCTGCGCATAAACCAACGCATAAAAGGGTGTACTTTTTCATTTTGTTTGTTATTTAAAATTGTTACTAATTCAATATTTGCTGCGAAATTACAAAATATCACGCAAACTTGAGCGAAAAAAGCACATAAAGTTTGTTAAATCGCGGAAAACACAACTTTTTTACAAAAAAATTGGCAGTTTTTTACGTTACTATCGAAAACTTTTGTATATTTGCACAACAATTCATTACCATTTACTAATTAAAACAATAGGATTATGAAAAGTTTAGGTTACTTAAGCGCATTTCTTGGCGGTGCTATCGCCGGCGCAGCTTTGGGAATCCTGATGGCTCCCGAAAAGGGACAGGACACCCGCGTAAAGATCACTGATGCCGTTGAGGACTTCCTGAAGAAGCACAACATCAAGCTCAGCCGCAAGGAAGTAGTTGACCTCGTTGACGACATCCAGGATGCCTCAGAGGAGGAATAAGCTATGCTTTCCAGCGACAAGAACGTTGAAACGATTGCACAACTCATTGAGGTGCTGAAACATTACCTCGGGCTTCAGACTGAATATTTGAAGCTTGACGTGATTGATAAGGTGGTGCGCCTGTTAACGGCCGCCGCCTTAGCAATCGTTTTCTTCCTGATCATTATCGCAGTCCTGATGTTCTTCTCTTTTGCCTTTGCCTTCTGGCTGGCCAACTTCACTGGGACTGCACTCGCATTCTTCATCGTGGCAGGGCTGCATCTGCTGCTTTTCATCCTTTTCTTCACATTCCGGAAAAACTGGATTGAAAAGCCACTCGTACATTTCTTAGCCAGCCTCTTGCTCAGCAAATGATTTTCCACTATGCTTCCTGTTAAGAAACCAACCACCGACTATCGAACGCTCGACGAGATACGTCAGCGGAAAGAGAAGCTGGCCGATGAGATCCAGCTGGACAACACCAAGTTTACCACACTATGGAATCAGGTGTTCCTCAAGAAAGAAGGCAACTCCAAAGGCGACTATATCGCCGCTTTAGTCAGCAATGGCTTTTTGGCTGTCGACACCTTTCTCCTCATCCGAAAACTGATGAAAGGATATGGATTTCTGTTTGGGAAAAAGAAGAAAAAGAAGTAGTAAAACATAAAAAAAGGGTCACCGCTGTGACCCAAACCTTTGTTAACCTTAAATCTAATACTATGAAAAACACAGTGCAAAGATACGGATTAATTTCGATATTCCAAGGATTTTTCCCTAAAAAGTTTTCTAATTTAAATCATTTTAACATTACAACACTTTTCCAGGCTCCTTTTTTAACATCAAAGCATAATTTCCTGACCATCATAAGCCAGTTCGATACCCTCTGGCAATTTTTGGTTCACCTCCTCATGAAGTCCCACATCATGACACATGTGGATCAACAGTGTACGACGGGCCCCTACTCTTTGGGCAAAAGCAATGGCATCGTCCACCAGCTGATGAGAATGATGAGGTTTGGTAAAGCGCAGGGCATTTACCACCAACACCTCCACGCCTTCAAGATATGGCATTTCTGAATCATTGATAGTTTTCATATCTGTGATATAAGCCAATGGACCTATCCGATAGCCTAGGATGGGCAGTTTACCATGCATCACCTCGAAAGGCACGATCTCAAAATCACCAATTCTGAACGGCACATGAGGCAGAATCTCATGCAGGCCGATGGCAGGCACCCCTGGGTAGCGATTCTCTGCAAAACAGTATGGTAACATCTCCAGCATCGACTCCTTCGCAAAGGGGTCGGCATAGACGTTGATTTCACCAAACTGACAGTATGGCCGGATATCATCCATGCCCCCCATGTGGTCATAATGCGAGTGTGTAATCAGAATGCCGTCAATCTTCCGGAAAGGCTGTGGAAGTATCTGCTGTCGGAAATCTGGCCCGCAGTCTATCAGCAGTCGTGTGTTCTCCGTCTCTACCAAAGCAGAACAGCGCGTACGCTTATCCTTGGGGTCTGCACTCCGACACACCTCACATTGGCATCCTATCACTGGCACGCCACACGATGTTCCCGTTCCTAACAAAGTCAGTTTCATATAATATTCACTTCCGGATGAATGACTATACCAAACTTGGCTTCCACATCTTTCTGAATCGCCTGACAAAGCCTGACGATCTCGTCACCTGTGGCTCCGCCAAGATTCACCAGCACCAAAGCCTGCTTG
>CACXMM010000059.1 GCA_902768785.1 uncultured Prevotellaceae bacterium
AAATATAAATAAATATATAACTATTTATCTATATTTATCTCCTCCTTCCTTGTCCAAAAACCAAAGTGGGAAGTTGGGAAGTGGGAAGTTGGGAAGTTTGTTATAAATTTGTGGCTCCCGAACCAAATTAAATTGGTTAAGAGCCACGCTTTTCTATGAATCACGATGCAAAAGTACATGTTTTTTCTTTAATTTGAAGCATTTTTTATCGAAAAACTTTGATTTTGTCACTACAAAATCAAAGTTTTTATGGATAAAGCCCCAATAAATTTGGCTTTTTGCTCACTTATTCGTACCTTTGCATCATTGTTTGCTTCACAACTTACCTAGTTTATTATCAAAGGGTAATATTACCCATTCATTCTCTAACAAAATAACTTATATGAAAACTAAGGAAAACAATGAAGGCATCATCGAAATGCCTGACCTGCTGTTGGAAAACAGACAGCAGGAGGAGAACACAGTGAAAAACGCGAATGCCATTGATGAAGGCGACATGATCAGTTGGCTTCAGGAAGACAATGCGCGGAAACAGAAAACAATCGGACAGCAAAGGGAGATGCTTGCCATGAAGGACAGCATCATTGCCCATCTGCTCAGGCAAGCTGCCAGGGTGGTGTGTGAGAACCGTGTGCTTATCGGAGGAGTAATCATCAATGTTTATTAAACTCTAGCATTATGACAACTGAAGAGAAGAAGGAATTGCTTAAGGGTCTTTTCAATGGAGCCACATTATATGGTGGTCAGGCTATCTTTTTTGGAGACAATAACAACGTGAGTTTTTCATCATCAGACAGGAATATGATGGATAACGATCAATGTCCATCGCCAGATAAAATGGCAAAAGCCGTGGAAAACACTATTTCCAGAGGTCTTTGGTGGGGAAATACTTCTTGGAGTGTTGTTTACCGTATACTCCAGATGCTAGGCTACAAAGGGAATGTCATGGACTTTATCTATGATGTTTCAACTTGGCCCTTCAGCAAGGAGCCGTCTTTCAGATGTACCAAGGATTCTGTGTATAAGCCCATTCAGAGCGGGAGGATCATACGCGACCTGAGCCACTGGCAAGAGGACGGGGCACAGCGACAATACATCGTTCTTGCCACTGCACTGAAAAAAGAACTGGAAGAAGGGATGTTCTAATTTTGATTCCAATTGTTCTAATAATGATTCCAATGCACCGACAATAATTGCCGGTGCTTTTTTTTGTGCCTACTTTTGCACCGTCAACGAAAACCTCCGGCCGGGAAAGAGTAAAGTAAAAGCAAATGGAAAAGTTAGTAAGCATCATCGCACAGGGAGAACACGAATCCCGACAGTACAACGACCGCAACGGACAGCCCACGGTGTTCCACTTCATGGACTTCGTGCTGTCAGACGGAATTGACACCTTCCACGCACAGGCCACAGGAAACCTCGCCCAGGCCCTGCAGCCTCTCGACAAGGACATCCTTCACAAGGTACAGTGCCACATCTCGCACCGAACCTACGACCGCACCCATCCTACCACAGGCGAGAAATCGGTGGGACATGAGAACCTGATCTACATCGACAGAATCGTTTGAAGAATTGAAGAACTGAAGAATTAAATAATGAAAGAGTTGAAGAATTGAAAATGAGCAAGTATTTATTCTCAGACGCGAAAACCGGAAACACGGTGGTATTTGAAGGTCATCAGCTGGAAGTAAGGGAACAGCGCGGGCACTGTCCGGAATGCTTCTTCCACGACCGCATCTGCACGGGCATCGCCTGCCTGGCATGCGAGAGGAAAGACCTGATACCAGTTTATTACAAAGAAATCAAAAAGAAAAAGAAAGATGACAATGAGTAAAGCAAAATGGCACGGGCGGGGAACCGCCACCATCTATGAGGACGACTCGATAGAGTTCCGTCCCTGCGCGAAGGGGGAACCCTCGCAGCGCAACGTGAAACGCTCCGGCTCGTCGAAGTTCTACCAGACGAACGGTGAGAAGGAGTCTAACTATGTGGCACACCTGATGGCCTCCAGGGATTCGCTCGACCCCATCGGCGACATGCTGAGGGACTTCGAGACGCTGACCAGGGAACTGGAGCCGAAGCTGCCAAAGGAACCCCGGACAAAGCCTCTCCTGAAAAAGGATGACATGTCCGTCTATCTCGACAAGAAGGAGCACAAGATCCGCATCTATGCGGAGATCCTCCTCGATGCTAACAAGAATCCCTACAGCCCTGCCGACTGGGCATTCACAACAATCGGTGCCCCATTATCACAATGTTTTACATCCAACAGAAAATCAATTCTTACTGCGTTCCTGCCACAAGGGAGAACTTCCTGCAAGTGATCGACAGCGGCAGCGTGGAATGGACAATCGCAAGCATTCGTACCGTGCAGCAGAGCATGGACGAAGCCGAAAAAAGAGGTGACAAGGAGAGTTACCAGAAGCTGCACGACCAGAAATCACGGTTGAAGAAAAAACTGCCCGCATGGCTGTTCTGCTCGGGCAGGATCGAGGAATCAGAAAGAACGGTCTTCGGGAAACCGGTGAGAGCCGTCTGGCGCAAGTCGGAACTGGCCCATCTGAACGGTCTGTGCATGCTCGACATCGACGGGGTGGAGGATCCCAGGGCAGCATTTGCCAAGGTGGTGGAGAACCACCCCCCATCCCACCGCAAAGCAGGGGAAGAGTCTCTGTCGTGGTGCGGGGATTTCTGTCAGGCACACGGCATCCTGCTGGTGCATGTCACCCCCTCGGGCAAAGGGCTGCGCTTCGTGTTCAAGGCCGATACCGTCCGCGGCAACCTTGCCGACAACCAGGCGTGGCTGGCAGGAATCCTGGGGATGAAGCCCGACGGCGTCTGCAAGGACAGCGTGCGGATCTCGTTCTGCTGCACAAGAGAGGATATCATCTATGTTGAACTTGAAAATCTTTTAAATTATGACAATGAAGAATTTGACAAAGAATTTGGTGAAGATTATCGACTTGGCAATAGCACTGCCACTGATGGCATCCGTAATAGGATGGGTGTGTCTAACGGAAATGGCCATGACGGCCGCAAAAAGGGGGCTGGAGCGTCTCGAGGGGATGCTGACGACGGTCATGATGAAGCTGCTCCTTGCCCTGCAGTGACCTCCTACCGCGGCGTCCCCTTCCAGACGATATGCGACGAATGGATGCGTAGGAAGTTCGGTGGGGACCCGCAGGTGGGGGAGCGCAACGCCGCCTACTACTCGCTGGTGCAGGGATGCCTGAGATACCTCTGTGACTTCAACGAGGACATGGTGGTGGCAGCGGCTCCCGACTACGGCCTCTCGGAGACAGAGCGGCGGCAGTGTGCCAGGTCGGCCATCGGCGCGAGGAGGTTCACCTCCATGCCCAGGCAGCTGGTGCAGTTCCTTGAAGGACTGGGTGTGAAGTTCGGTGAGAAAGCCCCAAAGGATGACGTCCAGGAAGAAGGCACCTTTGCCGGATGGCCATTCGAGACATGGGCTTCGCGCTTCGAACCGTGGTTCGAGAGCAGGGCATGGAGCCCGGTCTGCTCGCCACTGCCGAGATTCTCCCGACTGAACGGCATACTGACCGCGGCAAGCATGTTCGGAACGCTGCTCTCCGGCTGCCGCCTGAAGAACTGGTACGACGGCTCGGATCTGTACCTCACCTACATGACCTACATCATCGGTGATGCGGGAACGGGCAAGGGCGAATACAAGGACATCGACCATATGATCATGGAACCGCTGCTGCAGACCGATGCCCGCGGACGGAAGGCCGAGGAGAACTACCTGGCAGAGGTCAAGCGCCTGCAGCTGGCCAAGGCCAAGAAGGAGGACATCCCCGAGGAGAGGCACTTCCCCGTGAGGTACCTGCCCACCGACACTACCCTGAAGCAGAAGCTGGAGCGCTGCATGGATGCCTACGTCAGCTTCGGCAGCGAACAGCGGCAGGTGGCCTGCTACAACTTCGAGAGCGAGCTTTCCAGCAAGATCAACTACGAGAAAAGCTCGTGGAACTCCTCGCAGGACTTCGACAAGAAGTCGTTCGACTGTGAGCTGACGGGAAGCGAGAGCCGCTCGACGATGACCAGAAACGGCCTTGTGCCCGCGTACTTCAACTTCGTGGTGACGGGTACGCCCGATGCGATGCAACGGAAGATCAACTCGCGCAACTGCCTCGACGGTCTGCCCACACGCCTGATCATGGGGATACAATATGGAAAGAAATACCAGATGATGAAACGGTATGAGCGGCGCTGGAATGCAACGGACAGCGACTGGCTGCGCACCGTGGGGAACCGCCTGATGAACTGCGGATGGGACATCAACCTCGAACAGAAGGTGGCGGTGCCAAAGAGGTGGAAGGACAAGCTGGGCAGCAAGACATCCTTCGCGGATGCCCTCTACTACTGGGGTCAGCAGAAGGCACTGGCGCTGTCGCTCGAGGATGACAGCCTGGGTGACTACTTCCGCAAGCGACCGCCGATGATTGCCGTGCGACTTGCCGTGGTGGATGCCGTGCTCAACTCACTTGACAGCTTTGAGGAGAGCGGAAAGCTGAACCTCAGCTTCTCGAGCATCGAGCTGGCACTGAATCTGGCCGACTACATCTTCGACTCGCAGATGTATTTCTTCGGGAAGCTGGTGGATGACGCCATGGCGGGCGTGGGCATCACGGGAAATGTAAAGCGCGATACGAAGAGAGTCATTGCATTTGAGAATCTGAAGGATGAATTTACATTGGACGATGTAATGGAAATCTTGAATGTTTCCAAAAAAACTTCATCAAACTACTGCTCTCAATTGTGTTCGAACGGCTTCGTGAAAAGAGTGAAAAATGGACAATTTAAAAAATTAGTAAAAATCATTGTATAGGAATATGACAAACAACAAACAATTAGCAAGAGGGTTTCGAAACAATAACCCGCTCAACATCGAGCATAGTAATAACGAATGGAAGGGAATGGCAGAGGTGCAGACCGATGAGCGTTTCGTCCAGTTCAAGGACATCGTCTGGGGCATACGTGCTGCCTTCAAGACCCTGCATACCTACCGCCACAGGTGGAGATGCCTCACACTGAGACAAATCATCTCACGCTGGTGCCCGCCCAAGGAGAAGGGGAACAACACCGAGGCGTACATCAAATTTGTTGCAAGGAAATGCAACCTCAATCCTGATGAACTGCTGCCCTCCACACGCACATCCGAAACGCTATGGTGCAACATCGTGAAAGCCATGATCCAAATGGAATGTGGCAGGGATGTTCATTCAGATAGGATCCACGAGGCATGGCGCCGGGCGTTTGAACCATGTAATTTATAATTTTTTGCTTTTTCCATGAATTATTCAGGGCTCTCAGCGGAGAGCCTATTTCTTTGAGGTTGGCTGACACGTGAAAATCTAGAAGGAAAACGCCAAGTGCAGAGGGAGATCGACCATTACAATCTAGACATGATTATTGCCATCGGCTATCGTGTACAGTTACCCATTGCCGTGCGCTTCCGTCGCTGGGCTACTCAGCGGTTGCATGAATATATTCAAAAAGGATTCACAATGGATGATGAGCGGCTGAAGCAAGGAGTTTTTAGACAGAATCTGTCACCCCTATCAGAGGATAACTTTTCGTCCATTCTTAATAAATACACCCTTCGTAGTTGGCTTGCCTAAAAGACGGTGACCATCGATTGTGTACCACTCATCACGTGCTTTATCATTCATCATTTTTCCATTGTCATTTAGCCGATCCACTCCGCCTGTTGATATGCCGTTTCCAATGGGAGAAATACCAAAGTGGTTACACCAAACAAGATGATCTTCGAAAGTTTCACCAGAGTCGTCATTAAGAACCGTACCATCAAAACGTAGCACATGGTTTTCATTGTCGTAGTTGAACCCGTCTCCATAATATATACACCAGTAATAATCTACAACATTTATATCATCGAACTTTGCATTTACCAATGTTAGTTTGCCAAGATTATTGATGGTTGGTTCTCTAAAGTTACTTGATGTGGCAAATAGTGTTGAGTGATTCACCTCCATTTCGCTAGAGGAACCTGATCCGACTATGGCACAAGAGTAGCCTGTGGCTTTCACATCTGCATCCAGAAGGGTGAGTTTGTAGGAGTCAACAACATAGATTGCTGCTTGATTTGTACTCTTTAATTCCAGTTTGCCAGGACCAGAGATGGTTACAAGACTATTGTTGACGTAAAGAGGTGTTTTCTTCCCTTCTAACGTACAAGTTCCATTCACAACTATCTTCAATTCGTTAGACTTAAGGCCATATATATATATGAGATTATAATCGCCATTAGTGTATTGGGCATTCAGATTGTTAAACGTCAGTGTATTGGTTGTAGGATCATAACTCATTTCTTGGTATGGAAGGTTCTGGTAATTGCTCAATGTCACTCGTGTTCCCTTAATCGCTATGTTACAAGATTCATGGTCGGACATATACCCAGGATTGGCAGGTCCGTCGTCGTAATGAGCATAGGAAGGATCGACGTAGCTAGAGTTATACTTTGTACCCATGCCACCAACGAGTTTGTAGCATTGTTTAAACATGGTCGCAGCAGAATGTTCACCAAAAGTTAATACACCAGTAGTTGTCCATTTCTTGCCGCAGTAGATTTTGGAAAGTTTTTCGCAACCAAAAAACATCTCATACATGTCGGTAACGTTGTATGTGTCCCAGTTCTCTAAATCCAGACTCGTTAGTGATTTACACATGGCGAACATTCTAGCCATGTTAGTCACTTTATTAGTAGTCCATTTGTTGACTTCGACTTGTGTCAACCCCGGACAGAAACAGAACATATAACTCATGTCTTCAACGTTGTGGGTATCCCACTTTCCAATATCGAGTCCTTCAAGTTTTTCGCACCAGGCGAACAAACCAGACATATTGGTAACATTTCCGGTATTCCACGATGACATGATAACATTTCCCAACTTCTGACAATAGAGGAACATATTTGACATATCGGTTACTTTGCTAGTGTCCCAATGACTTAAGTCAAGTTCGCCCTCCAATAGCTCGCAATGACTGAATAAGGATTGCATCTCTGTCACTTCACTTGTACAAATATTATCAAGGCCTTCGATTGTTGCTAAATTTATGCATCCGTCGAAGCAATGGCGCATCGTTTTCGGTAGGGCTCTCTTAAATGATTTATGGAAGATAACCCTGATGATATCTGTACTATGAGATCGAACCCATTTGGGCTTATCGAGAATTGTGTAGCTTTCATTCCATTCATAGACATCTCCTTGCTGTGAGGACATGTTGTCGTCAAAGTAGAAAGTCAAAGTTCCGTTTTTATAGACACCATAGGCATCTTCTGCCATACTAATAGCACTGATAGCCATCAGAAAAGTTGTTGTGAAAAGGATTCTTAGTTTCATATCAGTATAGTTTTTAGTTGTTACTCTATGATTATTGCCACAAAAATAAGTTATTATTTTGAAATCTGCAAGCATTTCCCCCAAAAAGTGAAAGACAAATTTCGAAAATTTGAAAAATAGTCGCACCATCCAAAGAAGAGTACACCCCCTGTGATGATTATCGCCCATTTTGCCAGCTCATTCATGGTCAACCCTTTTAGAAAGAATCGTCTTCACCATAGCAGTAGCGGTCATACTCGTAGTCGTCCTGTC
>CACXMM010000060.1 GCA_902768785.1 uncultured Prevotellaceae bacterium
ATGGGCTCTGCCTTCACTTGCACCAAGTCGATGTCTTCCGAGTATCTGGGCTGCGGCTTCAGATACAACTTACCCAATGCCGTGCCGCCTCTGAACGCCAGATGGTCCGCAAGAAATGCATCGCTATAAATAGACACTAACGCACGGCAGACTATCAAGTCCTGTTCGATGAATTTATTCAACACCCACGGGGCCTGCTCACTCCATTCAGTAATATATCGCTCTGGTATCATAACTCGTCAATCTCGATGGTTTCGTTCACAATGATTCTCCACTTGGCTTTCCTTTCGCATCCCTCGCTGCTCTTTCCTGCCTTTAAAGGCACATACTGGAGTGCGAAACCGGAACTCTTCAACAGACTGTACACCGACTCTGCCGCTTTACCTTCCTCCAGCACCTCGTCCAGAATATAGCCCAGGCGCTGCAGACTGGTTATCGGCACCTCCTTCACGAAGTCAGCACCTAAGCGCCCAAAATCTAGTTTCTCAGCCAGTTCAGCCAGAACAGTGGCTGCCCGCGAAACACTTCCTGTCTTAGCCTGATACGTCAGCAAATCCACTGCCGTCAGTTCAGGACACGACACGTTAATGTAGCCCGTCCGCGTCTGCCGTCTCTCCACGTACGCCTCAGGAATATGACTCTTGCAGAAATAATGCGTAAGGTACTTCTCTCCCTTCTTGTCACGCATGGCGGGAGGTTCTATCATTACGCTGAACCGCAACGGGACCTGATGCGAAGCTCCGTGATAGCTTGCCGCACTCAACAGGGCCACATAGTATTTGCGTCCCAGGTGGAGCATCATGTCATCCAAGTAAAACGACTGCGGCACAGCCCCGCGTAGCACATACTCATCCAGCACTATGACGTAGAAGCCTCGCAGGGGCGACATAATCCGTCCCTTGCTGACCTCCCTAGTCAGTGCCCGTGCAATGCTGCCGACACTCATGTCAGGGAATGCCTGCGCCACCTCATCGTGTGTGAAGGTGTAATTACCTCTAAGCGGCTTATCATATATCCAGCTTGCTATGCTCGCCATTTCCCGTTTTTTATTATTTTGTTTGCAAAGATAGACATTTTTTGTCTAACTGCGCAAACTAATAACGTTTTTCTTTCCCAATTATTGCGTATTGACTAATTTTATTGACCAGCATCAATTCTCATTGTACGCTTCCCCAGTAACCCAAAGTAGAAAAGGCTCACTTGACTTATTGAGTTCCTTTAAGGCATTCGCATCCTCTATGGTGTAATCACGGGAACTGACATTATAGATGGCGACACAGTCGTTGAACTCTAAGCCAATCAACAAACCACCCAACGACAGGAGCTTGCTTGTGAGCAAGGCGATACCAAAACAGACGTTCTCACTGATGGGCTTTAAAGTTTTCTTGTGCTCACGTATCATCTGAGATACAATACGGTAGAGTTCAAAGGGGTTCTGCTCATCAGCGTAGGTAATACTCAATGGATCGTGAAACAATTTCTCCTCAAAGAACTGGTGGTATTCCTGCATCAGGTCATCCGCTCTACGTGGACTATTTTTGGATGGGAACGGCAAAACCGGGAACATATCCGAGGGTTTGAAGGTATCATAAATACCTCTCAACAATTTCACATGACGTTCCCCAATCAAGGCTATCAGAATGCAGATTCTGTCAAGAATAGCCTCAACGCTCAACATAGACTTGAAACCAGGCAAAGCTTCCACGTTGTCAGTAGCTACATTGGTCTCAATGCCTTTGTCAATCTCCACATTCTCAGACACAGTGATGAACAGGTTCTTGGCCTTTTCATCCTTCATCTTGTTGAACAAGGCCTTGGCAATGTTGAAATAGAAGGCTCGGGGCAGCGAACTCACATCCAAAATCACATCACGATACGGGGTCAGATCACGCTCAGCCACCTGACGACTCATCATGGCAATGCGCTTCTCCCAACTTTGGGTGGTGTCAATCGGAATCTCAAAAAGCGAGAATCCATATTTCTTCTGGAGGGCTTCCAGCTCCTTAATGTTGTCCTTATAGAGTTTGCGGTTCTGAGCATGGTTGCCACTGTCGGGGAAATCGAAGGTGAGGCAATCCAACTGTAACCCTTTCACGTTTTCAAGTAACAGAGCCAGCGTATTGTTCATACGGGGGTCAAAGCCCTTGCCCAATAGGAACAATACCTTCTCTTTAGGATTGTCACCGTAAAACTCCTTGCAGAATTTTACCAACTCATCCTTTCCGTGGTATTTAACGTATGATTCCCATCTATACTTCATCGCAGTGTCTCTTATTTTGCAGAATGTGCCCATTGATTCAGGCGGTACAATGACAGTTTGCGCCAACCGCCACGACGCAGGGGCAGGTGTGCATAGGCGCACAACCATTCGTTCAAGTAAAATACAGCCCAATTCTGATCTTTCTTACCTTGTGTACGGGGTACTTTATAAAGCAAGTTATTGGCCATACAGTCTTTCAGTAAAGTTGCCAACTCTTCATTGGTCTTGTCTTGGAACCAGAAGCCATCCTGACCATACTGGCCAGTGTTCTCTTCCTTCACGGCAAAACCACTTACCGTGCGGTAAGAATAGGTGGGGCTGAAGGTCTGCTCACGGCAATATTCAATCAGATGCATCAGGAAGGCGTAGATTTTGTTTCCACGTTGCAGTTGCTTGATGTCCTCCATACGATTTTTGCAGTATTCGTTCACAATTTTGTTCTGGTCTTCAGGTGTAAGGTCATAACGGGCAGTATCCATGATCTTCTTGGAGAGTAGCATTTCATACATTTTGGAGGCTATGCTCAGGAATTGCTCAATATTACCGGAAGCCAGGTCAATCAGGGTCTGCTGTCCGTAATACTGTGGCAACTTACTAATTTCACCTGGCAGCAACTCTTCTGCATAGTCGTTATAGTCCTTGCTCAGAATGCCCATGATTTCCTGATAGTCATATTCAAACAGACGGGGAGCATTATCCTCACGGGAAGCGTAAATCAGTATGGCCCGGCTGTGCTTGGCCCGGTCATATGGGTCTTCCTGACTGATAGCTTTTAGACATGTCTCATAATTGGGATAGCTTGCCAACTTTTCTAGCAGGGCAAAATATCTCTTACTGGCTTCGTTATAAACCGCATTATAGTTTTCTGTGGATATCTCAGACAGATAAGTGAAAAGATCCACCCCATCGTAAGACACCTTAGAACGCATAGATGCCACGCCCTTGGCCATCTGATTGAAAAGACGCTGGGAAAGCATCTCCAGCTTGATGACTTGATAATCGCGGCCCTGAACGTTGTTGTCACTCAGGATATCCTCGGTACTCAAGGTTTCCAGACGCTCCGCAACCCACAAAGTAGCATGGATGCGACGCTCAGCTACCTCACCACGGATGATGCGCTTCTGGAGTTCAGTAAGCTTATGGGCATCGTCTATCTGGAAGATAAATTCACCGCACAGAGGCTCACCCTTATAGCTGAACCATTCAGCTTTCATGGCATTCAAGGCAAACAGTTCATCGTTGCCATCAATACCATCAGCAGGCACCACAAAAGTATCCAGGAACTCACAGACCTTCCGCTCCTGCTTGGTCGCCCAGTCGAGCAAATCTTTGCCCGTATAGCTTTCCCTCAGCTCCCCGAACTGGTGTATTGGATCTTCGGGGGTATAGACAATATCTTGGAGGGAAGTATATTTGATACTCGCTAGCGTCATGCAAGTCTTGAGGGTTGCCAGCACAATACGTGCATTGAGCAATGAGAGGAAATAGCGTCGCTGCTCTCTGCGGCCAAACAACTCATCGTCTTCAAGGAACTCATAGTCGCGCCCCATCAGGAGATAGACGCCGCACTTCTGAATCAGACCATTATTATCCTTTACGCCAAGTTTTACCAATTTCTTAAAAATGATATTATGGCTCTTGGCCGTAACACGTTGCAGAACTGAGGGCGAGAAGAGTCGTAACAGGGTGGTCTTACCCGCCCCCGGTGAACTCAGAATATATGACAGCGTACCCCATAGCGAATCATTCGCATGGTTATCCTCCAGATATGACAAAGGCTCTACGGAAAACAGTTCAAGGAACCGCTCGTCGGTCTCAATCCTTTCAGAGGCTCGTATGGCAAATGGGTTCTTGTAATTCATACTGAATCAATTAATGACGGCTAATACGGGGGAACAGTCCTTTAAACTCCTGGTCATTGTCGGTATCCTGCCACAGGATGGGCAGTGAATTGTTAGGCGTGTTGTGAGACAGCACCACGGGCAGTGCACACTCATCGAAGCCTAAGTAAGGTTTGTTGACACTGCCCACCTTGTAGGCTGTATCATCTTTCAAGTTTTGATGTAGATACTTTGGGTTCTCCAACACTTTCATCAGTTCAGGGTCACCGGTAATATCTGTACTTAAAGATTCATCCAACTTCTGCACAACGTGGATGTGATACTTCACCTTGTTATAACCCTGTTTATCTAAAAAGTCATCAAGCCCCTTACTAATGTTCTTCACAGCCTTATCTGTAGCCATGCAGAACAGTATGTCAATATGAATTTCAGGTTGGTTGGCATCCAGCAGATAACTCAAGTGTAGTTCTTCCTTTTGCCCGGCAGCTATTTCTTCATCTGTACGTTCTATGTTTTTAGCACAAAGTTGGTCGATGATCTTAGATAGTTTTCCTTTGAACTTCTTCGCATTTTCATCATAGCGCACAAAACTCTTACCACTGGCTGTGAAATCGTCAATCAAAAATATGTTGCGGAAATAAGTTCTTTCAACTCCCTTCAGCTTTTTGTCTTCTCTCAAATCCAAAAGCATATCTTTGAGTTTTTTTTCATCGGGATAATAGTTGGTGAGCACCTGCTCATTGCTAAAACCAGCACTGCGGCGCAGGATGTCGGTATGAGCACCGTCGCTGAGTCCAACAACTAATGACGAACGCTTCTCAATGTCAAACTGCTTCTGAACCTTTTGATTACACAGCATATAGGAAGGCATCTGGGCGTTCTCCGTAGCCTTCTTTAACAGAATAGGACGGATTTTGGAGTCGTAAAGTAAGTCCACCAGATAGTTCATCTGGGTGGAAGAGATGAACACCAGTTTCTTTTTCACGAAATTGAGCGCAGTTTCTCTATCCTCTTCATCAAACTGGTTCAGCCATTGTACCAAACTGCTCATGAAGCGAGTACCAGGCATGAAGCGGTCATATGCATCATATTTCATGCTGCCCATGAATTCGAGCTCAGGACGTTCGGAGTTTAATCCCACATAATCCCAGTCCATTACGCTTGACAATAGCAGGCTGGCTAAATTACTATTCATACACTAAACTTACATTTGATGATACCGCCACTTATGGCGAGATGGCTTAAATAATATAAGGTGGCGTCCAAGCCCTTCATACCTGACGGGGCAATGTTCCAACAACTCTTTGCATTCTTTGATACACGGTCAACGCTCAATGAAAACTTACTGGTCAGCATTTCATAATCGTTGCCTTCCACGGTTCCGTAATCACCAATACACAAGGTATGATCAGGATCTTCTATTACTCGTAGTTTGCTCACTTCACGGAAAACCACAATATCCATGCTGTGACTGCTGCGCCAAACACAGATGCCTTTCATCTGCTTGTCCCAGATGATTTCACGGCATGTCTCATAAACCAGTAGTGATTCCGTCTGGGTCATTTCTCCCTCAATGGACAGTTGAAG
>CACXMM010000061.1 GCA_902768785.1 uncultured Prevotellaceae bacterium
ATTGAACCGGCGACCTCATGATTATGAATCATGCGCTCTAACCAGCTGAGCTATCCCGCCATCTTGCTGTTAAGCGGGTGCAAAGGTACTACTTTTTTGGGAACTAACAAAATTTTTCGATAAAAATATTTTGTATTTCGGATATTTTTCGTAATTTTGTGGCGAAGAACAGTCAATAACTAACCCCTAAAGCGTATGGGAAAGCAAAGAATAGACATTGAATATCCCCTGAACACGAAGTCGCCGAACATCGTGTGGGAACAGATCAGCAGTGCGCACGGTCTCGAGCGTTGGATTGCAGACCACGTGACGGAAGAGGATGGTGTATTCACCTTTACCTGGGGTGAGCCTTGGACGGATCAAGATGTCAGAAGGGCATCTCTCGTGGAATATGTGAAATACGACCATATCAAACTTCAGTGGGAAGAGGAGGACGATGATTCGTTCTGGGAGATGCGCATCGGGAAGAGCGACCTGACGCATCATCTGGACCTGCTGATTACCGACTTTGCGGATGATGACGATGCCGACGGGTTGAGAATCCTCTGGGAGAGTAATCTGGAAAGACTGCACAGAGCCAGCGGACTGTGAAAAAGGCGAGAAAGTAAAAAGGTAAAAAGGGAGGGAAGAGGAGGTTTTATACGCGTACATTGTTAATAATTGTAGCGCAAAGGCAACTTTTCACTTTTCACTTTTCACTTTTCACTTCTTTTTTGTACCTTTGCACGCTGATTATGTTCCGCATTAAGAAATTAGACATATTCATCACGAAGCAGTTCGGCCTGCTGTTCGTAGGAACGTTCTTCATCTGCCAGTTTGTGTTGATGATGCAGTTCCTGTGGCGCTACGTCGACGAGGTGATTGGCAAAGGTCTCTCTCTGGATATTTTAGCCCAGTTCTTCTGGTACATGGGACTGATGCTGATGCCACAGGCGTTCCCATTGGCCATCCTACTTTCTTCACTTATCACATTCGGTAATCTGGGTGAAAGCTCAGAGCTTACAGCCATCAAGGCAGCAGGCATATCACTGATCCAGGCATTCCGCTCCCTCATAATAATATCGGTACTGATGGCGGGCATATCGTTCTACTTCCAGAACATTGTGGGTCCTCGAGCCAATCAGGACTTCTACCGATTGCTTCTGGGTATGAAACAGAAAAACCCAGAAGCAGATATACCCGAAGGCATGTTCTACTCAGGCATTCCCAGCACAAACATCTATGTGCAGAAGAAGGATATGAACACAGGCATGCTCTACGGCATCATGATCTATAGGATGACGGGCAGCTACGAAGACCAGGCCATCATCCTCGCCGACTCAGGCATGATGCAGTCGACGGCAGAGAAGAAGCACCTGCTGCTGAACCTCTATGACGGTGTCTGGAATGAGAACATGCGCTCACAGGATCTGGCAGAGACAGCCAACGTGCCCTATCGTCGCGAGACATTCTCATCGAAGCGCATCGTGCTCGATTTTGACGGAGACTTCAACCTGGCTGACGTGAACGAAATTGCAGGAGACGCCAGAGCCAAAGGGTTGGGCAAGATCCTGCATGACCTCGACTCCATCAAGGAATTCAACGACAGCGTAGGTCATGCGTTCTACAAGGAAGCCAAAAGCTACTATTTCAGATTACCGGAAATTGGCAAGCAGGACTCGTTGAAGATTATGAAGGAGGTGGCACAGGAAACCGCCAACTTCGACACGCTCTTCAACCGCCTTCCCGACACGCAACAGCAGGAGGCTATCAGGATGGCTATGAACAATGTGCAGTCAGTGGCGAGCGACCTTGAGATGAAAGCCGTCTATGCCAAAGCTCTGCACCGTCAGGAGAGAACCCATCAGATTCAGGCCATCCTGAAGTTCACGCTGTCATTTACATGTATCATCTTTTTCTTTATCGGTGCCCCCTTGGGAGCCATCATCCGAAAAGGTGGTCTGGGTGTACCCGTCATCGTGTCGGTGCTCGTATTCATCATATACTACATCCTCGACAGTACCGGACAGAAAATGGCGCGCGACGACCAGTGGACGATGTGGTACGGAATGCTCATCTCCACCGTCATCCTGACGCCTATCGCAGTCTTCTTTACCTATAAGGCCAACAACGACTCGGTGGTGTTCAACATCGACATGTACAAGCATGTGCTGTTCAAGATGCTGGGACTCCGAATGAAACGCCATGTCAGCAGCAAGGAGGTGATCATTGAGGATCCGAAATATCAGGAAGACGCCGATAGCTTGTTGCATATTAATGAGGAAATCGGCCAGTATATCGCCCAGCACAAGCTGTTACACCTGCCCAATCCCATCGAAGTGTTCTTCCGTCCAGGCGACGACCAGACGATAGAGCGCATCGTGGAAGAGTTGGAGGCTGTCATCGAGGATCTGGGCAACACGAAAGACCGTCAGATCATCGCCTATCTGAACCACTACCCCATCGTGGCAACCCATGCCCACACCAGACCGTTCAGACAGAAGTGGCTTAACATCGTCACCGGACTGATACTGCCCGTAGGACTTTTCTTCTATCTGAGGATGTGCCGTTTCCGTCTCAGGCTACGGAAAGACCTGAACAAAATCACGGAGACCAACGGACTTGTTGTCAACCGCATTGCCCAGATGGTAACTCAAGAAGCAAAAGCATAACATTATATAAGGTAATACATATTTAATATATAAAAGATGGAAGAAACAAGACTCAACACCATAGAGGAAGCCATAGAGGACTTCAAGAACGGTGAGTTTGTCATCGTTGTGGATGATGAAGACCGTGAAAACGAGGGCGACCTGATTATCGCCGCCGAGAAAATCACTGCCGAGAAAGTGAACTTCATGCTGAAGAATGCCCGTGGCGTACTCTGTGCTCCCATCACCATCGAACGCTGTAAGCAACTCGACCTGCCCCATCAGGTGCAGGACAACACCTCCGTACTCGGCACCCCATTCACGGTAACCATCGACAAGCTCGAAGGCTGTACTACCGGTGTCAGTGCCCACGACCGTGCAGAGACCATCAAGGCCTTGGCTGATCCAACGTCTACCCCGCAGACCTTCGGACGTCCCGGCCACGTGAACCCCCTCTATGCCCAGGACAACGGTGTGCTCCGTCGTAGTGGACATACAGAGGCGGCTATTGACCTCTGCCGTATGGCTGGACTCTATCCCGCAGGTGCGCTGATGGAGATCATGAACGAGGATGGAACGATGGCACGCCTGCCCCAGCTGATGACATTCGCAAAGGAGTGGAACCTGAAGCTCATCAGCATCAAAGACATGATTGCCTACCGTCTGAAGAAAGAGTCGCTCATTGAAGTGGGCGAAGAGGTGGACATGCCTACCGACTACGGCCATTTCCGCCTGATACCCTTCCGTCAGAAGAGCACAGGTCTGGAACACCTCGCCCTCATCAAAGGCGAGTGGAAGGAGGATGAGCCCATCCTCGTTCGCGTCCACTCTTCCTGTATGACGGGCGATATCCTTGGCAGTAAGCGTTGTGACTGTGGCGAGCAGCTACACAAGGCCATGCAGGCCATCGAGAAAGAAGGCAAGGGCGTGGTGATCTACATGCAACAGGAAGGCCGCGGTATCGGACTGATGAATAAGATTGCCGCCTACAAGCTGCAGGAAGAAGGACTCGACACGGTGGACGCCAACGTACACCTTGGCTTCAAGCCTGACGAGCGCGACTATGGCTGTGGTGCCCAGATGCTTCGCCATATCGGTGTACACAAGATGCGCCTGCTGACCAACAACCCCGTCAAGCGCGTCGGTCTGGAGGCCTACGGTCTGGAGATTATCGAGAATGTACCCATTGAGGTGACTCCCAACCCCTACAACATCCGCTATCTCGAAACGAAGAAGAACCGCATGGGACATACACTCCACTTGAAATAATGCTCAGATTGTCACTTTTTCGCCGCAAGAAGTGAAAAAGTGGCGTATTCTTTGCGTATTCAAAAATAAAATGCTTACTTTTGCACAAAATTTCGTAAACATATGGCACAATTATCCAATCGTCTGCAGCGTTTAGCACCATCCGCTACGCTGGCAATGTCACAGAAAAGCTCAGAAATGAAAGCACAGGGTATCGACGTGATTAACATGAGCGTGGGAGAACCCGACTTTAACACCCCCGACCATATCAAGCAGGAGGCCAAGTTGGCTATCGACGAGAACTACTCCAAATACTCGCCTGTTCCCGGCTATCCCGATCTGAGGCAGGCCATTGCCCGTAAGTTGGAACGTGAGAACCACCTGCACTACACGCCCGCAGAGATTCTCGTGTCGAACGGTGCCAAGCAGAGTGTCTGCAACACCGTCATGGCGCTGGTGAACGATGGTGAGGAGGTGATTATCCCTGCCCCCTATTGGGTGAGCTATCCCCAGATGGTATTGTTGGCAGGAGGCAAACCCGTCATTGTGGAGGCAGGCTTCGAGCAGAATTTCAAGATGACGCCCGAACAGTTGGAGGCAGCCATCACCCCGAAGACCCGCATGCTCATCCTCTGCTCCCCCAGCAACCCAACGGGAAGCGTCTACAACAAGGAGGAGCTGAAGGCTCTGGCCGATGTGATTCTCCGCCATGAAGACCTCTTCGTACTGGCTGATGAGATCTACGAGCACATTAACTATATCGGCAAGCACGAGTCGATAGCCCAGTTCCCAGGCATGAAAGAGCGCGCCATCATTGTCAATGGCGTGTCGAAAGCCTATGCCATGACAGGCTGGCGTATTGGCTATATCGCTGCCCCGGAATGGATTGTCAAAGGTTGTAACAAATTGCAGGGCCAGTACACCAGCGGTCCTTGCTCCGTCAGTCAGAAGGCTGCGGAATATGCCTACACCGCCAGTCAGGAGTGTGTGGAGACGATGCGCCAGGCTTTTGAGCGCCGTCGCGACCTCATCGTGAAGCTCGCCAAGGACATCCCCGGACTGGAAGTCAATGTGCCCGAAGGTGCCTTCTACCTCTTCCCGAAATGCAGTAGCTTCTATGGAAAGAGCGACGGCGAGACCACCATCAACAACTCCACCGACTTTGCGATGTACCTGCTTGAGAAGGGTCATGTCGCCACTGTCGGAGGTGATGCTTTCGGCGATCCGGAATGCTTCCGTATGAGCTACGCCACAAGTGATGAAAACATCATTGAAGCGATGAAGCGCATTAAGGAAGTTGTTACAAAATTGAAATAAATCAAGGAAATCATAGTTAAAAGTTATTAATTCGTTCGTTATAACCAACGAAATTAGTATCTTTGCGAGGTGATTTTGAGAATCGCAGAGTTGTCAAACTACATAAAAAGACGTAACTCTCACTAATTCGATTATTTACAAACAATTAATTCATTTAATAACTAAAAAATTAAAATTCAAATTTATGGCAACAACAACAAAGGCTGCAGCCCCAGC
>CACXMM010000062.1 GCA_902768785.1 uncultured Prevotellaceae bacterium
ACAGACTTCTATGGGATGAATTCCTATGAGTTGAGCCACACCTGCATGCATCTGCTTTGCTTGACAGGTGAGGCAAGTTTTGTATTTAATGAACATTGCTATCACATTGTCAAAAACGACCTGGTGGTGATACCGATGCCTGATCGTATCTGCAATCTGGCGGCACATGATGACTTGCAGGTAGAATGGTTTGCCGCCGACTATAAGTTACTGCAAAACCTGTTGCCATCGAATAACTACAGCATTGGGGGAAGTATCTCGCTGAATCAGGACCCGATCATCAAACTCACCGACGAGCAGGCACGGCATCTGCTTGATGACTTCCATCGTCTGCGCGACCGTATGGGTGAAGGCCATTTGCAGTTCCATCGTGAGCTGATGGGCAGTCTTTGTCTGACGATGATGTACGACATCTTCGAGGCGCATGCCCAGCACGAAACGACCAAAGCGCATACTGACCGCACGGCCTATATCGTGAAGCAATTGATGGCCTTGCTTGCCACGGGCATCAGCCGGACGGAGCGCGATGTGGGCTACTATGCCGAGCGCCTGAATGTCTCGCCCAAATATCTCTCGGCAACCATCAAGCGCGTGACGGGCCATAGCGTTACTTCCTATATCGACCGCCACACCATCCCCATCTTGAAAGACTATCTGAATGACGAACGCCTGTCGCTCACCCAGATTGCCGACCGTATGAATTTCACCTCACTCTCGTATTTCAGCCGCTATTGCACCAAGCATCTAGGTCAGTCGCCAAGTGAGTACCGACTGAGTCTGCAGCCAAGTTGAAGAGAAGTCAGCATCAGCCTTGTGACTATACTAATGAATGATATAATAATTCAGTGATATGATACAGCAAATAGAAATAAATCTGAAGCCAAAACCCAGAGGCTTCCACTTAGTAACGAACGAGATTATGAGCCAGTTGCCAAAGCTTCCGAAGACTGGCATCGTGAACATCTTCACAAAGCACACCAGTTGTGGACTCAGCATCAATGAGAATGCAGATCCTGATGTTCGTGTGGACATGGAAACCATCTTCAACCGTCTGGTTCCAGAGAATCGCCCAGAGTACGAGCATACGCTGGAAGGTGCCGATGACATGCCTGCTCATGCCAAGTCAACACTTAGTGGTGTTAGCATCACCATTCCCATTACCGATAACCGCTTGAACCTCGGCATCTGGCAGGGCATCTACTTCTGTGAGTACCGCAATTATGGAGGTTCCAGAGAATTGGTGGTAACAATCATTGGGGAATAGTGTATGTGTGATAAAAGACAATCTTTTTTTTCAACAATATATAGAATTCGATGAAAAGAATAGTTTTTATAGTCTCTGCGTTTTTATTACCTTTGCTTGTCGCAAGTCAGCCACGTTTGGAATATCGCGGCAATAGTACCTCAAGGATTATAGCCAACAACAAGCCCATGATGATGATTGGCGGCGAACTGGGCAACTCGTCTGCCTCTTCCCCTGAGGATGTGAAGCGCACGTTTGCTCATCTTCGCACGATGGGACTTAATACCGTACTTGTTCCCCTGTCATGGGAACTGATTGAGCCTCAAGAGGGATCGTTCGATATGAGTTCGCTCGACGTTATCCTGGCAGAAGCACGACGCAACGAATTGAAAGTCGTACTCCTGTGGTTTGGTGTCTGGAAGAACTCAATGAGTTGCTATGCACCAGAGTGGTTCAAGCGCGATGTGAAACGGTTCCCCCGTGCCCACACACCAGAAGGGAAACCTGTTGAGGAGGCTTCATCGCTAAGTAAGAATGTGTTGGAGGCTGACAAACGTGCCTTCTGTCACATCATGGAGTATCTGCGTGATCATGATGCTCATGAGCAGACGGTCATTATGGTGCAGGTGGAGAACGAGATAGGTATGATTGATGTGCCGCGCGACTATTCAGCTGATGCCACACACATGTACTATAGTGCTGTACCCAAGCAACTGACCGACTATCTGAAGAAACACCAGAAGTCGTTACACCCCTATCTGAAGGAGAAACTACAGCCACAGGCTAAAGCAAATGCCAACTGGCCTCAGCTATTTGGTGATGACATTTATACGGAGGAGATATTCCAGACATGGACTTATGCCACATACGTGGAGCAAATAGCCAAGGCGGGACGTGAGATATACAATCTTCCAATGTACGTCAATGTTGCGCTCAACAGTCGTGATCGCAAACCTGGCCAATATCCATCGGGCGGTCCTTTGGCTCACCTTATTGACCTCTGGCATTGTGGAGCTCCGTCCATCGATGTTCTTGGTGTAGATATTTACGACAAGGGCATCAAGACGTGGCTGTCAAAATATCATCTGCCCAACAATCCGCTCTTTGTTCCTGAAATACGATTGGAGGACAAGGATGCTGTGTATGCACTCTATGCATTCGGACATCATGGTGCGATGGGATTCTGTCCGTTCAGCATCGAGGACTATCCGCTTACTACGACAACCAATGCCCACGACTGGAAGCAGATGGACCTCTCGCAGGATGACCAACTCAATGCTTTCTCTATTGTCGGCTCATCACTATCACCGCTTGTCGCGTCCTACCAGTTATTACGTCAGGCTGAGCCATTGATTCTTGAGCGGCAGGGAACCAGGGATATGGATGCCGTACTTCTCGATAACGAACAGCGAGAGGCTGAAATCGTCACCCCCGATGGTATTCGACTCACCGTCACGCATAGTTACACACTTGGATGGGAACCAGGTGCCAAAGATACGGAATGGCCTGAGGTAGCCTGCATCATCCTTCGTCTTGACAAAGAGGATTACCTCGTCATAGGAAGTGGAGTCGTGGTCACCTTTTCTCCTGCAGAATCATCAACTACATGGCAGAAAGGCGATGAGTGCATTGGATTAGCAAAGTGTGAGGAGGTTACCCTTGTTGATGGCAAACAGAACATTGTCCGCTATCTTAATGGCGACCAAACGCATCAAGGCCGTCATGTTCGCATACCTGTAGGAGCATTTCAGATACAGCATTTCAAATTATATAGATACTGATTCAAATATGAATTAAGAATATAAACAGTAGGAATATGCAGAAAATTATCATTATCGACGGAGGGCCGAGAAAGAATTTCAATACGGCCTCGATGCTGCAGAAATTTGCCGAAGGCGCTATGTCTGTGAGCGACAAGATTGAAGTGAAGAACGTACGACTTTATGGTCTTGACTACAAGGGTTGCATGTCGTGTATGGTCTGCAAGATAAAAGGTAAGGCCTCGAACGTCTGCAAGTTCAAGGATGCGCTGACGCCTGTTTTGGAAGAGATTGCCGAGGCTGACGGGCTGGTGCTCGGTTCACCGATTTATTTTGGTGATGTGACAGGTCAGATGCGCACGTTCCTGGAGCGTTTGGCTTTTCCTTGGCTTTCCTACAACGACTATAGCATGACGGCTCCCAAGCGGATGCCTGTGGTGCTGATGGAGACCATGAACGGATTGCCTGAAAAGAATAACAGTCAGGGCTACGGTTCGATGGAATACTGCATTCAAACCGCCCTGGGCGAGCCTGAGCATCTCATTGCCTACAACACCTATCAGGTGAAGAACTACGACCGCTTCGAACTTGCCAGCTTCTCCGAGGTAGCCAAGCACCAATGGCGTGACGAGCATTGGGAACAAGACTTGCAGAAGGCCTTTGATGCCGGAAAACGGATGGCAGAAAAGATATTGGTATAAAGAAAATGAATCTCCCCAAGTTTATCATCACGATGGACGGCGTATTCCGCCTCGGCATGGTTAATCAGCATAAGGATTTGCTGAAACCAGGCGACCAATGCATCGGCGGTGGGTACTACCATTTTGACTTTGTGTCCAACCGCATCATCCTTGACCGTTCCTCGTACGACTTCGGCAAACCGAAATGGCACCTTTTGGAAACGCTGAAAGTCCCCTCCACCTATCGTGGCCTGCGTATCATCTACAAATACGATGACGGTTTCCACGATGATTTCAACGTCAGCGATGAACTGGCAATCGAGTATTATGACTGACTGGGACAGCATCTGGCGTTTACAGGATGAAGCCCGTGCGGTGGTGAATGCTGTGGTGGGCGAGAACATCTGGAACATTGGTTTCAGTCATGAACGGCAGGCCATTGAGATAGAACTGACCGTTCATCTTGAAGAGGAAAAAGCCAGCGACCTGTGTAGCCAGTTCTCACTCACAGCCGACTACGACGGCGAAGGAAGTCATGGAACACGGTTCGTGTTGTATTTTTGAGTTAATGAAAAACAGCCTATGCAGATACTCCTTGCGTGTGCCAAAACGATGCACGAGAAAACAGAGCAGCAACCGCTTTCAGTTCCTCTCTTCCAAACAGAGGCGGAAGCTTTTGCGCGCGACATGATGCAATATCCGTCTGAGACTCTTGCGAAGATGTTAAGTTGCAGTCAGCAGATTGCCAGACAAAATCAACTCCGCTACCAGCAATTCTTTGATGAGGACAAGTCAAAGTTGCCAGCTATTCTTGCCTATCACGGCCAGGCCTATAAACATCTGAAGGCGGAAACTTTGAGTGAGAAGGACCTAAACTACGCTCAGCAGCATTTATGGATTTCTTCGTTTCTCTATGGCTTGCTGCGTCCGTTGGATAGTGTTCGTCCATATCGGATGGAAGGTGCCGTTGAACTGCCAAGTGGGAAGGGGCAGAATATGTTTGGCTTTTGGAAATCCCGTCTGACGGATGTCTTGATAGAGAGCGTGAAGGCTGATGACGGCATTCTTGTTCATCTGGCAACAGAAGAGTTTCAGCATCTGTTTGAATGGAAACGTGTGTGCGAGCGCGTCCGGGTGGTTCAGCCCTTGTTCTATGTGCGCAAAGGGCAAGAGCTGAAGATGCAGGCGGTATGGGCAAAGACCTGCCGTGGAGCCATGACAAGGTTTGTCATAGAGAACCGCGTGCAGAACAGATTTTGAGTATGAGGGATTCTGCTATAATCCTCATCTCGGTGAAGCTGACTACCCCCATTTCGTTAAGGAATAGCTGCTGGCAAAAGACGTTGCCTTCAATGAAGAGGCATCTAAATACTGAATTCCAAAGCCACCGACTGCTGTTTTAAACCCCTTGGCAGCGTCACTTCCGTACGACCGTTGACAGTCTTGGTTTTCAGTTTCTTACCCGTTGACAACAGTCTTACGTTACCCTTTGGTACGTTCTGATTCCAACTGATGATCCTGGGCAATTGTTTGCCTTCATCAAGCAGATAGATGGCATAGCGCGTTTTCCCGTCTTTGTCGGCCGTGAACCATACCCGCCCGTCGTTGTAGATGGGTGTAGTGACGGTGTCGTAAATAGCCTTGCCGTTTTGTTTCAGCCATTCTCCGATAGCATTCAGGCGTGTGACGGCCTCGGGTTGTATGAGCCCCTGAGGCGTAGGACCGACACCGAGCACCAGGTTTCCTCCCTTTGCCACGATTTCGACCAAGGTGCTGATGACTTTTTCAGGACTTTTCCATCTTGGACGTGGAACCCATCCCCAGTCGTCACTCAGCGGAATACAACTTTCCCATGGGAAGTTGAGTTGGGCTTCGGGGATGGTTTTCTCGGGTGTCTGGTAGTTTTCGTAAGGTCCGCGGATTGTTCTGTCAACCATGATAAGACCAGGCTGGTGACTACGTGCCATTTGAGCAATGCGGGGCATGTCAATATCCTGGTTATTTTCTTTACAAACCCATCCGCCGTCCAGCCAAAGGATGTCAACTTGCCCGTAGCGTGAGAGAATCTCTTCCATCTGGTTGTAGGTGAACTGTTTAAAGCGTTCCCATCGCCATGGCCATTGCTTGATGTCGTAGTTCACATTGCGTCCCCGTTTTGTGGGAAAGACGTCCCACCAGTAGTCTTGGCAATGCCAGTCGGGTTTGGAGAAATACGTGCCGATCATGAACTGTTTGTTGCGGAATGCATCCAAGACATACTTCAGCACGTCACGTTTCGGATGGTCACGGAAAGCATGCCGGGTGATTGTGAAGTCTGTGTATTTTGAGTCATACATGCAGAAACCGTCGTGATGCTTTGTGGTGAAGATCATGTATTTCATTCCTGCCTGTTGCATGACATCGGCCCACTGCTCAGGGTTGAAATCCGTGGGATTCAGCTTGTCTGCCATACCCCAGTACCAGTCTTTATATTGCTGATAGGTCATGGTCGTGTCACGGGTTATCCAGCCTTCATCGCATATTGACCAACTTTCAACAATGCCGGGCACGGCGTAAATTCCCCAATGGAAGAGCACACCAAACTTAAGGTCTTGCCATTCTTTCAGTTTCTCCACCATTTTCTGATCCGAAGGCCATTCATAGTCATTTGACCTGTCGTAAACGTCACCTTGTGCCCACGTAGCTGTTGAGAGCAAAAGTGCTGCTACTGCTAATAAGATATTTCTTTTCATAGATTGAAAACGGTTACATTTCTGGCTACAAAATTACGATTAAGCAAGCATATTGCAAAACATAATTAACTAATTTAGTATAAATCACAACACATTTTACAGACCCGCAGACAGACAAACGGGGAACTCCTATTTCTGAGAGTTCCCCGTTGTCTCTTTTTCTCCCTATTCGCTCATGCTATAGGTGTGTACGCTAGCACATCTGCAAGAGGACGAAAGAGACGATGAGTATCCAGAGAGCAAGGCGCTCACGATGGTGTGGCAGGTTACGATAGTGCACATAGACAAGATAGGCCAGCCAGGTGATGGCCGCCCACGTCTCCTTGGGGTCCCACGACCAGTAGTGCCCCCATGCCTCCTTGGCCCAGAGAGCACCGAAGAGCATGCCAATGGTAAGGAAGGCGAGGCCTACATAGACGAGATTATCG
>CACXMM010000063.1 GCA_902768785.1 uncultured Prevotellaceae bacterium
ATGAAGAGTATCTTCCTCAAGGAGGCTAAGAAGGCAGGTCTTGATCATGCGTATATTGTAAAAGCGCCGAAGGATTGCTGGAAGTATCTGGTTCGCGTAGATGTGAATACTGGCAAAGAGGAGATTGTCAGGGTTAGTGAGATTCCGAATCCTTCCCGTAGTGACCTCATGCATGTGACGGCAGCTTCCAAGGAAGAGTTTGTCAGCAATCATTCGCATTACGACTATAATACGGTGATTAGTTACATCGTACCTCGTTCTATCATCGTGGAGAGTATTGAGCACTCGTTCCAGAAACCTAATCGTCAGGAGGGCTTCCAGTTGGAGAATCCTGCGGAAAGGAAGTAAGGGCGTAAATGAATGTGATAAACGAAAAAAGCGGAGCCATCATGGCTCCGCTTTTTTCTATCTGCATGAACGTCGTTATTCGCAAAGCTCATCCCAGCCAGTCCTTTCCCGGCTCTTCAAAGAACGAGAAGCAGTTGCATAGTACATGAGCATGATTCTGAACAAAGTGGCCATGAGGGCATCAAAAGATAAAAATATTTTCGTTTTCGACTTAATAAATTCTTACTTTCTGCGTATTATAGATGTATGACAAGCTCGGAATTCGAACATATAGCAGGGCGGTTGCGCCAAAGAGTGCTGAAAGTAAGCCTCGACTTCTTTGGAAACAGAGAAGATGCTGAGGATGCGGCACAGGATGCCATGGTGCAGCTCTGGCGCTATCTGGAGCATATCGATGCTGAGCGGAACGTGGAGGCACTGGCCGTCAAGGTGGCAAAGAACTGCTGTGCCAGCTTATACAGGAAACAGCAACGAACGACTGACATTACCCAAATTGACCCACATGTTCTCCGTCATCATGCGAACAGTACCTCGCCACAAGAACAACTGGAGGCAGCGGATACCCAGCGGATACTGTCAGAGGCCCTCAATTTGTTAACCCCTCGGGAGCGACAACTATTCGAGATGCGAAAGGAAGAAGGACTCTCGATAGACGAGATCTCCGAACAGACCGGTATTCCCAAGTCATCTGTCACAGTGATGGTATCGGTAGCACGAAAGAAAGTATTCACAGAACTTAAAAGGAGGATGAGACAATGACAAACCATGAGATTCAGATACTGATTGACAAATATTTGGAAGGCATGACAACGCCGGAAGAAGAGCTGACGTTGGCTCGTGAACTGCAACACCCCGACCTTCCCGATGACTGGCAGGCTATCCGTCTGATGCTGGGAGAGCTTGCTTTGGGTGAGGCAGAATATGATGCCATCATGACACAGCGCAAGCAAAAGCCGTCGGCCATCATCATCGCCCTGCGTACTATCTCGTCGATAGCGGCCATCATGCTCATCGGTTTGTTCTTCTATCAGCAGAGTTCCGCATCCGTGCCGAATATCCCGTCGAATGAAGTACCTCATTACTATACCTCTAACCTCACCGCTGGCAGCACCCTCAAGGACGTGTACACAAGCCGTCAGCAGCGTGATCAATTCATCAGTTACACCCAATTAAGACAAATGCGTTATGAAAACAAGTAGTTATTTCATCATAGTAGTAGGGGCTATCCTGCTTCTTACATCCTGTCAGGATAATTCCGGCGTGAAGATGCATACCATCGTCCACGAGGATGGATGGTGCGATCGTGAGGTCAGTTACAGCACCGTCATGTCAAAGGAACAGCGTGATTCCATGATGCAAGGGGAAGGAGCGGTGTTGGCGCAGCCCATTCCCTCGTGCTTGAACACAAATGCTTTCATGGGAACACATACCGAGATGGAAGGCGACACAGTTACCACCACCTTCTCACGTTCGTTCCGCACTCCGGAAGATATGTGCAAAGAGACGCCCTTGCAACTGAACGGTATGCGTTTAAAATCGGAGGCCAAGGTGGAGAAACATTTCCGTTGGTTCTATACTGAATACACCTTCACCGAGGTATTCAACTGCGTGGGCGACACCTTCAAGATTGCCCCCACGAACTATGCCGACAAAGACATCGTGAGCTATTGGTTCACGGGACAGCCGAATCTTGTTGAAGGATTGAGTGGTGCTGAGGCCTCACAGAAGATCAGCGAGATGGAACCTTTCGTCAGCAAGTGGCTCAACGACAATTTCTATCAGGTCAGCTTCGACTTTATCGTCAATCACTACGACTCCATCTCCAATCCGCCCGTCAGTCGTGAGCGATTCATAGAACTCCATGACTCTTTGGCTAATTTCGTATTAGGTCATAAAGACATTCTCGAAATGGAGGCAGCGGAAGCCTTACGGTCGTTCTTCCACTCAGACGCCTATGCCATCTTCTTTAACGAAGAGACACCTTGCGGAAAGGAACTGACCAAGGAATTAGTCAATCACCTGAACATCTTCTGGTTCAACGTGCAGTACACCCTCACGATGCCGGGTCGTGTAGTAGATGCCGGGACTGGAGTAGTGCGCGATGGGGTTGTTTACTATCCGCTGAATGGTGAACGTCTTATTCCACACGACTACGTCATCACTGCTACCTCGCATGTCACCCATATCTGGGCCTACATCGTGACGCTGCTTGTCATCCTTATCGCCATCGGCAGCTTCTTCTACCGTAAGAAACCATAATATTCCCCATCATTTAGGTTTCGGTTATAATATCTTTCCTTCTTATAGTCGCCTACGGCGAGAAATCCAACAAAATTAATCCAAATCTTACAAATCTACTTGTTGCTTATTTGTTTGATTATGTTTAGATTTTGTTGGATTTTTCGCCGTAGGCGACCCTCATTCAATCGATAAAACAAAATTGTTCCCGTAAAATGCAATGTTTTTCCATTTTGTGTGTATATATGAGTAGAAGAGCATAAAAAATGGAACAAGAGACAGATCTGTTCATAGGGCTACTGCAAAAGGGAGACCGCGCTGCCTGCCAACAACTGGTGGGCGACTATGGTCCCGCTGTGTTCCAGATGGTGCGCCGCATCGTGGAGCGGCAGGAAGATGCCGAAGAGGTCTGGCAGGATGTGTTTGTGAAGGCATTGCAAGGCATCGGCGGCTACGACAGCCGAAAGGCATCGCTCTCGACTTGGCTCTGCCGCATTGCCTATCATGAATCGCTCAATTTCGTAAGAATCAGAAGACCGGACATCGTCTATTTGGACGAGCATGACTTGGGACTAAACGGCCTCGATGATACGCCCGAAGAAAGCGCTAACGACAGCCGAATAGTCCAGGAACTTGAAGAAGCGCTGGAAATGCTCCCTCCACACGAGCAGGCCGTCATCACGATGTTCTACTACGACAACATGAGCCTCGCCGACATGGCATACGTCATGGGCTCTAATCCCTCTACCGTCGGCTCACAACTGTGCCGTATCCGAAAGAAACTCTACCGAATCATTAAATCAAAGCACGCATGAACGAAAACGATCTTTACGCAATAATGCAAAGGGATGACAACCTGCGCGAAGCCATCCGCCGCCGCGAGCAGAAGCAGTCAACGATGCCTGCTGACCTGAACGACCGACTGATGAAACGATTAGGGCCCACCCCCAACCCCATTCCCGGGCTCTGCCCGCCTACCCGTAGCCTTTCCCCAAGGGAAGGGAGAACAAAAAGCCTTCGCTGGCTTGCAGCTGCCGCTTGCCTGCTCATCATCATTGGCATAGGTGTAACGCTGATGATGCCCGAAGAGAAGAGTAATGAGGTGGCATTGCTAAAGCCAACGATTACAGTGGCATCAAGCGAAATGGGGATTACTGCACAGAAAGTAGAAGCAAGGGAAGCGCCAAAGGTTGTAGCTGTCGTCGAGAGCAAACCAAAAGCAAAGGTCATGAAGGAGACGACTCCGCGAAAACAGACTCCCTTGCCACAAGAGGCACGTCAAACGCAAACAGCAGAATCAACCACAACGGAAGTGACTGTCATGGAAGAACCTAATCGTACAAGTGGGGTTGTCTGCGCCCAACTTTCCGCAAGTCCACAACCAGAACCGACACCCGCCGTACTGACCGAGCGCGACATACCCATCACCCGTCCTGAGAACTATCGCTATACGCCGGAAGAAATCGCACTCCTGAAGAAACAGGCCGACGATGCCTATGTGAAGTGGGTGCAACTGGAGCTGGAAATTGCAAAATACAACTTGGAACAAATGGCACAACAATAAAAACCGATTAATATGAAACGCCTTATCATCATGCTGCTCATTGCCAGCAGCGCAGCCGTGCCAACGCTGGCACAGTCGAAGTCTAAAGCACAGAAGAAGTACGACCTTACCATCATGACGGACAAGGAGCAACAGTATCCGCTCCGCGTGTTCCGTCTGCTCAGAGACATCCGAGACAAGTTTGGCATGAGGCGGGGCCAAACCTATTCCGTTCTGAAGAATCCGAACACTGGCCTCATCGAGTCGGCCGAACGCATCACACGCTTCAGCTGCCTCGTCGATGAACTGAAGACCATCGACCAGGTGTTTATGGACGACGAGCCGTTCAGCTATCAGATTCTGCACCTACTGCCCGGCAACCCCCAGCAGTTCGACATCAAGGTCGTTTCGGCCGATGGCCAGCGCAGCTCGAACTTGCCTATCCGGACGAAGCCGACGCAGGAGATG
>CACXMM010000064.1 GCA_902768785.1 uncultured Prevotellaceae bacterium
CTTCGAGGCCTGCAAGGAGCGTCTGCGCCCCATCCTGATGACGGTGTTCACCATGATTGCCGGTATGATTCCGCTCATCATCGAGGGTGGTGCCGGTGCTAACGGTAACCGTGCCCTCGCCCTTGGCGTGGTGGGTGGTATGTCCGTGGGTACCATTGCCCTGCTCTTCGTGGTTCCCGCCTTCTTCATCGTGTTCCAGAAGCTTCACGAGAAGTATCAGGGCGGCAAGAAGGAAGTGGCCCCGGCCGTAGAGACAAGTGAAGAACCAACGGTCGCTGGCCGAAGGGGAAAGCAAATAAAACCAGAATAAACAAGCATAAAAATATATCAAACATGAAAAAAAATATTTATTTAAAATCAATCTTCCTGCTATGCCTATTAATAGCAGGGGCTGTCAGCGCACATGCAGACGGTTATGATTATGATTGTGTGAAGGTTACCAGCCTTGATGATGTAGCTGGTGGCGAAACTGTGCTTTTGGTAGATCAGAGTAAAAACCTCGCTCTATCACCCCTTAATGGTCCCTATGGTATTGGTTTAAAAGGTGTCGATGTTGCCATCGGTGAAGATAATGTTGTAAGAAATGTATCTGCCGATATGATATGGACAATAGGAAATAAAAGCGGCAATTCGTTCACTTTTAATAATAATGGCAAACCTCTTTGGGGCAGTTTATCATCTTCAAGCGTCAGTGTGACGAATGAACCTTATGGTCAAAACACGAGTGAGTTTTTTCTGGATGAATATGGTGATAATGGCGGCAAGTTGTATTATGTGGGTAATACTAATTATGATAAGGCATATTTCATTTGGAATAGTGAGAATGAAATCACTATTGATAGTGAAACTGGAGCACGCTTCACCCTTTACAAAGTAACAGTAAAGAATTATGTGAAATGGAAAAAGGTTAATTGGGCTCCTGCAGATGGCAGTGATGTCGCGATTGTTGACCTGACCACAGGGAGAGCCATGTCGAACGACAAGGACGACAAAGATCCAGACGCTGTGGCCGTGACACTGAATGACGACAAGGACCGCATCATTGGTGAAGTGGCCGAGAAATTACAATGGAAAGTAGAAGTAGATCAAAACAACGATGCTTACAGAAGGTTTGCTGCCGGTGAAGGTAAGTATCTCTATGCCGACGGTGAGCAACTGAAAGTTGGCAATGGCGAGCACAATCTTGTTTACGCTTATCCTTGGAATAATACTAATCCATTAAATATTATTCCATATATGAGCTTCAAAGTCGGTGAAGACTATTATTTCGCAGGTGTAGAAGAGGGCTTTATGGGTATGGGTAACACATGGAAATTGAAAAAGTATGATCTTGATAATCATAAGGTCGATGACGCTGTGAAGGATACCCGCTATGCATACTTCAAGAAAATTGAGGATCCCCAGAAAGTTGTTAATATAGAGTTGCCCGAATACTACAACTATGACTTGAAGAATAAAGACCAATATACCTTGTACGAGAGGGATTTCAATGAAAAAGTCACAATCACAGGAGCAGAAAAATCAGAAATTAATTGGACGAGCAGTAATCCGGATGTAGCAGAGATCAACCCACAAGGCGTCATAACTCTGAAAAAGCGTGGCTCTACGGTAATCACTGCTTCCGTGAATTTTAACGATTATCACGATAAGGCTTCTGCCAAATGTACGGTTATAGTCGATGATAGTGGAACTGCAGAACTGGGTACTAAGAATCGTCCTTTAACTGTTAAAGAAGCCAAGGAATTGGCAGAGACTAAGAAGGTTGAACTTGAGGACGGCACTGAAGTACTTAGATGGGAAGAGGGTGTCAACTACTACATCAAGGGCAAGGTGAGCAAGGTGAACTCCGGCATGATGGCCATGTTCGGCGACATGGATTTTGGCGAGATGATGGGCGGCAGCGGAAGCGAAGATTCAATGGATGATATGGACGCTTCGACATGTCTTCCTTCGACATGTCTTCCTTTGGCTTTGATATGTCTGCCATGTTCGGCACCTCCGACAAAGTGACCTATTATATCTCTGACGATGGCACGAAAGACGGTCAAATGAAGGTGATCAATGGTTGTGGCACATTAAAGAGCAGTAATGGCACAATGGAATTTAATCCAATTCCAAAACTGAGTCCTGGTGATTGTGTAGTAGTTTGCGGACCACTGGTAAAAACCGAGGATAAGGACATGTTCTCCAGTCTGATGGGTGGTAGCAATGGCGAAACGAAAGAGTCGGGAAAGGTTGATGAGATGAATTACCTGGCCGTATATGACCCGACATTGATTGCTGAAAATAAAGAGATATATGTCAACAAGTCATTGAAAGTTACAGATGGAGTTTATAACGAGTATACGTTGGACAAGGGAATCTATTCTATAGATAATCTATTTGACAAATATGATGGATACCATGATGAGGTTAAGATTACTGACCTGAATCAGATAAAGGAAGCAACCATCAAGTCATCTGATGAGGAAATTGTCAAGTGGGATGATGAAAAGAAGGAACTCGTCGGCGTCAACGAAGGTAAAGCCAAGATTACCGTCAAGGTAAAGGTGGTTCTTCAGGAGAAGGATCCAAACGATGAAAACTCCGAGGAGAAATCATACACCATGAAGCGCAAGTTCAAGGTTATCGTGAAGACAAGAGACCTCCTTCCCGCTGGTTATTACGATGGTGAATGGGTACTGACAGAGAACACCGACGACCTTGAAGAAGGAACCCGTCTGGTACTTGTAGGCACGAGAGTGAAGGACGATAAGGCAACCGACTACATGATGGTTGAAAACAACGCAATGATGGGTGGTGGTAAGAACGGCAGCAAGATTGAATTCAAAGAGCCAAAGATTCCGAGTTCAACTGTTACTTCTAAAAAAGGCCTGGAGGTTATTCTTGAACAGGCAGAGGATGGTTCTTCCTGGTATCTCAACGTAGGCCAGGACGAGAATGGCGAAAAGCTCTATCTCTATGCCTCTGAGAAGAAAAAAGAAGAGTCGCAAAACGATGATGAAAATCAGAATACTGGTGGTTTCAACATGGAAGAGATGATGGAAATGTTCAACCCAAGTTCAGGGCTGAAAGTTGGCACCAAGGCAGGTACTGTCAATAAAGAAGATGCAAGTGTTGATAGCTTAAAGGCTACTATCACCATCGATGCCAACAGCATTGCCACCATCAAATTCCCAACGGCTGAAAATAACAACACCATTATGCTCACGAGTTCGTTCGACATGGAAGAGATGATGGGAATGTTCGGAGGTATGGGAAATAAAGAAGAGGAGACTACCACTGAAGATGACACCACCGAAGATGACGACAATAATGAAAAGAGCACCTTCGACATGGGCTCCTTCGACATGTTCATGGCTTCGTTCAACACCAAGAAACCTGGCGATGAGACTGCGGAAGAAGGAAAAACTCCCAAGTGCTTCATGCCACGCATCTACCGCTTCGTACCTGATCCTACGTTCAATGTAAACATTGGAGACGCAAAATGGAAGACCATTGTCACATACAAAGATGTGGAGATTCCTGAAAATGTCAAAGCATTCATCGTAACAGATGTAATGCCTGAAAACAATCAGAGTCTAGCAAAACTCCAATATATTGGGAAAAAGCTCAAGGCTGGTGATCCATATCTGCTCCACATCACATCTGGAGAAGCTGGAAACTACAAGATGACCTTGATTGATGAAGTTGTTCCTGATTATTCTGATGATAACTTGCTGCAAGTGAGCGATAGGAAAACTACTGGTTCTAAAGGCAACTCCACCATCTATGTGCTTGCAAATAAGACCAAAGGTGTCGGTTTCTACAGATGGACTGGTGACGAACTCGGTGCTGGACGTGTTTATCTTAACGTCATAGGCCAAGGAGGTTCTAATGCCCATGAGTTCGTTGGTTTCCCAGAAGAGGATGAAAACGGGACTACAGCAATCCAAGACATAGAAAGTACGGAATCTATCACAGGCCCATTCTACGACTTGCAAGGACGTCGAGTAGATAATCCAACAAAGGGTATCTATATCGTCAACGGTAAAAAAATCATTATAAAATAAATAAACGTCTGTGAGGGGCATCCCCTGCGGTATGCCTCTCACATAACAATATAGAACGAAGATGAAAAAAACATATTTGAAACCAGAAGCGGCATGTATTGAAATAAAAGATGGTCTGCTTTTCTCTGAAGAATCGTACTTGCCTATCAATAATGGTGGCACATCAGGACAGACCGATGACGACGATGAGGTAGACAACCCTGACGACCTTCTCTCAAAGCCCACTACAATATATGTAGCATGGGACGATGACGACTTCGACATATAACGAATCACTCCCCCAAGGGAAAGACAAAGGGACGCTTTAACGCATAAACCATAAATCCCATGAGAAAAATATTACAGTTCCTTCCCAAAAGGGAAGGCTGGAAAGGGGTATTATCACACCTCCTTACCGCAACGGCAGTTGCACTTGCACTTACAAGCTGCGGTCTATATGACAAGTACGAACAAAAGACAGAGGTGCCAGCCAACACCTTTGGCATGTCGATGATAAGCAATGCCTCATCCGACAGTACCTCACTCGCTCAGTTGTCGTGGCGTGAGTTCTTCACAGACCCCCTGCTGCAGCAACTCATCGAGCAGGTACTGGCTAACAATACCGACCTCAACTCAGCACGCATAGCAGTAGAGAAGAGTGAGGCATCGCTAAGGATGGCGAAGATGGCATACCTGCCGTCGCTCTACTTTGCGCCCCAAGGGACGCTTGCCAGCTTCGACAAAAGTGCGTTCTCAAAGACATACTCCCTGCCGCTGCAACTTTCCTTAGATGTCGACGTGTTCGGCTCCATCACCAACAAGAAGCGAGCCGCCAAGGCCGTGCTTCTGCAAGCACAACTGGGCGAGGAGGCCGTACGCTCAAACCTCGTAAGCGCAGTAGCACAGCAATACTACTATCTATTGCTGCTCGACCGACAACTCGATATCCTCACACAGACAGACAGTCTCTGGAACGCCTCGCTCGAGACTGAGAAGGCTCTCTACGACAACGGCAAGGCATACTCCACGGCAGTCAACCAAATGGAGTCGTCGTACCTTACTGTCAAGACACAAATTGTAGATATACGACGCAACATACGGGCCGTAGAGAACGCACTCTGCAAACTGCTCGCCATACCGCCACAGCACATAGAACGCAGCCATTGGCTCGCAGCAGCAGGTCACCACTCTTCATCGGACAACCAACACATGTTCGACAACAACTTCCTGCGCATAGGAGTCCCCGCACAGATGCTCGAGTATCGTCCTGACATACGTATGGCAAATGCCGCAATGGAAGAAGCCTTCTACAACACACAGGCCGCACGAGCTGCTTTCTTCCCTAGCATCACGCTATCCGCAACAGGAGGATGGACAAACTCAGCCGGTACAATCGTTAATCCCGCAAAACTTTTCCTCAACCTCGTAGGTTCACTCACACAGCCAATCTTTGCACAAGGCAAGATAAAGGCCAACTACAAAATAAGCAAACTCACCGAGGAAGACCTGCAGCGCAAATACGTGCAAACAGTTATCGATGCCGGCAACCAGGTCAACGAGGCCATGGCCGACTGTGATGCAGCACGCGAGAAGCACGCATACTACCACCGCCAGGTGGAGGTGTTGAGTGAGGCGTATAAAGGCACACACGAGCTTATGGACAACGGAAAGTCCAGCTATCTCGAAGTGCTTACCGCACAGGAGAGCCTCCTCAGCGCACAACTCAACGAGGCCGTCAACATGTACAGCGGAGCACAAGCCGTAATCGCTCTGTACATCGCTCTTGGAGGAGCTACGAAATAAAAGGGATAAGAATATAACAATTACATAACTTTTAACCCCCACCCCTAACAACTCCTCGCTTACCAAGGGAGAGAGTTCAGGGGTGGGGATTTTTGTGTTATGACAGCAGGAAATACTTGATGCCTATATCAGGAGATACTCCTAAGGTTTTCAGGAGATACTCCTAAGGTTTTCAGGAGATACTCCTGAGGAGGTCAGGTATATACATCTGAGGTTGTCAGGAAGCACTCCTGAGGAGGTCAGGATATTATAACTGAATATTCTCTATGCGCAGTTTCATGACGCCAGCAGGAACGTGCACCTCCACCACATCACCCACTTTCTTGTTGAGCAATGCCTGTGCTATAGGCGACTTAATAGAGATTTTACCTTCGTGGATATCTGCCTCGTGCGGACTTACTATGGTGTAGGTCATTTTCTTGTCCGATGCGAGGTTGGTCATCTCCACCTTGCACAGCAACTGCACGCTGTTGGCACT
>CACXMM010000065.1 GCA_902768785.1 uncultured Prevotellaceae bacterium
TTATATGGTTATTTATAATCGCCGCTAATCTTTCAAATATCGCCGTTTTCTTTCATAATTGCCGGGCGACTATTGATTTTTTTCTTTTTAATTCGTATCTTTGCAACCGTAATTCTTGCTATTTCGAAAAGATGAGAAGATTATTGGTCATAATCATTGCTGTACTCGGGTGGAACATCCTTGTGGCGAAAGACCTGTATTTATCCACCAACATTGGCTTGCGCGAGGGCCTTTCGAACAACTTCGTTGTGGACATGGCCCTTGACAAACAGGGATTCCTGTGGGTGACAACAGAGTCTGGGCTTAACAGAATCTGTGGGAATACGCATATCGTATATAAAAAGGAGACTTCCGGCATTACCAGCAATGAAGTCACTTCCCTCTATGCAGATACCATCAACGACAAAATTTGGATTGCCACTATGCAGGATGGGTTGTGTGTATATGATGGTCAAACTCACCGCTTCCATCCTTTTTCCATTGCAGAAGGCCTTGTTTCCGATGCCGTCAGCTGTGTCACGAAAGCGGCCGACGACCATATATGGATTCTGCATTGGAATGGTCAGATTCAGAGTTTCGACAACAAGTCGGGGCAACTGAGCCTGATGGACTTCGGCGTGACATTGAAAAGCCAGGTTTGTCTGGACGACGGAAGTGGGCACCTATATATAGGTCATTTGTACGATGGGCTGAGTATCGTAGATGTCAAGACGAACGAGGTGAGGAGGTACACCTGCACGCCTAACGACCAGTCAACCCTTCCTGCCAACTATGTGCGGTCGGTCTTCATCGACCATGACAAGAATGTGTGGATAGGCACGAGCAAGGGGCTTGCCTTGCTTGACCCCCAGACGGGCAAGTGTCACCGATTCATGCACTCAGCAACAGACCCATCGTCGATCGGCAGCGATAATATATACTCTATTACCGAAATCAGTGGAGGGCGTTTGTGTGTCGTTTCAGACCAAGGAGGAGTCAGCCTCCTTGACCTTGACCGTTTCTCGGCTGCTAATCCCGAACAGGCACGGTTTGACAATACGCTGCTGAATCAGCAATTATCGTCGATGAACAGTCGGAAACTGATCGAAGACCATTATGGCAACATTTGGGTGGGGCAATATCAGACGGGTGTCGATGTTGTCTGCAGGGACAGGCGGCTCTTCCAAACAGTACCCAATACGGATAACGTCTATGGAATGCTCCTGGACCGCGAGGGGCGTCTCTGGCTGGGAGGTGCTGGCGAGCTGTCAGTGCCCGGCATCGTCCAATGTGTCGAAGAAGACCGAGCAGGCGATATCTGGCTGGGGAAAAGAGATGAAGGCGTAGTGAAATACGATCCCTATCGTAAAGAGTTCGCACAGATTGACCTGGGGGCGCCTTCGGTGGATATCTACGACCTGTATTGCGACAGCAACGATAAAATGTGGATATGCAGTGGGATGGGCCTGTTTTCATATAATAAAGGACAAATAGATAAAGAGGAGCAGATAGCAAAGCTGATAGGTCATCCTGTTGTCATGGCCATTGCAAAGGATTCGAACAGCATGCTTTGGATCGGTACTCTATCGCACGGCTTATTCTGCATCGCGCCTGGTGCTGACAGGATGACAAGATATACCATGAGCAATGGAATGCCGTCGAACCATATCAACGACATCTTTATAGCCTCCGATGAAACCGTCTGGGCAGCTACGATGTACGGGCTGGCGTGCATTTCGGAAAATGGCCTGCAAATCTACAACCAGCGCCAAGGTCTGGAGGACAATCACGTCAGGGCAATACAGGAAGATCGGTCGGGAAATATATGGGTGAGCACATATTCAAATGTGGCCTGCCTTGACCGGTCGATCAATCTGTTCCATAATTACAGTTACAAGGATGGGCTGCCTGTCGGAAACTATATTGAGAAATCGGTCGTCATGGAGAAGGATGGAACCATCCTCTTTGGCAACACCAACGGCATCTGCCGATTCAGCCCGCAGAGCATAACAGTCAGCTCAAAGAGGATACCCGTGAAGATCATTTCGTGCGAAGCATTGAAAAGCCAGACGGAAAAAGGGGATACCGAGGTCCTGTCGCCCGATGCCAAGGGTACATTCCACCTCAATTATCCAACCAGCACGGTCAGACTTTTGTTTGCCACACCAGACTTTTCGGAGAAGGACAATGCCGACTATTCCTATATGATAAAAGGTGCCGAAGGAATATGGTACGATACGGATGGAGATGATCGGGTGACCTTCCGAAACCTGTCTCCTGGCAGATACACTTTCAAGTTGAGGTGCAAACAAAGCAACCAGACATGGGCCAACGCCGCAAGTGATGAGATAACGATTGCTGTTCATCCTCCATTTTGGCTGACAAGGTGGGCCAAACTCCTGTATCTGCTTTTCCTCGCAGGTGTGGTATATACCTATTTCGTGTCGTATAAACGCAGACTGGAACTCAGAAACTCGCTCTTCGTGAGCCAACGAGAGCACTTGCAGAAGGAAGAACTCAACGAGGAGCGTCTACGCTTCTTCACGAATGTCGCTCACGAACTGCGCACGCCACTTACTCTGATACTTGGCCCACTGGAGGACCTGAAGGACGATGGCAAGATGCCCGAGGCCTATAGGAAGAAGGTGGCATCGATCTACTCCAACGCTGACCGTCTGCAAAGTCTGATCGATGACATTCTGGAGTTCAGGAAAACCGAAACACACAATCGGAAACTGATGGTAGCCAAGGGAGACCTTGGTGCTTTGGTGAATGAGATTGGACGGAACTTCATTGCCCTCAGCCGTAATCCCAAGGTCGCGATCAGCGTCTATGTCGATCCCGATTTGCCCAAGGTTTACTACGATTCGGAAATCGTCACTACGATAGCAAACAACTTGATGACGAATGCCATCAAGTACACCCCCTCGGGGAAGATCAGTCTCACGTTGAACAAGAACGGTGACTATCTCGACTTGCATGTGGTAGATACTGGCTATGGCATAGCACCTGAGGCGCTGCCTCATATCTTCGATCGCTACTACCAGGCCATGGGAAAACATCAGGCTTCGGGAACTGGCATCGGATTGGCTTTGGTCAAGGCGTTGGCTGACCTGCACGAAGGGCGACTGTCGGTGAGCAGCCGATTGGGAAAGGGATCCGACTTCGTGTTCGGCATCAAAATCGGGAATTATTACCCAGAAGCCTTGCACAAGGAGGATGAACCTGATGTGTCACCCGCTGGAACTTCGGCCTTCGACGAGGGGAAGAGGCAGGACGATGACGTGGAGAAGGACGTGCGTCCCCTGCTGCTTATTGTGGAAGACAACGATGACATCCGTCAGTATGTGAAGGATTCCTTGCGTGAAGACTACCGGATTGTGGAGGGATGTGACGGGCAGGAAGGTCTCTCGGCAGCTTTCAGCCGAATACCCGACATTATTGTCAGCGATATCATGATGCCCCAGATGGATGGTGTGGAGATGACAAGAAGGCTGAAGGAAGACGTGCGAACGAGTCATATACCTATCATTCTGCTGACTGCCAAGAACACGCTCGATGACAAGGAGGAGGGTTACAACAGTGGCGCAGATTCCTACCTGACCAAACCCTTCAGCGCAAAGTTGCTGAGAAGCAGAATACAGAATCTGTTGTCAAGCCGCCGCAGGTTGGCAGAGCTGATTCTCTTCCGCCAGCAAGAAGCTCTGGAACAGGCAGAATCTGATGAGAAGGCAACGCCTGAAAAAAAGAGCGGCATGTCGGCGCTGAGTAATCTGGATTGTCAATTCCTTGACCATTTGAATAAGCTTATTGAGGAAAACATTTCGAATGAAGAATTGGATATGAATGAAATGGCTGGCAAGCTGGCCATGAGCTATTCCACTTTCTACAGGAAGGTGAAAACACTCATCGGGATGTCTCCGAATGACTATATCCGGAAAAAAAGGCTCCACCGTAGTATGGAACTGCTGAAGAGCGGTAGTTACACAGTGAAAGAAGCTGCCGTGATGACGGGATTCAATAATCCGGGTAATTTCCGCGAACAGTTCAAACGGGAATTTGGCAAGGCTCCCTCTTCATTCGCGCCACAAGGTAACAAATCATAAAAACAAACACTCATTATTCTTAACCACTAGTGTCCAATTAAAAATTTAACATTAGCTGAAGCCTCTCAAAATTGGGTTCGTCAGTAGCAAATTGCCACTTTCGACCTGCTTCGAAGAAATCCC
>CACXMM010000066.1 GCA_902768785.1 uncultured Prevotellaceae bacterium
CTTCTGTCTATGTAAATCTTTCAAAGAACTCTTTCTTTTTGTGCCTCAGCCCAGATTTTTGAGCGAAAGCGAGTGCAAAGGTACAACAAATATCAATACGCTCCAAATTTTTAAGCATAAATTTTCAGAAATACATAAACTTTTTCGGAATTACTGACAAAATAGGCTGTTCTTGCAGCATAAAAATATGGGAATCGTGCTATCGCATAGCAAAATTCCCATATAATATATAATAATGTACGCACGAGAATTATTCTCGGCGGCCAAAAATTCTCAGCAGATAAATAAAGAGATTGATGAAGTCAAGATAGAGGGTAAGAGCACCCAGTAATGCCAATTTCTGGGCACCTTCACTTGCATCAGGAGCCATCAGTAGCATGTTCTTAATCTTCTGGGAGTCATAAGCCGTCAATCCGACGAAGACCAAAACGCCCAGATAGCTCAGGATCATCTCAAGACCTGTGCTCTTCAGGAAAATATTCACGACCGTGGCAATGATAATACCAATCAGTGCCATAAAGAGGATCTTCCCCATAGATGACAAATCGGTCTTGGTGGTATAACCGATGAGCGCCATGACGGCAAAAGTACCTGCAGTGATAAAGAACACACTCGCAATACTCGACATCGTATAGATGATGAAGATTGACGAGAGCACTGCACCATTGATGACAGAATAAAGAACAAACATCAAGGTGGCCGTTGTCAGCGACAGTTTATTGATGGCTGCGCTAATACCAATCACCAATGCAAACTCTGCAATGACCAATCCCCAGAAAAGAATCTGGTTAGTAAACAAAGCATTCATAATGCCTGGGCTAGTAGCCACACCATACGCTGTCACACCTGTAAGCACCAGTGCCAAAGTCATCCACACATACACTTTCCGCATCAAGACGGGAAAGGCTGCCGACATCGAGAGCTCCCGCTCACGTGTCACGGCATCAAAATTCAATTCATTATAATTCATACGCATAATCTTATTTTATCGTTCTACATTCATCATCATACAAATATGATGCCACAAAGTTAAGCAAATACTTTTAATAAACTATAAAATAAGAATAGAAAATATGTAATTATTAGTATTTTTGAAACTTTTTCACTATATTTGTACCCGACTTACAGACTATAAGTAATACACTAACAAATATGAAGATCGGTCTTTTTATTCCCTGTTATGTTGATGTGGTCTACCCGGAAGTGGGTGTCGCCACATACAAACTACTAACACATTTGGGGCTTGATGTGGATTATCCACTCAATCAAACCTGCTGTGGACAGCCCATGGCGAATGCCGGATTTGAGAAGCAGGCCATTCCGCTTGCGGAAAAGTTCGAAGACAAGTTCAAGGGGTTTGATTATGTCGTAGCGCCATCTGTCAGTTGCACGGCTTTCGTGAAGTTAAACTATCCACGACTATTGAAAGGTCATCATGAATGCACCACTTCCGAGAAGATTATGGACGTGGTAGAATTCCTGCACGACGTCATCAGAGTGGACAGGCGTCTCGGCACCTTCCCCCACAAGGTTAGTCTTCACAACTCATGTCATGGTGTCAGAGAACTCGGGCTCAGTTCGCCCAGCGAGGAGAATGTGCCAAAGTTCAATAAGATAAAAGACTTGTTAGAACTGGTCGACGGCATTCAAGTGGTAGAGCCCGAGCGTCCTGACGAGTGCTGTGGTTTCGGCGGTATGTTCGCTATAGAAGAGACTGCCGTCAGCGCCCAGATGGGTAGGGACAAGGTGGAGCGTCATATTCAGACTGGTGCCAGTTATGTGACGGGGCCAGACTGCTCCTGTCTGATGCACATGGCCGGTATCGCCAAGAAAGAAGGCATGAACATCCAGTTCAAGCATGTGGTAGAAATCCTGGCCGCCGGGCTCTGATGAGTGAAGAGTGAAAAGTGAAGAGTGAAGAATTTTGAGTGAAGAATTATGAGTACAGGACATAGCAAAGCAGCAAAAGAGTTCTTGAAGAACCAGACATACGCCAAGTGGCACGATGCCACTTTCTGGTCAGTACGCACCAAACGTGACAAAATGGCATACGGTCTTGACGAGTGGGAGCAGTTACGAGAAAAGGCCTCGTTGATCAAGCGACATACCATCACCCACCTAGACGAATATCTCGACCAGTTCTCTACGAATGCAGAAAAGAACGGTTGCATCGTCCATTGGGCTAAGGATGCCCGCGAATTCAATCAGATTGTGTACGGCATTCTGAAGCAGCACAACGTGAAGAAGATGGTAAAGTCGAAGTCGATGCTGACAGAAGAGTGCGAGATGAACCCCTATCTGGAAGCGAAGGGCATCGAGGTCGTGGAGACTGACCTCGGCGAGCGCATCATCCAGCTGAAGGGTCAGAAGCCGAGTCACATCGTGATGCCCGCCATCCATCTGAACCACGATGACGTAGGCGAGCTGTTCGAAGAGAAGGGTATCTCGACGGAGAAAGGCAATCACGATCCCACCTATCTCACTTATCGCGCCCGTCTCAGTCTGCGTAACGAATTCCTCACGGCAGATGCCGGTATGACGGGCGGCAACTTCGGCATTGCCTCCACAGGCGATATCGTGGTATGCACCAACGAAGGCAATGCCGACATGTCGACTTCATGCCCGAAGTTGCACATCGCCGCCATCGGCCTGGAGAAAATCATCCCCGACTATGATTGTCTGGCCGTATTCCAGCGCATGCTCTGCCGCGCAGGAACAGGCCAGCCCACAACCACCTACACCTCACACTTCCGCAAGGCCCGTCCAACGGCAGAACCGATGCACATCATCCTGGTAGACAATGGCCGCAGCGAGTGGATCAGTAATCCTGAACACTGGGAATCACTGAAGTGTATCCGTTGCGGATCGTGCATGAACAGCTGTCCCGTGTATCGTCGCAGTGGCGGTTATTCCTACAGTTATTTCATTCCCGGGCCTATCGGCATCAACCTCGGTATGCTCCGTAATCCACAAAAGCACTCCGGCAATGTCAGCGCCTGCACACTCTGCAACAGTTGTCAGACACTCTGCCCTGTGAAGGTGAACCTTGGCGACCAGATCTACCTGTGGCGCCAGCAACTTGACGAATTCGGAACAGCCAATCCTCAGAAGAAACTCATGTGTAAGGGTATGAGTGTGCTCTATGGCAGCAGCGGCATCTACAACGCAGCCACAGCCATGGCTCCAATGGCCAACCTGACACCTTCGCCCCTGATGAACCTGAAACTGAATCCATGGGCAGAAGGCCATAAGATGATGACTTTCCCGAAGGAGACATTCCATGCCATGTGGAAGAAGGGCAAAGTAAAATAATAATCGGTAATAGATTCGAAAACAATATGAGTAGCAAAGAAGTCATTCTGTCGAAATACAGAAGAAACATAAAGCAGAAATTTGACATGCCTTCGCTCGACGACATCAAGGCCGTCACCTACCCTGACCCCCTGTTGCAGTTCACGACGATGACCGAGAGTGTAGGAGGACATGTGGTGGAGGTGAAAGAAGGTCAGGACATTAACCAGATGATCAAGGAACTCTATCCCGATGCCAAGGAGATAGCCTCTAACCTGCCTGAAATCACGATTGCCACCCGCAATCCTGACACCATCGAAAGTGCACAGGCTCTGAACGGCACTGATGTTGGCATCATCCGCGGAAAGTTCGGCGTGGCAGAGAACGCCTGCATCTGGATTCCCCAGCAGATGAAGGAGAAGGCTGTCTGCTTTATCTCCGAGAACCTGATTATCCTGTTGCCAAAGTCGCAAATTGTGAACAACATGCACGAGGCATACAAACGCATTGAATTCGACCAGA
>CACXMM010000067.1 GCA_902768785.1 uncultured Prevotellaceae bacterium
GCGGCACCCTGCACAGCCTGCAATACATTGGTTACAGGCAGCTTGCTCAGGCGATCCTTATTAATAGAGGTGACAGAACCAGTTACGTCGGACTTCTTCTGAACACCATAACCTACGACTACCACTTCATCGAGTGCCGTAGCGTCTTCCTCAATCGTGATGTTGAGGCTCTGGCCCGGGGTGAAAGCCACTTCCTTCGTCAGGTAGCCGATGTAGGAAACAACGATGGAACCTGCCTTCTGGACACTGAGTGAGAAGTTTCCGTTGAAATCGGTCACTGTGCCTGTCTGGGCATCTTTGACTTTAACGGTGGCACCGATGACGGCATCACCGTTCTTGTCAGTTACCTGGCCTTTCACAACGCCAGCCTGCTGGACGTTCTGTACAGCCTGTTCTGCCATAGTCGGCAATGGGAATGCCACCATTCCTGCTGCCAACGCCATCACAAAGCATAACTTTTTGGATGGAAGAGTTAATTTAGCATACTTCATTTGTTACTGTTTTAATTGTTAATTGTTAGTTATGATAATGAATAAATATGTTAGCGTAAACGATTGCGGTTCTGGCGGCAAAGATACGATAATTGATTTATATCAATGTCTCTTTATTGTGATTTTGGGGGAACAAATCGTGAAAACTGCCGATTTTACCGCTGCCTTTACCTTACTTAACGGATAATTCCCATTCGTCCTGCCACCTGACGACGGGCTTGCCGTCCTCAAACTCAATAGGCAACCAGATGTAGCGTGCATCACTGGGATGTTTTGGACGCCAGATGTCTGCCATGAAGATCAGCTGTTCGCCAACAGGTAGGATGTAGGTACTCTGTCCCCCGAAGGTGATTTCTGACTTCGGTCCCCTACACGGATTGGGGTGCTGTGTCCACGGTCCCCAGATACTGGGTGCAGAGAACATGCGTGCCTCGTTAGGTGCCCAACCTGTGCAACCGCTGGTAATCATCCAATAGGTGCCATCCTTCTTGAAGATGGCTGGTGCCTCGTTCTGCCCTCCTGGGGCCACACGGGTATAGCGGCCCGAGTGATGTAGATAGTCGTTTGTCAATTCGGCGATGTGCAGGGTAAGATTATCCTCCGATGAGAAGATATGGTAGGCTTTACCGTCATCGTCAATATAGAGGGTCATGTCGCGCGACATCTGCCCTATGCCGAAGTCACGTTTCAGGAAAAGACCTTGTTGGATGGCTTTGTGCCAATCAGGTTTCCACCATTCTTTAAAATGATCAATGCTCATAGTGTCGAGCACTGTAAGCTCTTTGTCCCCGAATTCAACGGGATAAGTGCCTGCATTTGCACGCTGGGAGTAAAGGAACTTGTAAGGACCTTCTGGCCTGTCGCTGACAGCTACGCCGTAGCGGGCGGCACTGTAGCCTTTACCTTTCAGTTCCAGATGGAACCACATGCAAAACTTGCCCGTCACCTTATTATATATAACCTTCGGACGTTCCAGTACGCAGCCGCGTTCAATGTCCGAGCCCTTCTCGTCACTCACATAAAGGGCCACACCGCAATTCCTCCAGTTCACGAGGTCTTTCGAGGCATAACACATCACACCCACCATAGCACTTGAAGTGGTGTCAGCCTTATGCTCCCCAAACCAATACCAGGTGTCACCATATCTCATGATGCCGCCGCCGTGGGCGTTGATATGCCGCCCGCTGTCATCGAGCCACAGCCCACCACTCTTGATGGTCTTGTTCTTGGGTTGCGCAGCCCAATACTGTTCCAGGCGCTTGGCTTCTGCCTTGGTAATCTGAATGACGGAACCGTGTTTAGGGGAAACGAAGTTGGCGGCTTTCATCACACCCTCGTTGAAACGTCCCAAAGGCTTGAAGTTCTTGAAGTCGCTGGTTTCCACGAATCCGAAGTTGTGGGGGTTGACGCTGTAGATATCATACATCACCACCCACTTGTTCTCACCAATGCGTTTCCACACGTTCGGCGCCTCGCAGCCGCGGTCTTCACCGTCGATCTGCTCAGCGTGATAGTCGTCGAAATGGTTGATTTTGTCAGAAATCATATACTTGATGCCACCGGGATTCTCTTGGGCCACATAAGTCATGAAGTAATGGCCATCGGGCATCGGGCAGATATCGGCATCCAGTACCTGTATCTTCTCGTCAGGGTATTCGAAAAGCAGCTGGGGCTCTGTCTCCAAGGTTGTGAAGTCTTCATTAGCATAGCTATAATATAATTTGGTACGTCCGCCCGCGAATTGACGGATGGTGAAGTAGACCATCGGTTTACCAACTTCCGGATCCCAGATAGTCTGGGGTGCCCAGGCACAACCAATCTCTCCGAACCTCTCGGGAAAGAGTTCGTCGATGTGTACTTCGGTATGGGTCCAGTGTATCAGGTCGTCTGAAGCCATCAGTACCAGTCCGCGGTTGTTACCCCAGCCGTATTTGTCAGGGCGCTCCCATTGTGAGGTACGGAGTCCTTTCTGCTTGCCAAATACGTGTAGGTCGGTCATGGCGATGTAAAACTTTCCGTTGGGTGCACGGTAGAGGTGAGGATCGCGAATTCCCCGCTGGTCTGCGATGGAATCGCCAGAAATGATAGGGTCACAGCCGTTAATCGCTGTGAATGTATAGCCGTCGTAGCTGATGGCCATGAAGAGCGAATGTGTAGGATCATTGAAATAGGTGAAAAGATAGGCTCCCATATCTTTTTCCGACAGTTGCTGTTGTCTTTTAGCTTCTGCGGATGAAAAAACAATGGTTACCAGACAGAGTAATAGTTGTAACTTTCTCATGTTGTAATTGTTAGTTGATAATTTCGGATGCAAAATTAAGAAGATTGATTTATATCAAGGGTTCTTCAGCGTTATTTTGTGGGAACAAATCGTGAAAACTAACTATTTTCTGCTTTTTTTTTGCCATTTGGAGAATGTTTTGTAACTTTGCGGGCGATAAGAGCTAACTAATGACAAAAAAAGGATTACTGCTACTTTCTGTCCTGATGTGCTGTATCTCAATGGTAGCATGGCATGTGCCAGTCAGGATTGTGTCTCAGACTCCAGTGGAGGGAGCTGAGGAGGCGCGTTGTCTGAAGTTTGACCACAACGGATTGATGTGGATAGGTACAGATCTGGGCGTGTGTGCTTACGATGGTTACCGTTTCAGGACTTACCGAAACGATGCCTATTCGCCAGGAATCCTGCCCAATAACTATGTACTCAGAATCACAGAAGCTCCTGAGGATCGTTTGTGGCTTGGCACACGAGACGGTTTGACATGTTTCGATCGCCGTCGGAATACGTTCCGGTCCTATCATCTTCAGAGTCAGAATGCGCGAACGATTGATGCTTTGTTTACTTCTTCTGATGGAACGATTTGGGTAGGAACGTCTAATGGCGTGTCGCGCTATGATGCTGAAACCGACGAATTCACAGACATCAGCATGGTTGCTGGTGTGCGGTCTTTTTCCGAAGATAAGAAAGGTAATATCTATATTGGAACTTGGGAAGGCGGTCTCTTCCGTTTAAACCCTAAAAGCGGTAAGCTTGTGGCTTATCCCCGGTTGAGTGAGCGCAATACGGTACAATCGCAACTGGTGGATAGTCGTGGCCGACTTTGGATTGGTACATGGGAGAATGGTATCATCCGTCTGGATCATCCCGAGAATGAGTCTAATCCCGGCGTCCATAGGATGAATGAGGGACGGCCTGACTTCAGGACGTTCCATCAGTTGGTAGAGGATTCTGTAAGCCATGCCATCTGGGGCTGCTGCATTGAGGGCCTTACCAGCGTTGACCTTGATGACGA
>CACXMM010000068.1 GCA_902768785.1 uncultured Prevotellaceae bacterium
TGGTAGCTGCCTGGTTTATCTGGCAACCTGCTAACGATTCCTTTCAGGTAGGCTAAACGCTTTTCGTTTTCTTCCTTTGTCATGTTGCTCTTTATCATGTAAACCTTGCGGAACCCCAGTAATTAAAGGTGTTTCGCAAGGTCATGTTTCACGTGGAACGTTTCTCAGATAGATAATAATGTAGTAAGATCTATACCCTCAAATTCGTCACGCCCATGTAATCCTTCGTCTTTGATTTCCACGATGAAGTTCATATAGACCTTCTTGGGGTGGAAGTGCTGAACCAGGTTATATGCAGCCTTAGCCGTACCTCCAGTTGCCAGCAGGTCGTCATGAATCAAAACAACGTCGTTTTCGTCGATGGCATCGATGTGCATCTCAATGGTGTCGACACCGTACTCTTTGGAAAAAGACTCTTTGATAACTGTATAGGGCAGCTTTCCGGGTTTCCGTGCCATCACGATTCCACAACCAAGGCGTCCAGCCAAAGCAGATGCCATAATGAAGCCTCGACTCTCGATTCCAACGATTTTGGTAATGCCCTTGTCTTTGTAGATAGCCTCCAGTTCATTCAGCATAATCTGTACACACTCGGCATTCTTATAGAGCGTGGTAACGTCTCTGAAGTTAATGCCCTTTTTGGGGAAATCTGGTATGGCACGCAGATTGTCCAATAATACTTTGTTGTTCATAATCAGTGAGTTATAAAGTTATTAATGATCATTTGTTTCACGTGGAACATTACCGCCCCATCAGTACCAAGAGCACATTGATGTCGCTGGGAGAGACGCCAGGAATGCGGCTGGCCTGTGCCAGCGTCTCGGGCTGGATCTTCATCAGCTTCTGGCGGCATTCGGTAGAGAGACCCTGGAGCTCTTCGTAGTTGAAGTGCCCACGAATCTTAATGTTCTCTAAGCGGTGCATTTTCTCTGCCACAATCTTCTCTCTCTCGATGTATCCTTTATATTTCATCCTGATCTCCGCAGCCTCTGCAATCTCCTCTCTTCGATTAGATGGGTGATTCAGTACTTCTTTTAATGGAGCGATGATTTCTGAGAGGTTCGTCAGATTGAGCTGAGGACGGTTCACTAAGTCTACGAGCTTGCAGCCAAATTGGAGTGGGGTAGTGCCAAGCGATTCGAGCGCATCATTTATTAATATCGGTTTTATCGCAAAGTTCTGACAGAATGTTTCGATTTCTTCGATGGCCTCCTTTTTCTCCATCCACCAATCAAATCGGTCCCTTTTCGCTAATCCGAGCTTGTAGGCTTTCTCCGTTAATCGCGCATCGGCATCATCCTGTCTCAACAAGATGCGATATTCTGCTCTGGAGGTAAACATACGATAAGGTTCATCTACGCCTTTTGTCACCAAATCATCGATGAGAACGCCGATATAAGCCTCGTCGCGATGAAGAATCAGCGGACTGAACTGACTCTCACTCTCTGCACCAGCTTTCAGGGCAGCGTTGATACCTGCCAATGTCCCCTGGCCTCCTGCTTCCTCGTAGCCTGTAGTTCCGTTTACCTGACCAGCCATAAACAGATTGCCGATAATCTTCGATTCCAACGAATGATAAAGTTGCGTTGGGTCGAAGAAATCGTACTCAATAGCATAGCCAGGACGATAGACTCTGACATTTCTGAAGGCAGGCATCTTCTTCAGTGCTTCTATCTGCACATCCATCGGAAGGGATGATGAGAAGCCATTGAGGTACATCTCGTTGGTGTCTTCTCCTTCTGGCTCCAAGAAAAGGGGATGTTTATCGCGTTCAGGGAACGTCATGAGTTTCGTTTCTATCGAAGGACAGTAACGAGGACCTATTGATTGGATCTGACCATTATATAAAGGTGAATCGTCCAATCCGCTTCTGAGGATCCGATGCACTTCCTCATTCGTGTTTACCGTCCAGCAAGGCAACTGCTTCAGGGCACCTCCCTTGTTCATATAACTGAACTGATAAGGGCGGTTCTCACCAGGCTGAATCTCCATTTCATCGAAATCCACTGAGCGCTTGTCAATGCGGACAGGAGTGCCCGTCTTCATGCGAGCTGATACGACACCATGTTGGGTGATGCTCTCCGTAAAATGGGGAACGGCAGGTTCTGCAATGCGTCCACCAGCCACCATCTTTCGTCCTATATGCATCAGCCCGTTGAGGAAGGTTCCTGCTGTCACAACGACACACTTGGCATAAATCTCTGCGCCCCAAATGGTGCGCACACCAATGGCTTTCTTGTCTTCCACAATCAGTTCGTCAGCCTGATCCTGCCACACTTCCAGATTCTTCGTTTCATCGAGTCTTTTTCTCCACTCCCAGATAAACTTGCCTCTGTCGCATTGGGCACGAGGGCTCCAAACGGCAGGCCCTTTGCCAACGTTCAGCATACGGAACTGGATGGAGGTGGCATCAGTCACCAAACCCATCTGTCCACCAAGGGCATCGATCTCTCGTACAATCTGCCCCTTGGCGATGCCTCCGATGGCAGGGTTGCACGACATCTGGGCAATCTTATTCATGTCCATCGTCACCAGACAAGTCTTGGCACCCATATTGGCACTGGCACAAGCTGCCTCACAGCCTGCATGACCTCCTCCAATGACGATTACATCATATCTTAAAACCATAGTCAAACGCTACACCTTTCAATCAATAATCGAATTGTTGGCGCAAAGATACTCAAATTTTGATAATTTCCCGTGGAAAGTCCAACTTTTTTTGTAACTTTGCAACCAAATAAGCAAAAAACTCGGAATTATTAGTATAATGGAACAAGCAGAACGTATCAGGCAGATGGAGCAAAGGCTTGAAAAGGCTTCGGCAGCAACGATGGAACTGTCAGCAGCCCTCGACAAGTATCTGGATGTCCAAGAGGCGATAAAAATGCTCAGTGATTACTATGGTAGTGAGGACTGGAAAAAGGACTTTGCTGACGACGAGGCAGGTCTCTTGCCATCAGATCTTAAGAGGGGCGTTCTATCAGAAGACGGCATCTGGAATCTGCTCTCTGATTGTCAAGAATTGAATGTCAGATTACGAGAAGCAATAACGAAAATGTAATTTTTTTGAAAAAACGCTTGCTTATCTCATTATTTTTTACTATCTTTGTACCCTAAACGTGTGCTGATGTACCTAAAAGTAAGTATCAAACATTCTATAACTCATTTAAATTCAACAACTTATGTGGTTAATCAATTCATCAATTGGTAGAAAAGTTGTAATGTCTGTTACGGGCGTTGCGCTCATTCTGTTCCTGACCTTCCATGGTTGCATGAACATGGTGGCGCTATTCTCGGAAGAGGGTTACAACATGATTTGCGAATTCCTGGGTGCCAACTGGTATGCCGTTGTGGCTACACTTGGCTTGGCTGCCCTGGCAGTGATTCACATCGTCTACGCGTTCATTCTGACAGCGCAGAACCGTACCGCCCGTGGTGACAACCGTTACGAGGTGGCTACAACGGTTAAAGCTGGTAAGGTGGAGTGGGCATCTAAGAACATGCTCGTTCTTGGAATCATCATCCTTATTGGTATGCTGATCCACCTGTGGAACTTCTGGTACAACATGATGTTCGCAGAGCTTGTGGGCGCTATGCCTTCTATTGATCCGACAGACGGCTTTGGATGGATCAAGGTGACATTCTCGAATCCTGTATTCGTAGTGATTTACATCATTTGGCTTGCAGCC
>CACXMM010000069.1 GCA_902768785.1 uncultured Prevotellaceae bacterium
AAGTTCATTGAAAGTAATCCTTTGGGGAGAAGAGATAGGCCGTTTGGCATGGGATAATCGCAGACGGCTGGCTTATTTCATGTACAACCCTGAGTGGATCAAGCGAGGTCTGAATATTTCTCCCTTGGTTGCACCCATCGATGGAGCACGGAGTCTTACACCAGTTTGGGGTGAGGATGCCAAGATATACCAGAAGTTGCCAGCGTTTGTTGCAGACTCACTGCCTGATGCCTGGGGTAATCAGCTCTTCGACCTGTGGCGACAGCAGAACCATCTGGGCAATGCCGACATCACGCCATTGGATAAACTCTCGTTTATTGGCAAACGTGGCATGGGAGCCTTGGAGTTCCAACCGGAGTTTTCCCGTGAACAAAAGGCTCAGAAGATTGATATGAAATCGTTGGCAGACTTGGCTGAGCGTATCTATACAGAGAGGGAACAGGCTCGTATCATGCCCGACGAGAGCATCACTATGCAGTCTTTGCTGACTGTTGGCACCTCTGCAGGTGGCCGTCAGCCGAAAGCCATCATTGCCATCAACCGGAAGACAGGTGAGATTCGCAGTGGTCAGATATCCGGCTTGAAGAACTATGACTATTGCCTGCTGAAGTTCGGCAATACACAGTACAGTTCGGCTGAACTGGAGATGACTTACTATGAACTGGCCACGATGGCAGGAATCCGCATGATGCCATCGGAGCTATATACCGTTGACGGTAACAACCATTTCATCACCAAACGTTTCGATCGTGACGGCGAGAGGAAGATTTATACGCAGACGCTGGCTGCCATCAGTCCTGATGCTGACAGCTATGAGCAGCTGATTGCCGTTTGCCGTAAGTTGCATCTGCCTGAATCCGACTGCCAGGAGGTGTTCCGCAGAATGGTCTTGAATATTCTGGCCAACAATACCGATGACCATAACAAGAACTTCTCGTTCATCATGGATGAGGATGGCAGTTGGCGACTGTCACCTGCCTATGATATCACCTATATCATAGATAATGGTGGCTTCTTGCCTAACGAGGATCACTGCCTGTATATCAGGGCCAAGCTCCGTGGAATTACCCGTGAGGATGCCATCCAATTTGCCCGTGACAACGGCATACGCCGACCAGATGCCATTATCCGTGATGTGGTAGCGTCTCTGAAGCAGTTCAGGGCTATTGCCACGAAATATGGTGTCTCTGAGCAATGGACGGGTAGGGTAGAGACTACGATTATCGACCACCTGAAGGAATGGGGTGAATGGCAGAAAGATGCTGCAATGCCTGAACTGACTATCAACGGTCATTCGGTTTCCAGCATCCGTATGGAGCAGGCATATAAAGGTAACTATCATCTGTTTGCTGATATTGATGGCAAGGAACGTAAGTTCGTCATCGGCAAGAACAAGGAGGAGTTTGCGCTGATTGAGAAGACAGGTGTAGCCAACCTATCTGCCGACCAACTCAGAGCTATGGTAGAGAAATATTTTTTCTCTTGATCGAATAAGATAATGTTAGGGAAAAATATTATTTGAGTCTACCGCTTAGAATCTTGCTTCGGACTCCTTTCACAGCGGGTTTGTAATAGTCAATCTCCATCGCTTCGAGGGTGCGCTTCAATTCGTCCATCAGTTCTGGGTAGAATTTGCACATACGGAAGGCGAGTTTCATGCAGACGGACTGAATGCCAGGTAACTCCTCGACATCTATCATGTGCTCGAAGCAAAAATCAAGGAAGTCCGTCCGCAGGTCATTTTCAGACATCTCCAGTCGTTCAATGACGTTCAGCGATAGTCGCCTGACGGATGAATTATCTATTTGCATGGCTTGATTGATAAACTCGCTCAGTATCACCTGCAGTTGAGACAATTCTTCTTTACTGGCCTTGGTCAGTCCCCATAAAGCACTCCTTGCTACGAGATAATCCTCACTGAATGCATACCGACGAGCAAAGCCAAGGAAATCCCCACAGGCCTTTACCTCTTGGTAAATCTTCTGTGCACCACCTTCGCTGAATGTCTGTCTGAGTCTATCTTCGGTTATGGGCATAATTTCAAATTATCTAAGGTTTGAAAATCGACATAGTCCACCTTTTTGCCATATGTGGCAAGAATGGTCTTTGCTTCGGTATTGAGCTTTTCTTCAGGCATCTTTGAGATTTTCGAGTGAATGACCGCCATCATCATCCGATGCTTCAGGCTCAGATGACTATAGTCAATGGCTCCATGGAGATGGAAAATCCGCGTTTCATCATAGAAATGCTCCGGGACACGTTCCTTAATGGAATGCCGGATGTATGCAATATTCTCAGGATCAGTCGGGTCAACCAAGCCAACCGTGACGATAACTAGCTCTTGCTTGGGGGACATCTTGCTGACTGTCTTCTTTAACCCCAAGACACTCCCAGCATAAAGAGCGCCCATGAAAAGAACTCTTTCATACATATCAATAGCCTTTGCATCCTTGAAGGCTACGGCTTCAATCCCTGTCATTTCCGACAGGTGCTCGGCATATCGTTTCGTTGTGCCATATTGGCTACCATAAATGATGATTGCTCGTTCCATATAATCCCTATAATCTATGTACGTACATTCTTGACAGATTCGGCTGCTTCATCTTTCAGTTCAGGTTTGTCTCTTAATGTGAGGTATGAATATGCCTTCTCCATATAAACCCATGTCAAACTTGGTCCAACTATCTCGCTCTTGTAGGGTTTGAACCCTTCACGCAGATAGAATTCGAATGGAGGGCGCACCTGCTGACATGTGCAGAGCCAGGCGTGACGATGTGGAAGACATGATTGAATCTCACGGAACAGCTGCTTGCCGATGCCTTGTTGCTGGTATTCTGGCAAGACCATAAGACGACCAATGTATAGGGAGCCATCTGTCACGTTTCCATGAACGGAACCGATGATTAGCCCGTCTCGATTTTGCACTTTCAATGTCGTGCAACGTGCGAAATCCTCGTAGGCATGATCCAATGATTCAGTCAAGGGTGGCGCATCCTTCCAACCCAGCTCCTCACACAGAGGGCCAAAAGCCTTGCGCTGCAAGTCGAGCAGAGCAGGAACATCCTGTATTGTTGCAAGTTCTATTTTCATATTTTTATCCAATTATCCAAGAACGCTATCTGCTCATCTGTGTGAAACCAGTGCTCACCACCATCCATGACAGTTAGAGTGGCTTGATGCTTATTGGCAAACCTGGTGATGGTATCTTGTGAAATCAAATGATCTTTGCTACCATAAAGAATTTGCGTTGGCACACGCCATTCTACAAGGTGGCTCCTGACGTAGCTCAGATAATCCCACGACAAATCTTCACCAAAGTCTGTGTGAATCACTCCTTTTGATTCAAGTTCCAGCTCGGTGACATTGGCCCACTTCATCATGTCGGTAATCAGTTTATCCATATCCACGATTGGAGAGATAAAGTAAGCCTTCTGAATCATTTCATCGATACCAGCATTCATGCTGAAGAATGCCCCGATGCTGTTGGCAATCAGGATGACATTCTCGTATTTGCTTTTCAGTTCCTCTACGGCTATGTGTATCTCCTTGCCTGTTTCCCAAGGTGTGAAC
>CACXMM010000070.1 GCA_902768785.1 uncultured Prevotellaceae bacterium
GCTCCTCCTTCGACGTTCGAGGTTATTCCGGGTTCGGTGTCGAAGATTGTACCTGCATCAAGTGTGGTATAGACGGCGAGTGACTGAAGATAGTAGTACTCGGTTTCGGTGATTGAATAGATACGGATGGTCACATGTTGGGACCAGTCCCTTGAGGAAGCATAATAGGGATAAGGCAGGTCGAGGCGCAGATCATACCTGCCATCAGCGAAATAGACATCGCGGAAGACATGATACTTGTTCTCCACCCCTGCAAGCCAATCGAATTCTATAGGCAGGTCGTCCTGCGAATCATTCTCCGATTCAGTTAAGGCCGGATCGGAGGAATATGAGAACTGGTCATGATCGGCATCGACGACAATAGACTGTTCTTCTGTTGCGGTTTGGTCCGAAGTCTTTTTCAAAGACAAGATATCCTTGTAAACTTCGACACGAAAATAGTGTGTCTGCTTGGAATCATATCCTTCAGGCTGTCGCAGATGAACAAGATAGCGTGTGTGGCTATCAAGATTTTTATTGCTGGAGCTGCGTCTGACCCTTACCGTCATGGTGTCAAGCCCCATGATGATGATCGGCTTGGGAACCCTGACCCGTGCATTGGCATGGATGCTCCCATATCGCGCAACGATGGCGATTTCGTCATCAGGAGCGAAGCCTTTGGCAGAAAACATCAGAGAGCCTCGTTTGTCGGCAATGCCTGAATAGGCAACCATGTCATTTTGCAGGATGCTGACCTCAGCAGCTGACGCATTTTCGGCGCGGGCAAGCCCCGTTGTCCGTATATGCACCTGCTGGGAATCTGCACCCGCTGTGATCATGGCATTCACGACCAGACGTGGCTCTTCCTTTTCGTCCAGCACACCTGCTTCTCTTTCGCAGGAAGCAAGCAAGATGAGGACCAATGGCATCAAAAGGACTCGTTTCATATCAGAATCTATAGGTGTAGGAGAAAGATGGAAGAATGGGGATGACGGTGAGTTGCTTCAGGACTCGCACATCCTTCTCGATCATGCCCTGTTGTTCCCCATTCGGATCGGGGACATGCACAGTCCTGGTGGTCGTGAAGACCATATCCTGATTCAGGTGACAATAGGCATTCATGAGACTGACGTTCCAGATGCCTTCGCCTCGCCGCTTGGGGCGATGGAAATTGATTGACAGGTCGAGCTGGTGGGTCGGCGAAAGCCGGTAGTTGTTGCGATGACTGTAGTAGTCGCCTCCGATCAGATTGCCTCCAGGCTCTATGTATTCTGTCTGTTGCTTGGACACGGTAATCCATGCTCCCGATGCGAAATACCAAGTCGCATTGATGTCGATGTGGTCAGTCAGCTGGTGATTGATCCCAAGATGGATGACATGACGGCGGTCGTAGCGATAGGGAAACTTTTTGCCGCTATTGATTCGACCATCGGGGAACCATCGGTCTGATTTCGACAATGTATAATTGGCCATTCCCGTAGTGCGTCCTGCAGTTTTGATTGCACTGAATTCCAGACCGTAAGAATTTCCCCTTCCCCCGATGACCTTGCTTTCCCAGCCCTTCGAGTTGCCGAAGAAACTGGCTCCGTCGATGACATCGATCACATTGTAAAGCTCCTTCCAGAACGCATCGACACCGAATTCCCAACCCTTCAGCGCAGTGTGGTTCATGCCGACGGTCCACTGTTGGGCCGACATCGGCTTCAAGGTTCTGGTCACTGGTACCCACAGGTCGCTCGGCGAAGCAATCTGCGACGATGTGATCTTGTGAACATACTGGTGCATCATTGAATAGGAGGCCTTGGTGCGAAATCCTGGTTTCAGGATATGGCTTATCGAGAGCCTTGGCTCCATAGCCGGATAGGTCTTCGCCAATACTCGGAACAAGGCTGCTCGGATGCCAGCATTCACCTGCCATCGGGAGCCAATGTTCATGTCGTCTTCGGCATATATCGATGTCTCGTGGGCTCGGATGGATGCGTTGCCGCTACTGAAGGTTTCATCGGTGTCGTTGCTGCCAGCCTCGAAAGTCTTTACACGATAGGACTGGTGCTCGGGACGGAACTGATGCTGAATATGCTGGATGCCGTAGCGCAGATGATGGGAAGCGCCAAGATGATGGTCAAAGTCGATGGATGCTGAAAGATCGTCGATTCCCGACTGGTATTCAAGATTGGAGAGCTGACGGCCAATAAGACGACCCTCGTAGTATTCCTCATTCTGGAATCCTGCAAGATTAGACATCCGGAAACGATTGTATCCGACCGAAACGTTGGCAAATAGCCCAGGGCTGAAGATGTGGTTCCATCGCAACTGGTAGAGCGTATTGCCCCAATGCAGGTCTTGTGCGGTCTTGTCTGTGGTTCTGCTCTCCTTGTATTCGCTCTTGTTCTTGTCGGCGACATCCAGCACGTCCCTGCCGCGATAGAAGCTGATGTAGGCACGATCGCTGTCCGATATCCTGTAGTTGATCTTCGCGTTCAGGTCATAGAAATACAGGCCGAGGTGGTCGATCTCAGCATCGGTGATGCCTTGGAAGGCATTGAACAGCCAGTCGGCGTAGGTTCGCCTTGCCGAGAACAGGAATGAAGCCTTGTCCTTGCGGATGGGACCCTCCAGATTGACATGCGATGACAACAGACCTATCGAGAATGTGCCGTGGTAGTTGCACATATCCCCATCTTTTGTCCTGACATCGGTGACGGATGAAAGTCTGCCGCCAAAGCGAGCGGGGAATGAGCCGCGGAAGAAATCGACATGTTTCACGGCATCGGGCATGAATGCGGATTCGAATCCCATCACGTGATCGACATTATAGAGCATCATACCGTCGAGTAAGAACAGATTCTGGTCTGTATCGCCACCGCGCACACTCATTCCTGCCTGTCCTGACATCGAGGACTGTACGCCAGGTTCGTGATGCAGCGTCTTGATTACGTCGGCTTCGCCTAACAGTGCCGGCATCCTCATGATTTGCTGGACCGTGATGGTCTTTGCACCGCTCCGGCTGCTCAATGCCCCTGTCTCTGGCCTGTCGGAATCCACAACAACTTCATCCAGCGTTTGACTGGGCTTCAATCCTATCGTTACCAAAGTGTCCCTGTTAAGACGGATATTTCGCGAGTCAGAAGCATATCCGATGTAGGAAGATGTCAGGAGATTTTCGCCTTCGGGCAACGTGATGCTGAAGTATCCGTACTCGTTGGTGAAACAGCCTGTTCCGAGGGTCGATACATGGATGTTCGCACCAATGAGGGACTCCTTGGATTCAGCGTCGATTACATGGCCGTGAATCGTATAAGTATGGGATTGCGTCGATGCATCATTGTCCTGCTGCCTGCTCTGGGCCGTGGCACCGAGGGGCAGAAGGAATGACGCCAGAAAACAGGGCACGAA
>CACXMM010000071.1 GCA_902768785.1 uncultured Prevotellaceae bacterium
GGATTTAATAATCTTTAACTCGATAATTTTTCTGCAAAATTATAATCTTTTTCGCTTGATTGTCGATAATTCTTCGTACCTTTGCGCCAAATTTGCAGTTCCTCATCCTAAAAGGATGGCCTTTCTGGCCTTTATGAGGAGGGCTTTAGTTCTGTGATGTCGCTGAATGTCAGTGCAATATGGAAACTAACATGAATGAAACGGAAAATTCGGGTCACCGTAGCCTCTGGTGCGGTGTCCCCCTCTTATATGCTGTGTTTTCACGATGACCGGACAGACGTCAGACATGCCCCGTTGGTACCCTATGCGGGTGACCTACTCCAGGGAATTGCAGGCCAAGGCTTTTCTGGAGAGTGTCGGTGTGGAGTGCTTCATCCCGATGCGCTACGAACAGGTCGAAGGCCGTCATCCCCGTCATCAGGAACTGCGCCCTGCCATCAACAATCTCATCTTTGTGCATGCCTCGCAGTCGTGGATTACAGAGATGAAGATGACGTGTCGTGAGATGGCGCCCCTACGCTATATGATGCGTCCGGTGCACGACGACAAAGGGCAGACGGTTCGTCATGAGATCATCGTCGTACCCGACCTCCAGATGGACAATTTCATACGTGTGGCTTCAGTAGCCGACGATCGCGTGTTCTTCATCGAGAACCTCGACTTTGCCGGTAAGCCCGGTCAGCATGTGCGCGTGGTCGATGGCGACTTTGCCGGGGTGGAGGGCATCATCAAACGGGTGAAGAAGAACAAGCGCGTCGTGGTGCAGATCGAACATGTGGCGGCAGTGGCCATCGCCTTCCTGCCATCGGCCTACATTGAGATCCTGGATTGATTTTTAACGTAAAAAGAAGATATGGAAGAACAGAAAAAGAGTGCTGCACAGGAACGCCCTACCATTTACTTGGGAAATATCTGGCGTGCCATGAAACGGCACAAGCGGCAGTATTTCACCATTGTCCCGCTGACGATGGTGGTCGTCTACCTCATTTCACTGGGCTACCCCGATTATTACAAGTGTAAGGTGACCCTCGTGCCTGAGACGAGTGCTGGCAACAGCATCGGTGCATTGGGAGCCCTGGCCAGTTCCTTTGGGGTACACCTGGGTGGTAGCACTGGCAAGGAGACGGATGCCATCACCCCTTCGTTGTATCCCGACTTGATGAAGTCGCTGGATTTCACGACATCTCTGTTTGAGGTCAAGGTCAAGCGCGACCGTGACGACAAGGCAATGACGTACTACGAGTATCTGAGAGACTGTCAGCGCGACCCCTTGTGGGATGAGGCGACTCATGCCTTCTGGAGCTTGTTTGGAGGCTCTCCGAAGAAAGAGAAGGAACCAGTCGACTTGTTCAGGCTCAAACCAGAACAGAGGAAGATCATGGGTAGGATTATCCGTAATGTCTCCTGTGAGATCGACAAGAAGATGAACGTGATCACCATCGATGTCAGGGATCAGGACCCCGTGGTGGCTGCTACCGTGGCTGATTCAGTCAGGGAACGCCTGCAAGAGGCGCTGACGGCCTATCGCACGGCGAAGTCTCGTCATGACCTGGCCTATGTCCAGAAGATCCAGAAGGAGGCTAAGCGCGACTACGACCGTGCATGTATGCTCTATGCCGACTTCATGGATTCCAACCGCGACATCGTGTTGGAGAGTGTCAGACAGCAGCGTATGAAACTGGAGAACGACATGCAGCTCCGCTATAACAACTACAATGCCCTGAGTGCCCAGCTTCTCGCTGCGCAGGCCAAGGTCCAGCAGGACACCCCGGCCTTTACGACACTGGAGAGAGCCACGGTCCCTGGTGGTAAGACAGGTCCTAACCGCCGTTTGATTGTCACCCTCTTCACCGTCCTATCGTTTGTTGTCCTGACCTTGTGGATCATCTACAAGGAGGGCGAGTTTAAACCGATGTTCAGGGGCTTGAACTGACATCCCAACCCCTGTTCCATTCATAATCATGATGTAAAGTGAACGAAGAAGGAAACCATATGTATGCGATGGCGGAGCGACTGTTCCCCATCTGTCGTAGTCTCACAGGCGACGGCTTTCGTCAGTCCTTGGAGATTATCCGTGAGACCGTACCCGAGATACAGGTGTTCGAGGTGCCCACAGGCACGCAGGTCTTCGACTGGACCGTTCCCAAGGAGTGGAACATCCGTGGCGGCTGGATTCGTACGATGAAAGGCGAGACGGTCATCGATTTCCGTCAGAGCAACCTCCATGTGCTGGGTTATTCCCTGCCCATCCACCAGACAGTGAGTCGGGAAGAACTGCTCCAGCATGTCTATACACAACCCGACCAGCCCGACTGGATTCCCTATGTCACCTCCTATTATAAGGAGCGTTGGGGCTTCTGTATGTCTGAACGACAGAAAGAGCAACTGACCGACGAGACCTATGAGGTCTGTATCGACAGCACGCTCGAGCCGGGGAGTCTGACCTATGGTGAACTGATCATCCCGGGTGAGACCGAGGATGAACTGTTCTTTTCGACCTACCTCTGCCATCCCTCTATGGCCAACAACGAACTCTCCGGCCCTTGTGTGCAGACGGCGCTCATCCAGTATGTGAAGAGCCTGCCGCGTCGTCGATACACCTATCGTTTCGTATTCATCCCCGAGACAATCGGTTCAATCACCTATCTCAGTCGTCATCTGTCTCAGATGCAGCAGCATGTCAAGGCAGGCTTCGTACTGAGTTGTGTGGGCGACGACCGTACCTATTCGATGGTAGCCACGAAATATGAGGATACGCTGGCCGACCGTGTGTTGACCAACGTCCTCCATTTCCATTATCCAGATTACATCCACTATTCCTTCATGAAGCGAGCCTCCGACGAGCGGCAGTATGGATCGGCTGGTGCCGACCTCCCAGTCTGCGCCTTCTGCCGGAGCAAGTATCATGAATATCCGGAATACCACACCTCCGCCGACGATCTCTCCCTCATCAGTCCTGCAGGCCTGCAAGG
>CACXMM010000072.1 GCA_902768785.1 uncultured Prevotellaceae bacterium
CTGCATCGTTCTATCAGCCGTGTTATCTCCATCGTAAACATAACGTCTCTATCTATTAAGTCCTACGACGACGGAAAAGACTGCACCACCACCCGCATTTTTTGATAGTTTTTACATTCTTTAGCAGAAAAAGGTCTTTTCGTGTGCCTCCGGGTCGGCATATCTTGGTTCGTCGCTGCCGCAAGAGGCGAATGCGAGGGCGGCAATCAGAAGGAAGAGAAGTTTTGTATGTTTCATTTTGCTTGTGTTCATTTTCTACCATCCTTTAATCTGAAAGCATACTCCGACATTGATTCCCAGATCATGAATCAGCTTGCTTTTGTAATCGTTCTTGTTTGTGTCAAATGCTTTTACAAGGTACGCTTCGTCACTTATCGAAGCCATTATGCCGATGTTTGTTGTGATGTGCATCTTCACGCCGACGCTCGGCGACATGAACAGGCTAAATCCCTGCTTTTCTTTTGATAGAGAGTATTTCTCGTTAGTTCCTACATTATCCTTGTTAAACATGGCGAATCCTCCTATACGCAAATTGACAAACGGAGAAAAGCGCCTGTCAAGAAAGAAATAATGTGTACTGAGATAAACGGGAATTGCAGAAAACTTGTACTTCTCATGATGATTGTATCCGATTCCAGCTCCTATGCTGAAGCGTTCGTTAATGAACTTTTCGTGCAGGTAGTTTGCGGAAACGCCCCCGTCGCCATAATTGCCAAGACCTTGGGCGAAAGTAACATCAATGACGTTCTGACAACCTTCATCTGGATCAAACGAGGTTTGAGCCATTCCGAATGTCGCTGCCAATAGCATAGTCATCAAGAATAGGTATCGTCTGTTGTGATTCAGAAGTTTCATATCTTATAAATCTTGTTCTTTCGGATATGATGGATAAGAGGGAGAAGTATTGCAAATGTGATGGCATAAATGACAACCTTCATCCAATTCTGAATGTCGCCACTCAAAATCCATACTGCAATACATATAATCAAACAGATAAATGCAAAGAGCACAAAATTTAATATAGTTCCCCAATGTTTCATCAATGTCATTTCTAATATTACTTTCCCATCCAAGGGCCTCTCTCCCACAGGCGATAGATGCGGGTGGTATGCTCTGCATCGTGAATAATGTGATTACCTGTGTCGGCATTTGAGATGATGGCCTCACGCTCCCAACTGCCACGGGTAAACTTGAATTGGGCAGGCAGGTGCAGACGGAGGTCGATTGCTGCGATGCTATCATTGACGAGAGGTATTCTGACACCTTTAGCCTTCCAATTGGCCAGTGCCTCTTGGTTGCCTGTGATATAAATGGTGTCCGGCAGATTCTTTCCGCGCAGTTCAATGTGGACGGGATAGGTCTCTTCGCCAACATAGCCCACAAGGTTCTTTGCACCGAAAACGATGTAGTCGTTCAGCGCAGCAGTCAAGCTGGGCATAAAACCGCCATAGTGGTCGTAGTCCGGGAAGTTGTGTACGGAAATGACAGTGTTCTCGTTGAAGTGTGACTTGTCTTTAAGGAACGAGCTGACACGCTCCCAGCCTGCTTTCCATTCCTCGCCCCAGTAATTAGGCCCATTTTCTATTTCCCCCGACATTGAAGCGTAGATAAAACGGGGTGCCTTGTGGTCTTTGAATTGATGGTTCTCAATGTCTGTGGCCAGACGATATTCATCATAGGCACAGTTGGGCGAGACGGCGATGTAGTCATCAAACAAGTCATCTGTGACCAAAGCATCAAGCACAAACGATGCACTCAGGGAGTGGCCGATGCCAAGCGTTCGTCCAGATGTACGATAGTGTGTTGTCACGTATGGCATCAGCTCGTTCTTGACGAACTTCTTCAGGTCTGGTGATTTGCCGTAGTAGTTGCCCTCCTTGAACAGTCCGTTGTTGCCGTGCAGGGGCATGGGCAGGTAGTCGTGGTTACGGAAATAGTTGATGTCCCATAGGTTTGGCGAACAGATGCCTACGATGATGAAACTCTGGCTTCTTCCACCATCAGGGTCTGGTTTGCAGGCTATGTTGAGCAGGCAATGTACGAGGTCGAACATTGTTCTGTCCTGTGCATCGAACACATAGATGACATCGTAGTAAGTCTGGTCATACTGCTGATAGCCTACTGGCGTGTAAATGAGCACCTGCCGCTCGTGGTTGAAAAACTCCGACTTCATCGTGAGTTCCTTCACGCTTTCAAGTTGTGCCGATGCAGTAATTGGAAATACAAGGGCTAGTAGGAAGGTGATGATGGTTTTCTTCATATCTTGGCTATTCCTTGTTATAGCTCAAATCTGTACCCAACGGTCAACTGAACGACCCTGTTGTGAATCTTGACTGCATCAATTTTTGTAGCGTTCGTCAGGCCGAGGTTATAGCGGGCATCTATCCGTATGGCACCTATCGTGTACGACAGGCCAATAGGGATGCTGAGGTCAAAGGTCTTGAACCAGGTGTCATCGCTCGATGTCACAGTCCAGTTGCCATGTTCATCAAGCATTTCCTCATGGATGTGCTTCTTCAGTGCAAAGCCTGGCTGTAAGCCCAAGTGAAAGGCAAAGTCGGGAGTGATGTAGAAGTTTGCCGTCAAGGGGATATTAAGGTAATGCAGCGTGGATGAAGAGTTATGGAATTGTGAATTGTCTTTCATCTTCGTTCCCTGGTTGGAATAAAGGAGTCCACCCGACAGGCTGAACCTTTCGCGCAGCTGATACTCTAATTCTGCACCAGCCACAAGCCCAGCCTTGCTGGTGTATTCCATTTTCTCCCCGTCAATGCCGACATAGATGTCCGGATCTGTCAACTTGGCGATGTTGATACCAACTTTTGGCGTCAGTGTCCAACTACCTACTTCTCGTTGTGCATTGCCAATCAACGGCATTGCAAGCATTGCTAATATGATAACGTTTCTCTTCATTATATTTTA
>CACXMM010000073.1 GCA_902768785.1 uncultured Prevotellaceae bacterium
GATATGGGCTCTATGCTCAACTGGATGCAGATTAGCATCATCACACTGGGTATCATGGCCATGATGGTTCCACTTCTTATTTTCATTTCCGGTCCTGTACTTGCACTTTTCGGCCTGCTGTTCTTTGTCGGCATCTTCTATCTTGTAGACAGTTTCTGCCTCTACACTGTCAGCACTACTGCCGCCCAAATGACGGAAGCAGAACAAAATGAGCAAGAAGTGGAGATGGAGGAAGTCAGCGAAGAGGGAAACAATTCAAATGCTATTTCTGACGATAATCTACAACGAGTGGAACAAGCCGTAAAGAAATGGACTGCAGAAGGAGGACATCTGAGGAACGGCCTCAAATTGCCAAATGCTGCCGAAGAGATGCAAATACCACGTTACCTGCTGTCTGTATGGCTGAAACAGTCGGGACGGCATTATAGCGAATGGATCAATGACCTGCGTATTGAAGAAGCCAAGCACACCATGAAAGAACACCCAGACTGGAGCAATGAAGCCATTGCCCAACACTGCGGCTTCAGCGATCGCTGCTATTTCCAAAAGAGATTCAAAGAGAGTACAGGCATGACACCCGCACAATTCATTGCAAACAAGTAGATAGCATCAGGCAATAGCACCAAAAAGCGCTTCCTTTTTCTGTTTTTTTGCCACAGGAGCCAACGTCTTAGCCTTCAGTTGGATGATTGAAGAAGTCTCTTTCGGCTTCTGGGGAGCAAGAATCTTCTTATACTCCTCAGGATTCTTCAGCAGACGGATGGCCTCATCCAATTGTCTGTCATGGCCGAGACCCGACTCAATGGCTCCAGCTTGAAAATAGTAGGCTGCGATGATATCTGTCTCAAGAATATGCTTGAGCACCGTCTTATGTTTCTCCAGGTCAAACGCCACATTATGGCTCAACTTCGCCTCAAGGCTATCGAAGGCAGCCTTCGACTCCTCATAATAACCCTCAAACTTAGCCGTCTTCACCAAATCGGCAAACTGCTTTTTGCTTACTGGATCATAAGTAAAACCACTCCTGATAACACGCTCCTTGAAATCCTGCCAATCAGCATCCGTCAGGTGGAACTCTGCTGCAGGGGCGATTGTCGGATGCTTCGCAATGTAGTCGACCACCCAGTCAAACATTACCTCCGTTGAATCTTGCCCGCTGGCAGAGAGGTAGAAAGCAATATTGGGAATCGTATCGGCCTTAATCTCCACATCGGGCTTGATACCACCACCATCTCTCACCTCACGGCCATGACGGGTGTAGAACACCTTCGTCAACGAGTCAGGGATATACTCCCTGTATCCACTGCCGTCATGCTTATAGTTGATGGCCTGGATACAACGTCCGCTAGGAATATAGTATTTCGAGGTCGTTACCTTCATATTCGTATTGTATGGCAGATCGATGGGAATCTGCACCAAACCCTTTCCATACGTGCGCGTACCTAATATTATACCTCTATCCAAGTCCTGGATGGCACCACTGGTAATCTCACTGGCACTAGCCGTCTCACCATTGACAAGCACCACAATCGGCATCACCGTATCCACAGGTTCCACACTGGTCTTATACTCTTTATTCGACTGCTTAAACTTACCACGATTCTCCACCACTGTGATACCCTTTTGCAACCAGATGTTCAGGATATCCACAGCCTCCTGTTCAGAGCCTCCGCCATTGCCTCGCAAGTCAAGAATCAATGAGGTGGCTCCCTGCTTCTTCAGGTCAACGAAAACACGACGCATCTCCTTGGCACACCCTTCCGTGAACTGGTTCAGGTTGATATAGCCAATATTTCCTTCACGGATGCCATAGTAGGGCATCTCTGGCAACTTGATATTCCTACGTGTAATCTTAAAGCTCATCAGCTTTCCTGTGGAAGGTCGCATCACCTTCAGCAAGAAGCTCGTGCCCGGCTCTCCACGCAGATGGTCGCTCACATAGCCCACGGGCTTTGTCGTCATCATTGAATCGTCAATACTCAGAATGACATCACCTTTCTTCAAGCCAGCCTCAGCAGCAGGCATATTGGCATAGGGCTCATCGATTACTACACGATCCAACTTCTGGTGCTTCCTTATAAGGGCTCCAATACCTGCATACTTACCAGTAAGCATCATCCTCAGATCCTTTGTCTCATCCTGGGCATAATACTCTGTATAGGGATCCAGGCTCCTGAGCATGGCTGTGATACCTACACCAATAGTCTCCTTCGGCTTCAAGGTATCCACATACAGCAATTCCAGATTCTTATACACATTATTGAAGATATCGAGATGTTTGGCCACCTCAAAGTTGTGGTCACTAGTTTTCTGAGCCTGTGCCATCAGCGACAAGCTCAAGAACATGAACAGCGGTACGATATATCTTTTCATATTTCCCAATTAACTCTTTTACCTTTATTTGCAGCTGCAAAATTACATGATTCTCTCAACAAAACACTCTTTTTACCCGCTTTTTTGCAAAAAATTTAAGATTCCTTGAAATTTTTCGCTTAAAAGTTTGGTAGTTTCAAAAATTCGCCGTACTTTTGCACCCGCTTAACAGCAATACTTGCTTCAGTAGCTCAGTTGGTTAGAGCACCTGACTGTTAATCAGGGGGTCGTTGGTTCAAGCCCATCCTGAAGCGCCTTAAAATCAAGGAGTTACGAGAAATCGTAACTCCTTTTTCTTTTCCGTCTGAATAGGGTATCATAGCACGTTTTAAACAAAAATTCGTACTTCTGCACCCACATGAATCTGGACTTGTAGCTCAGAGGTCAGAGCAATAGACTCATAATCTGGAGGTCCCAGGTTCAAGCCCTGGCTGGTCCACGCTGAAAATCAGAGAGTTACGACAAATTCGTAACTCTTTTTTCTTTTCTTTGT
>CACXMM010000074.1 GCA_902768785.1 uncultured Prevotellaceae bacterium
TCATTTAAAACATCTTCCACGTCCTCCTCGAGACAGGAAAGAATAAATTTGGTGAGGGGCAGGTCTTCTGACTTGTTGCCGATGCAAACGTCTTCCCGAGAAATGCTTATTATTGACTTTTCGCTCAACACTCAGCACTCAACAATACTCTCAGTGACGCCGTGTTTACACCATGAAGGGCAACTTACAGCTGCGGGACAGTCCAGGATTTCCACCTGATTCCCATTTTAATCGCCTTTATAGCGAACCTATCACGTTTCTGGGAGCAAAGTTATTAAAAAAAAAGAAGAATGAAGAACGAAAGAAGAAGAATTTTTGTTGATACTGGCGTTTTTTTAAAAGATTGACAAAAAAAGCTTATTCCCCACTTTATGGAGAATAAGCTTGAGATGTAGAAAAGTGTTTTCGATTACTATGCTATGTATGTCACATCGTCGATGCAAACGTAAGTAGGTGTGTTCATCCAGTCACCCGACTTGTCTGTTCCGTCGAAGGTGAAGGTCAGCGACTTCACTGTACCCAGTGAACTGAGGTCAAGCCATGTCCATTTGTCTATGATGGTTTTGCCTGAACGATAGTCAGCGGGATAGAACTCCACCTTCTTGCCATTGTCAGCGGTGATGATAACCTTCAGATAGTCGCCGGAATCAAACTTTCTGGCAAATTTATTACCATTTTCCACCACCTGCTTCACGTATGCAGAGTTGGTAAAGTAGAGACCCTTGATATCCACACCGTTTGCGTTATTAACGGTAATGGTGCTCCCATCTCCATAGACTACAGCAAAATTCTTACCGGAATTTGCCTTGCCTGTCACATTGTTATACTGGTCAGGTGTCACCGTATCGTCAGCAAAGGTAGTGGCAGTGCGGTTAGAGATACCGATACCCATGAAATAATAGACAGAGTAGAGAGAGGTTGTCGTAAGGCCGTTCTCCGTGTAGGTGCAGGTGTAAGTCTTGCCACCCCATCCGTCGTCAACGCCGGTATTGTTCTCTTCTCCAATCCAATAGCCGTCGCTATTGAGAGTCTGGTTCTCGAACGATACAACTGCGACCTTGGAGCCACCATTGTTGTCATCGTCGTCATCACATGAAATCACTGTAAATGACCCGCCAATCAGGGCGAGGGCCATAATACCATTCAGAATTTTGTTTGTTTTCATTGTTGTTAAAATTTTATGATGAATAAATTAATCGTCATTTATCACTAACCACTCCTAAATCCACAGCACCCGAAATCTCTGTGGAGGTCTCACCTAACCAACCACAGACTTGATTCTGTGCATTATAAACGCGCACGAAGTCTATCTGACTCAGTTTGACGGGATGACGGTTGCTGTCAACAGCCCAGTCAATCTTAAAGCAGCAGCCTTCTTCGTCGCTGTTTGGCGTATTATCCACATAGCCAAAGCGCAGGCAGTCGAGCGTCCAGAGACCGTCTGTACCCTGATGACCGTTGCGTGGAAGAAGCGTGCCGACCAACGTGAGCGGAGAGGGAAGCCACAGAGGGAAGTATTCTTGCGTATGGTAGCTATTGCGAGGTATATATCCCGTTTGTCCCTGGCTATCAGTCCATGGGATATTCTGCATATCCTGACGTGTGTAGGTTATTTCATAGTCGTAAATTATCTTCCCTACACTGTCCGTATCGGCACTGCCCGACAGTTCGTACCATGGGTCATCGGGCTTACCGTTACCATTCACGTCCTGTGATACCATTACGATGCCTGGTTCGCTGTTGCCCGCATAGGCATTGCCATAGATAGCTAGGTCATATTCCCCTTGTCTGTTCACCACAGGATGGTCAAAATGGAAAGTGATGTATCCGCCATAACCTCCCAATGTCACCATTCCTTTGGCATTGGCCGCCAGTGCTTGCGTGCATTTTGCCGCCATTGTCTCAGGAGTGTCGTCAGCTGTAGCCTCTGGAAGGGTATTGACAAACTGTCCTGGAGCAGGAACATATTCATCAACAGCTTGTATATAAGGACTCGTCTGTTGCTGTGGAGTATCATCATCAGATGTCATCTCACTGCCCACAAAGACAGCATGGGCAGGGATGTCGCCCGTGCGGACACTCCAGTCGAAGGTTCCATCAGGCAAGAAGTGGAAAAGTTCGCCGCTCGAAACATAGTTCTTGGCATCCATGATGTAGAAATCCTTGTTGATAGGATTCACGATAATGCCGTAAGGCAAGCGTATCTTGCTCATCTCTGGCGCGGTGCTCAGATGGTCAGCCACCTTCTGATGAGTCCTTACGTTTATTATACCATAACCTACGGTGTTGCGCTGAAGAATCTCGTTCCAGGCCGTACCTATATAATACAAAGAGTCACCCACGATACACATATCGCTAATCGACGTCTCCATCTCGTCACCAATGGCAGCATAGCCGTCGCTACTCTGTTGCAGGCAATAAACCTTTGACGGCACATCTTCGTAGTTTCCGCGTGAGGTAACCCACAACTGACCGTAATGGTCAGCACGGCAGCGGTGAAGGTTGGGTGCTACATCAATGGTGCGCTCCACTTGGAACGTGTTCAAGTCGATGACGCTCACCCTATTGTCATATACCGGCGGCATATATCCACCACTATTGGCAACATAGAGTTTACCATCGAGCACAGCCATCTCTTCAGGTTGGTAGCCCACTTC
>CACXMM010000075.1 GCA_902768785.1 uncultured Prevotellaceae bacterium
AAAGTGTCTCGACTTCTATAACTGGAGGCGAAAGCAACTGTCAGAAGTTGAACCGAATGAGGCTCACAAGATGATTGCAGAATTGGAAAAAGAGCATAAGGTGACAGTTATCACGCAGAATGTGGATAACCTGCATGAACGCGCAGGCTCTACCGAGGTGATTCACTTGCATGGTGAGATGAGCAAAGTTTGCTCGATGGACAATCGGACTACTTGCGTAAAGGAATATCCGTTGACTACCCCTATCAAAGTTGGCGATAAAGCAGAAGACGGATCACAACTACGCCCTTATATTGTAATGTTTGGCGAATATATTGACAGCATGAATGTGGCTCTCGACATTGTTAGTATGGCAGATATCTTTGTAGTGGTTGGCACCTCACTGAAGGTCTATCCAGCAGCAGGGTTCATCAACTATGCCCACCATGAAGTGCCAAAGTTTGTGATTGATCCAGGAGAAATGGAGCAATGCACTCAACTGGGCTTTACTCATTTCAAAACTACAGCCACAGAAGGCATGAAGATGCTTCTGGAAGCATTCAAGGAATTGTAATTGATTATGGCATATACATACAAATATCCAAGGCCTGCAGTTACGGCTGATTGCATTGTTATAACGAAAGAGACAGAGCCGAAGGTTCTGCTGATTGAACGTGGTGATGAACCTTTCAAGGGATGCTGGGCTTTCCCCGGTGGTTTCATGAATATGGATGAGACTACAGAACAATGTGCCATCCGGGAACTCGAAGAGGAGACGGGACTGAAGGTTAGCAAAGTATATCAAATTGGTGCATATTCTAAGGTAGATAGAGACCCAAGAGGGAGGACTATCACTGTCGCTTATCTGGCCATCATCGATGAACCTGTTGCTGTTACAGGCCAGGATGATGCTGCGAAAGCAGAGTGGTGGCCACTGTCAGATTTGCCACATCTTGCATTTGACCATTATGACATTATGCAAGATACCGTCAAGGTTTATAATCGACATAAAGAATAAAACGAATTAAAATATGAAATCACTCAGAGAACTATTCCGTATCGGAAAAGGACTTGCCTTGGAGTATAAAGAGTAATGTAAAATACGATTCTGATGAGGAACCTTTTACTAATGGCAGTAGCCGCCATGATGGCTACCATGACATTGACATCGTGCAGCAAGGACGACGATGACACTGGCGTTGTACCGAGACCAGAAGAACAGGTGGTGCTGAACTGCGCAAAGCCCGACTATCTGAAGGCGGGCGACAAGGTGGCGATGATTTCTCCCTCGTACTTCACGCCATTAGAGACCATTGAGAAAGCAGCCGACGTGCTCCGCTCATGGGGCTTTGAACCCGTCATCGGTCCCAATGTTGGTAAGGTGCTGGACGGTAAGATAGGCGGAACGGTGGAAGAGCGCGTAAGTGATATTCGCTGGGCTTTGAGTGACCCAAGCATCAAGGCCATCCTCTGTAATCGCGGTGGCTATGGCACTATTCAACTCATAGACCAACTCCCATTCGACGAAGTGAAGGCTGCCCGGAAGTGGATTGTCGGCTACAGCGACATCTCCACCCTTCATGGATTCTGGAGCCGTGCCGGCGTGATGAGCATCCTCGGCACCATGAGTACCACGCTGGCCAAGGGAGGCACTGACAAGACTTGCACGATGGTGCGCGACCTGTTGTTGGGCAAGGTTCCCCGCTATGAGGTTCCAGCACATCAGCAGAACATCCTGGGACAGGCTAGCGGTGTGCTCGTTGGCGGCAATCTCTGTACCTTTGCGCCTAACGTCGGCTCCAGGGCCGATGCCACCAAAGGTAAAGACCTGATTCTCTTCGTGGAAGAAATCGGTGAGAATATGCGTAACATCGATCGCCAGATGCGCTTATTGAAGATGAACGGTGTGTTCGACCGTTGCAAGGGAGTCATCCTCGGTGAGTTCGTCAGTTGCGGCACTGAATTTACAGACGAAAATGGCGATGTTATAAGTATTGAAGCTATGCTTCACGACCTGTTGGCTGAGTATCACATTCCTGTGCTCTGCGGATTTCCCACCGGTCATGACGACGTCAATCTGCCATTGGTGATGGGTGCTCCTGTCACCATCGACGTGCGCTCGGACGGAGCGACCCTGCAGTTCAACATCGAAGGAGATCAGCAGACGGTCAATACCGCCACCATAACCGCTACACCGACACCTGCCGCAACTCGCATGTGGTTGGCAGGAAAAATTGAATAAGGGGAATAGTCCCTATACATTTATTTATAATTGTCTTATTGGGATATTTTCATTTCCTTGCCATCCACGAACAATCGATGGCCGTTGGTTTTAATATGT
>CACXMM010000076.1 GCA_902768785.1 uncultured Prevotellaceae bacterium
TTGCCCGAAGGAGAAAGATATTTCTTTGCCACGAGCAGGATGATCACCAGCAGGATGATCACCAGGAGGAATACTCCTATACTATATGCTATAAACTGTCCCATACCTATCAAATATTAAGTCCAGAGAAACACATCATTGCCAAGGCCATCAGACCCACAGTGATAAACACGATACCGAGACCCTGCAGGGGCTTGGGAACATCGCTGTACTGCATCTTCTCGCGGATGGCACCCATGGCCACGATGGCAAGTGTCCAGCCAATACCTGAGCCGAAGCCATAGACGATAGCATCCCAGATAGAGGTGATGGCTTGTGAATTGGTGGGCTCCATGAGGATGCGCTGCTGCATGAACAGGGAGGCACCCATGATGGCGCAGTTTACGGCGATCAGCGGCAGGAAGATACCCAGTGCCGCATAGAGGGAGGGAGAATATTTCTCGACCGTCATCTCCACGAGCTGCACCATTCCGGCAATCACGGCAATAAAGAGGATGAATGACAGATAACTGAGATCCACCCCATCAGCAAGACAGTTGGGACCCAGCACCTTGGTCTGCAACAGATAGTTCACAGGAACGGTCACGGTGAGCACGAAGGTCACGGCGAGTCCGAGTCCCAAAGAGGTCTTCACAGTCTTTGACACGGCAAGGTAGGAACACATGCCGAGGAAGAAGGCGAAGATCATATTGTCGACGAAAATCGACCGAAAAAATAATGATATTACGTGATCCATAACTTATTTCTCCTTATAAAAGTAAGCACGATGTACCCAGATCACGCATCCTACGAGGATGAGCGCCATGGCCGGCATCGTCATCATTCCGTTGTTGACATATCCGAAATCGTAGAAACTCTGAGGGATGATCTGGAAACCTAAGAGGGAACCGCGCCCGAGGAACTCACGAACGGCACCGACAATGACCAGGATCATAGCGTAACCCAAACCGTTTCCGATACCGTCGAGGAACGAGGGCCAGGGCTTGTTCTGCATGGCGAAGGCCTCCAGGCGACCCATCAGGATACAGTTGGTGATGATCAGACCCACATACACGCTCAACTGAACGCTCACGTCATAGGCGAAAGCCTTCAGGATCTGAGAAACGATGGTTACAAGAGCTGCCACAACCACCAGCTGCACCACGATACGGATGCGGTTAGGAATGGTGTTGCGGATGACAGAGATGATCACATTGGCAAAGGCCGTGATCACCGTTACGGCAAGACCCATCACGATGGCAGGCTTCAGCTGCGAGGTGACGGCCAGTGCCGAACAGATACCCAATACCTGTCCGAGTATCGGGTGGTCGAGGTTCAACGGATTCGTGAATACCTCCTTATTTTGTTTACTGAATAATGCCATAGTTTACTTCACTTTCAAATTAGTAATGTATGATTTCAGACCCTCGCGGAGCATGTCGGAGACACCATTGGAGGTCAGGGTAGCACCCGTGACGCAATCCACCTCAGAAGCAGGATTCTCCACTTTCTTCACCACACCGATAGCCAGGTTGCCATCGTCAGAGAAGATCTTCTTACCCTGGAACTTCTCCTGCCAAGCCTGAGAGTCCTTGATTTCAGCACCAAGACCGGCTGTCTCACTCTCATGGTTGAAGTAAGCGCCATAGATGGTGTTCAGATCATCGTTAACAGCGACGAAGGCTGAGATACCGCCCCAGAGACCCATGCCCTTCAGGGGGAACACATACTTCTTCTGTCCGTCGATCTCACAAGCATAATACAACTGATCGCCAGCCTTCTCCTCGCTCTTCACCACCTCAGCATACTTAGCTTCTGCCTCCTGACCGTCCAAGCCACGGATGTTCAGCGAATAGAGGATCTGCTTCTTGATGTCGAGCTCCACGTTAGCATCCTGTCTGGGCTTCAGCGCCTGATAGACAAAAGCCAGCAGGAAGGCCACGATCACTACAAGTATAGCACTATAGACTATAATGTACGCGTTGCTATTTGTATTTAACTTAGCCATAATTTCTATTCTTCAATTATTCAATTCTTTAATCTCTTCTGGCGTTTAGAAATGTTACGGGCCACCACGAAGTGGTCGATCGTGGGAGCAAACATATTACCAAAGAAGATGGCAAGCATCATACCCTCAGGATAGCCGGCATTCATC
>CACXMM010000077.1 GCA_902768785.1 uncultured Prevotellaceae bacterium
CCCTTCAGGGCACTGATCACTAACCACTAACCACTAATCACTAATCACTAATCACTAAAATAGCGTTTCAGTTTGGCATTGTCGAAAACGGGTGCGTCTTCAATGGGCGACATATAACGGAAGCCCACTGTGAAACCTTTAGCGGCGTGCAGGTCGATGTGTCCGACAACAAGATGCAACATGTCTTCTTTCAAGACTTTCCCGTGTCTCTGATTTCAAAGGTCGTGGATGCGGACGAAGGACTGAGCCGTGCACTTGCTGAGACTTCCCCTCTAGCTATCACTGCCCGCTACGGCTTCGACTACGATACGGACTATTCGCACATCAAATGGGCCTTCATCCCCAACGTCATGCTTTTGCAGTTGAACTATAACGGCGCAGACCACCACATCCGCGTGGAGTTTAACAACAATAGCCAATATTACACATTTACGGATGAAGAACTGAAACAGCCGAAAGCATTCCGCCCACTTGCCGAAAACGGCATAACCCTGCAACTGGAAACTATCTACGACGGTTCCACTCTCATACAGCGCTTCGGCTATGAGAATGGGAACTATATGCATATTATCTTTAAAGCATCCCCATTATGAAAAAGGTACTAACTCTTCTGTTCGCTCTTGCTTTGTTTTCGTGCCGCCCAGTAGTAAATCAGCCGACATCGAAATCATCTGCAAGTGATTCTGTAGAATTGAAGAAGCAGGAAGCATGGGAATCGGCACACAGGCTTGACAGTATGGGGAATTATCGTGAAGCCCTACTTCTGCGGGAAAGGACATTATCCGAATATTGTCCCAACTCAGCGGAGTGCTTACAGTACAAAGGACTCAGATGTTACATTGAGAACAAACAGGACTCCGCCAACTTCTATTTTGACAAGGCAACGCGAATGTGCGATATGGCATTACGTGACAGCCTTGATATTAACATGGTAACCATCAAGGCTTTTGTCCTCACCTTAATGGATGGCGACCACTCTACCCAGCATTTCCTTGATAGTCTTTCCGCCCGTCATCATGATAGCGAAGCACTCCAGCAACTCAAAGAGAGTACCGAAGGCATAAGAAATGTGGTGGAGGTTATAAAAAGTCTAAAATGAGATGTCTACAAATGACCTTTGAAATAATAAATGTTGTGCAACACGCGTTTTTAATAAAAAAAGGAACGATGAAATATTCTCTTGTCATTATCTTCGCAACGTCACTGCTGGCTGCCTGTTCCAACAATGACGAAATCACTGTGACCCCTGACCATCCTCACACGTACCTCAATACAGGAAAACTACTCTCAATGGACGGCGGTAACGAGCACCTCGCATTTTCCTACGACTCAGAGGGAAGGGTCGCCTTTGCAGAACGAGTTGATTCCGGGTCGTTCCTTGTGAAGCAGCAAGCCGATTACCTCTACGACAATGATTGCATCTACGTCACGTTCCGGGAGTTCGCCCAACTACCAAACGGTGAGCACGATTCCAACTATACACGCGATTTCTGCCATTACGACACTCTCTTTCTTGCCAATGGAAGGGTAGACAGCTTGGCTGGCCATAGACCGTCATCAAGACATGTGCAAGCGAACCGATTCTTTTTCAAGTTCCACTACAACGAGCAGGGCCAACTCATCTCCATAAGGAACGACAACTTCAATTATATTTATCAGGACAAAATAAATGAAACGCCTTGGTACACGGAACTATACACGCTGGAATGGCAGGACGGGAACATCACGAGACGAACCTGCACCATTCCACAGCAAAAGAAGACGATGATATGGAACTATTGCTATTCTGAATTGGTTGGCACAATGCCAGGCAGCGACCCCAGAGGCATCTTATTCGACCTCATGCCGCTCTTCTCTACTGGTTTCTTTGGTTTCGAACCGTACAACTTGCCATTAAGCATAGAATCTGACGAGATTAAAGAGCAGATAGGCTACTTGCTTGACGAGCAGCAAATGGTCTTTCATGTGAAATCTACAGTTAACTTATCTGATGGATTACCACAACTATATGACTATCAAATCAAGTGGCAGAGTTCGTCCGTTCATTAGGCATAAATTTTAATTGC
>CACXMM010000078.1 GCA_902768785.1 uncultured Prevotellaceae bacterium
CCGCCATATACCTCCGTATTCAATTTCACGATACCACCCTCGCAAAGCATTTCGGCATTGGGCTTGATACGGAACGTGGGAGAGTCGCAGTGGGCACAGATCATCTTGAAACCGGCTTCAGCCATCGGTTTGCGTCCGATATGGAAGGCATAGATGGAAGAGTCGTTCTTCGTCACATAGAGTTTGTCGCCTGCCTTGATCTCTCCGAGTGCCTCACGCGGATCAAAGTGACGATAGCCTGCCTGCTCCAATTCGCTGGCAATATTCTTTGCTGCCAGGAAGTTTACTGGCGAAGCATCCAAGAAATGTAACAATCGTTGTACCATATTAATTCGGATTTGCTGTCAATATTCTAAGCGCAAAGGTACAAAAAATGAGCGAAAAACCAAACTATTCCTCACTTTTTTTCCATTTGTCACACCATTTGTGTATCTTTGCACACACATTTAAACATGACAAAGATTATGATACGAGAAAGAATAAAGATTTGGTTGTTCATAGCCGTCCTGACTGTTTGCGGAACGACAAGTTTCGCCTCATGCTCTTCTAATGAGGACAACGCAACAAAGCAGAGTAACGGAAAAGTCGCAGAAATTATTGAACGTGGCACGATCATCTTTGGAACTACTGGCGACTACAGGCCGTTATCCTTCTGCGAACCCGATGGGACATATTGGGGCTTCGGCATAGAAGTGGCCAACGAGATTGCCAAAAGGCTGGGCGTAACACCAACATTCAAAAAGACCTCATGGCCTACGCTGACAGCCGATGTGCTTACAGAGCCTCAGTTGTTCGACCTCGCTATTGGTGGCATCACCATCACCGATGCCCGACGCGAGACGATGCTTATGAGCGAGGGCTATCTGGCAAATGGCAAGACTATCCTTTGCCGTGCATCCGAAGCAGACCGCTACAAGTCATTAGCTGACATTGACAAACCCGAAGTGACTGTGATGGTGAATCCTGGGGGACTGAATGAGAAGTTTGCTAACGAGAAGCTGACTCACGCTAAGATTGTAGTTCACCCCAAGAACGAGGAAATACCTACACTTGTTGCCGAAGGCGCAGCCGACGTGATGATAACAGAGATAACAGAGGCTCCCTATTATGTGAAGACAGACACCCGACTTGTAGCCCCATTACTGAACGCCCCCTTTACTCATGGCGAAATAGGCGTCCTCATGCAGAAAGGGCAGGATGACCTCTTGCAGATGGTAAACAATATCATCCAGCAGATGAAATCAGATGGCACACTACGCAAACTTCATGAGAAGTACGGGCTTATATATGCTTACGACTAATATTCTTGATGAATTATGATAAGAAGAGCTGTTAAAAGAGACATTCAGGCTATCATAGAGTTGCTGCACCAAGTTGATATGGTGCATCATGTCATACGCCCTGATCTATTCAAGCCCAACACAACGAAGTATAATGAGCAGGAACTTGAAGTCTTGCTCGAAGATGAGAGCAAGCCCATCTTCGTTTATGATGACGGTCAAGTCCTGGGGCATGCCTTCTGTATGATCACGGAGGTAAGGGATGACAAGTTACTCCAGAACATCAAGACGCTCTATATTGATGACATCTGCGTAGATGAAGAAGCTCGTGGCAAACATGTCGGGAAGGCTTTGTATGAGTATGTCCGTGACTACGCCAAGTCAATAGGTTGCAACAACATCACCCTGAATGTATGGGAAGGTAACGACCCCGCACTCAATTTCTACAGGAACATGGGCATGAAAGTGCAAAAGACAACGATGGAAATAACACTGTAACTTTTGTCTGAAACTTTAATATGTTTGACATAATAGATGCCACTGGGTCGGGCGACAAAAGAGACCCTCGTATGCGTAACGTAGAGGCAGAGATGATACGGAGTCATGAATTATGCCTGAAGATCTCATCCAAGAAACCTACAGATCCTGATTACAAGAGTCTGCTGGAAGAACTGTTCCAATGTGAGATAGACGATAGTGTCGCTATCGTTTCCCCCTTCTATTGTGATTGCGGATGCCGGATGACGATCGGGAAAAATGTGACCATCAACAAAGGAGCGAC
>CACXMM010000079.1 GCA_902768785.1 uncultured Prevotellaceae bacterium
ACCGTTGTTCATGGATGAATATGGGGAGGATTTCAGACCATTGACTTCCGCCATCAAGGTTCCTGTCCTTTATCTCTATGGAAGGCAAGATTATGCCGTCGGTCCAGATCACTATAAGACGCTTCATTTTCCCAACGCTGTCGTTCTTGGTGCAGACTGCGGACACATGGTCTTCCTTGAAGAGCCTGCGGTGTTCGTAGAGGCCTTGGATAAATTCTGTCAACTGCTACTAACGCCAATAAACGGTAGCACCAGACTATCGAAAGAACAGGTGTTGGCACATGTGGACGAACTTAAGAAACTTATAGATGATAAAATCTGGCCGACATACAATGATCCTGCCTATAGCATGGAAATGAACTATTACGAGGAGATGGAGTGCAGTTCGCCTGAGATAACCATACAAGCTGTTCCAAGTGTTAAGACATACGAGGAATGGTATTCCATGCTGATGCATGAGTGCTTCCATGGATTCCAGTACAAGCATACGGTTTTCTGGAACAAGATGTTGGCTTCCACTCCAGAGAACTTTATTACAAGCGACTCTCTAAAGGCCCTCAGAAGGAATTATGAGTGGTATCGTGACATGCTTTCGAAAGAGAACGCTCTCCTCAAGAAGGCATATGAGGCTTCAGACATCCATGAAGTTCGCCATATTCTCTCAGGATTCTTTTCCATTCGAGACAAGCGACTCAAAACCGTCAAAGACCGATTAGGGCTTGATATCATAGAATTCTACCCCATCATTGAGACAGTGGAAGGTTCCGCACGATACATTGAATACCGTTTGGCGCGTGAGCAAGGTATAACAGACACAGACTGGATGACTAATCTCGACAGTAACTCCTGTTGCTATGCCTCAGGTCTATACCTGATGCTTATCATGGATAAATTTGGTATTCCATATAAAGAAGAACTATTCCTGAAATACAACACGTTGACAGAACTGATTCTAAATAGGACTCGACAGGAGGTCAAGATACTGATAGAGATTCGCCCGGAGGTGAATTACGTGACGCATCTCTACTCACTTGCAGAGCTGGGGTTCTCTGACTCAACGTATGCTGCGAAATATGGTAATACGTTTCCAAAGGCAGCTATTGACACCTTACAGAAGTATAAGGAGTATTTGACCTTCGGACAAGGCGAGGGAGGCATGTTGGCAGGACCATTCTTCTTCGGCATTTCGGCTGAAAACATTCCTAATACCGACTCAATGCAGGTAGTGATGAATGTGGTAATAAATGAAGGAAAGAAAGCCGATGCTCCAGCCGACGTGATGACAGCAGCCCGTGCCATCGCCGACGTATATGTAACGCATTACGATGCTTATCTCAAGAACGTCTATCCGCAGGTAAAGGCCGATATGGAGGAACGTCGGCAGATGTTGAGCCGACGGATGCAGGAGCAGTCGTTTGTCAAGGATTGGGAGCGGGTGACGGGATATACTTGGCATCGGGGAGATTATCACTGGCTGCTGTATCGTGCTGGGCAGAAAGGGCCTTCGTACAACAATCTGAACGACAGCACCAACACGGTCTGGTACAATCAAGACATCGATTACCAGTTGGCGATGTTCAGCCATGAGTTCGGCATCTTCCTGATGCAGGACAGCATCGACCCCATCGTGGAGGAATTCAAGGAATACACACGGAAACTTGATTCAGGTTGGTACAACTGCAAGATTGCTGGCCGTAAGACTGCCGATTACCATGCCTTCGGCGAGGCCGATGTGAAGACTTTCTGCCAGATATTCGACAGCCTTTCGAAAGACGGCATCAGCGATCCCGCAGAACTTTATCGCAAAGGTGTTAAGGAATATCTGAAACAGTTACTATGGCAATAACGAGCGAGAGGCTGAGGCTGACGTTTTCTGAGGGCGGTGCACAGGAGATATACAGGGAAATCAAGGCTACAGGCGGTTTCCTCGACTTTGCACGACGATATGTCTTTGATAAGGACTATCGCGTGGCGAGGAGTGCCTTGTGGGGACTGACCAAAGCCACCGACGAGGAATTGTCAGTATTGCAGGTGTTACTCAACGAACTGATAGACCAGGCCATGCAGACGGATAATTCGTCTGTCAGACGGCTTACTCTGAACATCATTGAAAGGCTATGGGTAGGCGAGCGTAGCTCGGGAATGCGTCTGACGTTAGAAGAGGACGACCTGCGGACCGACTTCCTTGACTTCTGTTTCGAGCACATGGTCAGCATTGAGGAGTTCCCCGGCATCCAAACGCTCTGCATGAAGCTCGCTTATCGTATGTGCAGTTTTTATCCAGAACTGATGGATGAGTTGAAACGCACCCTTGAAGCGATGGAGATAGAGTATTACAAGCCCGCGGTAAAGTGCCTGCGCAAAAGGATCCTCAGCGGAAAATTCAAATAAAACAAATATGGAAACTGATCGTATTATATTGCGCCCTTGGCGCGAATCGGATGCAGAGATACTGTTCAAATGGGCTTCCAATCCGGATGTGGGGCCTCGTGCAGGATGGCCGCCGCATAAGAGTGTGGAGGAAAGTCTGGAGATTATTCGTACTGTATTTAATGACGCAACCAATACCTGGGCTATCGAGTTGAAAGAAACTGGCGAGGCGATTGGTGCCATGGGCTATGGCCCATCGTGCGAGTGTGACTTGCCTGCCCGCGAGGGGGAACCACTCATCGGCTATTGGGTGGCGAAGCCCTATTGGAATCAAGGCATCTGTACGGAGGCGCTACAATTGATGTTAGACCATATCCGGCAAACGACTGACATCAAATCGCTCATCAGCGGCCACTTCGCAGACAACCCCGCCTCAGGCCGGGTGATGGAGAAGTGTGGTTTTGTTCCCACAGGCGAAACCTGCATTGACGCGAATCAGTATCAAGGCGAGAACAGGCCAATCAGAGTGTTGAGACTGGAAATGAGAAACAAAGAATGAGACGACGTTTATATCTGGACAATCTGAAAGTATGCCTGACGGTGCTGGTGATATTCCACCATGCCGGTCAGGCTTACGGCGATGGTGGAGGCTGGGGCCTATACGCCCGGTAATCCTGCCGAGGCGATGCCTTGGACATGGCATTTCTTCTCAGTAGTTACATGGTTGCAGCTGTTTTGTGTCTGTCCGTTCGTCACAAATCGATGCTGAATATCCCAATAAACTGTTACAAGTTTATACTATTCAATCAGTTTGTTTAGAGAATTA
>CACXMM010000080.1 GCA_902768785.1 uncultured Prevotellaceae bacterium
GGATATTGCCGATACGATTCTGTTTCTGGCGAGCGAACAGGCAGGAATGCTTACGGGACAGGTCATAAAGGTCTCAGGGGGTCATGCCTTATAAATTCCCATTTAACAAATCAAGAAATCAGAAATTAAAAACAATATATGATGAAGAAAATCGCAATTCCAACACGTGATGGCATGGTGGACGACCACTTTGGTCACTGTGCCTATTACACCGTAGTAACACTCGACGAACAGAATCAGGTTTTGAACCAGGAACGTCTGGACTCGCCTGAAGGGTGTGGCTGTAAGTCGAACATTGCATCCGTCATGCAGGAGATGGGAATCACCCTGATGCTGGCTGGCAATATGGGCATGGGGGCCTACAACAAGCTTTCTGCTCATGGTATCTCAGTCATCAGAGGATGTCACGGAACGGTTGAAGATGTACTCCAGGCTTATTTGGATGGAAAACTGAATGACTCTCAGGAATCGTGTGACCATCATGACTGCAACAACCACGAAGAGAAACCAGTGTATGTAATACCTTCATTCAAACAACAATGAGATATGAATACAAGAAAACATATAGCTGCAGAGAAGAAGAGATGTGGAAGTCACAGGATCTGGTGCTGTTCACTATTGTTGTTGCCAGATAAATTCCAATTTAGCAAACAAACACATAATATAATTCACTTAAAAAGGTCTTGGCAGAGACCAGTGCCTCGTCACGAAACACTCCACAAAAATATGAAGAAAGTAATGTTTTTATTGGCGGTAGGTGTGATGTGCCTGACAGCCTGCGCTCAGAAAAAGGGTGGCGAACGTGGTACTCGCCAAGGTGGCCACATGGTGATTAACAAAGATTCCGTTCAACGATGAACTGACAGGCAAGACGATGGAGTATAATCTGCTGATTCCCGAAGGTGCAGAGGCAGGTCAGAAACTCCCTTTGGTACTCTTCATGGCCGATGCCAGCACTGCCGGTAAGGAGGTGACGGCTCCGCTCACGCAGGGCTACGGCGCCTTGGAGTTCGCTTCAAATAGAGACCAGCAGAAGCATCCTTCATTCGTATTGGTTCCGCAATATACCGACTGGGCCGTGCAGGATGATTGGAGCACCACCGACGAGGTGGAGATGACCATCCGTCTGCTTGAATCCGTCTGCAAGGAATACAATGTAGACACTAACCGTCTATACACTACAGGTCAGTCGATGGGCGGTATGATGTCGTTCTACTTCAACATCACACATCCCGACCTCTTTGCCGCTTCGCTCTTCGTCAGCAGCCAATGGGACACTACGAAGATGAAGGACTTCGGACGGAAGCACTTCTTCTACATCGTGGCTGGAGGCGACCAAAAGGCATACGGCGGTATGCAAGACCTGGCAAAGGTGTTGAAGGAGAACGAAGCCCGCATAGATTCCGCATCGTGGAGTGCCAAACTACCCAGCGATGAGCAGGAGCGACTGGCCGAGGAGCTGATAGCCCGTGGCGGCAACATCAACTTCATCAAGTGGGAAACAGGCAGCGTACTCCCGGAAACGGGCCGAGCCATGGAGCACATGGCCTCGTTTGACTACGGCTACAAGATTGCCGCCGTCAGGGACTGGCTCTTCAAGCAGAGTAAGGAATAGATCTCGAAAAGACAAACAGATAAATCGGAATTTAGGAATGGATATAGTGACAGAAAGACTGATATTAAGAGCTTGGCGTGAAGAGGATGCTGAGGATTTATATGGCTATGCGAAATCTCCACAGGTCGGTCCGATTGCTGGATGGCCAGTGCATACAAGCGTAGAGAACAGCAGGGAGATTATCAATACAATTCTTTCAGCACCAGAAACCTATGCTGTGGTCTTAAAATCTACAGGCAAGCCTGTCGGCAGCATTGGATTGATGGTTGGAAAGAAAAGCAATATTGGCCTCCCCGACGATGAGTGCGAGATTGGTTATTGGATTGGCGTTCCGTATTGGGGGCAGGGGCTGATACCAGAAGCAGTCAGGGAGTTGCAGCGGCATGCCTTCAATGCTTTGGGGATGCAGAAGATGTGGTGCGGTTATTTTGATGGTAACATTAAGTCAAAGCGCGTACAAGAGAAGTGTGGCTTTAAGTATCAGATGACAAAAGAAAACGTTCCTTCTCAATTGCCGGGTGAGCTGCGGACAGAGCATATCACTTGCATCACGAAAAAGGAATGGGAGAGTAGCATATAAATTCCAATTTAGCAAACAGAAACAAATATGAAATACCGATACATTGCCAGTTGCGTCTTTACGAGGGACTACCCGGAACTAAGTTTGCGCATAC
>CACXMM010000081.1 GCA_902768785.1 uncultured Prevotellaceae bacterium
CAATGGCAGCAGGTTCAATTCTGCCTATGACCTCACCAGCGAGGCTGATATTACAGAGTTTCTCTCTTGGTACAAGACTGTAAAACGACCTGTCAACAAGCAGACGATAAAGTCCATTTGCAGAGAGATTTCCAAAAGAGAAGGCTCTGATGAACTGGTTATGAAGATGGTTGAAGAGCACAATGCTCAATATGTTGCAGTTGAGGAGGACGAAGATTAAGAACGATGGATATTGGAAAGGCATTTGAGGTTGCTTTCAACCGTAAGAAGGAAAAGAACTGGGAGAAAATCTACGTCGTGGTGGATATTCACGACACGATCCTGCGGGCCTGTTATGAGAATGAGGAGACCTACGATTACTATCCCTATGCCCGTGAGGCCTTGCAGCTGATGACCAACCGTGATGACATCTGCATGATTCTCTGGAGCGGATGCTACGATGAGCAGATGGCTATATACAGAAGCCGTTTTGCAGAGGAGGGCATCCGTTTCGACTACGCCAACGAGAATCCTGAAGTGGGAAAGACGAGTTTCCAGAACTTCGAGGTGAAGCTTTATTTCAACGTGGGAATTGATGACAAGTTCGGCTTCGATGCAGAGACGGACTGGGTAAAGGTGATTGAGGTTTTAGGAAGGTTCTGATATGTACGGCATCATAGACGCAGACAACTGTTATGTCTCGGCCGAGAGGGTATTCCGGCCAGATTTGGAACATGCTGTAGTGGTAGTCCTCTCGAACAACGATGGATGTATAGTTGCCCGTTCAAATGAGGCCAAGGCTTTAGGAATTAAGGCTGGAACACCGTACTATCAATTGGCCCAGCAATTCCCCAATACAAAGATTGCAGTATTCTCCTCGAACTATGAACTCTATGGAGAATTGACAGGTCGTATCGTGAGCCTTATTGCCCAAGAGGTTCCTGCCTATTTCAGATATTCCATCGACGAATGCTTCGTCTATCTTGACGGTATGAATCATCTGGACTTGAAGCAATGGGGTGAGAACCTGCACAAAAAGATAAAGCGATATGTGGGTATGCCTGTCAGCATCGGACTGGCTCCGAACAAGACATTGGCTAAGATGGCCTCACACTTTGCGAAGAAGTATCAGGGCTACAGGCATTGCTGCATGATAGACTCCGACGAGAAGCGCATCAAAGCCCTGAAGCTTTACCCTATAGATGATGTCTGGGGCATCGGCAGACGCTATGCCGCCAAATTACAAGCCCTCGGCATAACTACCGCCTACGACTTTGCGCAGCACCACAAGGACTGGGTACGACTGACGTTCAATAACATCAACATCGTCCGCACCTGGCAGGAACTGAACGGTGAGGATGTTGTGCCGAATGAGGAGTTGGCGAAGAAGAAATCCATCTGTACCAGCCGCTCGTTCAATGGCATGATAGGTGATATAGAAACACTGCGAACCCATGTCTCGAACTATGCCGCCCGTTGTGCAGAGAAGCTGAGAATGCAGAACACAGTGGCCTCTATTGTCGGTGTGTTCCTGAATACAAACGCTTTCCGTGAAGATTTGCCACAGTACTGGAACTTTCAGGAGCAGCGTCTAATCACCCCGACAAACCATTACGCAGACCGCGAACCAAGTCCTTGAGAAAATCTATCGTCAGGGATACCAGTACAAGAAAGCCGGAGTCATCGTCATGGGCATCGGTGCCGACTCTCCCATTCAGCAAGATCTCTTCGACATCAATGCTGAACAGTTCCAGAAAATGAAGCGGCTTGACGAGGTGGTAGACAGGATTAACCGAATGCATGGAAGCGAGACTATCGTCCTCGGTTCCCAGCAATATACTAAGAAAGATGGAAAGGGAAAGGCTGATGTATTTGCTAATGCCATCAAGCACGATTTCAAGAGTCCGTCGCCGAGGTTCGAGAAGCAACGAAAAACCTGGCAGCAGAGATTGCCTGCCTGATAATGACGGCCATGACAGATGACTGTTGCCTGTATTTTTGTGGCGAGGGCTACGGGCTAGAGGATTTCCGCAAGATGATGACGATACTTGTCGAGCGCGAAGATTCGCAGTACAGCTATCAAAATACCTTGGTAGCAATGGATGCTGAACAGGTTGTTGGCATTTCCGTCAGCTATGATGGTGGATGTCTGCATGAACTTCGTCGCGCCTTTATCGAGGCTGCCAAAGAACAAATCGGCAAGGACCATTCGGGAATGGACGATGAGACTCAGGCAGGTGAACTGTACCTCGATTCTTTGGCCGTGCTTCCAGATTATCGTCGTCAGGGCATTGCCCGAAAGCTGCTGTTGGCTACCAAGGAACGGGCCAATCGTCAGGACTTGCCATGTGTCGGACTCTTAGTAGATAAGGATAATCCAGTCGGCGAGGCATTGTACACCTCCGTCGGCTTCCAATATGTGAATGATAACCAATGGGGTGGTCACCCAATGAAACACTTGATATTATAGATTATGGCATACATGAATCGTTTTAGCCAGTCCGATGAAGGACGGCGTGATGAACTTATCAGAATCATCGAGCATTCTGTGGAGAAACTAACTTTGGCTGAGTTGGAGGCACTATACTATGACATGACAACGAAATCATATATTAACGACTGATATATGTAATTATGAAGTTCCTTTAGCATCAAAAAACTAAAAAATCGTTCAGTTTATGCCTTTTTCTCAGTTTTTTGTTGTACCTTTGCATCCGAAATACAAGAGGATGCTCCTAACCGTAAGGCTGGAGGAATCGCGTGAGACACCGAAAGGTGAATGACAGGGAACAGCCACCATCCTCTACCAGCATGAGGGATGCCTCCAACCGCAAGGCGAGGTGGATTTCGCGGGCACCGTTAAGGTGATCTTTCTCAAACGGCTACATCCCTCAACACCATAAGAGGAT
>CACXMM010000082.1:0-1226 GCA_902768785.1 uncultured Prevotellaceae bacterium
GGACAGCAGTGGTTAGGATTACTCTGACTGAACCTCCCGTTGGCAAGCGCAAGCAGTATGACAAAGAGGGCGAGGAAATGAAATACGGAAGAATGGAATAGAAAGACATGAAGTGGACTGTATTAGTAGATAATCGCACGAATGCTCCAGCTTTAGAGACAGAGCATGGGTTGTCGATACTCCTGGAAATGGAGCACCATCGCATCTTGCTCGATACGGGAGCCAGCGATATGCTCATCCGTAATGCAGAGCGGTTAGGCATTGACCTCGGCACTGTGGACTATGTGTTCATTTCCCACGGTCACAGTGACCATGCCGGAGGGCTGAAGAACTTCATGGCCATCAACGACAAGGCGAAAATCAACGTATCACCGTATGCTCTTAGCGGGAAATTCTATTCCAAACGCCGTTATCTGCACAGCATCACCACCGAATGGCCGGAGATACCTTCAGAACGACTGTTGCCCATCGAGCAAAGCGGGTGGATAACCAATGACCTGTATATCATTGCCCGCATCCCGCAAGTGCATCCGATGCCCAAAGGCAATCAACACCTCTTTGTTGAAACGGCAGACGGAAAATACATCCCTGACGACTTCCGTCATGAACTGGCCCTCTATACCAACGGATTGCTGTTTACGGGCTGTGCCCACAGCGGACTGGAGAATATTCTTGCGGCCACGCCTTTTCCAGTGAATGAGGTTGTTGGAGGTTTCCATCTCCTCGACGGTCATGAGTCGGAGGATGAACTCGGCGAACTCGCCTACAGACTGACAGCCTCCTATCCGCAGACGCACTTCCATACCAGCCACTGTACAGGTGATGCCGTGTTTTCAACGTTGAAGGATGTCATGGCCGAACGGCTTCAAGCCTTCTCTTGCGGAACAAAGATCGAAATAGAAATCTAATCAGATATGAAGAGAATATTATTTATTGAATAAAGATAAATCGTAATATAGTCATGAATTTGATAAAAATACAGTCAAGCAAAGACCCCCTGATAGCGCAAGTTCCAGAGCTCTACGAGTCTGCTTTTCCCGAAGCGGAGAGAACTAACACTGAACGTTTCCTTTGGATGATAGACCACTGCCAGGAAATGTCTTTTTATGCCATCACTGAAGATGACAACTTCTGCGGTATGGCTGTAGTATTTGAATTAGGCATATGTCGTTATCTCCTGTATTTGGCTACGCTTGACATCCACCGTAACAAGGGTTTGGGCGCAT
>CACXMM010000082.1:1281-2805 GCA_902768785.1 uncultured Prevotellaceae bacterium
CCGATGCCGACGAATGCCAGCGCAGAGTGGTAGACACGATATACAAGCCTATGCAGGCAGAGGAGGTATAACTCTGAACCATCATAAATTCCAATTTAGTGGAATCATCAAATGAAATTAAAGAAAAGAAAAATCAATTACGCAACCATCTTCTTTATCTGCTGGTTTGCCTTTCTGGTCTTTCTGATAGATGGAGTTCTGAAATTTCAGACTTTGGTTGACTATTTCGGCTCGTATGCTTTGGTGGAGGTTGCTTTGCTGCTATTGGTCATTCTACCTACATGGGCTGTTTACAAATTCACAAAAGAAAAATAAAGAACAATGACAATACAAGAATTTCGTGATTACATGGCATCGGGCAAACCCGTCGTTGGCGGTGGTGATGTCCACATGATGTTCCATCAGCTGTCGCAAGAGGCACTGAAGATAACAGCAGAGATTAACGGCAAGTATCATACTCCAGAGCAGCTGCACGATTTGCTGGAACAGCTTTGGGGGCGTGAAGTTCCCAAGACGGTAGGCATGTTTCCTCCGTTTCATACCGATTGCGGCAAGAACACCATCGTTGGTGAACGGGTCTTCATCAACATGGGCTGTAAGTTCCAGGATCAGGGCGGTATCACCATCGACGAGGGCGCTCTCATCGGTCACAACGTCGTGCTGGCAACCATCAACCACGACCTTGACCCAGCTAAACGTCAGAGTATGAGCTATGCACCTATCCACATTGGTAAAAACGTCTGGATTGGAGCCAATGCCACTGTGCTTGCAGGCGTGACTATTGGCGATGGAGCCGTGGTAGCTGCAGGTGCTGTAGTGACAAAAGATGTTGAACCGAATACGATTGTTGGAGGTGTGCCAGCAAAGGTGATTAAAAAGATAGAAGAATAAAATATGAAAAAGGTTATTGTTATTTCTACGAGCCTACGTCATGGCTCAAACAGCGACATGCTCGCCGACCAGTTTGTGGAAGGTGCCAAGTCTGCAGGAAACGAGGTGGAGAAGATTTCTCTCGTTGGCAAGAACATCCAGTTCTGCAAGGGTTGTCTGGGTTGCCAAAAGTTAGGGCGTTGTGTCATCAATGATGATGTGAACGACATCATGGCCAAGGTGCTGAAGGCTGATGTTATCTGCTGGGCAACACCTATCTACTATTACGAGATGAGCGGCCAGATGAAGACCCTCATAGACCGCATGAATGCGATGTATGAACAGGATTATGCGTTTCGTGATGTCTATCTGCTGACTACGGCTGCAGAGGATGATCGTGATGTCTATCTGTTGACAACGGCTGCAGAGGATGAAACCGAGACTCCGAAGCGTGCAGAGACGGGGTTGACGGGCTGGATAGACTGCTATCCCAAGAGTCGCCTGGCAAGAACGCTTTTCTGCGGAGGTGTGAATGACCCTCGTGAGATTGAGGGTAATCCGAAACTGCAGGAGGCTTTTGATTTAGGAAAGAGCATCGGCTAAGACAATGAAGAGTAAAATGGTTCCTGGCGAAACCAAACGGCTGAGCCGAGT